>CAZHJK010000020.1:0-50406 GCA_964533275.1 uncultured Eubacteriaceae bacterium | reverse complement strand
GTTTTAATCCTTGTTTTAGTGGATTATGCTTTGGAGCAGTCCTAAATGTCCAAACTTAACAATGACAATGGTTATGGAGTTTTTTTGACTGTACCATTTTCTTTAAAATCCAGCCTAAAAGCACTATAATTTATGCTTTTTTCACCTAGGAACAGGGGGTTGTAACCCTTGTTATAACTAGATTACAATGAGTTTTATCACTTTATGCAAATATTTTTATAACAACAATCTAGACATTTTCTTTTATCATTAGTAGGTTTTGGATAATATCCTTCTGTTACTAATATAAATTTTTTTATAATTTCTTTAATCTCCTTTTTATCTTTTTCAGTGATTAAGATTTCTTTTATTTCATAGCCATCTCTACAATATATTATATACCCTTTATTTACTACTTTATCATATGTTTCTTCTATCATCAATGAGTATAATAGGATTTGAGACCTATAGGTTATATATATTTTTTCATCAAATTTTGCAAACTTATAATCAAGGGGAGACATAGTATTATCATTTAATGTAAGAACTTCATCTACCTTTCCTCTTACTTTATATTTATTTGAAACCAGAGATACATCTACTTCTTTTCCAATAACTCCTATTCTTTTTCTTAAATAGTCTTTATTTTCTTTTAATCTTTTCTCATGAATGTTTCTTCCCTTCTGAACCTTATACCTCTTTTCCTCATATTGTTTAATTCCTAAACACTTCATAAAATATATAAATCTATTACAATATAAAAATTCGATAATTTCTGAAGGTGTTATGAAATATTGATTCTCATTAAAAAAAGTTTGAGATAAGTTCATCACTTACCAGCTCCTTATCAAAGGCCTGTCCTAACAATCCAGCTTTTTTTAGTTCCCCCTTACTCATAGGGAATATATAAACCGAGTCTTTCTCTATATCTATTATATCTTCAACAAATATTTTTAGCTCATCTACTAGATTTTCTTCTACCTCTCCTAAGAATACACTTTTCTGCACCCTATATAATCCTATATTTTTACAATGTTTTGCTATTTTCCCTCTTGGTTTATCTTTAGTTATATCATATATCACCCATACTAACATATTAAGCCTCCTTAAGAATTCTATTGGCTATATTATGACAGTCAAATTGAATAATATTCTGGAGTTCTATACTCCTTCCTTTATACCTAATCTTCTTTTCCATCTCTTTATTATATTCTGAAATTAATACTTTCTTCCCTTCTTGATTTAAATAATAACCATCATCACCAATAATATCAAAATGTTCTGTTTTTACCGTTCTTTTGGCAAACATTTTAAATATTATTTCATCCATATAACCTCTATACATTTCTACCAAATCAAAAACAAGAGCTTTTTTATTATAGTTATCTGTATGCATAATACCAATATAGGGATCTAATCCGGCAATAATGCATGCCTTTTCAACATTTGAATATAAAATTCCATAAGAATAGTTCAACATGCTGTTGAAAGGATCTTTTGCTGGATTCTTACTTCTACCATTAAATTTATATTGGTCAGGTATTAATTCATTTAATATTGTAAAATATATTCTACTGGCTGTTCCTTCGTATCCTTGGAGTTTATTTCTCACATCATCAACTGTACAATCCTTTTTGATTTGTTTTATATTTTGTATTTGTATTTTTAATTTTTGAATCCCATCCTGTATTGATGCTTTTCTTTTTGCATCTCTTCTGTTCATCCCTAATTTATTTAAGTGTTCTATTTGATTGTTTATTTTTTGAAGTATCCATTCCTTGACTAATACTAAACCATATGTTTGTTCCTGTAGATAAAGCTGCTTTCTTCGAATAGTACTTATACTTCCAAGCTTTGAATGCCAAACTCTACCAAATGGTTGTCCTGTAGATTTTAAAAAAATTATGTCTATATTATTTTCTATTGCTAATTCTATAGCATCAGTAGACATTGCTGCTCTTGTTGTAATTAGTATCTGCTCTATCTTTCGAGCGGAATAGTCTTGTTTTTTATCTACTTTTTGTAGCTGAAAGCAATCACCTCTTTTACATAAGTATGTTCCAGGACTATTAATGATAAGTTTCATTTTTACCTCTCCTTGCTTATTATTGTTCCAAATCCCCGGGATACTGATTTTCCTAACCCTAAATAGTCAGGTATTAAAAAATTTGTTTTAAATGTACCTATAAATGACTTCATTTCCATTCCTTTAAATTTTATTATTCTTTCTTCTAGATTTATCCAAGCATAAATTTCACTTGTCACTGTATATCCTAACCCCTTTGACATAGAAAGAATATTACCAATTAATATTCTTTTGAGCATACTTTCTCTTTCTATTGAATTTGCCGTATTATATTGTGCTATATTTTTTTGATTTAGCGCTAACCATGGCGTAAAGAACTTATACTCCTTATAGTCAGATATTATTCCTAATTCTCTTTGTTCTTTAACCATTGATTTTTGCATAGCTGATAATTCTCTATTTCCTATTATAAGTTTATCGGTTTCAAAGGACATTTTAAGTGCTATGTTTGCTCCTTCACCTATCCCGCAGACAATAGGTTGTTTTTTAATAGATTTATATTGCACCTTAGGATAATTGTATATATATTTATCCCCATTGTGATTATGTACTATTTCTTGATCTATATACTTATTAGAGAAAAAACCTCTTAGCTTAGTAGCATCTCTTGGTTTTAAATCGATGTTTTTAAATTTAATTAAAGTATATTCTATATCCATTTTAAAATCTCCCCTAAAATATTTCATATGATTTTCTTATAATGCCTATTTCTTCATCATAGTCTCCCTTATTTAAGATATTCATTCCCATAACGGGTAAATAATTTATCTTATCTAAATCTTTTTTATTTATACTTACCTTATATTTATTTAATCTACGCCAAGCATTTAATATTTCTAAATAATCACCTTCTTTATTGATAATGGTGTCTATTGCTTGTTGTGATTCTTCATTAAAATTGATAATAATATCCTCTTTTTGATAATTGTCTTCTATTAATTTAAAAAGTTCCTGTAATTTTTTAAATTCTATCCTATTTATTGACTTTTCTACTTCCTTAGTAGTATCATCATTTCTTATTTCATCAACTTCTTTAAAGTATTGTTGATTTATATCATATATTTCATCTTCCTTTATTACTTTTCTATATTTTAAAATCTTCTCTGTAGCATTTAATAATGTATCTGGATATATATATCGAGCAAATTTTTTATTGTTATGAACTACATTTTCAATAGAATATAACTTAATCAGACCTTTACCCCCAATAGCATTCCTATTTGCTCTACCGGCTGTTTGATTAATAGAATCTATAGGAGAAAAGTCCCTATATACTATATCAAAGTCAATATCTACTCCTGCTTCTATAAGTTGTGTGGATACTAAAATATACTTATTGTGGTTATCTTCTTTTATTTTTTTAATAACTTCTAGTCGTTTCGCTGGATGTATTTCTGTAGATAAATAGAAAAGTTTTCTTTTTCCTTTTTTAATTATAGACATTTTTTTTAAATAAAGAAGTACCTCTTGAGAAGACTTTATCGTATTTAAGACTATTAAAAAACTTTTATTAACATTTTTCTCTATATCAATACTTATGATCTTGCAGAATTTATCTAAGTCAATGGTTTCTGAAATATTATTATGTATTTCTATTCGATCTAATTGTTTAAAATACCTTTCATTATTATTAATTAATTCCTTTCCCTCTAAAAATAAAGGTTTAGTAGCAGTTAATGTAATTACATAGCAATTAAATTCATTACATAATATATTGAATATCTTTTCAATTATCGTAAAATATTTAGGTGGTATAGCTTGTACTTCGTCTAGTATAATAATTGATCCTGCCAATTTATGAAATCTGTTTATTATTGAATTTTTCCCAGCCTTAAATATGGTATTGAATAATTGTACAAATGTGGTGGTAATAATAGTGCTTTGCCAATTTTCCACACAAAACCGTGCATCATAGTTTTTATATTCCCTAGCTTCATCCAAATTCTTTTCTTTAAAACTATACTCTAATTCAGTCATTGAGTGGTGCTTTAGAATAATATTGGTATGATTTTCTATTTCATTTGTATTTAATATATCCTCAAGTACATTATAGTTTTGGTCAATTACGCTGGTAAAGGGCAGGGTGTATATGATGCTAGGACAAATTTTACCTTTGCTTTTGGTATAGATTTTTTCTAGTAATTTAAAGGCTGCACCATAGGCTGTTAGTGTTTTTCCTGTTCCTGTGGGTACATTTATTGAAAATATTTTATCTTTATTTATATCGATATATTTAATATTTTCTATGGCTTCCTTATAGATCTCATTCCTAATATTAAACAAACTAGTTTTTTCTATAGCTGGTTCTTTTTTTATCAATTCTTTCCTTACTTTTTCTTTGAAATTTTCGACATATTTTAATCTTATATTTGTTGTGTTTTGATAAGCTCCATCATTTATTAATTGGGATTTATCCGCTGTTAGTAATAATGACCATAAATAGTTTAGTTTAACATAATCTTCTATGCTAAACCTATTCATTTTTTTCCTATATGCCATCCGCGGACTTTTTAGGAATTTTTCTGATTTTATCAGTTTAAAAAACTCATCAATGTTCTTATTATATATATGCTCTAGTTCAACTTTGTTTTCTTCTATGGATCTAGTAATTTCTTGAATGTATTCGCTTTTATAATCAAAAAAGTTAATGTTTGGTTCCAAGTTCCCATGGTGTTTTTTTATACATAAAAATCCTGTTAACTTCCACTTCTCTGGCAATAGGTAATAGGCAAAATATGCTGAAATCTCACCATGGTTTTTATATTGTCCATTATATTCCCCCTTTAAATATCTTTGAAAATATTGACTTGCCTTTCCAAAATCATGACACATAGAAATGACTTTAATAATCTCCTTTAATTCTCCTTCTATACCATGACTATCGCTTATCTTTTCTGTAATTTTACTTACTTTTTGAAGATGATCAATTAATAATTGACCATCTTCAGATTTTTGTTCATTACTATTATGGGATTTCAATCTAAAGGAAAAATACATTCTTTTCACCAACTCTGATTAGTTCTGAGGCCATTATAGGTAAGGGATTATTGGAAGAAAAGGCAATATAACTGTATTGAGTATATTCCCTATCTTCTTTGTTCTTTACGGGTATCCTATCTGAATATAGTTTAATATCATCACACTCTTCTATATTTATATAATTCTTAGGAATAATAGTATTAACAAAATTACCCTGTATTTCTTCTCCTTGGATTATTTCTTCAAATTCTATTTTAGCTATATGTTCACTGCAGCCAAGATATGGTGTAAAGCCAAACTCTCCGCTTTGTAATATGTTTGTGATTGTATCTACCTTATTATCTTGAATATATATTCGATAATATACATCCCTAAGAAATTGTATCCTGGATTGAAAATTGGCTGCTCCATTATTATTGCTCTGTGCAATAAGATTAAAGGATTGTGTATCTGTGTATACTGGGTTTAATACTTCTATAGCAACTTTCATGTCTTTAGTATAATCAAATAGACGCTCATATTCTATACCCATTATCGCCCCAATCATACCTTTTACAGCTATAGGATGAATTGTAAGAAAAGTAAGAGCAGATGTTGTCGTATGGGGACATCTAAATCGTGCATACTGACCTTTAGCGGTAAAAACTAATGTTTTCATCTCACCACCTCTTGTTATATTTCATATTGTGTAAAGGATTCATGACTGCCAATTAAATTTACCTTTGGATGTTTGTATATTTTTATCTCGGAAATAATTGAGGATTTTAATTTATAAAAGTTTTCTAGGGGTGTTAGGTCAAAGGTAAAATCCTTTATATCCCTAATCTCTAAATCTGATACATTACCCTTCACATCAATATAGTCTAATTCTCCATCCATATAGTTGTTTTTATAAATAACTTCTACTAATAATCTAGGCATTTGATTTTTAGATGTGCTCCTATAATTCTTAATCCCATTTAACAATAGCTCTTTAAATATCTCTATTTCTTCTTCACTTACTTTTATTTTTTGTACTGTTGCAGTATTATCATTAAATACCATATAGGTTTTAAATAAGGCATAGGGTGTATAGTATTTTGACCATATAGTTCCTTGATCTGCTTCTGCCTTTGAGGTAAACACCGATGTTCCTTGGGCAAATTTAACTTCAGCTTCATGCATACTTCTACTCCACATCACTTGAAGAGGTCCAGTTATATTAAACTTTGGTTTTGTAACAACTGCTCCAAATAATTTTACATCTAGATATTCCTCTCTTAGCTTTTTTTCAAGTTCAGTATCTTTTATATTTTCTTCTTTAACTATTCTAGCTGCTACTCCTGCTGCATTAATAAACTTACCTTTATCATTTCTAACTGGTTTTACATATACCTTCATATCTCTATTTAACATTTCATCTCTAATATATCTTTTTATTCGTACATCTGACATTTCTAATCTTCCTGTTCTCTCATCTTGTCTTGGTCGATTTTCATTAATCATATCACCATTTGGATTTGCCATAGTACAATCCGAAAACAATACAAATTCTCTTGTTTTTGCCATTTATAATACCTCCTCTTCTATATTTTCTCCAATACTTATATTCTGAACTTTCTCGTTTTTTCCAAAATACGAATCTAGACCCCAAAAAAATATATATTTTGCCTCATCAATAGATAGTTTGTTTTGTCTATTTGCCATTAATTCTTTAGCTTCACATAACATTTTCTTTAAGAATAACTTATCTATCTTATACTTAATCATCTTATCTTCAATTAAATTTGCAAAATATATAAAATCATTAAAATCAAATTTTCTTGCAAAGAAAAAGTTCTTTTCCAATGAAGTTTTATCTAATTCTCCTTCATTGTTTTCTCCTCTTCTCTTCATATAATAAATTGTAGTATTATAAGACATGCCTAAAATAAACCAAGCTTTTTTCTCATTGAGATCAAAGTATGATTGATTAACATCAAAAAACTCTTGATAGTTCTCATAGTCTTTTTTCAATACATCCCACTCCCCTTCTAAACAGCCGCATTGGCATAGAAAATTATATATCTTGTTAATGGTGTTAATACTTTTAAACTTTTTATGTTCTTCTCGTAGATAGTAGAATTTAAAAACATCAGTTACTCTCTTGAAAAATAGATTCCGATTTATTCTTTTACCTGTAAAAATCGAATCAATAATTCGCATTTTTTCTTTTTTTGTGGTTTCAATATTATCATGGGATATTTTAGTGGCAGTAGTATTTATAATAATGGAAATAAGGTTTAGTGAGTATTTTTTCATAAGATTGCTAATATAGGAAAAGCGTGTAGGCATAATACTTTGAATATGGTAGTTTATATTAAAAAATTTTGTATCATCTTGATAAAAAATAATATCTGTAATAGTGTTAGTCTTTCCTACAATATCTAAAAAATCTTCTTCATTAAGTCTAATGGTATTAATAAAATTTATTTCTTGTCCTTCTTTATTTAAGGATACCCCTTCAAAAATGGATGCAGCATCTTCGCTATAATGATGTGGTAAAAACATTACTTTTTCACCTATTAGTCCCCAATAGGTTGAAAGATACTGGTTTATATAACTTTTCCCAACTATTATACTATTCAAACAATCTTCATCAACTATAAATCCAGAATTATCCTTCTCATTGATGTTCTTATATATCCCTTTATCATTGGTATAGAATTTAAAAGTTGTTGTATTATACACTTTACCTTCATTACCACAAATATGACATTTTCCTTTATCTGAAACTTTATTATAGGTTGTTTTATACATTCTTTCTAAAAACTTACTCGAATAGAGTTCTTGAGGCATCTTCCCTTGGATTTTAATTACAGCAAAGGTTTTATTGTCATTGTCTTTTAAATAATTCTCTATACATTCCTTTACTTCTTCATATCTATCTTCAATTTCACAGAACTTACAAATCTTTTCTAATTTCCTACGACCTTTACTAAAATCCTTTTTACTTGGGTCATCTTTATTTTTTTCTTGATAGTAATCTAATCTAATGCCTCCGCCTAAAACTGCATTACCAGACTGATAAAATAATGCTTCATAGACGATATCTTTATAAAATTCTTTAGTTTGAATAGTTATCTCATCTACTTTAACATTTATTAATAGTATATATTTTATATCCTCTGAATTTATAGTTTTTATCATTCCATTGATTGGCGTTTCCTCAGAATTTTCTTTCTGATAATACTGACCAATATTTCGTATATACCCTATCATTTTTACCCTCCTTTCATTTTTTATTTTGAAAAATTTTACATATACTACTTTTTCAACATTAATATTGTTTTTCCCTTTAAATATTTCAAGAAATAAAAAAATAATCTATATTTTTCGTTATTATTACAATTTCATATAAAAAAAAACTGATCTCTTATAAAGAGTTCAGTTTTTGTTTTAATGATTTTATTGCGGACAATATTTGATAATACTTTGAATCTGCGACAAGTAATCCCAGTGGGATCGGTTATTGAATAGCCTCCCTAAACATCATTAATCAACCTAATCTTGAATGTCATGCTATATCAAATGAGTAAGTTTGAATTAATTTATAATAATAATTCATCTGACATCAATACAACTTACAAACCTTTAACACCTGAAAACATCCTAATTGGCCACGAAAAACACTAATATCTAATCTGCTCTGTACATCACCCAACATCACCCATTTGCATCTAATTCGCCCATGAGATTAAAATGTCTTCTTGAACATATTTTCTTAAAGAAAAAATATGATGTTAATTCTTTATTACCTATATCTTTATAATTTGTGTTTTAATCCTTGTTTTAGTGGATTATGCTTTGGAACTCTATATAGAGTATAGGGAAAGTCGTCCGAAATCGGGTTTTAATCCTTGTTTTAGTGGATTATGCTTTGGAACCTGAAGAGGAGACTAAACAGCTGATAGATCTTTACCAGTTTTAATCCTTGTTTTAGTGGATTATGCTTTGGAACTTCATACAATGGGATGTTGTTGCGGACATGGTAAGTATTTTAATCCTTGTTTTAGTGGATTATGCTTTGGAACTTAGGCTATTAATCTTCTCCTGATACTCTGACTTTTGTTTTAATCCTTGTTTTAGTGGATTATGCTTTGGAACTTTTTATAGATAGTATTCAGGGATAGAAAAAATATTTGTTTTAATCCTTGTTTTAGTGGATTATGCTTTGGAACCTTTTCTGCTGATGCCCCCAGGACCTTTATATTTAGTTTTAATCCTTGTTTTAGTGGATTATGCTTTGGAACTTAAAAGCCTTATTCATCCTCTTTATAGTACTATCGTTTTAATCCTTGTTTTAGTGGATTATGCTTTGGAACCATTTTCTATTTGTGCCATTACCCCTACGCCAGAAGGGTTTTAATCCTTGTTTTAGTGGATTATGCTTTGGAACCCAAAGGGAAAACAATGTAGTACATCCTCTTGATGTTTTAATCCTTGTTTTAGTGGATTATGCTTTGGAACCAATTAATCCTTCTATATTATTTAATATGGTAGAATGTTTTAATCCTTGTTTTAGTGGATTATGCTTTGGAACTAGCTCTTAAAAGTATTGTACCATCTAAACCTACTAGTTTTAATCCTTGTTTTAGTGGATTATGCTTTGGAACTGTGAGCGGTTGGCTAAATAGGTCTTGGGTGATTTTGTTTTAATCCTTGTTTTAGTGGATTATGCTTTGGAACAAGAGTAGAGGTGGATAGAAAATGAATTGCAAAGAGTTTTAATCCTTGTTTTAGTGGATTATGCTTTGGAACAAAAAATAAACTCAAAGATGAATTGGATAGACTTCAGTTTTAATCCTTGTTTTAGTGGATTATGCTTTGGAACTCTGTCCTTTTCCAGTAACTCGTGTTGTTTTATATGGTTTTAATCCTTGTTTTAGTGGATTATGCTTTGGAACTTGTTTTTTTGCTTTTTCATTTATTTCCATGTTCCAGTTTTAATCCTTGTTTTAGTGGATTATGCTTTGGAACAATATCATTAATATCAGTGGGATCAACTTCTTTTGGTTTTAATCCTTGTTTTAGTGGATTATGCTTTGGAACCCAGATCCCAAGCACCTAATTTTGTAGAATCTATTTGTTTTAATCCTTGTTTTAGTGGATTATGCTTTGGAACTATTTCCTGGGTGCTATTAAGTAGTGGGTCAAATAAGTTTTAATCCTTGTTTTAGTGGATTATGCTTTGGAACTTATCCTGTTTTCTACTTTACCAGATTTTATTTTTGGTTTTAATCCTTGTTTTAGTGGATTATGCTTTGGAACCCAAAAAGCAGGAGTAATTGATATTGCAAGGTATAAGTTTTAATCCTTGTTTTAGTGGATTATGCTTTGGAACATATTAGTTCTGATCTTAAGGAAGATGTAAGAGAGAGTTTTAATCCTTGTTTTAGTGGATTATGCTTTGGAACTTTTCTCGGTCTAGTCTTTCATAGATTTTGGTCATGTTTTAATCCTTGTTTTAGTGGATTATGCTTTGGAACAATTCTGGTAATGATTGCATAAGCTCTTCATTATTTGGTTTTAATCCTTGTTTTAGTGGATTATGCTTTGGAACTACATGGTAATTCTGGGGCAAGGCTACCGTGGTATAGTTTTAATCCTTGTTTTAGTGGATTATGCTTTGGAACTGGAGGGCTACACATGAAAAAATATTCAAGAATTGTGTTTTAATCCTTGTTTTAGTGGATTATGCTTTGGAACTCTTTTCCTAATTCAGAAGTAATACCTGGAGCATGTTTTAATCCTTGTTTTAGTGGATTATGCTTTGGAACATGTTGATTTTTGTTACTCGCAAGTTGATAGGTCAAGTTTTAATCCTTGTTTTAGTGGATTATGCTTTGGAACTAGATAGGCGGTGTCTATAATTAATCGTTCAATGGAGTTTTAATCCTTGTTTTAGTGGATTATGCTTTGGAACTTTAATTAATTTCTTTAATACCCACCCCCTGGTTTTGTTTTAATCCTTGTTTTAGTGGATTATGCTTTGGAACAAAAATCCTTAGCCTCTGCTGTTAAAGAATTATAAGTTTTAATCCTTGTTTTAGTGGATTATGCTTTGGAACTTTTAGTGTAATTAGTGTAATCTTTTAATAAGGAAGTTTTAATCCTTGTTTTAGTGGATTATGCTTTGGAACTAAACATCTGTCGGCTATAGAATTTTGTCGGTTATAGTTTTAATCCTTGTTTTAGTGGATTATGCTTTGGAACCCCGTTCCTTGGGTAGACTTTTTTGGAATACATCTAGGTTTTAATCCTTGTTTTAGTGGATTATGCTTTGGAACTTCTCTATTGTCTATGTGTACTTCTACTATTATTTCAGTTTTAATCCTTGTTTTAGTGGATTATGCTTTGGAACTATCCTAAAAATGCAATGATTAGAGAAAAGGCAGAGTTTTAATCCTTGTTTTAGTGGATTATGCTTTGGAACAAGTGCATCGGGTTTATTTGATCAAACCAAAATTATGTTTTAATCCTTGTTTTAGTGGATTATGCTTTGGAACAGGGTAGCATTGCAGGTAAAATGTAAGGGTTGGACAGTTTTAATCCTTGTTTTAGTGGATTATGCTTTGGAACAAGGTTAGAAGAAGTTAGTGACGAAATAGAAAATTGTTTTAATCCTTGTTTTAGTGGATTATGCTTTGGAACTAAGCATTATGACAGGAGTTGATTTAAGTGTTTGAGTTTTAATCCTTGTTTTAGTGGATTATGCTTTGGAACAATTACGCAATATTTCAAACCTATTCACCTCCATGAGTTTTAATCCTTGTTTTAGTGGATTATGCTTTGGAACAAGAAGGATTTTGGGTATAATAAAAAGAAGTAATGTAAAGTTTTAATCCTTGTTTTAGTGGATTATGCTTTGGAACAGCAACTGGAACCATAGGTGTTAAAAGAAAATTTGAGTTTTAATCCTTGTTTTAGTGGATTATGCTTTGGAACTGATATATGTAGGGGCAATAAATCTATAGCAAAGTGTTTTAATCCTTGTTTTAGTGGATTATGCTTTGGAACAATTTTGACAAAGAAGAAGACAAAGACATATTGAAGTTTTAATCCTTGTTTTAGTGGATTATGCTTTGGAACTAGTATAGATTTATCTATTACTTTATATATATCGGTTTTAATCCTTGTTTTAGTGGATTATGCTTTGGAACTATTTTGTTCAATAACTTCCATTTTGTAATCTTTCAAGTTTTAATCCTTGTTTTAGTGGATTATGCTTTGGAACACTATTCATTTTATGTGTGGCGAAGGTATGTCTTATGTTTTAATCCTTGTTTTAGTGGATTATGCTTTGGAACTGATTTAGGTTTATTACCCCTGATATATAAGATAGAGTTTTAATCCTTGTTTTAGTGGATTATGCTTTGGAACACGCTTTCCATCTTTGGTTCTTGCATTAGAAGTGTGTTTTAATCCTTGTTTTAGTGGATTATGCTTTGGAACAAATAGAGCACATTTAGTAAAGCAAAGAGCAGAATGTTTTAATCCTTGTTTTAGTGGATTATGCTTTGGAACTTTCCCTTACTGGTCTACAGTCTATATATTTTAATTGTTTTAATCCTTGTTTTAGTGGATTATGCTTTGGAACAAATATGCTGGAAGATTTAAGCAAACTCAAAACATGTTTTAATCCTTGTTTTAGTGGATTATGCTTTGGAACAGTCATAAATGGTCAAATCTAATAGTATGAATGGTTGTGTGGTTTTTTTGACTGTGCTAATTTCTTTAAATCCCAGCATGATAGCTCTATAATTTATGCATTTTTCATCTAATAACATAGGGTTATAACCCGATTAATATAGGGGTTATAAGGGTTATTATGACTTAAAGCAAATATTTTTATAATAACAATTTAAGATTTCTTGTATTTACCATATACTCCTTAACTATTACTTTACCATATGTTTCTTCTATCATCAATAAATTTTAGAATGTATATTATGCCTAATATAATATAATTAGTTCCTCTATACTTCACCTACTAATTTCCCTTTATACAACTCATAGTCTCTATCCGAAAACACTACAAATATCACTTCATCTGACTTAGTCTGTTTTATTTATAAAATCACTACTGCTTTTTCTATGGGGTAGTCATATTCTCCAGTGGATATGGATGGGAGAGTCCATTAGTACAAAACTCGCAACCCTTAGAAAATAAAATTGCCGTCCATATGGGCGGCAATTTTATTCATTCTATTCTTTTATAGGGTTATTATTTTTGATATTTAGGATCTTGAGGTCCTCTTTGTAATGCTTTTTTTACTACAAGTGTACCGGTAGCAGTTCCACAAAGTACTGGTTCTTCTAGTACATCAGCAGCTGATAAAGCAAGTTCAGGATCTCTAACAAGACTAATGTATTTGTATGCTTCGAATTTACAAGTTAAGGATGAGTTCCCAGCTTTTTCGATCCATCCTACATATTCCATAAAGTCTCCAGCATATACAGGGGCTGTAAATTTCACTTCTTCATAACCTAAGAATAAGCTCTCGTCTCCATGTAATCTAATAGAAAGTTCTGTTCCGACATCTCCCCAGAAATCTAAGATTCTTGATCCGTTTACTAAATCTCCAGCATAATGAGCATCCCCTGCTGACATCCTAACGCGTAAAACTACTTTTTCACCAACCATTCTTATTACCTCCTTATTATTTAAGTATTATTTTTTTATCTCTTAACGAGATTGTAACCATATTAAACAGACTTAAATGTTTTAAGTAAGATTTGCTGATACTATGCCTCTTGAAGTATTTGATAGTTATATCCTGCTTCAAAGGCTTTTATATTCGACTCAATAAATTGTGGTTTAGCTGAAAAGGCTTTTTTCACCTCTTCTATAACTGCATCCTTAGAAATAAAAGGTATATATCTCATTAATGCACCTAACGCTACCATATTTGCTCCCTTAGAGTTTCCAATATCAGTTGCTATATCATAAAATGGATAATTCTTCACATTAATATCATTTCTTGTAGGCTCTTTATCGATCATAGAACTATTGATTAACAACACACCTTCATATGGTGCAACTAAATCTTCAAAATCATTTAAGGATTTTTCATCCATTACAAGCATAACTTTTGCTTCAGATATAATTGGTGATTCCATTGTGTCAGCAATAACTACATGACACATCGTTCTTCCACCTCTTTTTTCTTGTCCATAGAAAGGGGCAAAGGTTACATTATATCCAGCATCCCCTGCTACATTACAAAGTATTTCTCCTAGCATCATAATTCCCTGACCACCGATTCCGGAGAAAAGCATTTCTTGTTTCATTATTCCTCTCCTCCTTCCATGTCTTTAAATATTCCTAATGGATAAATCTCTGTCATAGTAGTGTCTATCCACTTTAAAGCATTTACTGGTTTCATTTTCCAGCCTGTAGGACATGGTGAAAGGACCTCTACAAAGGATAGCCCCTTGCCCTCTAGTTGAAGTTGAAATGCCTTTTTAATTGCTTTTTTAGTTTGTGTAATTCTTCCTGGAGTGTTTACTGCCACTCTATGGCTGTAGCATACTCCCGGCATATTACCCATTATTTCTGCCATATTTACAGGATGACCACTAGTAGGAATATCACGACCATAAGGTGATGTAGTAGTTTTTTGACCTAGTAGTGTAGTTGGAGCCATCTGTCCACCTGTCATTCCATAAATAGCGTTGTTAATAAAGATTACACTGAATTTTTCAGCTCTTATTGCAGCATGCATAATTTCTGCCATACCCTCTGATACCATATCTCCATCACCTTGATAAACCATAACAAATTTATCAGGCAAGGCTCTTTTAATACCAGTAGCTATTGCTGGTGCTCGACCATGAAGAGCACATACAGCATCCATCTTATAATATTTATCTGCATATACAGAACAGCCAATAGGCCATACTAAAATACCCTTTTCTCGCAATTCCATTTCATCCACTAGTTCAGCTATAATTTTATTTACTATTCCATGTCCACATCCCCCACAATAAGTTGTATGGGCATCTGTGAATACTTCTGGTTTTTTATATACAGTCTTCAATTACTTCACCCCCATTTTTTGAATCTGTTGTAGCACTTCTTTTGGGGTAGGAATTTTACCACCAAGTCGTCCGTAAAAATGAACCTTTTCCTTATCAGGTACAGTAAGTTTTACATCCTCTACCATTTGACCTGCACTTAATTCTGTTACTAAGAATTCCTTATCCTCTAGACCTGCAAAGGCTTTTTCAGGGAAAGGCCATAAAGATATAGGTCTAATCATACCTACTTTAAGCCCTAATTCTCTAGCCATATTCATTGCAGAGATAGTAATTCTCGCCATACTTCCATAGGCTACAAGTATAATATCTGCATCTTCGGTGTTATAGCTCTCCCATTTTTCTTCGTTTTTCTTTATATTATTAAACTTTTCTTGCAATCTTAGGTTATATGCTTCCCATTGATCTGCTCCATCACCACAGGTGGTAATTACATTATGCTCTCTTCCTTCTGCTCCTCTAAGCGCCCAACTCAAATCAATATTTTGCTCTTTTCTCTCTGGTAAAACCACAGACTCTCTCATCTTACCTAATAGTGCGTCTGTAAGTAGAACAACAGGATTTCTATATTTTTCAGCTAGTTCAAAAGCATCTTGTATTAATTCACACATTTCTTGTACTGAATAAGGTGCTAGAACTAAATTATTATAATCTCCGTGACCTCCGCCCTTTACAGCTTGGAAATAGTCTCCTTGAGAAGCTAGAATTTCTCCGTCTGCGGGACCTGGCCTCATAACATTAACGATAACAGATGGAATATCTGCTGCCGCCATAAATGACATCGCCTCTTGTCCTAAGCTAAAACCCGGTCCGGCTGTTGCTGTCATAGCTCTTGTTCCAGTAGCAGCTGCACCAGCCACCATGTTAAATACTGCTACCTCTGTTTCGCCCTGAACAAAAATAATTTCTTCCTCTGGGTATTCATTTGCTTTTGCTGAATAGTATTCAGGGATTTCACTTGAAGGTGTAATTGGATAACCTGCAAAGAATTTACATCCTGCACGAATAGCAGATTCTGCTAACGCTTGATTACCCTGCATAAATACTTTCTCACCCATATCTTAAGCCTCCTCTACATCTTTATATACTTCTATTACTGCATCCGGACATACTTTTGCACAAATACCACAACCTATACATGCATCTGGTTTATCAACCACTGGGGCATAATATCCCTTTTTGTTAATTTTCTCGCCTATTTTTAAGACATTCTTTGGACAAAAATTAACACAATATCCACATTCCTTACAATATTCAGCGTTAATGTCTACTCGATTCATGTTTTCCCCACCTTTCAATTTTGCCTAGTATTATATCTTTCTCTTACATGGAACGATATTTATTATATTAGAACGATTTAATCATAAAAAAATATTTACTAATGTCAGCTAAATAGGGAATATTCAACTTTGACAAGTAAACCTTTTTATATTCTATCGACTCCAATATTTGTTTAAAACCTTATAGAATATACTGAAACCATGTTATTCTATTAATTAGAATATAGTTCTTTATACCGGCATTATATCATATAGTATATATTTTGACAACGATTTCACAATATAGCTTTCTGAACTATAATATTCCCGATACATTATTTATATTAGCACTATTTATTCTTTTATAAATAATGTATCGGAATTTAATTTATTATATTATAAACTAACTTTGTAAGGCATCTTCTAGCAATGGTAGTATTTTTTTAACATCACCAACTGCTCCAAAATCTGATACATTAAAAATTTCAGCATTTTCATCTTTATTAATATTGATAATCACACCTGCATCCTTCATACCGCAGACATGATGTGTAGCCCCTGAAATTCCAAAACCAAGGTATACTTTGGGGCGAACACTTTTACCACTAGTACCAATCATTATATGTTCACCTGGGGCCCAGCCTTCATCAACCGGTGGACGGGTAGAAGCTACAGCGCCACCTAATTTTTCGGCTATTTTATTTAAGAGTTCCCAAGTTTCTTGATCTCCGATACCCCAGCCACCACAGATAACAATCTCTGCTTCTTCTAGGGGCACACCTTTTGGTTCCTCCCTTTTAATGTTTAAGGGTATTAAGTCAGTTTTCACTTCATCTAAGAAGGATAAATCTACATTTAGTACTTCTGCCTTAACCTGCTTTTTCTCTGGCTTATCTAAGATACCAGCCTTAATACTAGCCATTTGTGGACGATGATTTGGACATAAAATATCTCCCAAAACTTTCCCTCCAAAGGCTGGTACTACAGATACCAACTGGTCTTTTTCAGACATTCTTAATTCAATACTATGGGCTGCAACTCCTGTTTTTACCTTTAAGGCTATGGTTGGAGCCAATTGACTACCTATGGCAGTGGAGCCGACTAGTAATATATCTGGATCCTTTTCCTTAATAAGTTTTTCATAGATATTTGCATAGTACTGGGGTTGATAAAGCTCTAGGTTTTCTTTATCTGCTACATAGATTTGTTCTGCCCCATACTCTTCAAGGGTTTGTATTAGTGGTTCTACTTGAGACCCAATGAGTACAGCTACTACTTTACCGGGAGTAGGTCTTTGAGCTTGTAATCTATGGGCTTCACTTAAAAGTTCTAAGGAAACATTAGCGATCTTACCTTCTATATGTTCTATATGAACCCAAATATCTTTACTCATTACTCAACACCCCCTACACTTATGCCATTGGATCTTAATTTTTCTATTATTAAATTAACTACCTCTTCAGTATTTCCTTTAATCATTTCACCTTTTCTATTCATATCTGGAGAGAATACTCCTCCTGCCTGGGTTGGTGAACCCTTAAGCCCAATATAGGTTTCATCTAGCTCTAAATCATCAAAACTCCATACTGTAAATGGTTTCTTTTTAGCCTTCATAACTCCCATAATACTTGTATATCTAGGCTTATTAATTTCTCGGGTAACAGCCATAACCATTGGAAGTTTCCCCTTCCAATCCATATAACCATTTTCTATCTTAGTCTTTATATAGACATCTTCTACACTATTTACTTTACACTCCATAACACCCCAAAGATGAGAAAACTCTAACCATTCTCCTATTTGAGATGAAATTTGAGCGGTGGCTCCGTCGCCACTTTCTGTTGCGGTTAAAACTAAGTCAACTTCCCCAAGTTTTTTTATACCTTGGGCTAAAACATAGGAAGTAGCTAAGGTATCTGCACCTCCAAATTTTCTATCACTTAGAAGATAGGCTTCATCTGCACCCATAGCTAGTGCTTCTTGTATGGTTTCTTTAGCATCAGGTGGTGCCATACTCACAATGATAACCTTTCCTCCCTGTTGCTCTTTGATCTTTAAAGCCTCTTCAACGGCATGTTTATCTATGGGACTAATTACTGTAGGTATACCCTGTCGATTTACCCTTTTAGTTTCTGGATCAATAGTTATTTGATTGTAATATTCGGGATCCGGTATAGGTTTAAGACAAACCACTATTTTTAAATCCATATTGCACCCTCTTTCTTACATATATATATGTTTTAGTAATCTTACATATTTTTTAATGTATCTGCAGCAATGATAATCTTTTGAATATGGGAAGTTGCACCAGATGGTATTGAAGCTAATGCATCTCTTAGGAATCGGCCTACTGGAAATTCATTGATAATTCCATAACCACCCATAGTATCCATTACCTTTTTAGAAGCCCTGACAGCAGCTTCGGTCGCAAAATATTTTGCCATTGCGAATTCAGTTGTAGTTGGTTTTCCTGCATCTTTCATGCTAGCCGCTCTGTAAGTTAATAGGCTTGCAGCTTCATATTCTACTCTAATATCGCCAATATCTAATTGAATAGCTTGTAATTTTGCAATAGGCTTACCGTAAACAATACGTTCATTAGCAAATCTTACCGATTCCTCTACACATCCTTTAAGTATACCTACACAAATAGCAGCCATACCAGCTCGACCTACTTCGCCGATTGCTGCCATACCAACTCTAGCTGCTTTCCCTTCTTTTCCTAACATTTGCTCTGGGTCAAGTTTAACATCAACACAATTTATATCACCGGTGGTAGAACCTCTTAGACCTAGCTTGTTCTCTTTTCTTCCTGGTGAATGTCCTGGTGTACCTTTTTCTATAATAAAGGCACTAAATTCTGGTCTACCTTTCTCATTTGTTCCAGTACGAACTACCCAAGTATCTATATCGGCTGTATGGGAGTTAGTGATAAAGCATTTTCGACCATTAAGTACCCACTTACCATCGATAAATTCACCTGTTGCTTTTTGCCCCATAAAGTCGGAACCTCCACCTGGTTCAGTTACAGAAAGTCCGCAAATTTTAGTCCCGGCACATAGATCTGGTAGGTACTTTCTCTTTTGCTCTTCAGTACCATGATCAAGAATTGGTGCCATACCTAAATGGTGAGTCATTAAAGCAATACCTAAGCCTGCTGAATGACGGGAAATTTCCTCTAAACAAATCGCCCTTTCCACATGGCCCAGACCTGTTCCACCATATTCCTCAGGTACAAAAATTCCGCATATACCTAATTCACCCATGATAGGAAAAAGCTCTACTGGACAATAATCTTTTTCATCCCACTCTGCAGCTTTAGGTGCTATTTCACTTTCTACAAACTCTCTTACTGCCTTTCTTAGCATTTCTTGTTCTTCTGTAAATTTAAAAAATTCCATATTAACTCTTCCTCCTTTTTAATATAAATTAAAATTTTAAATTATTTTTAAATTTTATTAATGTTTCAATAGTATATTTACGCATTAATCCCCCCCTATAGTTAATTGAAATCCTTTACATTTTATGTATGTGTTTAGGAACACAATTCTAACTCTATTCACAATAAATCCCATTTAGCTTTATAAATATTGTATTCTACATAATGTTAGATTTTCCTTCTTTATTTTTAAAATTTTCTAGTATTTAAATTTACATTCTATTATTGGGAAAATGTATCTAAGTGGATATAATGAACAATATAGATTATTGCTATATTGTGGGGATTTGATTACATCTATTTGAATTTTGGATCCTGGGTTTCTCTTTGATTATCCTTAGGAACGACAATGATGCCACTTGCCTTTGCAACTAATACCGGCTCCTCTAAAACTTTTTTTCCCTCTATGACTTTATATGCCTCTAGCTTTAACCTTCTAGAGGTATTGCCACATTTTTCAATCCATCCATGGTATTCTATATAGTCCCCAATATAAACAGGAGCTAAAAAGTCTACCCTTTCATAAACTATGAAAAGCCCTTCATCCCCATCATAACGAATGACCAGCTCAGTGTTTACATCACCAAAATATTTTAATAAGGTGGCTGGAGCGACTTTTTCTTCATAACAGTGGGTATTGCTAGTATTCATCCTAAGCCTTAAAATGACTTTTTCACCAATCATTTAGTGCCTCCTAAAAATTTATGTAGCTTACTCAGCCTTGCAACCAAAATATGTAGAAAGCTTTGAGGTAGCCTCTTCTAGGTCTTTTCTAATTTCCATGACCTTACTGAAGTTTAATCTTACTGATGGTCCACTTACACTAACTGCAGCTACAATCTCATTTTTATAGTTTCTTACAGGCATGGCAATACAAAATAAACCTAGGCAAAACTCTTCATCATCAATGCTATAGCCTTGATTTCTAATGGTTTCTAATTCTTCCACAAGGGCATCTATTGAGGTAATGGTATTAGGCGTATAGCTTTTAAAATTCTTCTCACCTATTATTTCAATTAATTGTTCTTTGGTATGTTCAGATATTAAAACTTTTCCCATGGCAGTAGCGTGTACTGCTTCTCGACCGCCAATCTGAAGATTTGCCATAAGTGTTATTGGAGGCTCAATTTTTGAAATGGTAATGACATCACCTTCTACTCTAACCCCTAGATTTATGGTTTCCTTATGTTTATTGCAAAGGTCTTGAAGGATGTTAATATCAAAATTATATAGATTTCTTTGTCTAGGTACAATATTCCCAATTTCAAAGATTCTCCATCCTAAACAATATTTTGACGAATCCGAAATTCTTTCTACATATCCATAGGAAACTAAGGTATCTAAACTTCTATGTATGGTACTCTTACCTATTCCTAACCTTTGGCTTAGTTCTGTTATGCCTAATCCTTCACCCGTCCCATTCTCATATAGAATTTCAATAATATCCAGCGCCTTTCCTAGAGTTTGCACAGGATATTTAGGATGTTTCTGTTTGTCATTTGCGTTTTCGTTTACCATTTTATTATTACACCTCCCAGGATTGTTCTATAATTCAGAATTACATTCTATTTTATTATATAATATAACATTATGCATAAAATTTCAAATATATTAATATGATATTTATTACTTTTTCCCTACAATTCTAATTTCACCAGCTTATTATACAGTGCTGGTATTCTGTCTAATACTACATTGGTCCCAGGTACTATGGTTTTTGATTTACATAGGGGAATTACCATTAATGCTGATGTACTTTGATCTATTCCACTTATGGTGGATGCTATTGTCCTGCCCTCTGGACTAGTTATTGTAGCATAATCATCTTTATCCTTACTGCTTGTTCTCAGTATATATATTTTATTTTCAGCTGCTCTTGTTCTTGTTATAATATCTGGTTTTGTATCAATGCTATTATCTGCCCATAGTACTATATCCGCTCCCCCTAGCATAAGACATCTTGTAAATTCAGGTATTAGTCCTTCTTGATCATGCATGACTCCAATTTTACAATAGGGAGTATCTATTATATTAACTTCTATCCCATCTTCTATTCCCTCTTCAATATTATGTATTTTATCATATATTCCAAATATCATTTCCTTTGATGTTATGATAGTAGATTTATATTTTCTTTGTTCTTCCTTACAATAGCCTGTTAATGCGACTATTGTTTTCGAATCAGACAAGGATGAGGTGATTTTTTGTATGCATTGCATTAAATCCATTTCTCTTTCTAATTGGGGAAACATAATTATTCTACAATCTAGATCCTCTAATGTTTTTGTGAAGTGTACTGCCTTTGCAATATATTCTTCCATAGAATCATATTCAAATTGTGCTACTGCACAGTATACCTCTGTCTCCTTAGTATTTGTTGTTACTGTTAAATCTTTATATATTGGAAGGTCTTTAGTTGGAAGGGTTAAAAGCTTATAAGCTCTTGGATTTCTTTTGGGAAGTTCTTTTTTAGTCGCTGCTAAATCTATTTCTGCATAAATTATTTCCTCCTTATCTGAAGATGCAGAAGCGATAATATCACCCTCTGGATTTATAACACAGCTTTTTCCAGAATATAGTACACTGTTTGCCTCTAGTCCTACCTTATCTGCCATCGCTATCCATACTCCATTTTCAAGTGCTCTGGCTGGAAGCATATATTCATATTGAGGATTTGTCAGTTTAGAAGGATCACTGCCTGAGGAAGTCAGATTTGCCATATCTAAGATCAAGTCCGCTCCCTTTAGGGCAAGTATTCTCGCTATCTCTGGAGCTCTTCCATCTGCACATACCATCATTGATAGATTTCCTATTTCTGTTTCTACTACACTAAAAGCTTTGCCATGATTAAACCATTTATGGTCAAAATGCCAAAGATTGGATTTACCACAGGTCATTATTATTTCTCCTAGGGGATTAAATAAAAGTCCACCATTAATAAATTCATTATTCTTTTTCAGAACTATTCCTATTGCTATGTATGTTTTATGCTTAATTGCTTTCAATGAAATATCCTTGATTATTTCTTCAATATATTCCATTGCCTCATTGGTTTTATCTATATCATATCCTAAGTAATAGCCTGGATACGAACACTCTGGTAATAATATAATATCAGCGTCCTTCTCAGCTGCATTATCAATTAATGAAAGAATATCGCTCCATGCTACTTTATAATTCTTTACATCCCTTGCAGTTTGCTGTACACAAGCTATTTTCATATTAACTCCCCCCCAAATGTATAAATCTACCTTTTTTCCTTTATAATATATTCCACTAATATAACCTAAACCCTTTTCTTTTTCATGGTTAAATTTAGAAATTTAAAATATAATAGGTCAAGGATTTTTTCCCTTGACCCTTTACTTATTATTTTTAATTCTCTTTTAATTCATTAAGTCTTGGAAATAATATATTATTTTCCAAGTGTATAAACATCGCAAGGGATATTATAGTCCTTTGTGATTTCTCTTAATTCCTTTAAGATATCTTTTAAACCTTGCTATATCAATTTTATAAAAAAACTCTTCCACCATTAAATGGAAAAGTTTTTCTATATGCTTTCTATTTTCGCACAATCTCTATAAGGTAACCATCTGGATCCTTAATAAAATAAAATCTAGGTGGATCACCCGGTAGACCCTTAAGGTCTGTTACGCTATATCCCATTTCTTTATGACATTGGTGGGATTTTTCTAGTTCACTTACAACTACTGCTAAATGGCTATAACCGTTTCCTATCTCGTAGGGTTCTTCTTTTCCATAGTTATAGGTAAGTTCTAAACCATGACTACTAATTCCATCTGACATAAAGACTATGGTAAAATCATCTTTTACATCTTTTCTTCTAACCTCTTTAAATCCTAGTGCTTTTTTATAGAATTCAATTGACTTGTCTAAATCTAAAACTCGAATACAAGTATGTACCATTTCATATTTCATTTCAAAATCTCCTATCAGTTTTTTTTAACTCTTTAATTATTTTATATAATGTTCATCTTTTGGTCAAGTACACCAATCACCAAAACGCACTGTTACCATATACTATAATGATAGTAAAAATTTAAAGGAGGGTATTTATCTTGAAAAAGACAAAATTACTCGTTGTATCAGTCCTTATTTTTGCGCTAGTTTTATTTTTTGTAGCTGGTTGCAGTAGTGAGGAAGAATTAACAAAGGTAAGTGTGAGTGAAGTAACTCACTCGATTTTTTATGCACCACAATATGCAGCAATTAGCTTAGGTTTCTTTGAAGAAGAGGGACTGGAAATTGATCTTGCCAATGGTGGAGGTGCTGATAAGGTTATGACCGCAGTGCTATCTGGGCAAGTGGACATCGGGTTTTCCGGTTCAGAATCAACAGTATATGTTTATAACGAGGGAAGAGAAGACTATGCAATTACCTTTGCACAGTTGACACAAAAGGATGGTTCTTTCTTAGTAGGGCGTGAACCCGATCCAAACTTTACATTTGATAAGTTGATCGGAAAGGATGTAATAGGTGGGCGTAAGGGTGGAATGCCTGAAATGACCTTTGAACATGTTCTGAGAAAAAATGGTATTGACCCATTTGAAGATTTAAACATTGATACTAGTGTTCAATTCGATGTAATGGCAGGTGCCTTTAAGGGTGGTCAAGGGGACTATGTTACCCTATTTGAACCAGTTGCAACTGCTTTGGAAAAAGAAGGCATTGGCCATGTTGTAGCATCTATTGGTGAGGAAAGCGGTATTATTGCCTATACTGCTTACAATGCTTCAAAGAGCTTTATAGAAGAAAATCCTGAGATTATCCAAAGCTTTACCAACGCCATATATAGGGGACAGCTTTGGGTAGAAAAGAGTAGCTATGAAGAAATTGCAAAGGCAATCGCAGAGTTCTTCCCTGATATGGAAATGGAAGATTTGATAACAGTTGTTAAGCGATATAAGGACCAAGATTCTTGGGCAAAAAATCCTATAATGACTAAGGAATCCTTTGAACACATGCAGGATGTTATTGAAGCAGCAGGGGTTCTTGAAACCAGAGCTCCCTATGAGGAATTAGTTACCACTGAGTTTGCTGAAAAGTCGGTAGAAGCTATTAAATAGTCAGATAATAATAGGGAGGGATTATGATGACTACTCCTATTGTTCAAATCAATAATCTATCTAAAATATTCCACACTCTAAAGGAGGAAACCCTAGCAGTGAAAAACTTTTCACTGAAAGTAGATGAAGGAGAATTTGTTGTTTTAGTAGGACCTAGTGGTTGTGGAAAATCAACAATTCTATCGGCATTAGCTGGTCTGATCAAACCCTCTGAAGGAGAAATAATATATAATCCCACAAAGGTAATAAATGAACGACCTTCCATGGGTTATATGTTGCAACAGGATCATTTGTTTCAATGGCGTACTATTTTTCAAAATGTAATACTTGGTTTAGAAATACAGAATAAAAAAACTAAAGAAAATATAGAAAAAACAGAGAAACTACTTGAGATTTATGGTTTGGGAGATTTTAAAGATCATTATCCTAATCAATTATCAGGTGGAATGCGTCAAAGAGCAGCATTAATTCGTACCCTTGCAGTTGATCCAGAAATTTTATTGTTGGATGAACCCTTTTCTGCACTAGACTATCAAACACGATTGGCAGTATCTGATGATATCGGGTCTATCATTAAAAAGGAAAAAAGAACTGCTATAATGGTAACCCATGATATAGCTGAAGCAATATCTATGGCAGATCGTGTGGTTGTATTAAGTAAGCGACCAGGTACTGTGAAGAATATACACAAAATAGATCTATGCTGTTCAAAACAAACTCCTATTATTAGGCGAGAAGCACCTGAATTTAGAGAATATTTTAATGAAATATGGAAGGAGCTTGATGTCCATGTCTCCTAAAAACAATGTGCAAAATAATAAAAACTTTTCAAAGGAACATCAGAAATTTTTACAAAATGTCAAAAAACAACGAATACTAATATGGTCATCTCGGATAATAATTTTGATTTTATTTTTCACTATATGGGAAATTGCAGCAAATTTAAGATTGATTGACCCCTTTATAACTAGCCAGCCAAGTAGAATGTGGGATACCTTTATAAATCTTCACCAGGATGGCTCCCTTTATAAGCATATAGGTATTACTGTAAGCGAAACAGTAATAGGTTTTATATCTGGTACCCTATTAGGTACCATGGTAGCTATATTGCTTTGGTGGTCTATCTTTTTATCAAAGGTTTTAGACCCATACTTGGTTGTACTAAACAGCTTGCCTAAGGTTGCATTGGGTCCAATAATTATAGTGTTCTTTGGTGCTGGATACTCTGCTATTTTAACCATGGCACTATTGGTGTCCCTTTTCACCACCATTATAGGAGTTTACAGTGGCCTTAGGCAGGTAGATAAGGAAAAAATAACTCTCTTGGAAACCTTTGGTGCTAATAAAAAGCAGATTCTAAAAAAGGTAGTATTACCGGCTAGTTTTCCTACCATAATGAATGCTCTAAGAATAAATGTTGGTTTATCCTGGATCGGTGTTATAATGGGTGAATTCTTGGTTTCAAAGGCAGGACTTGGTTACCTTATCGTATATGGAAGTCAAGTATTTCAATTAGATACAGTTATGACCAGTGTTATTATACTTGCTACAGCTGCAGCTCTTATGTATGTGGGAGTGACCTATTTAGAAAAAATAGTATTACGACGCAGAATGTAAAGCAAAAAAGCAATCTATCCCGTTGATAGGTTGCTTTTTATCGTAAATTCTTATATTTTACTTTTTCCTCAGAGCAAAATCCAGTTAGAACATAATAATTCTTTATCAATTGATCTAACTCTTGGCTAAACTCTATTATATCTTCTGTTTGTATGTTAGAGTTTTGTTCTAACATCTTATATAACTTCTCCTTTCGTGCTATTATTTCTTGTGTTAATTTATTAATTGCCATATTAACAACCTCCGCATTTTACAATATATATCATTTAAGTAAAATATTCTATAAAGACCTACAAAATCCTCTAATTTTATATAAATTTATACAATAATATCTACTGTTGTCACCTTGTCTATTATATTACACAAGCTCTTAAAGTCAACCAAAAACTTCAGGAAAAAATCCTGAAGTTTTTGGTTGACTTTGTTTAATTAAAGAGAAGTTTTTTAAACTCAATATCCACAAATTCCATAGCACCTGTTATTTCCTTTTCACATTCTATTATTCGATAAATGCTTTCATCAACATCTTGTTCCTCTACAACCTGATTAAATTGATTTACTGCCATCTTTAAATGATTTTGTGCTCTATTTCCCTTTTTTAATATGCTTTTTATTATCTTAGGATTATCTTTCATCAGTTTAACTATTTCTTGGTTGATAATATATCCCTCATTGTTGTATTTTATAGATTGTTTTACAATTATTTTTATCATTTGCCACTGCCATTTGTTAATTAATCCCTCTGTCATTTTATTTTTTCTTACTAACAGCCTGAGCGGTATTTTTTACTCCAGAATATAATCCTGAGGCAGTAAGTCCTAGCATTAAACCAACTAATATTGCTGTTTTAAAATCCTGTGGATATACATATACTATTGAGATAGCCAATCCTATAACTATATTCCATATTGGTGTCCACTTCTTTGGCAGTATTATCATTTGTGCCACCTTAGCAAGCCCTACCAATACAGGTACAAAAATACTTGCTCTGGTAAAGACATCAAACACTTGGTCCATAATATCCCTCCTAGAATAGATATAATAAATACTTATTACATCATATGCTAGGGTCAGTTTGTACAATGAATTTTTTTTAAGCTACTTTGATTCCTCCCAAGCTAGAGGAATTCCTATAGCATTTTTAATATCAGTATTAAAGCAAACTAGGTCTTCTAAGGATACTTCCTTAATATCTTTCTTCCCAACTAAACCTGTCAACATTGCCATTTCCGTAGTAGATGCCTTTAAATAATTTGCTAATTCCTTAGCTCCAGCCTCCCAGTCAAATTTTTTATTATGTTTTCCCCAGGTTAAATAAATCTCAGCTGGAGAGGTGCCTGCCGGTACCTTATGAAGCTGGGAATACACCATAGCAATCAGGGCAGATTGTCCAGCATAAACAGCATCTGCTCCCAGAGCAAGTATTTTAGTATAATCCCCACTATCCCGTAATCCGCCAACTGCTATAATAGATATATTTTCCTTTACACCTTTTTTTACTAGATAATTATAAGCTCTAGGAATAGCAAAAATTAAGGGTAGGGTTGAATTATCTATGGTTACCTTAGGTGATCCTGCTGTGCCCCCTCCGGCTCCATCAATAGTGACAAAGTCACACTCAGCTTCAATAATCTCATCTAAATCCCTTTCTATATTACCCGCTGCAATCTTAACCCCAATGGGAACATCACCATTAATATTTTTTATCTTTTCTACAATATCCTTTAGCTTTTTCCCTTCCTTCATTTCTTTATATAGAATAGGTCTTATGGCACTTTGATCCTTTTCTAAATTTAAGTGTTTAGCTAATTCTTCATCTATGTCTGTTGATTCAATGGTTTCGCCTAAGGCACCCATTGTCGCTTGTCCAAAACGTATCTCTATGGCATCTGCTTGTTTTAATTCTTCCTCTGAATTACCGTATCCAGCTCTATTATATTGGACAATATAATATTTTGCCTGTTCCCTCTCTGGTGCATAAAAACCTGCATCTCCTGAGTTACAGGCTGTACCTGCCAATGCTGAACCCTTCCCCCAGGCTAATTTTGCATTTTTACTTATGGATAGTCCATAAGCCATAGCCGTGACCATAATTGGAGTAGGTAATCTTAGTGGTTTCTTTGCTCTAGGTCCAATTCTAGTTTGAGTATTTACCTCTAAGGGATCAAAGGGTTTTTTCGCAATCATTGCTGGAACAAAACGCAATTGCTCTAAATATGGAAATTTAGTAGAGGTTCCATAGATTTCTGTTACAGGAACTCCGTGTTCAGCTCGTTCTCCTATGGCTCCAATTTTCATAAGATCAAACCCATGTATCATATTAGGAGCTTTTACACTCTCTATTTCTCGCATTCTTTCTAAAAGCATTTCTATTATCTTTTGTGCTAATTCTTCACCTATCATCCTATTTCTTCCTTTCTATTGTTTTACCTTAGTATGTACAAAATTAAGGAAATAAAACAAAAAAAGGAACGCATACAATGCGATCCCTACAAATGACTGGTAAATCCTTATGGAACGGCGAGGGCGCCGATCCCTACATAAAGTTAAAATATTTCATTGGCTGACGACTTAATGGAGCCCTTTTTTTCATCACCTGGTTTACCTATATAAAAAATAGGGCGACATTTGCGGAGGAAGCGCTGAAGATATTTTAACTTTTACAAAGTCACCCTATTGCATAACGCATATATTCGTTCCCTACTGCAATCCTTGCACTAATTTTTCTAAATTCTCCCTCATAATGGATATATAATCTTCTCCTCTATCCATTTCCTCTTGGGTTAGACCACCTATAGGATTTAATACTTCTACCTTAACCCCTGTTTCGTTTGCAAGAACATCTGCTGCCTTTGGACTGCTAAGCTGTTCATAAAAGATGGTATGCATATCATATTCGCCAACTAAAGATGTTAATTCCACCAGCTTTGCTGGACTAGGTTCAGCCTGGGGAGCCAAACCTAAAATTGCTATTTGATTTAAACCATATCTATTTGCCATATATCCAAATGCTGCATGGGAAACTATAAAATCTTTTTTTTCGACCTGGGATAGTGCTTCTTTATAATCCCGGTCTAAATCCTGCAGCTCCTGTTTTAAGTTATTAAAATTTTCTTCATAATAATCACTATTCTTTCCATCTATTTCGATAAATGTATCTTTGATTGCCCTTGCCATTTCCTCTGCAATAATAGGATCTAACCAGACATGGGGATCGTAGCTTCCATGATTATGTTCTTTTTCATATTCTTCTTCCCCATGTTGTTCCTCTTCATTAAAAGTCATAGGTTGTATTGTATCTATTTCTGCCACTGCAATAGATATTAGGTTCTCTTTTGAAAGGGAGGCTGCAATTCTTTCTGCCCAAGGATCTAATTCTAAACCATTATATAAAAACACCTGGGATTGTTCTAATTTAGCTATAACCTTTGCACTGGGTTCCCATCCATGGGGTTCTGCCCCAGGGGGTACTAAAAGTTCAACCTTAATCCTATCCCCTGCGATTTTTTTTGTAAAATCATAAATAGGATATACACTTGTATAGGCTATAATCTCGTCCTTTTCTCCTTCATCTACCTTCGTTGTTGAACAAGCTGCAGTATTTAAGGATAGGGCAATTAGTAAAATTACCATCAAAATATTTTTTCTTTTCATAAAACCCTCCTCTATTTTAGTTATCAGTTATCGGTTATCAGTAATTATTCCCTTTTATATTTACACTTTGCACAATATCCGAATACTTCAAAGCTATGTTCTGTGGGTACAAAATGCCTTTCTTTTAATTGCTCTTCCATCTGTTTAAAGGGACAAAAATCGATAACTTCTGTTCTTCCACAATCTTTACAGATTATATGATGATGATGTTCTTTTTGCTCCTTAAGTTTATAGCTTCCATAGGATTTACCGGTATTAATCCTATGAATAATATCCCTATCTACCAGCAATTCAATATTTCTATAAACAGTAGAGAAATCAACTGTTGGATATATTTCCTTCACTCTATTATATATTTGCTGAGCACTTAATAGATTATCTCTTTCCTTTAGAAAAACTTCTAAAATGGACTTCCTTTGTTTTGTAATCTTATAGCCTTGCTCCCTTAATGCTTTTTCAATACTCTTTTGTGTATTCAATCGATCACCTCATCTTAGCCACTTGTTTTTTTCTTTTATAAGATTTATATAATAATATAATCATTAATAGCAGTACACTTAACAAAACAATGGTTCCCCCAGGTGCCAGCTCAAAATAAAATGAAAGTATTATACCAACTACTACCGATAAAAATGCAATTATAATTGCAAAGATCATAGTTTTTTTAAAGGACTTTTCTAATTGTATGGCTGCAGCTACCGGTATAACCATCAAGGACGATACTAATAATATTCCTACTACCCTCATGGAAATAGTAATAGTTAAAGCTATTAATATAGTAAAAAAAATATTAATTCTCTCAACTTTAACCCCTGCTATTCTTGCGCCTTCCTCATCGAAGGCTATGTAAAATAATTGTCTATAAAGGTATAGGATGGTGGTAATAATAAAGACTCCCAATATCATCATTAAATATATATCTTCTTGGATTATAGTGGTAAGACTTCCAAATAGGTAGCCCATCAGATCTATATTAATATTTCTTGCCAGGCTTATAAGTACAACCGCTAAACCAATTCCACCGGATAGGATAATTGCTATTGATATTTCTGCGTATTCTTCATAGGATTTTCGTAACTTTTCTATACCTAAGGCTGCACCAATAGTAAAAATCAAAGATCCCACCATCGGATATGTACCTGTTAGAAACGAGGCTGCAACCCCAGCTAAAGCCACATGGGATAGACTATCCCCTACCATTGACATTCTTTTAAGTACTAAAAACATACCACTCATAGGACAAATAATAGATATAATAATGCCACTTAATAGTGCCCTTTGCATAAATCCATATTCTAATATCTCAAACATAAAAACCTCCTGCTATTCGTGATGATGATCTATAACCTTTATCTTCTCTCCATATATATTTTTTATAAAATCATGAACGCCTACATTAGAATCAGAACAATCAGTATATAATTTCTTATTTCCCATACATGCCACCCTATTTACCTTTTCAGTTATAACTCCTATATCATGGGAAACTAAAATAATTGTCATACTTAGTTCTTTATTTAATTTTCCTATAATATCATAGAAAAGCTCCTGGGAGGCTAAATCTACACCAACAGTAGGTTCATCTAATAATAAAAGTTCAGGTTCGCTTATTAGAGCCTTAGCAATAAAAATCCTCTGTTGCTGCCCACCTGATAAATTACCTATCAACCGATTTTTGTAATCCAGCATTTTTACAATTTCTAATACCCTATCAATGGTATAATCATTTTTATTATCAGATTTTTTCTTCTTTTTATTAGCCACTATTAGGTTTGCACCTACTATTTCCTCTACTGTGGCAGGAAAGCTTTTATTAAATGAGGCTGCCTTTTGGGATACATATCCGATTTTTTCCCATTGTTTAAATTTGTCTATATCTTCACCGAAAATTTGAATTGTCCCCTTGTAAGGCTTTAAAATCCCCAGAATTAATTTTAATAGGGTGCTTTTTGCAGACCCATTTGGGCCAATAAGACCTAAGTAATCACCCTTGTAGACATCTAAGGATACATTATTAAGAATTAATTGTTCATCATAATTAAAATGTACATTCTTCACTTCTAATATCTTCGTCATTTTTTCACCTTCTTGCAAGTGATTTGCATTTAGCTTCTTATATATATTACCACAAATTTATTAATTTATTCACCTTTTATTAAGAAATTTTTAAGAAGTTACAAACCTTGTTTTCAAGAATGTTCTATTGATATAATGAGATTTAATATGTGATACATAGGCATCACTAGACATTTAGAATGAAAAGAGGTTTAATAATGAAAATTATCGAAGAAAAAACCCACTATAATGGTCCCATTGACAGGGTTGAATGTTTACTACTTAAGAAATCAAAGCAAGAAATTGTATTGCTATATCGTATTTCTAAAAATTACAATGCTAGACATTTCAATCTTCCCATAGGAACATTTACCATTGCTTATTACTATTTCGACAGACCCTACAATCTATACCATTGGATATCACCCTCGGGGGACTCCATTGGTTATTATTTTAATATAGTGAAGGATGTGTATCTAAAAGAAAATACGCTTTATTATACCGATTTAATTGTAGATATTTTAGTAAAAAATGACTTGTCACACTATATTTTGGATTTAGACGAGTTGCCCTGCCCCTTAGAAAAGTTTGAAGATGGGAAAGTCAAAAAATATGTTGATGATTTTTTATTAGACAAAAAAGAAAAAATAGACTACTTTAAAAAGCAATCTAAGATTTTTATTGAGCAGGATTTACAAAAGCTTTGGGATAAGCATATGTGATTTTTTCAAATACTATAGGGACTGATTGTACAGTCCCCATTGTTTACTTAAACTTAATTACATCTTTTCTTCTGGTATAAATGTCGCACAGTCTGTCATCTGAGTATCCATAGCTCCCGGAGGCTGTATTTCTATCTCCTGTGCTGTACAATGATTACCAGATGACCAATAATGACAGCTATCCACAACACATTTTACTCTATTAATAGGTTGATTGGTATTTGATATTCTATGCTCCATATCAAAACTCCCTTCCTTTAGAATACTTACATCTTATATTATTTCAAATTTAATTATAAAAATGCCTGCTATACCTATGTAAAATTTTCAAGTATTCTATAAACTCATCATCATCTATTATTAGATTAGAATGTGCATTATCATATGAAGTAACAATAATCAATCATCAAAGACCTTTGAATACCTATAATTAACCTTCACAAGTTGTCCACCAATTCTCTTTTCATTATTTTTTTCTTTAATATAAAGCAATCCAAAAATCATTAATATCCCTGTCATTGCTCCGGTCAATCCATACAAGATTTTTTTCACAATAACATCACCCCTATTTTTTATTATCCTTAATACTATTTTATACTTTTAATGTACCCATTTCAAAGACTTTCAATAATTTTTATTCACCTACTACACCTTTTTTTATTATATCGGAAAGTTCCACTTCTTTCTTAACAATAAAAATACCACCCTGTGTGCTTTTATACACACTGGGTGGCTTCTTTTAATGTTAATTTTTTTAGCAAGACCCTCCGCCACGATCACTGGTTATAGTAAATCCTTTTCTTAAAAACCCTGATCCATATTCAACATTAATAGTAGAGAAGTTATCCTTCATATCCTGTGCAAAGATAAAATTAATATCTTTTACGGTTTCTATTGTATCATCTTCCTTTGGCTCTTCCAGAGCCATTCCAAAGGTTGGTCCGCCTCATCCTACACCTGCAATATAAATCCGTATATTTTTATCAGCCTTTTTTTCTTCTATTATTTTATTTAGTTCTGATAAAGCATTTTCACTTACATTTAATTGCATTTATAAATCCTCCTTTGTACCCTGGGTGGGTATATATAAAGTATACCTGGAAAAATTTATATTGTCAACCCATTTAGTGTTTTATATAAAAAAAGCAGCAAAGCTGCTTCCACTGGTGAAACAACTAAGCGATCTAGCGAAATTTAGCAAGCTAAATTGGCTGCCTGCTTATAGGGAAACCTAGTTTCCCTTTGGCGATGGCAAAACCAGCCATCTGAGCACCCTTCTTAATACGGCAGGGGATCTTCCCCTACAGCCCCTTATTTTATATTATAAAAAGTAGAACTTTCTTATAATATAAAAAAAGTAATCAACTGATTACCTTTATTATTAACTACAAATATAAAATTATGAAGTTATAATTTGGAGATATTTAATAGCTAATCATAATAACGGGTTTCATAATCTTCTAAAATGATGACTTTGTTATATTCAAAAATATTGTTTTTAAATCCTATCCATAAAAAGATAATTAGAAAGATTAAAATTATAAGCCATATATATTTTTGTAATTTTTGGTTTATTGTCATCACCGCCTTTTTTATCCCTCTATATATATAAGACGCAAAAGCTTAAAAAATGTTTCATTTTTTATATATTTTTATTTTTTTATTGACAAATAAGTTATTTATTTATATACTTAATTACATAAGTAACTAGGTGAATAAGTATAGGATGGTGATATGTTGATAGATTTTAATAATGAAAAACCTATTTATATTCAAATTGCTGAAGAGATTGAGGATGCAATCTTCACTGGTGCTTTCTTAGAAGAAACACAAATACCCTCTACAACTGAAATTTCTATAAAATACAAGATTAATCCTGCAACAGTATTAAAGGGTATGAACCTTCTTGTTAATAATGGAATTGTGTATAAAAAGAGAGGTATTGGAGTATTTGTATCCCCAGGCGCCATGGATAAAATAAAAAAAAATAGACAAAAGCAGTTTTCAAAAAATTATATTAGGAGCGTGATTGAAGAAGCTATAAAACTGGAGCTTTCTAAGGATCAATTGATAAAACTTATTGAAAGAGGGTTTGATGAATATGGGGAAAATTGAGATTAAAAATGTATCAAAGAAATATGGAAATATTGTTGCTTTAAATAATGTAACGCTTTCCTTTGAAGAAAATAAAATTTATGGTCTACTTGGTAGAAATGGTGCTGGAAAAACTACACTTCTTAATATAATTAATAATAGGATATTTGCAGATAGTGGAGAAGTATTAATTGACAACATCAAGGCATACGAAACCGACACTGCCCTTTCTAAAATATATCTTATGAGCGAAAAAAACTACTATCCAGAAAATATGAAAATCCGTGATGTATTTAAATGGAGTAAGGTTTTTTATCCATTGTTTGATATGGATTATGCTTATAAATTAACCGAGAAATTTTCACTTGATACAAATAAAAAGGTCAAGGAGCTTTCTACTGGTTATAGTTCTATTTTTAAAAATATTATTGCTCTATCTGTTAATGTCCCCTATATCCTTCTTGATGAGCCTGTTTTAGGATTAGATGCTAATCATAGGGATTTATTTTATAGATTATTAATGGAAAATTACACTCAAAACCCTAAAACTATTGTAATATCTACCCATTTAATAGAAGAGGTCGCTAATGTTATTGAGGATATTATTATTATTAAAAAAGGTGAGATTATAAAAAACGAATCCTGCCAAGAGCTATTATCAAAGGGTTATACTATTTCAGGAAATGCCTCTGCGATAGACGATTTTATTTCAGATAAAAATGTTATTGGCATAGATACCCTGGGAGGTTTGAAAACAGCCTATATATTAGGTTCAATAGCCCAGAATAGTATTCCCCATGGTTTAGAAATATCAAAACTTGATTTACAAAAGCTGTTTATTCAGCTTACTAATGTATAGGAGGCTGTGAATATGAATTTAAAAAGTAGTATAAAATATCAGTTAATGGATGCAAAAAAATCCCTTATTATCTATTATTCTATAGTATATATTATTTTAATTGCTTTTATTTTTTTAAGTCCTTTATCAAATAGTTCTCTTGGAGGTGTAGAAACTGCATCTATGATATTTCTCTTCATTGCAGGGCTAAATTCCTTTAGAGAAACCTTTCAAATGTTTCTACAAAATAGTTTATCTAGAAGGACATTATTTAAAAGTTATGTGCTAAGCATAGTACCAATTACAATTCTTATGGCTTTTATTGATAGTATAAATGGTATTATTGCAAGCTCTCTAGCTAGATATGAGTCAGCATATGTCCAATCTTACGGACAAAGATATCTTGGAAATTCTACTGATATTCAATTAATTATAGAAGGATTTTTATGGTATATTTTTGCCTATGCTTTTATTGCTATGTTGGGATACTTTATAACCATCCTTTACTATCGCATGAATAAGGCTTTGAAACTTTTAGTCTCTATTGGAGTTCCAGCTTTATTTGTTATTGTACTTCCAATTATTGATACAAATTTTACAGGGGGTGCAATCTCTAGAGCTATTGGTAAGTTTTTTATGTTTGCATGGGGCTATAGTAATGGTTTTAATCCATATTTTTCAATGGTAACCTGCACCATTTTCTTTATATTATTTGGTGGTCTTAGTTACTTACTAATGAAAAAAGCCATTATCAAATAAAAAATTAAATTTAAAATTCTTCAAAATTTTTCTTCCTATATAAATATCTTATTAGGTAATAATAAATATTGTAATGGGAATTTATCAAAAGGAGGAGGATTTATGAATGAATAATAATATGAATATGAATAATAACAATGCTAAGATTACCTCTGATAATCTCAAGGTTTTAAAGGATCAAATCGAATATGAAGCATTAATGAATAAGAAAGCCCGACAATATGGACAGTATTGTAATGATACTAATTTAAAGGGTGTATGTAATAGAACAGCTGATATCCACAAGCAAAATTTTACATCCTTAAAAAATTATCTAGATAGTCACCAATAGTATTAAAACTACCATATGGAGGGATTATTATGACTAATCATCAAGCAAGCTTTAGTGAAAAGGAATTAATGCATGATCTCTTAGCATCTGAAAAACAGGTTATCCATGCCTATAGTACCGGTATGACTGAATCCTCCTGTACTAATTTGAGAAATACCCTAGAAGAAAATTTTAAAAATGTGGAGCAAGTGCAATACGAAATTTTTAATGCAATGCAGCAAAAAAACTGGTATCAGATTAAGGAAGCACCTGCCAATGAGGTACAGCAATTAAAGAATGAATCCAATACAATGGCAGGAAATATGAAGTAACTTAAAAAACGGGAGGCAATGCCTCCCATTTTTTTATAAAATTATTAATATGTATTTTACCCTATTTAAACCACAGGTTCAACGAATAGTTCTATTATTCCGCCACAAACCATTCCATCTTCTTCCCCATCCCTGCCGGTCATATCCACCTTTTCTAGCTTATATTGATTCTGCTCCATACAACTCAAGGCCATTTGGCGTATGTCCGACTCAACGCATCCCCCACCTATGGTGCCAATCATGGTACCATCCTTAAGTACTATCATTTTTGTCCCTATTTCCCTTGGTGCTGAGCCCTTTCTTGAAACAATGGTGATTAAAGCCTTTGACATATCCCCATGACCTTCATCTAAAATACCCCTGAGTACTTCATTACTAAAGGTACTGGAACCAAGCACTTTATTTTTCACCTCTATTACCTGTGCCATAATTGAGATGGCAATTTCACTAGGGGTTTCTGCACTAATCTTTAACCCGATGGGTGTATATACTCTATCTAGCTCACTTCTGGAAATATTCCTTTCCTTCTCCAAATAATTTAATACCTTACTAACCCGGACTCTGCTTCCTATCATGCCTATATAGGCATTATCCTTTTTTATGATCCTTTCCAAACAATTCTGATCATAGCGATGTCCTCTTGTTACAATAATAAAGAAGGTACTTTTATCCCCCTTGATTTTATCTAACGCCTCTTCGAAGGGTTCACATATGACCTTATCAGCCCCGGCAGCTTTTGCATTATTTGCAAAGCTTAAACGATCGTCTATGACGGTTACAGGTAATTCCAACATTCTGCACATTTTTATTAATGTCATTGATATATGACCTGCACCGCAGATAACCACCTGATAGCTTTGATGTATAAACTCTATATAAATTCTCTTATCCTCTATAGTAATCACCCGGCTTTTTCTATCCTGGGGAATTTTTTTAATGATTCTATTCCAATCCACTTCTTCATTACTAATAAATACCTTTTCGCCATCGGATAATAACAGTTTTTCACCAATGTTACTGCCTGTAATTATTGTAATCATTATGTTTTCTTTACTCTTAGTGGTTTCACTCAAAGCTCTATAAATGTTCATATGTATCCTCCTGCATTCTATTTAATATAGCCTCTAAAACACCACCCCCAATGGAAAGTGCTTTATCTGATATGCTAAAACAATATTTTACCTCTGCCCTTGGATCAATATCCCCCACCTTATATCCAGGGGTAACCTCTAAATCCTCCTGTAATAACCCTCTAAGTACTCCGGAAATACTGGCATATAAAGGCTTTTTGTCAACACTGGCGATCAAATCACCCCTTTGAACTAAATCACCAATTCTCCTATGGGGCTTAAAGACTCCTGAACAGGGAGCTCTTAGAACCCGTTCTACTGAATATCCTCCAATCTCCCCGGGAACACCGGTATTATAAATAGCATGCCCCTCATCAATCACCCTGCCTAAATAATGCCCTCTTTGGGTTTCAATCACTGCATGAACATCTTGACCAGCAGTAAATCCAGGACCTAGTCCAATCACGATAGGTGCCATATCTATAGTGGTTCCAAGATTTTTCTTTGCCAATATCCCGTCTATTACCACATGGGGTTTGAGAAGCTTTATGCTTTTTCCCTTTGGATCGATCAGCAAGGGGATTGTCCTTTCATTTATAATCTCCAAGGCTTCCTCTACCCTGTTTACCCTTTGGCAATTTATTCCTTCAATAATAACACTGCTATCATAAACTGCCTGGGCAAAGGAAACTGTTCTTCGAACCATGGTAGGCTTTGATATTTCAAGAATGACTACAGGAAACCCTGATCTTAACAAACGATAGGATACTCCGCTAGCAATGTCACCTCCGCCTCTTACAACTACCATTTTATTCATTATCATACCTCCTCTGATAGATAACTTTCCCCATCCAAGAGGATGCTAACGGGGTTTTTTGAATTTTGAACCTCACCTATTAATACCTTTAAATCACTATATTTATATTGTTTTCCTTGTCTTAGTATCTCTTTGGTTAGCACTACCACTTGTTCTTCCTTCTGTAAACCAACCTTATTGATGAGGATAAAAACGGCATCTTGGGTATGTATACCCTTTAGCAATCCCTGCTTGTGAAAAATCACCCTGCTGATGATACTCTCAGTTAATTTAATTCCCCACTTATCCTCTGGATAACCGGATAATTTTAATATTATTTCAGGTCGATGGACGAATTCCTCTGTTATGGGTTTGTAGATAGCATCCATACCTATTACAAGTATATTTATATTAGTGCTTCCGGGGATAACCGGCTCCGCTTCTCCTGGTGCCTTAAAGGATCTCCCCTTAGCACCATCCGCCTCCACAATGATGACATCGAAATATCCCTCTAGGATAAGATTGTCTACCCACTCCTTTGATATTCCCTTATACTTATTCTCCGCTACCCTATGGGAAACAAGGCAAATGGTATGAGTGTAATCTATGTGAGCTTGAATTTTTTCCTTTGCCCTCTCATAGTTATTTTCTACAATGAGAGCTTGAAATCGTTCTCCCTGTTCTATACTTATATGTGTGGTTGTGGTCACTAATACCTTTTTACCCTGGACAGCAAGTTCCTTTGCTAAGGCTATCATTGTTGAGGACTTACCCCCTGCTCCAACAATGGAGATGACACAGGGAAATGTATGTAGCTTTATTGCCTCCAGCAGCTTCATAAATATCACTCCCAACCCGTTAGCTTTTATAGAATATAACGCAAAATAAAAAAAATTAATTACTTTTTAAATATTATTATCATATCCTATTTTACATAATTTTACAATACCATCTTGCAGGCTGAAGCAAGAAAGGAACATAAACACGCTCCCGCCGTCTACCCACCTAAATAGGATTATTTAGTAAATCCTTTGCCTTACCTTCTAATTTATATTTAGTTATTAAAAAAATTTCAAAAAAGATGCTATAATTAACCTTAATATAATCTTTATCCAAAGGAGGAAATATTGAATGAATAATAAAGATATCCATGTTATATATGGAAATAAGCCAAAAAAAATGATTAAAGAACTATTATCTAGTTTAAATCTTGAAGCAAGCATTGACAAAAAAGCTAAGATAGGTATAAAACCTAACCTGATTTTGGCAAAACCATCAAGCTCAGGTGCCACTACATCTCCTGAGATGGTATCAGCTGTTATCGAATATTTACAGTCTAAAGGATTTAATAACATTAGTATATTAGAAGGTTCATGGGTAGGAGATAGAACTTCTTCTGCATTTAAGGTTTGCGGCTATGAGGATATTTCAAAACAATATAATGTTCCCCTATATGATCTACAAAAGGATAGCTATAAAGAATATGATGCCAATGGAATGAAAATAAATGTATGTGATAAAGTAATGGATATTGATTTTCTAATTAATATGCCTGTATTAAAGGGCCATTGTCAAACCTATATAACCTGTGCCCTAAAAAATCTAAAGGGTTGTATTCCAAATACAGAGAAAAGAAAATTTCATACTATGGGACTACATAAACCAATTGCCTACTTAAATAAGGTTGTAAAAAATGGTTTAATTATTGTGGATGGACTAATGGGAGATTTGAATTTTGAAGAAGGTGGTAACCCTGTTCAAATGAATAGAATTATAGCCGGAGTAGACCCAGTCCTGATTGATGCCTATGTTGCCGAATTAATGGGCTATGAAGCAAATGATATTTCTTATATAGAAATATCCGATAAAATCGGTGTGGGTAGTAGTGACTTAAATAAAGCAAACATTGTCGAGCTAAATAAAGATACCCTAAGCAGTAAAATCAAATTCTCAAGAAAGATTGAAAAACTTTCAAAACATGTTGAGGAAAAGGATGCTTGTTCTGCATGTTATGGTAGCCTTATTCATGCTCTAGAACGCCTTAACGAAAAAGGTAAATTAAATCTACTGAAAAATAAAATTCATATTGGGCAAGGCTATAAAGGTGAAGAATTTCAAGGTCTGGGTATAGGAAGTTGTACTAAGGGTTGTGAAAAAAGTTTAATGGGTTGTCCCCCAAAAGCAAAGGATATTTTAAACTTTATAGAAAAAGAGTTATAGAACATCCTATTCTTCAACCATATATTCTTATAAGGTTTATTACATTCATTATAGGAAAAGATAAAATTTAAGATAAAAAAATATATGATGATATAGGAGGAATTATGGTTAAAAAAAATGATATCCTAGAAGTTACCATTGAAGATGTTGTTTTCCCCAATAAGGGAATTGGATATATAGATGATCAAAAAATAATAGTAAAGGGTGGAATTAGGGATCAAATATTAAAAATAAAGGTCAAAAAGAAAAGAAAGAGTAAAATTGAAGGGACTATAATAGAGGTAGTAAAACCCTCCCCGATTGAGATCCCACCTAGGTGCCAACATTATGACATCTGTGGTGGCTGTAACACTCAAACACTACCCTATCATCACCAATTAGAAATAAAGTCTAATCAAGTAAAGAAAATATTAAATGATGCTGGTATAAAGGGTTTTGAATTTTTAGGGATTGAACCAAGTCCCTTAGAATACCAATATCGAAATAAAATGGAATTCTCCTTTGGAGACGAAATCAAAGGAGGGCCCCTTGAGCTTGGTATGCACCAGAAAGGGAAATTTTATGAAATAGTAACTACTACAGGTTGTCAAATAGTTGATGAAGACTTTAATAAAATTTTAACTCTAGTTTTAGAATATTTTAGAAATAAGGGTCTTGCCCACTATCATAAAATAACACATACAGGCAGTCTTCGTCATCTAGTGATTCGAAAGGCACATAAAACTGATCAATTATTAATAAACTTAGTTACTACCTCTCAGCAGGAATTGGAGTTAGAGGATTTAACTAAAGAACTCCTCTCCCTTTCCCTATCAAGCAAAATAATGGGGATATTGCACACAATAAACGATGGTTTAGCAGATATTGTTCAAAGCGATGAAACTAGAATTCTTTATGGGCAAAACTTTATTACAGAAGAAATACTGGGCTTAAGCTTTAAGATCTCAGTCTTCTCATTCTTTCAAACCAATTCCTTAGGTGCAGAAAAGCTGTATTCCATTGTAAGGGATTTTGCTGGTTCCACTAATGACCAGATTATTTTCGACTTATATTGTGGTACTGGAACTATTGCTCAAATTATGGCTCCTGTCGCTAAAAAAGTTATTGGCATTGAGATTGTTGAGGAGGCCGTGGAAGCTGCCAAGGAAAATGCTTCCCTTAATGGCCTAAGCAATTGTGAATTTATCGCTGGGGATGTTTTTGAAAAGGTGGATGAGCTAAAGGATAAGCCTGATTTAATTATTTTAGATCCTCCCCGTGTCGGCATTCATCCTAAGGCAATTCATAAAATCATAGACTTTAATCCACCACGATTTATCTATGTATCCTGCAAACCAACTTCCTTAGCTGATGATCTCCCAGTATTTATAGAGAAGGGCTATAAAATCACTAAGGTACAATGTATGGATATGTTTCCCCACACTCCCCACGTTGAGACGGTAGTATTGATGTCAAGGGTTAAGGTAAATACGATGTTTTAGGGATAAAAAAGTTTATAAATAAAGGGATTCCGTGATTTGAGATCTGGTTTCAAGCCGGCAGGATAATCACGGGATTTTTCTTTGTGGGAACTTGTCCAAGATAGGCAGGTTAGATGATTAAGAAGATGATATGGATATTGATGTGGTGAGTTGACAAGATTGCTGGCAAAAACGTGGTGAGTTGACAAGATTACTATAAAAATTCAATTAGCAAACAAATGTTTGAAAAAGTATTCAAAATTAGGCGTCAAATACTTGACGCCTAAAATGGAAATGTGGTATACTTAGGAAACACTATCTTTTTGATGAAATGGGGATGTAATATGATTGATTTAAGCAATTTTAAGCTGTGGCTTACAGAAAATAAAGATTATTCTAGCAGAACTATTAGCAACTATGTTTCAAGATTTAAGAGAGCTGATCATATACTTCCTTGGTTCAATGATACGGTATACCAATTCCGTTTAGAGCAGACTAAGGCCTACCAAGAACTCTCTGGCGATATCCGTTCTCAAATAAAGAAAGCTGTAAAGTTATATTTTGAGTTTATAAATTCCGATGAAGCACTTCCCAAAAGAATTGGAAGCGGAATGAATGTATTGTCTCTATTCGCCAATATAGGGGTTGCTGAAGCTTACCTAAAAGAAATAGGAGTTAATATTGTTATAGCCAATGAACTTATAGAAAGACGAGCTATATTATATTCGAAGATTTACCCTGAAACTCATATGATTTGCGGCGATATTACAAACAAGGAAATATTTCAGAAAATTGTCAGTGAATCTATCGACAAAGGTGTAAATGTTATTATGGCTACACCACCCTGCCAAGGGATGAGTACCGTAGGTCAAAAGCTTGTAGATGACGAAAGAAATAGACTTGTCTGTCAAGTTATTGATGCTATAAAGGCAATTGAGCCGAAATATGCACTGATTGAAAATGTGCCCATGTTTTTTAACACTAAAATTATGGTTGATGACAAGGGAATTCTAATACCTGATCTTTTGGAAAAAGAGCTAGGCAACAAATACACAATCAATAATTATGTTATAGATACTAAAGACTATTCCGTTCCGCAATCAAGAGAACGTGCAATTGTGTTAATAACACGGAAAGGTCAAAAGAAAGAATGGGTTATCCCTCAAAGAGATGCAACAGTAAAGACGATGAGAGATGCGATAGGAGATCTACCCAAATTAGATCCCTATATTACTGATATCGATGAAAAAGAGCTTTTGGAGATATTTCCACATTTTTATGAGCGTAAAGAGAGAGCATTACAAATTTCTAAATGGCACAACCCACCACATCATGTAAAACGTCAAGTCGTAGCAATGCAGCATACACCTACTGGAAAGACAGCGTTTGACAATTCTAAATATTATCCAGTGAAAGAAAATGGAGAGGCAGTAAAAGGTTTTCGCAATACATATAAGCGTCAAAACTGGGATACACCTGCCTATACCGTGACTATGGATAATAGGAAGATTTCTTCTCAAGACAACGTTCATCCTGGAAGAAAAGAATACATTGATGAAAATGGTGAAGAAATATATTCTGATGCAAGAGCATTAACATTGTATGAACTTATGAAGATAATGAGCATTCCACAGGATTGGCCTGTGCCAGAAAATACTTCGGAAGCCTTTTTAAGAAGGATTATCGGAGAAGGAATACCTCCATTATTCGTTAAAAAAGTCTTTGAAAAATTACTATAGGAGGTTGTTTATGGGAGAATTAAAAGGGCTTTCTCTTTTTGCCAATGTAGGTATTGCTGAAGCATATTTTGAAGATTTAGGGATAGATATTTGTGTGGCAAATGAGATAGATATTGATAGGGCCCGTTTTTACCAAGAAATCTATAAAAACACAAACATGATTTGTGGAGATATAACTGTCGATACCATACGAGATACAATTGTAAAGGAATCAATCAAGCAAAACGTGGATTTTATTATCGCCACCCCTCCATGCCAAGGTATGAGTGAAGCGGGATTGAGATTAGAATTTGATCCAAGAAATCAGCTTATTTCATATGCTATTGATGTAATTAAACGCATAAAACCAAAATTTGTATTATTAGAAAATGTACCTAAACAGCTTACAACTAAAATACAATATGGAGACAATATTGTTTTAATCCCTGAGTACATCAAGTCAGAATTAGGTAATGATTATAACTTTAACAAAGAAGATCTTGTGATGGCTAAAGACTATGGTGTCCCACAATTAAGGGAGCGTAACATATTTCTTTTAGTACGAAAAGATCAGCCTTATGTATGGGAGTTCCCAGAGAAACAACAAGAAATAACGTTAAAAGAAGCAATAGGTGATTTGCCTCCTTTAGATCCGTATTTAAGAGAAGGTTTAACAGAAACACTTACTAGATTTCCTCAATACGAAGAAAAAAGGATAAAAGCGTTGGCTGTATCAAAGTGGCATTATCCGCCAACGCATTCTTGGAAACAGGTTGAATGGATGATGCATACACCTTCTGGGAAATCGGCTATTTATAATGAAAAGTTCTATCCACAGAAGGCTGATGGAACTCCTGTAAAGGCACATCATAATCACTATAGGCGTCTGAAGTGGGATATGCCATGTAGAACAATAACACAAAACAATGGTGTTATTTCCTCTTTGGCTTGTGTTCATCCAGGTAGACCATACAAGAATGATAATGGAGAAGTTATTTACTCAGATGCTAGAGTATTGACAATATACGAATTGCTAATTGTAATGTCGCTGCCATTGAACTGGCCTATACCAGAATGGGCGAAAGAAACTTTTATACGTAAGGTTATTGGCGAAGGTATTCCTTCTCGACTTGTTCGAGAAATCATGAAAGCCTTACTTGTACAAATATAAGGAGGAGAGCAATATGGGAAAGATAGTAATGCCTAAAAATAGTGCCTTGTTAAACGAAATAGAATCAGTACTACAAATATATTATGAGGCAGATGGATGGTTAAGTAATGACATCTATAAGGCAAGATTAAAGGATATGATAGGAGATGACCAGTACTCTTCTTCCTATACAAAGAAAGCGCAAATAACATCTTATTTCGGATTTACTGAGTGGGAAAATATCAGCAACACTCAATCTATGAGACGAATCACGGATTCAGGCAAAGAGATGTATATAGCAATAAAATCAGAGGATACTGATAAAATTCAATCAGTTTTAATGAATGCGCTTGAAACTACTAAGTTTGGTAGAAATAATTTCGGGTGTCCCGAAAGCAATTCTGATGTAGAGCCACCGGCACTTTTTATTAGAGCCAGTATGGATCTAGGATATTTAACTTATAAAGAGTTCGCCTATCTGTTATGGAAACTTGAAGATATAGGTGGAAATTATACAGACTCATTATCTGAATTAAAGCAATTTAGAAGTAGTGGTAGCCTTACTCTCGGTGAAGAAGCAAATAAATATGTAGATTGCAAACCGATTATGATTTTGGTACGATGGGGATTTTTGGCTGAGAATGGTGACACAACAGGTGGTAAACATATAGTTGTTGCACCTGAGGTGCTTCGTAAGTATGAGTCTCGTCTGAGAAATTTAAAAATATATAATATCGATATGGATTATGATGAACCTATTATAGACAATGATAAAAAGGAAATTATAGATTTTGACAAGATAGAGCGTGTAGGAGGCGGGACAAATACATTATTATATGGTGTTCCTGGTTCTGGTAAAAGCTGGACGATTGATAAGGAATACTGTGACGATGAAAGCAGAATGGAGCGTCTCGTATTTCATCCAGACTACACATACTCAGATTTTATTGGTCAGATTCTTCCCAATGTATCTGATGGTATTGTTAGTTATAAGTTTACTGAAGGACCGTTTACAAGCTTACTGAAAAAAGCATATACTCATCCAGATAAGATGTTCTTCCTTGTAATCGAAGAAATTAATAGAGGTAATGCCCCGGCAATTTTCGGTGAAGTATTTCAGTTGTTAGATAGAAATGAAGAAGGCACAAGTGAATATGGAATCTCAAACGTAGATATTGCAAGGATTGTTTATGGTAATACAAATCACAAGGTGCGGATACCTTCTAATATGTCTATTATTGGGACAATGAATACATCTGATCAGAATGTATTTACTCTTGATACTGCTTTTCAACGTCGCTGGAATATGCGTATGATAGAGAATACATTTGAGGGGCATGATTATGCTACAGCTACTATCCTGGACACTGATGTTACTTGGCAACGGTTCTGTGAAGTTATAAATAATGAAATTGTCACAAAGAATATTCGTATGACATCATCTGAAGATAAGAGACTCGGTACATATTTTGTTCGTGCTGCAGACTTGGAATATCATGAAGAAGCAGACAATCTAGATCTTCCGGAAAGAGAGCGCATTTCAGCAAAGTTACTTAACTATAGATTTGCAGAGAAAGTCCTCAAATATCTATGGGATGACGCTTTTAAATTTTCTCGTGAAGATATTTTCAAGAATACAATATACAAAAGTCTAGAAGAAGTTGTTAATCATTTTAATTCCAGAAGTTCTGCAAAAGCAGTAGGCAATGCTAGACTTGATGTTTTTAAAGAAGAGGTAATTGATGCTTTTCTAGCTCAGGATGTAAGTAATAATACTGTTGAGTAAGGTGGTGATAATCTATGGAAATTAGCGCTGAATTGCTAAAGAGCAAGTGCCATGTTAATACAAATGAAGAAGGCGATCGATTTGTGGGGATTAAGGCTGATTCTGAAAATGCGATGGTCTATTTTCCTATTGGTTATCAATTACCAGATACAGAGCATGAGCGAAGAAGGGATATTTTGCATTTGATATCCGTACTTTCAGAATTCACGGCTAGAAAAGATAGAGTTTTACATATGAAGAAGTTTGAGGCTCCTCAATCAGTTGACTTTCCTGTTAATGCATATATGGAAGTGATAAATTACTATCTGGAGCAGCGTTCTTATTATACAGAAAAAGAACCTATCTATAAGACTAGTGACCGTGGCAACACTGACTGGGCAAAAACAATTCGTCAGCAAAAACCTTTGTTACAAGCCAATAATTCCCCTATTTACTTGAAACAGACTGTAAGAGATTCAACACCTAATGATCGTAATTTGATTACACAAATTCATAAGTATTGTGTATATGAAAGTTTTCAAAAATTAGGGTGGTTGTTCACTCCGAATCTTCCACCAAAGCCAGATTTTCCAGTTGACATAAAGCGTTTTCTTATTGAATTAAATGATAAGTTAGGTAAAACGAATAACGATAAGGATAAACGTCTTTTTGCATCTATGATTGCAATGCTCAAATATATCGATGAAGAGACGAATAAACGCCAATTCTATTTTGGTACAGATAGTTTTGAATATGTATGGGAAAAGCTCATAGATAGGGTATTCGGGGTTCGTAATAAAGATGCTTATTTTCCAAAGGCAACATGGCATCTTAAAAAGGGTAAGACAAGAGCATTCGAAGCTCTTAGACCAGATACAATCATGGTTCACAATAACAAGATTTTTGTTTTAGATGCAAAGTACTATAGATATGGAATAACAGGCGAGCCACTTCATTTGCCAGAAGGTAGATCCATTCACAAGCAGATAACGTATGGTGAGTATATTAGTACCAATGATAAATTTAAAGATGAAAATGGTAATAATCCTACGGTTTATAATGCGTTTTTGATGCCATATAATTCACGAGATAATATTTTTGATTTATCCGGCATATTTGAGAACTGCGGAGAGAGTACTGGTGAGTGGAAAGGTCAATACAATACTTACGAACACGTTCAAGGAATTTTAGTTGATATTAATTACTTGATGCATCATTATACCGGAAATCACTTAAGAAAAATTATGTCTTTAGCTGAATCAATAGAGAATGCTCTAGTTGAAAATGGGGGTCATTTGCCCACTGAATTGAGTACTAGTGAATCTGTGAGCTAATTATTTTGCAATTAATAATGTAATATCGTAAAGAACTGGAATGATTGGAAGACTTATAACAAAAAAAATAAAATCACCGCTACCATAATAGGCACTGACCTAACCCATGAGTAGTAGCGGTGATTTTTTATTTTACGGACATTTTCTTTATTTTTTTTCGGTGGTTGCGTTGTGCTGTTGCATTTCTGCAACTAGGACAACAGTACCTTTTACGCCCATTAGAAGTCTTAACTAAAAAGTGATTGTTGCAAGCTGGATTAGCGCATTCCCGGTATATTTCGGAACCAGGTCTCATATAGAAAATTGAAAAATACATCGCTGAGAGTAGGTTTGATGCTTTCCATGATGGCTCCATTTTACTTGCTATAAAACGAGGTACAATCCCAGAAAGATTAGAATTAATTTCCTCATTCAAAACAATTTTTGCAACAGTTATTAGAGCTTGCTTTAAATTATCATCAAATTTCTCTAACGCTGGTTTATCATAAAACTCAATGCCATTTTCAAAAGATACTTTATTTACTATACCAATTTTCTTCATAAGATGAAAAAGGAAATCGATGGTGATTCGTGCAGCAGGTGTTTCATTTGGTGCATTGCGATAAAGATAAACAATATCCTTATATCGAAGGTCGCTCATCCCAGGATAATTGTGAGTTAGAGAACTCCCAGATATTATATCCTGGTACTCTTCAATGTTCAGTGCATAGTTAGATTTATACACTAAATCCTTAATTAAATATGTATCACTTTCAAAGCCTTCTTTGGTGCCATCAATTGCTGGTACAGAGGAGGCTTTTTCTAATATCTTAATAAATCCGTGATGACAAGTTGAATAAGCCTTATTCATCGAACTTAGCTTAATGCTGACTTGTTCTGAAAGAAGAAGATAAAGAGTCAAATATAGAATTTTTTCATAATTTCGTTGCGGCTCTTCAATTTCACTCATTAGAAGAACAGTGGCTTTGATGTGGTTGACAATTTCTGTTAAAGAATAGATATCAATTTCTTCGTATTCGGTCTCGCTTATTGGGAACAGAAATCCATTTTCCTCAAAAAAGCATCTTAAACTATCTATATCATTTGGTAAAGATATCAGCTCACTTAATAAATTTTCTTTACGAACTGACCCCATAGGTGTAGTGCGACAGAGCCCATTTGAACCACTGAAGGCATAATGCAATTCATTTTGCTTATCTGCCTGTATTTTTAAAGTTTGTCTCATTTCACCAGGAGTAAGGTTAACAACATCAACACCGGTAAAACACCTATATCCTTTCAGAGAAAAATAATCATTCCCTAAATTAAAAAAATTCTCGTTTTCTAATGCAATATTTTCTATCTCCGACATAAATATTTCTCCTTTCTTTAATGAAACAGCTTAAAAATCAACAGTCTAAGTAATTAAAAACATAATTACAAATAAATAATACACTATTTTTGTAACTAAAACAATAATCTCATATACAGATATTTCGAAAATAGTAAGCGATAAATACAGAAATTTACTTACTATTGTAGGTTGATTACAATTATTCATATAGAGGGACAACCTCTAAATATATCAATCTCAAAGTCCTAGTGCGCATACGGACGGCGGGATGCATAAGAGTTCAGAACA
>CAZHJK010000019.1:0-53267 GCA_964533275.1 uncultured Eubacteriaceae bacterium | reverse complement strand
TGTAACATGCCCTTATAGGGCTGAACAAACTACCCGCTAAGCGGGTAGTTTTGATATATATTAACTTTACTACTTCACAAGTGCGTGTGTTTATGCACGCTTCGTATGAAGAATAGAAAGGGTTGAATGAAAAATGGCAAAATTTAAAGAGTTATCTAATAAACCCATTGCCCATAATGAAAAAGAAATTTCTGATTTTTGGAAGGAAGTAGACATCTTAAATAAGACCATTGAGAATCGCGAGGGGAAAGAACCCTTTGTATTCTATGAAGGTCCTCCAACAGCCAATGGGAAACCAGGTATTCACCATGTTATTGCCCGTACTTTAAAGGATACTGTATGTAAGCATAGGGCGATGCAGGGATATCAGGTAAAAAGGAAGGCAGGTTGGGATACCCATGGTCTGCCAGTTGAAATTGAGGTGGAAAAGCAATTAAATCTATCCAATAAACAGGAAATTGAAGAATATGGGATAGCGGAATTTAATGAAAAGTGTAGAGAATCGGTTTTCTCCTATGAAAGACAATGGAGAGAAATGACAGAGCGAATGGCTTATTTTGTAGATATGGATAATCCATATATCACCTTAGATAATAACTATATAGAAAGTATTTGGTGGATACTAGATAAGTTTAATAAGGAAGGTTATATCTATGAAGGGCATAAGATTCTTCCCTATTGTCCTAGGTGTGGAACTGGTTTAGCTTCCCATGAAGTAGCCCAGGGATATAAAGAAATAAAATCAAATACAGTAATATCGGCTTTTAAGCGCAAAGACATGGATGAATACTTTTTAGTTTGGACAACAACACCTTGGACTTTAGCTGCAAATGTTGCACTATGTGTTCACCCTGAGGTAACCTATGTAAAGGTAAAAAGTCAGGGGAATGTATTTATTTTAGCAAAGGCTTTAGCTGACAAGGTGCTGGGAGAAGGATATGAGATTATAGAGGAACTTAAGGGCGTAGATTTAGAACATGTGGAATATGAACAATTAATGCCCTTTGTACAACCAGATAAGAAGGCTTTCTTTGTAACTCTAGCAGACTTTGTTACAACAGAGGATGGAACTGGTATTGTGCATATTGCTCCTGCCTTTGGGGAAGATGATTATCAAGTTGGAAGAAAGTATGACCTACCTGTATTACAACCAGTTAATGAAGAGGGTAAATATATTACTACTCCTTGGAAGGGACAATTTGTTATGGATGCCGATGTAGCCATTATTAAATGGCTGCATAGTGAAGGGAAGTTGTTTAAAAAGGAAAAAATGGCTCATAACTATCCCCACTGCTGGAGATGTTCAACGCCACTATTATATTATGCAAAGCCAAGCTGGTATATTGAAATGACCAGATTAAAGGATAAGCTTGTTGAAAATAATAATTCTGTAGATTGGTATCCAGATTATGTAGGAGAAAAACGCTTTGGAAATTGGTTAGAAAATGTTAATGACTGGGCAGTTTCCAGAACCCGTTATTGGGGAACCCCGTTAAATATATGGAGATGCGATGAATGTGGAGAATTATCCTCCATTGGTTCTAGGAAGGAATTAGTAGATAGAGCTATTGAGGATATTGATGAGAGTATTGAGTTGCACCGCCCACATGTTGATAATGTACACATTAAGTGCGATAAATGTAATGGAACTATGACTAGGGTAAAGGAAGTAATTGACTGTTGGTTTGACAGTGGATCAATGCCCTTTGCACAGCATCATTATCCCTTTGAAAACAAAGAAATTTTTGAAGAGCAATTCCCTGCAGATTATATTTGTGAAGGTATAGATCAGACTAGAGGATGGTTCTACTCCCTAATGGCTATCTCTACCTTTGTAATGGGTGTTTCACCCTATAAGCAGGTATTGGTAAATGATTTGATACTAGATAAAGATGGACAAAAAATGTCTAAATCCAAGGGGAATACAGTAGATCCCTTTGAATTATTTGATAAGTATGGAGCGGATGCCCTAAGATGGTATTTATTATATGTATCTCCAGTATGGACACCCACTCGATTTGATATAGAAGGACTTAAGGAGGTACAAAGTAAGTTCTTTGGAACCCTAAGAAATGTATATACATTCTTTGTACTTTATGCCAATACAGATGAGGTAGATCCTAGGGATTTCTTTGTGGAATACAATAAACGACCTGAGATTGATAGATGGATTTTATCAAAGTACAATAATTTAGTAAAAGAAGTGGATGCAGAACTAGCTATTTTTGACTTAAATAGAACAGTAAGAAAAATCCAGCATTTTATTAATGAAGATTTATCCAATTGGTACATTAGAAGGAATCGTCGTCGTTTCTGGGCAAGTGACTTGACCGATGATAAAAAAGCTGTTTACAATACTACCTATGAGGTATTAGAGGGTATTTCTAGACTTATTGCACCCTTTGCACCATATATATCAGAGGAAATTTATAAGAATTTAACTGATAAATTATCAGTGCATACTGCAGACTACCCTGTATATAATGATAAGCTTATTGATGAAAAGGTAGAAGAAAGAATGGATCTTGTGAGGGATCTTGTAGGTTTAGGTAGAGCAGCAAGGGCTCAAGAACAGATAAAGGTTAGACAGCCTATTCAAAAGGTATTAATAGATGGTAAATATGAAGATCTTATTTCAGATTTAGTACCACTAATTAAGGAAGAACTTAACCTAAAGGAAGTTGTTTTTGAGAAAGATCTAAGTAAATTTATGGATTATTCCTTAAAGCCTAATTTCAAGGTGGCAGGTTCTATTTTGGGGCCAAAGATTAAATCCCTTGGTAAGGCATTAAGTCAGCTAGATGCTTCGGAGGTAGTTCCTAAGTTAGAGGCTGGAGAGAACCTTTATCTTAACTTAGATGGAGAAGAAGTAGAAATTAAAAAGGATTATGTTCTTATTAATATTTCTGCTAAGGAAGGGTTTATGGTTCAAATGGAGAACAATCTATTTGTAATTTTAGATACTACCTTAACCCAAGAATTGGTGGAAGAAGGATTTGCTAGGGAATTTGTTTCTAAGGTACAGCAAATGCGTAAAAATGAGAACTTTGAAGTAATGGATAATATTAATATTTATTATAATGGGGATGAAGAAATCACCCAAGCCATAGAAAAATATGATGAATATATTAAGCAAGAAACCTTAGCTGTTAGCATTGAAAAGGTGGAGGACTCAAATCTTGAACAACAAAATCTTAATGACCACTCCACTGGAATTAGGGTAGAAAAGATATAATAATTAGCCAACCTGCGGGTTGGTTTTTTTCATGACAAATTTTAAAAAATATATTAGAATGGAAGGGAATGAGTTATTATTGCTTAAAAATGGGGGGATATGATGCAGGAATTATTAGCTGTAATTTTTTCGTTTCTAATTATTTCAATTTTAAATAAAAAAAGAATACCTATAGGAATATCTATTTGTATATCTGCCCTCCTTATGGGCATTTTTAGTGGAATAGGGTTATCAGGATTGTTGGGAGTTTTACAAAATACATTTATAAATATTAAAAAGCTACAGCAGTTTATTATTATTATAGAAGTTAGTGTTTTAGGAACACTGCTTAGAAAATATAATATTTTAGAAAAGGTTATAGAGTATCTAACTAAGCTTGTGCCAAATAATCGAGTAAAATTGATGTTTATTCCTGCATTAGTTGGTTTTTTATCTGTACCTGGAGGTGCAATTATATCCGCACCCTTCGCAGATAAATTAGGAGAAGAAAGTGGTTTGCCTAGAACGAATCGAGCAATTATTAACCTCGTTTTTCGACATATAGCAATGCATATTATGCCATATGCTACTGGGTATCTTCTAGTAGCATCCCTAGCTCCTCAGATTTCTATTTTTAAGTTGATAGGTTTGAATTCTATCTTTGTAACTTTATATGTTATAGCAGGTTATAATTTATATATTAAGCAGGTAAAACATGAAAAGGAATCCCCTTCTACTAATAAAATGGTAAATCTAGTAAATCTATTAAAATATACATCACCAATTTATACTAGTATCCTATTATATGTTATTTTTAATGTACCATTTTACATAGGTATGCTTGCTAATTTATTAATTGTGTATTTACTCAATCCTATAAAAACATTTCTTAGGGATGCATTTAGGGCAATAAATATAAATGTATTGTATTCTCTTATTGGAGTATATTTAATTCAAGGAATAATCGGTCAACTTAATTCATTAACTGAATTATTTAACTTTATATTCAACAATCCAAATACCATTTTGCTTGGTATAATAGGATCTTCTTTTTTCTTTGGATTAACTACAGGATTTCAACCCACTGCATTAGGAGTTGTTTTACCCCTTCTTATAACATTACCAATATCGGAAAACCGACTTCTTTTATACTGTCATATGACATTTGCCTGGGGTTTTGTAGGTTATTTTTTCTCGCCACTACATCTTTGTCAACTTTTCACCTGTGAATATATGAAGGTTTCATTACAAGAACTATATAGGGAGTATTTTAAATTTTTTCTTCTTTTAATTGGGATACTGATATCAACATTTTTCGTGCTGGGAATTTGGATAAAGTGATTTATAACATGGGGGTTGTGTTTTCCTATATAGGGTATAATAAATTAATAGGATTTTTAAGGGAAATACAAGATAATATGTAGGAGGTAAGGTTAATGAATGAAATTGGACTGATTGGTTTAGGTGTTATGGGTAAAAGTCTTGCTTTAAATATAGGAAATAAAGGGGTTAGCATTTCTGTATATAATAAAACTACAAAAAAGACAAAGGAATTTATAGATAATGAAGTGAGTGATCAGGAAATTTTGGGATATTATGATCTTGAATCCTTTGTACAATCATTAAAAAAGCCTAGAAAAATTATGTTGATGATTAAGGCAGGAGAACCCGTAGACAATATGATTAACCAATTGATTCCATTATTACATAAAGGTGATCTAATAATGGATGGAGGCAATACATACTATAAAGACACAGATAGAAGGATTGAAAAATTAAATGAAAGAGGGTTGCTTTATTTAGGAGTAGGGATTTCAGGTGGAGAAGCCGGTGCCCTGGAGGGCCCTTCCCTAATGCCAGGAGGCTCTAAGGAAGCCTATAACTTAGTTGAAGATATTCTTTTAAAGATAGCTGCTCAAACTGAATCAGGTCCTTGTTGTACCTATATAGGGGATTATTCTGCAGGACATTTTGTAAAGATGCTACACAATGGGATAGAATACGGAATGATGCAGGCTATTGCTGAGGTTTATGATATATTTAAAAAAGTATTAAGACTTTCTGGAGAGGAAATAGGAGATATCTTTGAGAAATGGAATGATGGGGAATTGGATTCCTATCTTTTAGAAATATCCTATAAAATTATGAGACACAGAGATAATGAAATTGGTGATCTTACTATAGAGAAAATACTTGATAAGGCAGGTCAGAAGGGCACAGGAAAATGGACTGCTCAAACATCCTTTGACCTTGGAATTCCTACTCCATCCCTAAGTGCTGCTGTAGAGGGGAGAGTATTATCTTTTTTTAAGGAAGAGAGAATATATCTATCAAGAAAATTTGCTAATGATTATCCGAATACTTCCCTTAACAAAGAAAAGCTAATAAATGATTTAGAAAACTCATTGCTTTTAACCAACTTTATGCTGTTTTCTCAAGGCTTATGGTTAATAGATGAAGCTTCAAAGATATATAATTATGAGATTAATCTATCTGAAGTTCTAAGGGTATGGAGGGGTGGATGCATTATAAGAGCAAGGATGTTGGATTTCTTTAGGGAAATTATAATTGATAGTAGTGAAGATGCCAATATGTTAAACAATAAAAAATCTATGGAATTTATAGAGAGTAAAATAGACTCTACTAAAGAGGTAATCAATATTGCAAAGGAATTTTATATTCCTACTCTTGTTCATAATAGTGCATTAGATTACTTCTTCAGTATGACTAGTGAAAATCTTCCAGCAAATTTAATTCAAGCCCAAAGAGATTTCTTTGGAGCCCATACCTATAGTAGGATTGATAAAGTAGGTGTTTTTCATACTGATTGGGAATAAGGTAATGCAGTGGGGACGGTTACTACTGCATTTTAACATCCCATCCAAGGATGTGTAAATCAGTAGATATATACGCCATTAAATTTACAGTGGGGAGATAAAATATCTTCATATGCTCCTCAGCAAATGGACTTATTTTTTAAGACAAACACATAATGATAAAAATAAGTCCATTAAGTCGTCGCTTTATGAAATATTTTATCCCAAAGCGTCTCTCTGATTTACCATCGGATGGACAGGGTCGTCCACCCCTACAATCTATCTCGTGGGTAGGGGCAAACGACTCTGTTTGCCCGGGTTTTACGACACCTTTTTTTCATATAAGCAATAGATATGTTGGATGTTGGTATTTTACATGTGTATAAGGGGTTCAATGTATCACCATTCTTAAAATGAAATAAAAAAGAAGCAAAAAGAACCGTCCCTTTTGCTTCTCTTTTGCTTCCTTTTTTTTATGCAAACAATAACAAGCTTAATGCCATTAGCATCATTCCTGCAATAAGTCCATAAATAGAAATATGATGCTCTCCATATTTTTGAGCTGTGGGTAGTAACTCATCAAGAGAAATATATACCATTATTCCAGCTACACCAGCAAATATTACGCCAAACATTGCCTCACTAAAGATGCTTTTTAGGAGAAAAAATCCTACTATTGCGCCTACAGGTTCTGATAATCCAGATAGGAAGGAATATTTAAATGCCTTCTTTCTATCACCAGTAGCGAAATAAATAGGCACAGATACAGCAATTCCTTCTGGGATATTGTGTATAGCAATAGCTATTGCTATACTAATTCCTAAGGTTGGATCCTGCATAGCACTGACAAAGGTTGCCAAGCCTTCGGGGAAGTTGTGTATTGCTATAGCCAGTGCTGAGAACATGCCCATTCTCAATAAATTAGGGTCATCTGTTTCTCCTTCTTTCATTTCCTTTACATCTCTCATTTCATGAGGGTTCTCTGCATCAGGAACCAACTTATCTATTAATGCCATTATTCCTATTCCTACAAAAAAGGCAATAGTAGTATACCAATAACCCAGGGTTGCCCCATATACGGATTCTAAGGATTGTCTTGCCTTTACAAAAATTTCAACCATTGATACATAGATCATAACACCGGCTGAAAATCCTAAAGCTGCAGATAGAAACTTTTTATTAGTCTGTTTGGTGTAAAATGCTAATGCACTTCCTATTCCTGTAGATAATCCGGCAAATAGTGTAAGTCCAAAGGCAAATAAAACATTATTCCATTCCATAGTTTGATTTCCTCCATTAATTGTCTATATTATTATTTTTCCCCTTATTAAAGCATTAAAACAAAAATTATAGTTATTGCTAGTACATTTTTAGAAAGATTGTATAAATAAGATTTTTTCATTTATATAAGGATTTTGGAGATAATAAAAGAAAACTTTCTGGATTAATTATTGACATATTTAGTATATAGTATTAGTATATAACTATAGACCCCCATACGGGGGGTAGGGGGTGTCGAAATGAATGTTGAACAAAAAGAAGCTTTAAAAACTTTAAAAATATCAAAAGGCCAAATTGAAGCTACTATTAGAATGCTGGAAGAAGAGCGCTATTGTGTTGATATATCTAATCAGATAATGGCTGCACAATCATTATTGAAAAAGGCTAATTTATTAATTTTAAAACAGCATATGAATCATTGTGTTTTAGAAGCTTATAAAAATGACAATGGAGAAGAAAAAATCAATGAGGTTATTGATATATTATCAAAGTTGATGGGTAAGTAATTAAGAAGTGTACTAAAAGGGAGGGAAAAACATGACTAAAAAAACACTAAAGATTGAGGGAATGACCTGTGCCTCTTGTTCGGCAGCGGTGGAAAGAGTTACTAAAAAGTTAGATGGGGTTGTAGAATCTAATGTAAATCTTGCAACTGAAAAGTTAAATATAGATTATGATGATAACAAGGTATCAGAAGAAGACATTAGAGCAGCGGTGGAAAAAGCAGGATATAAAGCGCTTTCTGATACAGTAGACAGAACTCTACTAATAGAGGGTATGACCTGTGCTTCTTGCTCAGCAGCAGTGGAAAGAGTTACTAGAAAGTTAGACGGAGTATTAGAATCTAATGTAAATCTTGCTACAGAAAAATTAAATATAAGCTTTGATAATTCTAAGGTAAGGATATCTGATATTAAGAGGGCAATAGAAAAAGCCGGGTATAAGGCAAAGGAGGAAGAAATATCAGTAGATTCAGATAAAGAAAAAAAAGAAAGTGAAATAAAAGCATTATGGAGAAGGTTTTTCATTTCTGCTGTATTTACTATACCTTTACTTTATATAGCTATGGGACATATGGTAGGACTGCCCCTTCCAGAATTTATTACACCAGAGGTAAATTCAGAAATTTTCGCAATAGCACAATTAATTTTAACTTTGCCAGTTATGGTTTTTGGATATAGTTTTTTCACCATTGGATTTAGGACATTATTTAAAGGAAGTCCTAATATGGATTCTCTTATAGCAATAGGTACTTCAGCAGCGTTTATTTATGGGGTATTTGCTGTAGTAAAAATACTTCAAGGTCAACATCATTACGCCCATGACCTGTATTTTGAATCTGCTGCAGTGATTATTACATTAATAACCCTTGGTAAATATCTAGAGGCGGTATCTAAAGGAAAAACCTCTGAAGCCATAAAGAAACTTATTGGTCTTGCACCTAAAACAGCTATTATTATAAGAGATGGAGCTGAAGTTGAAATTTCCATTGATGAGGTAGAGGTAGGGGATGTAATACTAGTAAAACCCGGAGAGAAGATGCCAGTTGATGGTGAGGTAGTTGAGGGTGTTACATCGGTGGATGAGTCTATGTTAACGGGAGAAAGTATTCCTATAGAGAAAAACATAGGGGATAAGATTATTGGAGCAAGCATAAATAAAAACGGTACTATTCGTTATAGGGCCACTAAGGTAGGGAAGGATACTGTGTTATCCCAGATTATAAAATTAGTAGAAGATGCACAGGGTTCTAAAGCACCTATTGCCAAACTTGCAGATATTATTTCTGGTTACTTTGTTCCGATAGTCATAGCCTTAGCAATTATTTCTGGAACAGCTTGGTTTATAGCAGGAGAAACAGGGGTGTTTGCCCTTACCATATTTATTTCAGTTTTAGTAATTGCCTGTCCCTGTGCATTAGGATTGGCTACCCCTACAGCTATAATGGTTGGAACTGGCAAGGGCGCTGAATATGGGGTGTTGATAAAAAGTGGTGGAGCATTAGAAACGGCACATAAGATCCAAACAATTGTTTTTGATAAAACCGGAACTATAACAGAGGGCAAACCAGTGGTAACAGATATCGTAGTAAAAGGAATTAAAGAAAATGATTTATTACAATTGGCAGCATCTGCTGAAAAGGGCTCCGAACATCCCTTGGGTGAAGCCATTGTAAAGGAAGCAGAAGAAAAATCCATAGAGCTTAAAAAAGTAGATTATTTTAATGCCATACCTGGTCATGGGATCGAGGTTAAGATAGATGGTAAGAATGTTCTTATGGGAAATAGAAAGCTTATGGTAGATAGTAATATTTCACTGGAGGATTTAGAAGAAGAATCCAATAGGCTAGCCGGAGAAGGAAAGACTCCTATGTATATAGCCATAGACAAAAACTTAGAGGGTATTATTGCAGTTGCAGATACAGTAAAAGAAAATAGTAAAAAAGCTATAGAAAAACTTCATAGCATGGGATTAGAAGTGGCAATGATAACAGGAGATAATAAAAGAACAGCTATGGCGATTGCTAAACAAGTGGGAATTGATAGGACCTTAGCAGAGGTTTTACCTCAAGATAAGGCAAGTGAGGTTAAAAAACTTCAAGAAGAGGGTAGGATAGTAGCGATGGTTGGTGATGGTATAAATGATGCACCAGCCTTAGTACAAGCAGAAATAGGTATAGCCATAGGTTCAGGAACAGATGTTGCAATGGAATCGGCAGAGATAGTTCTTATGAGAAGCGATCTGATGGATGTTGTTACGGCAATACAATTAAGTAAAAGCACCATAAGAAATATTAAGCAAAATTTATTTTGGGCATTTGGATATAATACATTAGGAATTCCAATAGCTATGGGAGTACTTCATATTTTTGGAGGACCTCTATTAAATCCAATGATAGCAGGTGCTGCAATGAGTTTAAGCTCTGTTTCTGTTGTTACTAACGCCTTAAGATTAAAGGGCTTTAAACCACTATAAAAGATTAAATGTAAAATTTCTTCATAATCGTAGGGATCGACGCCCTCGTCGTTCCGAAAGAAGTACATTAAGTCGTCGCTTTATGAAACATTTTACGCTGATAGTTATAGGGAAGGCATTGTATGCTCAATTTCTTAAAATATAAAGAAAGGAATGATTTAATGAAAAAGAGAATATTAATTGATGGTATGAGCTGTGAACATTGTGTACGACATGTTACAGTAGCATTAAAGGATTTAGATGGAGTAGATGAGGTAGAGGTTCGTTTAGATGAAAAACAGGCAACTATAGAAGCTGAAAATGTAAGCGACCAAGAGATTATAGATGCTATTGAAGAAGTAGGGTATGAAGTTGTAGAAATAGAGGAACTTTAGGGATGAAAAAACCACCGTTAAACTTTAAGTCTAATGGTGGTTTTAGTTTATAGGCAAAAGGGTTTTAAAACTTCCTATATAAAACTACATTTATAGGAAAAATTTACAAGAACTTTACATATTCTTAAATAAGTCTTTAATAAAAAGAAATATTATAGTATAGTCGTGGTAGAATGGTTTTATAAAGGAGGCAAATATGTTACTTGAAGTAAGGAATCTTTACAAAAGTTTTTCCGGTACAGAGGTTTTACATGGAATTTCATTTAAGATAGAAAGTGGAAAAGCCCTTGGATTGTTAGGAAGAAATGGCGCGGGTAAAACCACTACTATAAGAATTCTAATGGATTTATTTGGAGCTGATAGGGGTGAGGTATTAAAGGACGGAAGAAGATTTAGTGCAAGAGATTATCAAATAGGTTATTTACCAGAGGAAAGGGGTTTATATCCAAAGAAAAAGGTATTGGAGCAATTAGTGTATTTGGGTCAACTTAGAGGTTTAAATAGTAGGGTTGCAAGGGAAAATGCATTACATTGGTTAAAAAGATTAGGGGTAGATCAATATAAAAACAAAAAACTAGAAACATTATCCAAGGGAAATCAACAGAAGGTACAATTGGCTGAAACCTTTATTTGTAATCCTGAGATTATAATTTTAGATGAACCCTTTAGTGGATTAGATCCTGTAAATTCTCAAATTCTAAAGGATATAATTAGAGAATTTATCAAGGATAATAAATTACTAATTTTTTCTAGCCATCAAATGAACTATGTTGAGGAATTTTGTGAGGAAATAGCATTAATTGATAAGGGCAAGATAGTTCTAACGGGAAATTTAAAGGAGATAAAAGGCCATTATGGGAAGAATAGATTAACTATAAGTGAGGTCAATATGCCTCCTAAAGAACTTGAGGAGATTTTTAAATATAAGCTATACAATATTGCTAAGGTTGTAGAAGTAAAGAAAGATTTTATTATAATTGAATTACTATCTAATTATACAAAGAATGATTTATTTAAGGCAGTTGCAGATTTGAATCTAGATATTTATAAATTTTCAATTTATGAGCCAACCTTAGAAGATATTTTTGTTAAAAAGGTAGGTGAAAACTAGTGAAGGATTTTTTTATTGTATTGCGTTTTGAATTTTTGAATCTATTAAAGAATAGAGCATTTATTATATCTTCTATAATTATTTGTATGCTTTTAATTATTGGATTATCTGTACCCACCATAATGGATGCTTTTTCTTCATCTGATGTAGAAGATACAGGTGTTGAAGTTGAAGGAGAGGGTATGGAATTCGGATTTATAAATAAGGATGGTTCTTTATCTAATATAGAAGCGCTTAAAGAAAATTTTGTTTTAGGTGAATTAAATGAATATAAAAATGAAGAAGATATGGAAGACAGTATAAGTTCTGGAGAAATAGCTGCAGGCTATATTATAGAATCTCCATGGAAATATCAATATATTGTTGAAAATAATGAAATGATGGATTCAAATAGATATATGTTTGAAGATGCATTAACCAAAGTTTCTAGGATAAAGGGATTTGAAGATAGGGGAATTGCCTATAGTGAAGTAGAGGATTTGGTAAATGTTCAATTAGAATCAGAGACAAAGATTTTAGGCAAAGACAGTGCGGCAAACTATCTTTATACCTATATTTTAGTGTTTGCCCTTTATTTTATTATAATTGTTTATGGACAATTGGTTGCTACATCCGTAGCTAGTGAAAAAAGCAATAGAGCCATGGAGGTTTTAGTTACCAGTACTGATAGTAAGAATCTAATTTTTGGTAAGGTGCTAGGTGGAGCTTTAGCTGGATTCGTACAAATGACGCTAATTATTGGTGTAGGTATGCTCACATATAATTTAAATGCTACAGCTTGGGATAATAAGCTAGATTACATATTTAATATTCCCGGAAATGTATTATTAACCTTCTCAATATTTGGAATTTTGGGATATATCTTTTTTTCCTTTATATTCGGGGCACTTGGGGCTTTAGTATCAAGGACTGAGGATGTGAGCTCTAGTGCTACTCCAATTACCATAATATTTGTAGCAGTGTTTATGATTGCAGTGCTTGGAATGCAAAATACAGAGGGGTTATTATTAAAGATTGCTTCCTTCGTTCCTCTTAGTTCCTTTATGGCAATGTTTGTAAGAGTATCCATGGGTACTGTATCAACTATCGAGATAGTTATATCTTTAGTAATATTAGTGCTATCTACAATATTAATTGGAGTTTTTGCTTCCATGATCTATCGAATGGGAACCCTTATGTATGGGAATCCTATTAAGCTTAAAAATGCCATTAAAATATTAAGAGGAAAGTAATCCTGCATAGCTTAAAAATGAACGGGGTCATATCATTAAGATATGCCCCCCGTTATTTTTATATTATAAGGAAGTTCTACTTTCTTATAATATAAAAAAAGGGGTTGTAGGGGAAGATCCCCTGCCGTATTAAGAAGGGTGCTCAGATGGCCGTTTTTGCCATCGCCAAAGGGAAACTAGGTTTCCCTATAAGCAGGCAGCCAATTTAGCTTGCTAAATTTCGCTGATCGCTTAGTTGCTTCATCCAGTGGAAGTAGCTTTGCTACTTTTTTTATATATTATGGTTTACATATTGCTCCAGTAGAAGCTGATGTTACAATCTTTTGATATTTATAAAGATATCCCTTTGCATTGGATTGTTTTGGTTTAAAATTCTTCTTTCTCTCATTTAAAGTTTTTTCATCTACATTTAATTGCAACTTACCAGAATTCATATCTATTTCTATTATATCCCCATCTTCAACTAAGGCTATTGGTCCACCAACAGCTGCCTCTGGAGATATATGACCTATGGAAGCCCCTCTGGTAGCTCCCGAAAACCTACCATCTGTTATAAGCGCTACATCTTTATCTAGACCTATTCCGGCTAATGCTGAGGTAGGAGTTAGCATTTCTCTCATTCCCGGTCCACCTTTTGGTCCTTCATATCTTATAACCAATACTTCTCCTTTTTGTATGTTTCTATTCATTATGGCATCTACTACTTCCTCTTCGCTGTCAAACACTCTAGCTGGTCCCTTATGGGTTAACATTTCCTCGCTAACGGCAGATCTTTTAACTACTGCTCCATGGGGAGCTAAGTTTCCCCAAAGTACTGCAATGCCTCCAGTTTCACTATAAGGTTTTTCGATAGGTGCTATGATTTTATGATCTAGAACTTTATTTGTCTTTATGATCTCTCCCAATGTTTGATTCATAACGGTAAGAGTATCTAGTTTTAGTAGATTTTTTTTACTTAATTCATTCATAAGTGCCATCATTCCACCAGCTTCATATAGATCTTGTATATGATATGGTCCAGCAGGACTGAGTTTACAAAGATTTGGCGTCTTTCCGCTTATCTGGTTTATTCTATCTAAATCTATCTTAATTCCTGCTTCGTAAGCTATAGCCGATAGATGGAGTACAGTATTTGTAGAACATCCTAGTGCCATATCTGCTACTAAAGCATTATGAAACGCATCATTTGTAAGTATCATACTTGGTGTGACTTCCTTTTTTATAAGCTCCATTATCTGGATCCCTGTATACTTTGCAAGTCGCATTCTTTCAGAATATACTGCTGGTATGGTCCCATTTCCGGGAAGTGCCATTCCAAGGGCTTCTGTCATACAATTCATAGAGTTTGCAGTAAACATACCGGAACATGAACCACAGCTTGGGCAAGCGCTATTTTCCATCTGATCCAATTCATCCTTAGATAGAGAACCTGTATTTACTTTCCCTACAGCTTCAAACATGGTACTCAGATTTATATTTTGCCCCTTATGTTTTCCGCTGAGCATTGCGCCACCACTTACTATGATAGCGGGGATATCCAGTCTTGCGGCCACCATAAGCATAGCAGGCACTACCTTGTCACAATTTGGTATCATTACAAGCCCGTCTAATCCATGAGCAAGTGTCATTACTTCAACTGTATCTGCAATAAGCTCTCTACTAACTAAGGAATATTTCATTCCCTGGTGATTCATAGCTATACCGTCGCAAACTGCAATGGAGGGAAACTCTAAGGGAGTTCCCCCTGCAATTCTAATACCTGTTTTTACGGCATCTGATACTTCTCTAAGGTGTTTGTGCCCCGGAACTATCTCATTAAAAGTATTTACAACCCCTACTAGAGGTTTCTCTATCTCCTCATCTATAAGTCCTAAGGCTTTCATAAGAGATCTATGGGGTGCTTTTTCAACCCCCATCTTTACAATTGAACTTTTCATAAACACACTTCTCCTTAAACCAAAGATTATTTTTTTAGCCAGCTCATCATCTTTCTGAGTTTGGCACCAACGATTTCTACAGGATGTTCTCTTTCTATTTTTTTGTTAGCATTAAAGTATGGTCTATTTGCTTGATTTTCTAATATCCACTCTCTAGCAAAGCTTCCATCTTGAATTTCTGCAAGAACTTTTCTCATTTCGTTTCTGGTATCTTCGGTAATAATTCTCTTTCCTACTTTATAGTCTCCATATTCTGCTGTATCACTTACAGAATATCTCATGTAGCTTAATCCACCTTGATTAATCATATCCACTATAAGTTTCATTTCATGTACACATTCAAAATAAGCACTTTCTGGATCATATCCCGCTTCAACAAGCACTTCAAATCCCGCTTTCATTAATTCAGTGATTCCGCCACAAAGTATTGTTTGTTCACCAAATAAATCTGTTTCTGTTTCTTCTTTAAATGTAGTAGCTAGTACTCCTGCTCGAGAACCACCAAGTCCAGCAGCGTATCCAAGTGCTACATCCTCAGTATCTCCAGTTACATCTTGATGTACTGCCACTAAACAGGGCACACCTTTGCCTTCCTCAAACTGACTTCTCACAGTATGTCCTGGTCCCTTTGGTGCAATCATAAATACATTTACATCTTCGGGAGGAATTATTTGTCCATAATGTATGTTAAATCCATGAGCAAAGGCTAAGTATTTTCCTTTAGTTAGATTTTCTTTTATGGATTCTTCATATAGCTTAACTTGTTTTTCATCATTTACCAGGACCATTATAACATCTGCCCATGCCGCTGCTTCTTTTGCTACCTTTACATCCAATCCAGCCTCTTGGGCTTTTTTCCAAGAAGGACTTCCTTCATAAAGACCAACCATTACATCTACCCCTGATTCTTTAAGGTTTAAAGCATGTGCATGACCTTGACTACCATAACCTATCACTGCTACCTTCTTTGCCTTTATATTCTCAACTTTACAATCCTCTCGGTAATACATTTTTGCCATTATAATCTCTCCTTTTTTATTTGATTTTTAAAGTTTTTCTCCTCTACTCATGGCGAGTATTCCAGTCTTAGCAATTTCCAGTATTCCATACTTTTCCATCATATCCATAAAACCTTTTAATTTTTCTACAGTCCCAGTAAGTTCTACAGTTAGGGATGTTGGAGAACTATCTAGAACTTTACCTCTATAAATGTCTACTATTTGTAAAATCTGGGATCTTGTTTCATTGTTTGATTTAATCTTTATAAGCATCATTTCTCTTCTTATAACACCTTCTTTTGGAAATATCTTCACCTTTACTACATCTACAATCTTATAAACCTGTTTTTGAATTTGTTCTAAGGTCTCATCATCACCTTCTACACTAAGGGTGAGCCTTGCATAATCAGATTTATTAGTGACTCCAGCGGTCATCTTCTTTACAAAGTATCCCCTTCTGTTAAAAAGAGACATAATCCTAACTATAATCCCGTTTGTATTTTTTGCAATAACTAATATTTCATGGGTTGTTCCCATCTATAGAACCCCCTTTATTCCCATTATCTTGGATACATTTGTACCCGCTGGTATCATTGGATATACATTTGCCTCATTTTCCACTATACAATTTATTAAGACTGCTTCGTCAGAATTTATTAATTCTTCTAAATCCATTTCTAGATCCTCTTTGGTTTTTAGAGTAGTAGTTTTTATATCATATGCTTCTGCGATTTTATTAAAGTTGGGATTATGTTCAAGGTCAACAAATGAATATCTTTTTTCATTAAATATCTCTTGCCATTGCCTTACCATTCCAAGATATGAGTTATTTATTATAACTATCTTTATAGGTAAGTTATATTGTTTAATCATCATAAGTTCCTGAAAGGTCATCTGAAAACCTCCATCCCCAACAATGGCGATTACCTTTTTTTCTGGCTTACCTATTTGTGCACCTATAGCAGCTGGAAGCCCAAATCCCATAGTTCCAGAACCTCCGGATGTTAAAATGGAGTCTGGATTTTCAAAATCCAAGAATTGAGCAGCCCACATTTGATGTTGTCCTACATCTGTAGCTACAATACAATCTCCCTTTACGATGTTATTTAATTTCGTAAGCACTTCTTGGGGCATAAGTTTTTTTTCATCAGTCTTTATGTATGTAGGAGGGAATTCTTTTTTCCATGAATGGACTCTATCTATCCAATCACAATGGTTTAAGTTAGGCACCTCTTTATTTAAATCCTCCAATACATTTTTTAAATCTCCTACTATGGGGATTTCTAAACATTTGTTTTTACCTATCTCTGCAGGGTCTATATCAATATGAATGATCTTAGCATCTTTACAAAAGGTATTTGGATTTCCTGTTATTCTATCGTCAAATCTAATACCTGCTGCTATTATTAAATCTGCTTCCTTTGTAGCATAGTTAGCACTTACAGTTCCATGCATACCAACCATTCCCAGTGCTAAAGGATGGCTGCTTGGAAAACCTCCCAGTCCCAACAAAGTCATTGCAACTGGAATTTGAGACTTTTGAGCTAATTCTAACAAATCTTTAGATGCCTTAGCCTTTAATACTCCAGCACCTGCTATTATTAAAGGCTTTTTTGATTCCTTTATAAAATCCTTTGCCTTTTTAATCTGCACTGGGTGACCATGATAGGTTGGAACATATCCTTCTAAATCTATTGCCTCACCAAAAAGAGTTTCAAATTCGTCAAAGGTTATACTTTGGGTTTGAATATCCTTTGGGATATCAATAAGAACTGGACCTGGCCTTCCAGTTGAAGCGATATAATAGGATTCCTTTATTATTCGTGGAAGTTCTTTTATATCCTGAACCAAATAATTCATCTTAGTGATTGGCACTGTTATTCCCACAATATCACTTTCTTGAAATGCGTCTTTACCAAGAAGTGGACTTACTACCTGTCCTGTGATAGCTATCATAGGAGTGGAATCCATATGAGCTGTCATAATGCCAGTTACTAAGTTTGTAGCTCCAGGACCTGAGGTTGCAAGACATACGCCTACCTTTCCACTTGCTCTGGCATATCCATCTGCCTCATGAGCTGCACCCTGTTCATGTCTTGAAAAGTAATGATTTATTCCTTTAAATTTATAAATCTCGTCATATATGGGAATAACGCTTCCCCCAGGGTAACCAAACATATCTCTGATTCCAAGTCTATATAGAGATTCTAAAAGAATCCTTGCACCATTGATCATCTTTTTTTTCATAATTCTCCCTTCTCCTTTTTTAGTCTATTTGTAGATATAAAAAGCAGCAAAGCTGATTCCGCTAGGGAAACCTAGTTTCCCTTCGGCGATGGCAAAACCAGCCATCTGAGCACCCTTCTTAATACGGCAGGGGATCTTCCCCTACAACCCCTTATTTTTATATTATAAAAAAGTAGAACTTTCCTATAATATAAAAAATCTCTCGTCCCTAGAACACAAAATTTGTATTCTAGGGACGAGAGATTGTCGTGGTACCACCCTAATTTACGATTTGCTCACGCAAACCGACTTTTAAAGCCCATAAAAATTAGCTCTAGCCATATAACGGTGGCACTTCTTTTTTTAAAAAAGAATCCCGATCTTGATTACTATAGTTCATCTTGATAGCTCTGGAGTGATTTTTATATATAATCCTAACACTGAATTTCACCATATATCAGCTCTCTGGAGTTATTTTTATATATAACTGTCTCCGTCATAACTTTTTTTTATTAAATTATATACAATCCTAATCTAAAAATTCAGATTAGTCAAGTTATTTTTCAAAATAATTTTTATTTTTTTAAGAAAAAATAAGCTGTCTCAGCTTTTTATTCTGAGACAGCTTATTTTTAATTTATAGTTTATGTTGTTTTAGTCTCACCATTTACAATATCTGTATCTAATTCCTTTTCTGTAGCTGCTACTACTACTGAAGCAGCCATATCGCCGATTACATTTACAGATGTTCTTGCCATATCAAGTATTCTATCAATACCTGCTATTAGCGCAACACCCTCTAAGGGGAGATTTACAGAGGTTAAAACCATTGTTAGCATAATTAAACCTGCTCCAGGAACACCGGCTGTTCCGATAGATGCTAGAGTTGCAGTTAATACAATGGTTAATTGTTGGGCTATAGAAAGATCTAAACCGTATACTTGAGCAACAAATAGAGCACAAACTCCTTGATATAGCGCTGTACCGTCCATATTAATGGTAGCACCTAAGGGTAGCACAAAACTAGATACAGACTCAGATACCCCTAAGTTCTCTTGGGCAGCTTTCATGGATACGGGTAATGTTCCGGCACTACTACTTGTACTGAAGGCTACTGTTGCCGGAGGAGCTGCTCCCTTAAAGAATTTAAGTGGAGATATCTTAGCAAAAATTTTAACTGCGCTGGAGTATACTAAAATAGCATGTAGTATACAACCTATATACACTGCTATGACAACCTTTAATAGTGGTAGAAGTACAGATGCTCCTTGGCTTGCTACTATAGGAGCAATTAATGCAAAAACACCAATTGGGGCATAAGCCATTACAAAGGAAGTTACCTTATACATAACCTCTGCCATAGAATCGAAGAAGCTGAGGAAGGGTTTTCCCTTGTCCCCGATCGCCGTAATAGCAATACCTAAAAATAGAGCAAATACTATGATTTGAAGCATATTTGCATCTACCATTGCTGAGAAGGCATTAGAAGGCACCATACCAACTAAGGTTGCACCTATAGATGGAGCTTCAACAGCGTCTGGAGTTGCGTCGACAGGAATATCAATTCCAGCACCAGGTACTAATAAATTTCCTAATAAGAGTCCGATTAAAACAGCGATTGCAGTAGTAACTAGATAAAAGCCAACTGTTTTTCCACCAATACGACCTAGCTTTTTAATATCACCTACACTTGAAGCACCAACCACTAAAGAAGAAAGAACCAATGGAACAATAATCATTTTAATAAGATTTAAAAATAGATCTCCAAAGGGTTTGATGTAAGTAGTAGCGATATCTGGAACACCACCAAGCAGCAAGCCCACAATAATACCAGCTGCTAAACCAATTAAAATTTTGGTTGTAAGTTTAAGTTTCAAATAAATTCCTCCTTTCAAATGTATAATCAACTTTATTATACACGATATATAAAAAGAATTCATTAAAAAAGAGTGTTTATTTTTTAATTAGCAACATTAATGGTTAAGATTTCACCTATTAATACACACAAATCGATTGATTATAAAGAATTATGAGTTTAATGACCTTAATAAAATCATATAGACAATTACATATATATAAAGACAAAAAACATTTTGGATGATAAAATATAGGTAGTATTGCATATTATGGAAAAGGGGAAAGAAATATGAAACTAAATTATAAGAGAACTTTTTTTATTGGTTTTGCCTTTATGTCAATAAGTGCTTTTTGGCAACTTTATGACAATATTATTCCATTAATTTTAAAAAACACATTTGGGTTAGGGGAAACAATTACCGGTGGAATTATGGCTATTGATAATGTATTAGCTATTTTTTTACTTCCCATATTTGGAGCCTTATCAGATAGGGTATCTACAAGGGTAGGAAAGCGTACCCCATTTATTATTTTTGGTACTATTATAGCGGTAATTTTTATGATATTAATTCCGATTGCTGATCAAAGCGGGAACTTCATCTTATTTTTTGTTGCATTGGGGGTAGCTCTAATTGCAATGGGAAGCTATAGATCACCGGCTGTTGCGTTAATGCCGGATTTAACACCAAAGGAATTAAGAAGTAAGGGAAATGCTGTTATTAACTTAATGGGAGCAGTAGGAGGTATTTTTACCCTAGCAATGATTAGCCTGCTTATTCCAAAAACAGCTAATCCAAATTATTTAGGTGTCTTTTTAGTAGTAGCCCTTTTTATGGTGATTTCAATTGTAGTATTAATTGCTACAATAAAAGAAAATAAATTATCAAAACAAATTAAAAAGGATACCGAAAATTCTGAACAACAAAGAGAACAGGAGAATAAAATTAAAAATAGCGAAAGTGAAGAAATGCCAAAGGATGTAAAGAAAAGTTTGTATTTTATCCTTGCTTCTATATTTTTATGGTTTACAGCCTATAATGCAGTTACAACAGCCTTTTCAAGATATGCTACAGAGGTATGGAAGTTACAGGGGGGTAGTTTTGCCAATGCCCTTATGGTAGCAATGGGAGCTGCTATCGTTAGTTTTATTCCAGTGGGTATTATTTCAAGTATTATAGGTAGAAAGAAAACTATTATAATTGGGATCAGTTTAATTTCTATTTCGTATTTTTGTGGATTTTTATTTGTAAATTATTCTCCCCTAATAAATATTGTATTTGCTGTTACCGGAATAGGATGGGCATCTATTAATGTAAATTCCTATCCTATGGTAGTTGAGATGAGTCGTAGCTTTGATGTAGGTAAATATACAGGCATATATTATACATTTTCTATGGCAGCCCAGATATTTACTCCGGTGTTTTCGGGGTTCCTTATGGAGAGTGTATCCTATAGAATTTTATTTCCCTATGCTGTGATTTTTTCTTTACTATCACTTTGTACAATGATTTTTGTTAAACATGGGGATTCTAAACCACCAAAAAAGGGAAGTAAATTGGAAAATTTTGATGTAGAAGATTAGAAATAAGGGGAGTAATTATGTTTTTCGTTTATTTTAGTATTGGATTAATTATTATATATTTACTTGCTATTATGCCTAAAGTATATAAAACAAGTGAAATGAGTATTTTTAAAAAGTATTATTTTGCCCATAGGGGCTTACACAAGGATAATACTGTTTCACCGGAAAATTCCATGGCAGCCTTTGCTCTGGCAGTAGAGAATAATTATGGCATAGAGCTTGATGTTCAATTAACCAAGGATAAGGTACCAGTAGTTTTTCACGATTACTCCTTAAGAAGAGTATGTGGTATAGATAGGAAGGTTAATGACCTTTCCTATAATGAGCTAAGGGAATTGCGGCTATATTCATCTGATGAAAAAATTCCTCATATATCAGAGGTGCTTGAGTTAGTTAAAGGAAAGGTCCCCTTAATTATTGAATTAAAAATGGGAACCTTAGATATATCTCTATGTGGTATAATCCTTCCCTTTTTAGATAAATATAAGGGTGATTATTGCATAGAATCCTTTAATCCCTTTGGACTTAAATATTTTAAAAAACATAGACCGGATATAATTAGGGGTCAATTATCCTCTGATTTTAATAGTGATGGAGATAGTGGAAATAAACTATTGTATTTTGCCTTAAAAAATCTATTGTTAAACTTTTTATCTAAACCAGATTTTATAGCCTATTCCTATAAGCATAAAGGGGTACTTTCCTATGTCCTTTGTAAAAGGATTTATAGTCCAATTACTATTGGATGGACTATTGATTCCCAGGAAGCTTTATATGATTGCAGGAATGACTTTGATATTTTTATTTTTGAAGATTTTATTCCGAAGGAGTAATGATGAAAAAAATAGGGGAATATTCAATGATGGCTACGGATATTATCGCTGAAATTCCCCAGATATTAAAGGATATGGCACCAAATTCTAATTAAATTATTAAGAATGATTAAAGGTAATAAAAGTAGGGGCAGGTCATCCTGCCCTTAATTTAATCCCAATTCTTTACGCTTCTTTTCAATATGCTCTTTATAAATTTCCACAGTCATCTCAGCATCCATCTCTACCACTACTTTACCTAAACCAAGGGTTTCTGTAGTTTCGGTTAGCGTTTTTACAACTACATCACTACCGGTTATTGATGGGACTGGTGCAATGTGAACAAGCCAACCTAGAGCAACAGCAGTACAAGCATCAGCTACAGCTTTTTGTTCTAGATATTCTGGAGCGCCAATAACAATAGGTAATTTATTTGTATCTACATCTAAAGCATCAGCAAGCTCCTTAGCAGTTAGAGTCATCTTTCCAATATCTACGCAGGCGCCAAAGCTTAGTACTGGTGGTATGCCCAATTGCTTACAAACAGCCTGTAATCCTTCTCCTGCTTCACTATATGCCTGTGGATTGGTAAGACCTGTATACTGCATAACAGCAGAGGTACATCCACCTGAAAGAACCAAGATGTCATTTTCTATCAAACCTTTGGCGATCTTAAAGATATTACTACCCCCTTGACCATAGCGTGCAGTAGTACAGCCTACTATGGTTGCAATCCCTCGGATATTTCCCTTGGCTATTTGCTTAATAAGTGGATCAAAGCTTCCACCTAGGGCTTCTTTTATTGATTCAGTGCTAAACCCAACCATAATATTTGAAACATGGGGTGGAATATAGGTTTCTCGATTTGAACTTTTTCGTTCTTTATAGGATTGGATAGCCATATCTAATGCCTTTTCAGCCTGTTCCTTCATTTTTTCTGGAATAAAATCTAGTGTTTCAGTACCCTGTAGCTTAATAACTGGATGGGTACTTAACAGCTTAGTACCAAATTTCTCTGCAAATAATGGCATAGTAGGAACGGTACAATTATAATCAAACATAAATAGGTCAACTACTCCTGTGGCTAAAAGATATTCCTGAGATAGCCATTCACCCTCCTGGCCACCATAACCCTTCATATTTTGAGTGCCCTCATAATTAATAAGCTGTTGACCCTCACAGACATGTCCGAGAATTTGTATTCCTTCTGCTCCTGCATCCTTTGCCTTTTGCTGCCATGCTGCTGTAGAGGCTAGGTCAATAGCTACATGAGCAAGTAGCGGCATATGTCCATTGGTAATGACATTGACCATGTTTTCCTTTAAAAGACCCATATTTTGTTTTTTCATGGCTAACTTTTGTGTACCCATTAGTATTTCCTGTAGTATACAAAGCAGGAAGAGTCCCTGATATTCATTGGCAATACCTAGGCGAACACTATTTAATAAAAATGCAACAGGGTCAGACCTAAAGTTAGTCATACAACTAGTCTGAGCATAGGCAACCTCGCTATAGCCACCCCCTGGGAATAGATCTAGTTGTCTCCAAAGATCCTTTCGACGGGTAGGCGCAAATGCCTCTACCGCTTTGGAGGGGATATTGTAAGGACTATGTATATCTTCAATTACCCAATTGGCAAAGTCAACTGCGAGTTGTTCAATGGGTATATTTATATTTAACCCTGCCAAGCTTGAATAGTGCTTTAGTTTTTCTGAATCTCGTATTTTTAGTCCACTTTCAGGATGCTCGCCAGCTGCCTTTAGAGAAAGAGCGGCTTGATGGGCATGAAAAATATTAGCAGAGGTACCTATTGTTACATGACGATACATAAAGTTTCTAGCAACCATGGTATGGGCATCTACTCCACAAACACCTCTAGGACTTTTAGAGCTAATACGACAGGGACCATTAGCACATAATTGACAGGATAAACCTTCAATACAAAACTTGCATTGGTTAGGTTGTTGCTGACTAAAACGGTCGAAGACATTAGTCATGTCGGCTTTGTTTACCACTTGATACATTTCTCGCATGGCGGGATCTATAATGATATTTAATGGATAACCTTCCTTTGATTGATCCTCAGTTTTTATATGCTCCCTCTGCCATTTATGTACTTCCTCCATAGAGGGTGACTTATCAAAGGTATCAAAACGAATCTCGTTGTTTTTATATCCTTGGGTATTTATTGCAGGATCATTGTAATCAGCAGGGGTCAATTGGGATCCAAAGGTTTTTTGATCACCTCGCATCCTACCCGCACTACCTTCATAGGATTTTTTAATATTATCATTGTCAGACATAAAATATCCTCCTCTTTTATATGAAATCTTCTTTAGGATTTGCTATATTTTGTATAAATATTCAAAAAAAGTCAACAAAAAGGGGGTCAGACTTGAATTATCCACTAATTCAAGTCTGACCCAAAATTTTTTTCTTGCCTTGCTTCACAATCTAAATTATCTTCTTCCTCTACCAAAATTACCTTGCCCATGACCATTACCCATCATGCCACCAAAGCCGGCTCCAATACTTTTTCCCATTCTTTCCTGTGTGCCATTACAAAATTCTTGTCTTTCCTCCATAGTATTTAGAAAATCATCTGCCTGCTCTTGGGTTAAAGTTCCATCTTTTACCTTATCATTTAGTCTTTCTCTTTTTAGTTCCAACATTTTTTGCTTAAACTCATCTAGTTTTCCAGCATCATTAGCTATTGTGCCATAGGTTTTATCTGTTTCTGACCTTTCTGTTATAACATCTTCAACAGATCTTTCTGTCACTCCCGCTGCTTCTTCTGCAGGTGTATTATAATTGGAAGCAGCAAAAGCTGTAACAGTGGTAACAACTAATAGTAAAGCTACTATTAATAAAACTTTTTTAATGTTTTTCATAAGAAACCTCCTCGTTAATATTTTTAGCAATTTTGAACTGCTATGCTATTATAATAACCAAGAATTGTGACATAAATATGTTTTTGCTTTTATAAAAATATGAACTTTTCTTTTGGGGAAACATACTTTTGACATAGATTTATTATTTAATATGATATAATATTAAAAAAAATTACGAGGTGATAATATGCCTACAATTTTAATTTCCGATGATAATAAACAAATAACTTCCATTTTACAGGAATATGCTAAGAAATCTGGATTTGATACAAAAATTGCTTTAGATGGACAAGAAACTCTTGACCTGTTCTATAGTATAGAGCCGGATATTATTCTTTTAGATGTAATGATGCCTAAGGTAGATGGCTTTGAAGTATGTCGTGAAATTCGCAAGACCTCAAATGTCCCTATCATCATGATTACAGCCCGGGGTGAGGATTTTGAAAAAATAATGGGTCTTGATATAGGTGCTGACGATTATATAGTTAAACCCTTTTCTCCTGGAGAGGTTATGGCAAGGGTGCGAGCCTTATTAAGAAGGATTGAGAGAGTAGACGGGCAAAACAAGCAAGTATATTCCTTTAATAATCTAAAAATAGATCTAGACGATTATAGTGTAATGATAGATGAGAAAAATATACCCTTAACCAAAAAGGAAATTGAAATACTTTGGACACTAGCTACTAATAATAATAAGGTTTTTTCTAGGGATAATCTATTAAATAGTCTTTGGGGATATGATTATTTTGGGGATAGCCGAACGGTGGATTCCCATATCAAAAGACTTCGTGCTAAAGTTGATATAGTAAAGCATGATAATTGGGAAATCAAAACCATATGGGGTGTTGGATATAAGTTTGAGGGGAAAACCAATGAAAAATAAAATTGCTTTTAAACTCACAATGTATTTTTCTATAGCGCTGCTTTTATTTTCCTTTATTATAGGCAGTGTTTTTATGACGCTTTTTAAAAGACACACAATAGAGCTTCACAAAGCAGAGTTGGAGGAACGTGCCATCACAATGGCAAATAATCTTACAGAATATATGAATTCAAATTCAGGAATGGGAATGATGGGAAATAGACAGGGTGGTTATGGCTCATATATACGCTTTATAGATGATATAGCTATGACTGATGTCTGGATAGTAGATGAAAATCTTGAACTAATTACAAATGGACACATGGGTAATCAACATTACAAGTATGCTGACTTGCCCCAAGATGCTGATGGAGTCGTACAGGAGGTTTTTCTAGGGGACACTACCTTTAGTCAAGGCTTTAGTGATCTATTAAATGCACCCACATTGACTATAGGTACACCTATTAAAATTAGTGGGGAAATTGTTGGAGCTCTTTTACTGCACTCACCGGTTGAGGGGATGAGTACGGCAATTAATAAAGGCCTAGAAATTTTATATATAAGTTTATTGATAGCCCTTGTAGTAGCCATAATTTTATCCATTATCCTTGCCTTAGCATTTACAAAGCCTTTAAAAAAGATTAACAATACTGCTATGCAGCTTTCCCAAGGGGAATATAGTGCGAAAACTCATGTTGTACAAAAAGACGAAATTGGGGAGCTTGCCTCAACTATTGATATATTAAGTGAAAGACTTTATAGGGCCAGTCGTGAAAGTGAAAAATTGGATAATCTTCGTAAAGACTTTATTGCAAATATATCCCATGAACTTAGAACACCGGTAACGGTGATAAGAGGTTCTCTTGAAGCTATTAGTGAACAAGTTATAACTAATCCAGAGCAAGTAAAAGCCTATCATCAACAAATATTAAGTGAAAGTATTTATCTACAAAGATTGGTAAATGATTTATTAGAATTATCTCGTTTGCAAAACTTAGATTTTAAAATAGAAAAACAGAAGCTTAATTTATGTGATGTAATTAATGATACTATTAGAAGTGCTGAGTATATGGCACAATCAAAGAATATTGAGATAAGGAAGGATATAGATCTGCAGATTTTTATGGTAGAAGGGGATTATGGAAGACTAAGACAGATGCTTTTAAATATTATTGATAATGCTATAAAATTTTCCCATAGTTGGGATAGTATTTATGTGACCTTTAAGGATGGAGTTATTTCTATAAGGGATAATGGAATAGGCATTTCTAAGGAGGATATCCCTTATATATTTGATCGTTTCAATAGAGTGAAATCCCAGGAAAATAATAAGGGTACTGGTCTTGGATTAGCCATCGCAAAGCAGATAGCTGACAGACATAATATAGATATTTCCATTAATAGTAAGGAAAATGAAGGGACAATAATCAGGCTTACATTTATGGATTAGTTAATCCCAAAATGTAAGCCTGAAAGTAAGCTTGAACCATCTTTTATTTTACTTCAATAGTTTGAGAATTTTCCCAAAGACCATGAATATTACAATAACTTACCGCATAAAGGGTGCCTGATTCCTTTAAGGTTACCTCTGTTTTACCTACATAATCAGTAACAACATCATATTCTCCATGGGCTCTAAAGGCAAAATCTGCAATTTCAACAGCAAATTTAGTTTTCTCAGGTTTAAAAAATACCTTCATCCAAGCAATATGATGTTCTAAAGTGTTTGGATGTGAAATTTCATCTCCAATGGATACTTGCAATTCGAATGTTTCATCAACTCCAATAGTTTCAGGTGCATGAATTACAGGAACATGTTTTTCACCTTTCCAATCCCCAGTTTGTAACAAATCTCCAAATTTACCCATATTATAATCTCCTCCTAAATCTTTTTAATCTACATTTTAAGTTATACCCAAAAGGAAATTTTAAAAACAATAATTTAATTTTCAACATAAAATAATAAAACATCAATAAAAAGAAATAATAAAATTAATAAATGATAAACTTAGTAAATGGTTATTAAATTGGGTTATTAAATTAAGAAAAAACTTGATTTATCTATTCTGTTTTGGTAGAATTCAATAAAGATTAAAATCATATTATTTAATCATATTATTTAATACTATGAAGGAGAATTAGTAGTTATCCATGGTTACAATAAAGAGAGTAGGTTAACTGGTGTAAGATCTACAGTACATGGGATAATGAATTACAACTCCTGAGTATCAATTTTTGCGTTTCCCCATTCGTTACATGGGTAGAGGCACCTATTAGGTGTGAATTAAGGTGGTACCACGACGATCTCGTCCTTATAAATGAGATGGTCTTTTTTTATTTAGAGATCCTAAAAAGTGTTAATAATTCGGAGGTGTATTAAATGAGAAATGTATATGATATTCTTCAGGAAAGAGGGTTTATTGAGCAGGTAACCCATGAGGAAGAATTAAGAGATTTATTAGAAAAGGAATCTACAACCTTTTATATCGGATTTGACGCAACTGCAGATAGTCTTCATGTGGGGCACTTTGTACAGATAATGGTTATGTCTCATATGCAAAGAGCGGGTCATCGTCCTGTTGCCTTAATTGGCGGTGGAACAACTATGGTAGGAGATCCTTCTGGTAAAACTGATATGCGAAAAATGCTAACTCCAGAGGAAATACAAGCAAATGGGGAAGCCTTTAAAAAGCAGTTTTCCAAATTTATCGACTTTTCAGGGGATAAGGCCTTATTGATGAATAATGCTGATTGGCTTATGAATTTAGAATATATACCATTTCTAAGGGAAATCGGAGTACATTTTTCTGTAAATAGAATGCTATCAGCGGAATGTTTTAAAAGCAGACTGGATAGGGGTTTATCCTTTATAGAGTTTAATTATATGATCATGCAATCCTATGATTTTTTAGAGTTAAATAGAAGAGTTAATTGTAAACTCCAAATGGGTGGTAATGATCAATGGTCAAATATTATAGGTGGTGTAGACCTTTGTCGCCGAGTAGATTCTGCTTCTGTTTATGGAATGACCTTTAAACTTCTTACAACCAGTGAGGGTATAAAAATGGGGAAAACTGAAAATGGAGCTGTTTGGCTAGATGCGGAAAAAACTAGTCCCTATGATTTCTACCAATATTGGAGAAATGTAAATGATGCAGATGTTAAAAATTGCTTGGCACTTTTAACCTTTTTACCTATGGAGGAGGTTAATCGTTTGGGAGCCTTAGAAGGGTCTGAGATAAACAAGGCAAAGGAAATATTAGCCTTTGAGGTTACTAAGCTAGTTCATGGGGAAGAAGAAGCTAAAAAGGCAGACACAGCAGCAAAAATATTATTTGGGAATAGTACAGCTAATGCTGATGTTCCTTCCTCAGAATTATCAAAGAGTGAATTAGAAGGAGGCTTAAACTTTATAACCTTACTTCAAAAAACCGAATTGGTTTCCTCTAGAGGGGAAGGTCGTCGATTAATTCAGCAGGGTGGAGTTTATATTAATGATGAAAGAGTAAGTGATATAGATCTAGATGTTAAATTGGAAGATTTCATAGATAATAGCCTAATGATTCGAAAGGGTAAGAAGATTTATCATAAGGTAAAATTGAAATAAACACTTATTAGCATAATTTAAAATAAATATGTTGGGTATACTGTAATTAATGAAAGCAATGATAGGAGAGGAAAGATGTCTAATATTGAGATTGTTGCAACCAGTACCTTTGGGTTAGAGTCAATTGTTGCTCAAGAGATAAAGGATTTAGGATATCAGGATGTAAAGGTTGAAAATGGAAGGGTTACCTTTTTTGCAGATGAATCAGCTATTCCCAAGGCAAATCTATGGTTGCGTACAGCGGATAGGGTTTTTGTAAAGATGGGAGAATTTAAGGTTTTGACCTTCGAGGAGCTTTTTGAAAAAACAAAGGCACTTCCCTGGGAGCAATGGATTCCCAAGGATGGCAAATTCCCTATCTATAAGGCAAAGTCCGTTAAATCCAAGCTTTTTAGTCTTTCGGATTGTCAATCAATTGTTAAAAAAGCAGTTGTAGAAAAGCTGAAGGAGAAGCACTCAGTAGAATGGTTTGATGAAACAGGAGCTGAATATCCAATACAGATTTCCATATTAAAGGATATAGCTACTCTACTTATTGATACAAGTGGGGTAGGCTTACATAAAAGAGGATATAGGGAACATGGAAATGAGGCGCCCATTAAGGAAACCTTGGCTGCAGCAATGATTTTATTATCTCGCTGGAATCCCTCAAGAGAGTTTGTAGATCCTCTTTGTGGATCGGGAACTATATTAATAGAGGCGGCTATGATAGGCAAGAATATTGCTCCAGGCTTGCAAAGAAATTTTGTCTCGGAGAATTGGAAACGAATTCCTCGGGAAGTATGGAAGCAAACTAAGGTAGATGCAATGAGGTCCATTAATGTAGAAAAAGACTTTCGACTATTAGGGTCGGATATAGATGGTAAGGCTTTAAGACAGGCTAGGCAAAATGCAGAAAAGGCAGGAGTAGATGATTGTGTTTACTTTCAAAGACTGCCTGTACAGGAATTAAAATCCCGAAAAAAATTTGGAGTTATAATTTCTAATCCACCCTATGGAGAGAGATTAGGTGAGTTAAAGGAAGTAGAAGCATTGTATAGGGATATGGGTAAGGTCTTTAGTGAATTAGATTCTTGGTCTTACTTTATAATTACATCCCATCCAGAATTTGAAAAGTTTTTTGGGAAAAAAGCTGATAAAAATCGAAAGCTTTACAATGGCAGGATATTAACCTATCTTTATCAATATTTTGGGAAGCTGCCACCTCAAAGAAATAAGTAAATATAAGTAAATTTAAATAAATATAAATTCTTAAAAAATAGTTGCGAATGCAACTATTTTTTAGTATAATAATATATCGTTGCATACGCAACTAGATATAGCCAGTGGGCAATTGTATAGAAAGGAAAAAATAAATGGAGTACTATGAAAATATAGGAAGATATATATCCTATCTTTATAGGATGGGGCAATGCTATATAAATAAAGAGTTGGAGCCATATAATATTGGAAGTGGTCAATTTACTTATTTTATGGTTTTATATAATGAAGATGGAATTAGTCAGGAAACCATAAGCGAAAGAATTAAAATAGATAAGGCTACCACAGGTAGAGCAATAAAAAAACTTACCGAAGAGGGTTATGTATATAGAAAGCGTGATGTGGAAGATAAGCGTTCCTATCAAATATTTTTAACAGATAAGGGTATTTCAATGAAACCTATTATTTTTGATATTTTAAAGGAATGGAATAGTCTTTTGTTGGAAGGTATGGAAGTAAGCGATAAAAAATATGCTGTAGAATTGCTGGAGAAAATGGCAGGGAATATCACTCAACACAAAAATAACAAAAATTATTAGACATAATGGAGGAAGATATATGGGTGAAAGAAATGAAATGTTAGGGAATGAAAGCATTGGAAAGCTATTAATGAAATTGTCTATTCCTGCCACTATAGGAATGATAGTGCAGGCTTTATATAATCTTGTTGACACCATTTTTGTAGGGCAAGGTGTTGGGATAATGGGTATTGCAGGTGTTTCTGTTGCTTTTCCTATTCAGATGATTATAATGTCCTTTGCCCAAATGTTTGGCATTGGGGGAGCTTCTATTATCTCTCGAAGTCTTGGTGCCAAGGATTTAAAAAAAGCAGAAAAGACTATGGGGAATGTATTTACTTTAGTTATTATTATAAGTGCAATTATTACCATATTGGGAAGTATTTTTGTTGAACCTCTATTATTATTATTTGGTGCTACAGAGGAAATACTGCCCCATGCAATAGAGTATGTCAGTGTTATTTTAATGGGAACTATTTTCTTTTCCTTTGCCATGGCAAGTAATAATATTATAAGATCCGAGGGTAATGCAAAGATTGCAATGAATACTATGTTAATCTCAGCGGGACTGAATGTAATATTAGATCCGATTTTTATCTTTGATGTCATACCTATTATAAATGTACCGGGATTAAATATGGGTACCCGGGGGGCAGCGATGGCAACCGTAATTGCCCAAGCAACTACTGCAATCTATTTAATCTTATATTTTTTTAGGGGTAAAAGCATAGTAAAGTTTAGAATAAACAATTTAAAATTAGATATAAAATTAGCAATAGAGATTATTACCATAGGGTTATCTTCATTTACTAGATCTGTTGCAGGGAGCTTATTCGCTATTGTAATAAACAATAGTCTTGCAATCTATAGTGGTTCTCTTGCTATTGCAGTATTTGGAGTCATCAATAAGTTAATTATGTTCACCCTAATGCCTATGTTAGGTATTGTACAGGGTTTACAGCCTATTATTGGATATAATTATGGAGCGGATAAGCCTGATAGGGTTAAAGAAGCCTTAAAGGTAGGAATTACAATAGCTACAATTATTTCAACCATGGGATTTGTAATTCTAATGTTCTTTACAGATATAATGATTTCGATCTTTAATAATGATACAGAATTGATTGAGATGGGAACCCATGCCCTGCGTGTAGTGGTATTAGTGCTTCCTGTAGTTGGATTCCAGGTAGTAGGGTCCGGGTATTTTCAAGCAGTTGGTAAGGCGACACCTGCTCTTATATTATCTATGTCACGACAATTATTATTTTTAATACCCCTTATACTCATATTACCAAGATTTTTCGGTTTGGAAGGTATTTGGGCAGCTTTTCCCATTGCGGATATATTATCAATATCACTTACATTTATTGTTTTGATGAGGGATATGAGGTCGCTTGATAAAAGTATACTATTAAGACATAAGTATAATGAATCCTAAAAAGAAGCAATGGGGACGGTTCTCTTGCTTCCGTGTTTTTTTCTTATTTCTATATTATAAAAAAATACAAGCTTATTCTACCTTCTACCATATATCTTCTACCCGAAATTTTAATAAAAGTATTGGATTATGAGTTCCGATAGAGAAGCTATTAATATGGGAGGGATTGTAAAATGAAAATGTTAATGAAAAATGCTAATATTATTATCCCATACGAAATAAAAAGAAATAGTAGTTTAGTTATTGAAGATGGAAGGATTGCAAATATTTTTGATGGGAAATCGTTAAATGAAAACATATATGATCTTGTTATAGATGTAAAGGGACATTTTCTTTCTCCTGGATTCATAGATATTCACAATCATGGGGGTTTAGGGCATGATTTTATGGAGGGAACCTATAAAGCATTGGATTCTATAGCAGATTTTCATCTTAAAAATGGTGTTACATCACTCTTGGCAACAATTATGACAGAAGATATTAATACCATAAGAAAGGCAATAAATGGTGCTAAAAATTATATAGAGAATGCTGGTAATTCATCAAAGTTAAAGTCTCAGGTCCTGGGAATTTATTTAGAAGGACCTTATTTTGCTTTAGAAAAAAAGGGTGGTCAACCTGAAAAACATATAAAGAAACCAGATTTAGAAGAGATCAAAGAGTTAATAAAGTATGCCGATAATCACATTAAAATTGTGTCATTAGCTCCTGAATTAAAGGGTGCTGATGACATTATTAGATATTTAAGGAAGGAAGGAATTCTTGTTTCAGCGGGACATACTAATGCAACCCTTGAAGAAGCTAAAAATGCAATTGAATTAGGTGTAACCCAAGCTACTCACCTTTACAATGGCATGAGAGCTTTTAACCATAGGGAACCAGGAGTAATTGGTGCGGTACTAACTGACGATAGAGTGATTTGTGAAATAATTTGTGATGGAATACATAATCATTTCCTATCCTTGGACTTAGCGGTTAAGTTAAAGGGGATGGATAAAGTTATATTGATATCTGATTCAATGATGGCTGCCGGTATGAAGGATGGTAAATATCTACTTGGAGGTCAGGATGTATTCATGAAGGACGGAGAAGCAAGACTTGTAGATGGGGCACTAGCAGGTTCAACCCATAGCCTTAACAAGGCTGTATATAATATGATAAAAAATGGAATTGTACCTCTAGAAGATGCGGTAAAAATGGCAAGTCTAAATCCTGCAAAGGCTATAGGGCTTGATGATGTAAAGGGAAGTATAGAAATCGGAAAGGATGCAGATCTAATAATTTTTGATGAGAATGTAAATATTATAGGAGTAATGGTAAAGGGTAAATATAATATGGATAATGTGTTATAATATAGAAAAAATGAACAAAAAGGAAGTGGTTTAATGTCAAATATAGATAAACAATCTATAGATACTATAAGATTTTTAGCGGTAGATGCTGTGGAAAAGGCTAATTCTGGGCATCCGGGTATGCCAATGGGAGCAGCAGCTATGAGCTATATTCTTTGGAAGGACTTTATGAAATTTAATCCCCAAAATCCCCACTGGCAAGATAGGGATAGATTTGTATTATCTGCTGGACATGGTTCAGCATTATTATATAGTTTACTGCATCTTTTTGGGTATGACCTATCTATTGATGATTTAAAAGACTTTAGACAATGGGGTAGTAAAACCCCAGGACATCCAGAGGTAAACCATACTCCTGGAGTTGAAACAACAACAGGACCCTTAGGGCAAGGAATGGGTAATGCAGTGGGTATGGCTATGGCAGAACAAATGTTAGCTGCCCATTTTAATAAAGAAGATATTGAGCTGGTAAACCATCATACATATGTAATCGCTGGAGATGGGGACATGATGGAGGGAATATCATCTGAAGCAGCATCCCTAGCTGGGAATCTTAAGCTTGGGAAGCTAATAGTTCTTTATGATGATAATAATATCTCCATAGAGGGAGATACCAGTATAACCTTTACAGAGGATGTGGGCAAAAGATTTGAAGCATATGATTGGCAAGTATTAAGGATAGAGAACGGTAATGATTTACAAGCTATTTATAATGCAATAGAAAGTGCAAAAAGTGAGAAAGAAAAACCTTCACTTATAATGGTGCGTACGGTTATTGGGTTTGGAAGTCCTAATAAGGCAGGTAGTGCAGGGGTACATGGAGCTCCCTTAGGATTAGAAGAGGCAAAATTAACAAAGGAAAACTTAGGCTGGTCCTATGATGCTGATTTTCATGTATCCCAGGATACTAGAGAGCATTTTAAAGATATAGTACGGGAAAAAGAGAAGTGTGAAGTTCAATGGAATGATAAATATCAGCAATACAAGAATAAATATCCACAGCTAGCTAAGGAATGGGAACAATGGCATAATAAGGAGTTATCCAAGGAAATTTTAGAGGATGAAAACCTATGGAGTTTCTCTAAAGATAAGATGGCAACACGAGCTGCTTCAGGAGAAGTATTAAATAAACTAGTACTAAAAATTCCAAATCTTATTGGAGGTTCTGCTGACTTGGCTCCCTCTAATAATACTCATTTAAAGGATATGGGAGCATTCTCCATGGATAATAGAGATGGTAGAAATATACACTTTGGAGTACGGGAACATGTAATGGGGGCTATTGTAAATGGATTATATATTCATGATGGATTAAGACCCTATGCCGGAACTTTCTTAATATTTTCAAATTATATGAGGCCTGCTATACGACTGGCAGCATTAATGAAAATTCCTGCAATTTATGTATTTACCCATGATAGTATAGCAGTTGGTGAAGATGGACCTACCCATCAGCCAATTGAACAGGTAATGAGTCTTAGACTAATTCCAAATTTAAGTGTGTTTAGACCTGCAGATGCAAAGGAAACAGCCTTTGGATATGTCTCTGCTCTCTCTCAAAATAATACGCCTACAGCTATGATTTTAACAAGGCAAAATCTGCCTGTACTTAAGGAAAGTAGCAGGGAAGCTCTAAAGGGAGCCTATATAATTAAAAAGGAAAAGGGCGAAAGACCTGATATTATAATTATTGCCACTGGCTCAGAAGTACATATAGCTATAGAAGCTTATTATAAATTACAGGATAAGGGGATAGATGCTAGAATTGTAAGTATGCCCTGTAGGGAAATATTCGAACAACAGAATTCTGAGTACAGAAATAAAATTCTACCACCAGATATAGAGAAGAGATTAGCTATTGAGGCTGGCAGAAGCTTAGGATGGGAGAAATATACAGGTTTTAAAGGTGATATTATAGGTATTGATAAATTCGGTTCCTCTGCTCCTGGAGATATTGTAATGAAGGAGTATGGGTTTGTTGTAGAGAATATAGTTACTCGTGTTGAGAAGGTTTTAGGGGATAATTAAAGAGCTTTATTAAGTATTAATTTGTATACTTTTTATAAATTTGGCAACCAAAATTGGTTGCCTTTTTACAATTCAACTACCCCTGGATTTTATTGACATATGGCTGAATAATAGTATAATTATAGATAAGAGACATATGTTCATAATTTAATTACAGAAGAGATTCTATTAAAAAGTAATGGGATGACACACTAGGGTGATGTCAAAACAGATTACTTAAAGCATTAATAAAGACGGTTTCTGTTGCTTTTCAAAGTGAAGCACTAAACCGTCGATTTTTTTATATCATTGGAAAGTGCTACTTTCTTATGATATATATACTATACAATATTCTAAAACAAGGAGGTTAGTTATGTTAAGTAAGTTTGATTATTTTAAACCTAAAAGTATTGAAGAAGCGTTAGAATACTTAGAAAAAAACGATGGCACTAAAATTCTTGCTGGTGGAACTGACTTAATGATACTTTTACGACGAAATGCAGTTATTTGTAATCATATTTTAGATATTAAAGGTATTCCTGAAACAAAAAATATTGATTACACACAAGAAGAAGGGCTATTTATTGGAGCCTCTGTAAATATTAATCAAATAGCTAAATCAGATATAATAAGGGAAAAATATACATCATTATCCCAAGCAGCTAGCTCTGTAGCTTCTTATCAACTACGAAATCGAGCTACCCTAGTAGGAAACATTTGTAATGCATCTCCTGGTGGAGATTTAGCAGCTCCACTTTTGATATTTAATTCGAGGGTTCATATTACAGGACCTAATGGAAAGCGTATCGTCGATATCAAAGATTTCTTTACAGGGGTAAAAAGGACGGTTCTTGAGAAAAATGAAATCGTTTTAGGGGTTCAAATTCCATACATTGAAAAGGAAGAAGTAAGTGTATATTTAAAACAATCACGACTTAAGGGTCATGACTTGGCTACAGTAGGGGTAGCAGCACGATTAAATAACAATAAAGAGGTACTACTTGCCATTGCAGCAGTCGCTCCAACACCTATTAGGCTTACCAAATTAGAGGAAATAATTAATTCTAAGGAGTTATCTTCAGATCTTGCAATATGGGCTAGCGAAGAATTAGCAAATCATATAAGTCCCATTAGTGATGTCCGTTCTTCAAAGGAATATCGCATTCATATATCTAGTATTTTATTAAAGAAAGCTTTATTGATGCTCGTAGAAAAGGGGGTTAATTAACATGTGTGAAGAACATGGAAATAATTGTTTTGTACATGTAGATTCTGGTTTGCCTCGTGTAGCTATTAAATGTATCGTAAATGAAGAAGAAGTGCAAGCAATGATCGATCCCACTATGACCTTATTAAACTTCTTGCGTAATGAGCTAAAGTTATTTGGTGCAAAAGAGGGTTGTGGCGAAGGTGAATGTGGGGCATGTACAATTATAATGAATGATGATACTGTAAATTCCTGCATTGTTTTGGCAGTAGAAGCAAATGGTGCAGAAATACTTACGGTTGAAGGATTAGCTAAGGATGGAGAAATTTCAATATTACAAGAGGAATTTATTAATATGGATGCATTACAATGTGGTTTTTGTACCCCTGGCATGCTGATGTCGGCTAGGGCCTTATTAAATCGCAATCTTGATCCCACTGAAGAAGAAATTAAAGAAGCTCTTGCAGGGAACTTTTGTCGCTGTACAGGATATCTTCCAATAATTGAGGCTGTTAAATCAGCAGCTAAGAGGGAAAGGGAGGAGTTAAGATAATGGGAGAAAAACAATATAAATATATTGGTAAACCATATAAAAGAAAAGAAGCACAAGAAAAGGTAACTGGTCAGGCGATCTATACCCATGATTTAGAACTTCCAGGCATGCTTTATGCTAAATGTTTACATTCTCCATATGCTCGAGCTAAGATTCTATCTATAGATACAAGTAAGGCAAAGGCTCTTCCTGGCGTTAAGGCTGTGTTAGTTGGAGAAGATGCGCCATATTTAGTTGGTCTATATATGATAGATAAGCGCATAATTGCAAGGGATGAAGTAAGATATCAGGGAGAAGTAGTTGCAGCTGTTGCTGCTATTGATGAAGCTACAGCAGAAAAAGCTATTTCACTAATCAATGTTGAATATGAAGAATTACCAGCAGTTTTAAATATAGATGAAGCCTTAGAGGGAAAGATTTTAGTACATGATGATATTAATGAACTTGATTATATGAAGGGGGTATTTTTTCCTCAACCAGATTCTAATATAGCCAGTTGGAATAAAACTAAAAAGGGAAATATTGAAAAGGGATTTGAGGATGCGGATTATATCGTAGAAAATGAATTATCATTACCCGCTGTTGGTCATGTACCAATGGAAACCCATGTATCTATTGCACAGGCAGATCCTTATTCTAATAAGGTTAAGCTATGGTCCTCGGTACAATCACCCTTTGCATTAAGGGATATGCTAGCTAAGGCATTAGATATCCCAAGGGGAGATATAGAAGTTGTTGTCCCTTATGTAGGTGGTGGTTTTGGTGGAAAGGCAGGAATACATTTAGAACCATTAGTTACAATTCTTTCAAGGGCAGCAAAGGGCCGTCCTGTTAAGTTGAAATTAACTAGAGAGGAAGAGTTTAATCAATTACCCTCAAGAGCAGAGATGAGAGGGAGAATTAAAACTGGAGTAAAAAAGGACGGTAAGATTACAGCCTTAGAGATATATTATGATTGGGACAGTGGTGCTTATGCTGATTATGGTGTGAATGTTGGTAAATCAGCAACATACTCTGGGGCAGGAGCATATGAAATAGAAAATATCCAAATACATTCCCGTACTCTATATACAAATAAAGTATTTAGTACAGCATATCGTGGGTTTGGTCATCTAGAAACCCATTGGACAATTGAAAGACAAATGGATCTTATAGCACAACAACTTGATCTAGATCCCTATGAAGTGCGCATGAAAAATATCTTGAGACCTGGTTCTCGTACTATTAGTGGAGAATTAGTATATGAAAGCACTGGTAGTCCTTCTGATTGTCTAGAATCTGTTGCTAAGGAAATTGGTTGGACTGGATATCAAACAAAGGAACAACGAAAAGAACAAATTAAAAATGGTAAAGTTCGAGGTAAAGGACTTGCAGTATTACAAAAAGCTCCGGCTATGCCTAGTAATACATCAACATCTGCAATTATGCAAATGGATGAGGATGGCAGAGTAAAGATTATGATAGGTGCTGTTGATATGGGTCAAGGTGCAAACACAGTAATGGCTCAAGTAGCAGCTGAGATTCTAGATATTCCAATGGAAAATGTTGAGGTTGTGTGGGAAATTAATACCGATAAACATCCCTATGATTGGAATACAGTTGCTTCAAAGTATACCTTTATGGGAGGTAACGCAGTTCGAAAGGCATCTATTGATATGTTAAATAAAATGAAGGAAATAGCAGGGCAGGTCTTAAGATGTCATGTGGATGAATTAACCCACGGCGATGGCTATATTTATCATGTTCATCATAGTCATAGACGAATACCCTATGAAAAGCTTTCTAGAGGATATGTATATGAGAATGGAAATGCAATAGGAGGACCATTGATCTCCCATGGTGTATATATAGCAGATGGACTGACTAATTTAAATCCAGAAACCGGTCAAGGATTGCCAGCATTAGACTGGACCTTTGGTGCCCATGGGGCAGAAATAGAAGTGGATATTGAAACAGGAGAAATAAGTGTTATAAAGATAGCTTCCGCTTTTGATGTAGGTCAAGTAATAAATAAAAAATTAATTGATGGGCAAGTAATAGGCGGAGTGTTGCAGGGGATTGGTTCAGCCCTACTAGAAGAATTTAAATTCAGCCCAGAGGGAAGATTATTAAATCCTTCCTTTACAGATAATAAAATACCAACTGCTAAGGATATACCTGGAGAAATTGTACCTATCTATATAGAAAACCCACAAACAGACGGACCCTTTGGTGCTCGAGGAGTAGGAGAACACCCAATGATTTCAGTACCATCTGTGATAGGGAATGCACTATATGACGCTGTTGGAATTAATTTCTATAGGCTTCCAATGTCCCCCGAAAATGTAGCTTTAGCGATTGCTAATAAAAAATAAAAGATAAAAAAGGTGTTGCATTGCAACACCTTTTTGTTTAAAAATTTATAATATATTATCTGTATTACCAAAAAGTATAATTATTACTAAGAAAATAGTCCCTACCACTACAAAGCTATCGGCTGTATTAAATATTGCAAAATTTATATATCTAAAATCAAAGAAATCTATAACATAGCTAAGGCGTATTCTATCTATTAGATTACCTATAGCACCTCCAATTATAAGTGAAAGAGAAATCTTAAACCATAGGGTATCTTTTTTTGTTTTGATTTTAAAAAGATAAAATACTAAAAAACAGGTAAAAAGGATGGTAGTAATTATTAAAAATATTTGTTTGCCCTGAAGGATACTAAAGGCAGCACCAATATTTTCAGCATATGTAAGATGGAAAAAGCCTTCTATTAAAGGATAAGTATCTATGGGCATAATATATTTTAAAACAAAAAATTTTGCGACTTGGTCAACAATTATTAATATGGATATTATAAAAATGAAAAGCATGTTGTACCTCCTAAATTTTAATCATAGGTTATTATAACATTTTTATATAGAGGTAGTATAGTATGTCTGACGATCCTATTATAGATAATGTCAATTTTGTAATTTTATTTAATAAAAGGACTTATAGCAAATCTACTCTTTTTGTTGTATTATTAGTATAAGGATTTTTTTGGGAGGTATAAAATTTGAGAATCGGAGTAGATCTTGGAGGTACCAATATAAAAGTAGGCGCAGTTGATTGGCAAGGAAAAATTTTACTACAAAACTCTAGGCAAACTAAAGTAAAGCGTGGGGTGGGTCCTATTATTCAAGATATAATAGAACAAATAGAAGAAATATTAGAAAAAACAAGTACATCCTTGGAAGAATTAAAATCTATTGGAATTGGTGTCCCAGGGCTAGTGGAGGCAAAAACAGGTAAGGTTATATATATAACCAATATGTTTTGGTGGGATGTAGAGTTAGGAAAGACTATAGGAAATTATTTTAATAAACCTACCTATGTAGATAATGATGCAATAGTAGCTGGTCTTGCTGAGAAAATTGCCGGTTCTACCAAGGGGCTTAAAAACTCTGTCTTTATAACCCTAGGAACAGGGGTAGGTGGAGGTTTTATTATAAATGATAAGGTTTATAGTGGTGGGCACGGATGGGGATCAGAAATAGGACATATGGTTTTAGGTGAGAACTTTTATACATGTAATTGTGGACAAAATGGATGCTGGGAGACATTTGTATCAGCTACTGCAATAATTAGATATACAAAGAAAAGAATAGCGGAGGGTATGAATGATAGCCTTATAGTTAAAATGGTAAATGGTAATCTAGAAGATTTAGAAGGAAAAATTATTTTCGATGCTGCAAAGCAAGGGGATAAATTAGCCATGGAAGTAGTAAATAGATTTATAAAGTATCTTGCCATTGGTATTGTGAATATATATAACATTATAGACCCAGAATGTATTGCAATAGGTGGAGGTCTTTCCAAGGCAGGGGATTTTATATTAAAGCCTCTAAGGGAAGAGGTAAATAAAAGGGTATTTTCAAAGGAAATTAAATATGGGGATATCCTATTAGCAGAACTAGGAAATAATGCAGGTATAATAGGAGCCGCCTTCCTAGGAGAAAATATATAGACCTAAACGAAGCACAGGCAGGCGAAGCACGGGGATGGTTCTCTCCGAAGCGCAGGGACGGTTCTCTTGCTTCCAAAAGGAAGCAAGAGAACCGTCCCTGCGCTTCCGTGGGTTTTTATTTTCTTGCGCAGTCTGTGGTGGTGCCCTTTAAGATTTCAAGTCCATGACCTAATGAGGGTAAGATATATTCTAGGCTTTCTCTTACTGCCTTTGGGCTGCCTGGAAGATTTATAATCAGGGTATTTTTTCTAATACCTGATACAGCTCGAGACAACATAGCACGAGGAGTAATTTGTAAACTATTATAGCGGATTGCTTCTGAAATACCCGGGGCATTTCTATCTATAATATTTAGAGTAGCTTCGGGGGTTATATCTCTTCTAGAGAAACCTGTTCCCCCCGTAGTTAGTATTAAGTCTACCTTTAACTCATCACACATATAGATAAGTTCATTTTCTAATATATCCTGTTGGTCTGGTAGAATAATATATTTTTTAACACTATAATTATGCTTTTCCATTAATTCCTTAATAAGGATTCCACTTTCATCAAGGCGCTCACCCTTTGAACCCTTATCACTTGCAACGATTATTCCTAAATTAAACATAGGTTAACCCCTCCTTGTCTAGATATTATATCATGGAAAATGGCATTAAAAATGTTTTTCTCATGTATGAGTTGAGAAAAACATTTTTTCTTTCTATTTAATCATTTCTCTAGTCCAAGGCTCCATTATACTATAGTGTCCAGAAAGAGTTTCAATCACTTTACCATCAATGAGAAATTGTACCTTATCCACATTATCAAGCTCTGTTAAGGAATATACTACTTGATATATGATTCCTGTTTCCTCTAGGGAACCACTATATACATTTTGGCTGGATAAATTTACATAGGCTGTATTATCTGCTTCTTCGACACTGATAATCTGTAATTCTTTTCTAAACATTGTAATTGCTTCTTCTTTTTCAGGACCATTTTGAAGTTCTTCAAGTATTATTTGTTCGATTGGACGATCGTCTACCATAATAGTTCTTGTTTCTTTAATTAGTTCACTATAATCTCCTTGACCGGTTTCTATGATAGATTTATCCATAAAATATAGGGTGACTTCCTTATTTTCTCCCTTTGGTTTTGGATCTACTACTATTTTTTCTTCACCTTCCTCTTGATCTGGTGAGGGCGTTGGCGTAGGTTTATCGTACTGAATACAAGCAGAAAGGGTAAATAATAAAGTAACTATTAATATTAATAACATATAAATTGTAGATTTTCTTTTCATATTATTCATCTCCTCTATTCTTATTGTTATCCTTATTGTATACAATAAATAATAAGAAATTATAAATATATATTAAGAAAGAGTTAAGAAATTATATTATTTTGGAATTTTAATTGTAAAGATACTTTCCTTGCCAAGTATACTATCTACTTCAATACTCCAATTATGCAAATCAACAATTTTAGATACTATGGAAAGCCCCAAACCATAACCACCTGTTAAACGAGAACGGGAATGTTCAGCACGATAGAAGGGCTTAAATATGGAATAACAAACTTCTTTATCCATGCCCATGCCATTATCCTTAATAATAATATTTATAGAGGAAGGCTCATCTTTAGATGATATTGATACAAAACTATTCTTTAAAGGATCCTTATATTTAATGCCATTCTCGAAAAGATTTAAGAAAACCTCTGTAATTAATTCACTATCAAAATTAAGTTGCAAATAATCTGGGAGCTGGTTTATTAAAGAAACCTCATTCTCCTTGGCAATTGGATTTAAGATATCTAGTACTCTATCTATAATAGTGTTTAAATCCTGAGTTTTTAGATTTAACTTTAATTCTTCCATTCTAGTTAGGGTTAATAGAGAGCTTATGAGGTTTGAAAGCCTATCTATTTCACCATCTATATCACCTAGAAATTCCCTATAGGTTTTAATCTCGGTTTCTCCATCTAATAAGGGCTGTATAAGTGCCTTTATAGAGGCAAGTGGGGTTCTTAGCTCGTGTGAAACGCTACTTATAAAGTTACGCCTATTTTTGTCAATGTACTCAAGTTCCTTGCTCATCTCATTAAATGTATGGGAAAATCGAGCTATTTCATCTTTCCCGGAAATGTTTACTTGAGTGCCTAGTTTACCCTTTGATATATTTTTTGCGGCACTTGTAAGTTTTTTAAGGGGTTTAGTTAAACGAAGGGAAGCGATAATAGTCAATATAATAGCAATTATTGTAAAGGTAAGGGATATAAAAATAACATGCTGTCTTAATTGTTGGAAGGATGCGTCTATTTCATCCATGGGTAAGGATAATAATACCGCACCTACAACCTGCTGATTATTTTGGTCATTTGTAGCAGTTATGGGCACAGCTAATTGCATTAATTTTGAAGGGGTAGAGTATAAATTCACACTATCACTATTATTTATTGCGGATTTAACTTCCCTGGATAAAATGGTTTCCCCCTCTAAGTTATAAAATGAATCTACAATAACCTGTCCATCAACATTTAAGATTAAAATTCTCCCATCTATATTATTAGCATATTGAAAAATAATAGTGCGAAGTCCTATATCATTATTTAATTGATACTGGCTTTGATCTGCAATTATATTAGCAGTGGCAAAGCTTCTAATTTGTAGTTCTGAAATTCTCTCATCTATATATCTTGTAAGTACAATATAATCTATAGTTATTATTGATAATATAATTATAAGGGTAAAGGAAAATATCATTTTGCTTTTAAGACTTTTAAACATAGCTTACCTCCTAGGATAATGTTCTACATTATGCAATTACATTATCCTTACTAAAATAATAGCCCACTCCCCATTTGGTTTTTATAAATTGTGGATGACTAGGATTCTCTTCTATCTTTTCTCTTAGATTTCTTATATGAACATCAATATTTCGTGTATCTACAATAGGTTCATTCCAGATTAATTCAAAGAGTTGATCCCTTGAAAAAACCTGTCCTCTATTTTTCATAAGCAGTTGAAGCAGGTCAAACTCTTTAAGGGTTAAATATAATTCTTTTGCCCCTAGAAATACTCGTCTTTCTAATACATTAACCTTTAATGGTCCAGAACAATACACAGTTGTATTTTGGTTTTGTTGTTCCATTCGTCTTTGTATTGCCTTAATACGAGCTACCAATTCTCTGGTATTAAAGGGTTTTGTTATATAGTCATCAGCTCCTAATTCCAATCCCAATATTTTATCAATATCATCATGTTTTGCTGTAAGCATTACAATAGGCGTATCCATTTTTTCTCTTATTTTTTTACAAAGTGTTAATCCATCTATTTTTGGCAACATTAGATCTAAAATTATAAAATTTATTGCTTGTTCCTGCAATTGTCTTAGAGCCTCATGACCATCATAAGCAGTAAATACATTATATCCTTCCATTTCTAAACTCTTTTTAAGCCCCTTTACTAAAAGAACCTCATCATCTACTATCAGTAAATTCAAATTATTCACCTCAAATCTTTTATTATTTCCCTATTCTATTTTTATCTCCAATATCCTTTGTTTTTATCATATTTTAGGAATATAATTGAAATGATACAATAGTATGTTTTTTATATTATCTGAAAGTTTTACTTTCCTAAATTTAAATAGGGGTTGCTTAGTTGTTTTATGGTAAAAGCTGCTTTAATGCTTTTTTTTGGGTATTATGAATATAATGAAATAAAAATAGAAACAAATCGTCTAATAAAGTTGAAGGAACTTTTACTTTTAGGGTTTTAAACAAATGGTTATAAAGTTAGGTAATTGCTTAATGCAATTATCTTAAGTAGTAAATGGAGGAGTTAAAAAATGGACATTAAAGTATTATCTACGATTACACCTTTTATTAATCAATATGGCTATATTGCCATTATTTTAAGTACTGCCCTTGAGGGTACATCTATACCTTTTCCAGGGTCTGTAGTATTAATATTAGTAGGATTTATTATATATAAGGGTGGACTAAATATATGGTATGCTATTTTTTTAGGAGGATTATTTTATAGCTTAGCTTCAATTGTCCCCTATTATATAGGGAAAAATATTAAGGGTAGTTTGTTTAACTTTCTGGAGATATATTGTAAAGTCCCAAGGAAGAGAATTACTACCATGGAAGAATTTTTTTATAAGCATGGAGAATTTAGTATATGTATTTCTAGACCCTTCTTTATTGGAAATTATGTTTCTTATTTTGCAGGTATTGCTAATATCAATATATTTAAGTTCTTTATATTAACCTTTATAGGTATATTGCCCTGGACTACATTATATTTATGGTTGGGATATTACTTTAGAGGGAATATAAATAGAGTCTATCTCTTTTTAGAAAAATATAATATTACTACTGCTGGTGTTCTTATCTTTATAATCATGGGAATTATTATAGTAAAAAAATATATAATTTTTGAAAAGAAGAAGAATTATTAAAGCTTAAATTTTGGGGTATAATCAAGAAAATGAAGTCTTTGTAAGATTTACAGAGGCTTATTATTATGGTATGATATGGCTAAAATGTAAATCTTTTAAATCAATGGGAAAGGATTTAAGGAATGAAATTACAATTTGATAAAGAGTCTTTTAGAATAAGCCTATATGCATTTTTTACATTAGCGGCATTAATACTATTTTTTAAAGTGGTTGATAACTTTTCAAGTGCCTTTGATTCCTTCCGTATTATAATAGATTTTGTATTTGGATTGTTTAGGCCATTTATTATTGGTATTATAATAGCCTATTTCCTTTATAGACCAATAAAATGGATAGAAGAGAGATTTTTTAATTATAAGATAAAGAGAAAAAAACTATGTAGGGTAATTAGTATTTTAACAATTTACATTATTATCTTTGTTATATTAGGAGGTTTCCTATCATTTACTATCCCTAGGATAGGAAAGAATATCACGGATTTAATTATAGGTATACCTGAATATATAGAAGATACAGGAGAGTTTTTAACAGAGCTGGATATTAATAAAAGAATTCAAAATTTTATAGATAGTTTACCCATAGATAGTCAAGCTATAAGGAACTATAATTTTGTTGGTAATATAGATAGTTATATTAATGATTTATTAGATAATGCTCAAAGTACCTTAGAGCAAATAGTTATTTATCTTGTTAATAGTGTAATTTCATTTACCTCTGGATTTTTTTCCTTAATTGTTTCACTTTTTATAGCCTTTTATATTTTAAAGGATAAAGAAGAACTATTTTTAAGCTTCTATAAATACTTTAATACTTTTCATCCAAAAAAGGTTAAAAGATGGAGGGAAGTATTATATATAACCGATGAGATATTTGGTAAATACCTACTGGGAAATATAATTGATTCTACAATTATTGGAATTTTATGTTTTATTGGACTGCTCTTAATGAATATAAGGTTTGCACTTTTAATAAGTATCATTATAGGTATCACTAATTTAATTCCCTTTTTTGGACCCTTTATTGGAGCGGTACCAGGTGTGATAATAACTCTTTTCGATAGTCCAATAAAAGCATTATGGCTTGTCTTATTTATTCTTGTATTGCAGCAATTTGATGGTAATTATTTAAAACCTAAGGTTTTAGGAGAAAGGGTTGGTTTAAATCCTTTTTGGGTACTTTTTGCTATTATTATTGGAGGCGGGATGTTTGGAATCTTGGGAATGTTTTTAGGGGTTCCAACTATTGCAGTCATAAGAGTTCTAATATTACAAGCCATTGAAAAGGAAAGTCATCATCCAATAACTAAATAGTTTATAGGGTCTAGTAGGGAGGTGGGAGATGCAAGGTTTATCATTAGGAACATTAACAGATAATATAAGTATGACTATCACATTGGTATTTATTATTTTTATTGTACTTATTAGTATTGTTATATTTTTTGAGAATAGAGAACCCTCTAAAACAGCAGCATGGTTACTTATACTTATAGCTCTTCCAATAGTGGGTTTTGTTTTTTATATATATTTTGGGCAAAATTTTAGAAAAAAAAGAATTTTTAAAAGAAAAGATAATATTGACGAAAAGGATCTTGACCGTATGATTGAATTTCAATTTAAAAAAGTACAAGATGCTAATGCCTTCTATGATCAAGATATATATAAACAGAAAAAATTAATCTCATTATTGTTGCAAAATTCAAAATCCCCCTTTACCATTAATAATCATTCTGAGGTTCTAACAAATGGAAGAGAAACCTTCAAAGCAATTTTCAAGGTAATTCATAGTGCTAAACATCATATCCATGTTGAATATTATATAATAAAAAATGATAAGATCGGTAATATATTGCGCAAATTATTGATTTTAAAGGCTCATCAAGGAGTTAAGGTGAGATTTATTTATGATGGATTAGGGAGTAGAAGACTTTCTAAAAAATATTTAAAATCATTAGAAGATGCAGGGGTTGAGCTATCTCCCTTTCTACCTGTAAGAATACCCATACTAAATAGCAAATTAAATTTTAGAAATCATAGAAAGATAGTTGTAGTTGATGGGAAAACAGGCTTTATTGGAGGACTTAATGTAGGAGATGAATATTGGGTAGGCAGTGATAAATTAGGATTTTGGCGGGATACTCATTTTAAGATTCAAGGTGAAGCTGTATATATTCTCCAATACATATTTTTAATGGATTGGTATTATACAACTGGGAAAAGGATTGAAGATTATAAAAATTTCTTTCCAGATCATATATTTTACGGAGAACAATTAATACAAATTGCAGCTAGTGGTCCTGATCATCCTTGGAAGGGTATACAGCAGGCATACTTTACAAGCATAGCTACTGCCCAAGAAAAGATATTTATCGAATCACCTTATTTTATACCTGATGAAAGTTTATTGATGGCACTTAAAACATCTGCCCTTAGTGGAGTGGATGTTAGAATTATACTTCCTGATAAACCTGATCATAAAACAGTGTTTTGGGCATCTAGATCCTATGTTGGAGAATTATTAAGTGCAGGTGTTAGGGTTTATTTTTATAATAAGGGTTTTATACATGCTAAGATTTTATTGGTAGATGGAATTGTTGCTTCTGTTGGTACTGCAAATATGGATATCAGAAGCTTTCGCCTAAATTTTGAGGTAAATGCATTAATTTATAACAAGGATACAGTAGCTAGATTGGAAAGTGACTTTTATCAGGATATTGAGGATAGCACAGAAGTAGTATTAAAGGATTATATAAATCGTTCTATTTTTGAAAAGATTAAAGAGTCCTTTACTCGATTACTTTCACCGATATTGTAAGAACAGTTATCAGTTACCAGTTATTAGTTATCAGGGAACAGGGAAACCTCCCTTTTACCATCTACCTTCAAGGACTTTAAAGATTTTCATAGTATCCTTATAACCTAGTTTAATATTAGCTTTTGCTCTTTGGGGATTAAATTCCATAAGTTTTCCCAAAGAACGAGAGCTTTTTATTGTAATAATATTTAAATTATCAGTTTCCGGTGGGCGTTTTATGTTTATTGGTAATAGTTCAACTACTATGAGTTTTTTATACCCTTTTCTAGCTAATAAATTTATAGGAACATTATCATAAAATCCACCATCAAGAAACTTTTTATTATTTATTTCAGCTGTTTTAAAAATAGGAAGACAGGCACTTGCCAATAGATAAGAGATTAGCTCTCCCTCAGGTATTTGTTCTAAATATAGCTCCAGGGGTTTTCGGTCTGTTATAGAATAGGTATTAATACCAAAATCCATGTTTGCATCTCTTATACGGTCTTCATGTATGGCTTCTTGCAATAGTTGGCGTAGAGGCTTTGTATCAAGTCCACCTTTTTTAATTAAATCCTTAAAAAGGTTAATAAACAGTGAAAAGTCTTCCTTTGTCCACCGGAACAATCCCTTATCTAGGAATTTGATATCCACATTTATTATTTGATCTAAGGTGATATTACTCCATAGATCAAGAGCTTTTTCAAAGTCATCTTGTATAATCATGGCACCATTTAGGGCTCCTACAGAAGTTCCTGCAATAGCATCAATCTTTAAATTAAGCTCTCTTAATGCTTTCCAAACTCCAATTTCATAGGAACCCATAGCACCGCCACCACCTAATATTAAGCCATATCCATTCAAATTTTTCACCTGCTTTCTAGTGTTTGTTCTATAGGCTGTTTGTCTCTGCTATAACGATAATTAATATAGCCAGAAAGTACTATTAATACTCCTCCAGTTAAGCTTAAAAGATCAGGGATTTCACTCCAAAATAACATCCCTAAAAATAATGCGAATAGGATTTGAGTATAATTATATATAGATAATTCACTGGCGGGAGCATATCTATAGGCATTTGTTATTAAGAATTGTGCTGTAGCAGCGGATAATGCGATACATATCAATCCAATCCATTGGATTAAGGTAGGAGCTATGAAGTGACCCATAAACAAAAATGGTAGGGTTATTAAAAGGGAAGTAGCAGTAAAATAAAAAATAATAGTTTGTGGGTAGTCTGTTTTACTTAAATATCTTACTATGGTATAGGCAGCACCTGCAAATACTCCAGAGGCTAAGCCCATTATAGAGGGTACAATAGTGTAGTTAAATTGGGGCTTTATTACCAATAATGCGCCTAAAAAGCCTATTACTAAGGTAGCAATTTGATATTTTTTTATATTCTCCTTTAAAAAAATAAAGGAAAAGAGAATAATAAAGAAAGGATTTGTGTTTTCTAATATTGAGGCATCAGCTAAATACAATTTAGAAATAGCATAAAAATATAAAACAATGGCTGAAAAACCTATTAATGAACGAAGAATAAGAAAGGGGACATTATTGCCTTTAAAGGGAATGCGACTTTTTTTAATTAATATCACACTAACTATAAATCCGATTGTATCTCGAAAAAAGATCTTTTGCATAAGGGGTAAATCCTCTGTCCATTTTACGGCTGAAGCCATTAAAGCAAAAAACAATGCAGAAATAAGCATTAGAATAACACCCTTAGTTTTATCTTTCATAGCAAGATACTCCTTTCTAAAGGGATATTAAAATTTAATTATTTATAAGCGTCGAGTAAAATACCAGAAATACAATCAACCTTATTTATTATAGATAATGTATCCTTTTGCTCTAATACTAGATGGCTTAACTCTTCAAGCTCACTGTCTAGTAATTCTACAATTGTCAATTGTTGACCCTTCCAGGGACTATCTATTTTTTTAATTTTATATCCTGATTGGATTATTAAGGAAAGATATTCTTGGATCATTATTTTATACTCTTCTACAGTACGAATGCTATTAGTAGAAATAATGTGCTTACCCTTTTTGTTTATTTTATTTAAAAGTGTTTTTAGGTGCTTTTTTCTTTCTTTTTCATTAGTAAAGTTAAATTCGGAAGAAAAATTTTTGTTTTTTCTATTAACCCTAGAAGGGGATTTATAGTTACCGTTTATTGGGTTGGTACGGGTAATTTTCATATACAAATCCTCCTATTTTATTTATTGTATCATATTTTCACAAGAAGATTGTTCTATTTTCTCTTGTCTACTATTGCGATAATTAATATAGCCAGCAAGGATGATTAAAACTCCCCCTAATATACTTAAGAGATCAGGGATTTCACTCCAAAATATCATTCCTAAAAGCAGAGTAAATAGGATTTGTGTATAATTATATATGGATAATTCACTGGCAGGGGCATAACGATACCCATTTGTTATAAAAAACTGGGCAACTGTACCGCAAATGCCTATAAAAATTAATCCCATCCATTGAATAGGTGTTGGAGGAATGTACTGACCAATGAACAAAAATGGAAGGGTTATTAAAGTTGAAATACCGGCAAAATAGAAAATTATGGTTTGAGGGCTTTCTATCTTACTTAAATACCTTACTGTACAATAGGAAGCTCCAGACATTATTCCTGCACCCAATCCTGCCATAGAAGGAAGAATAGAATAGTTAAATTGTGGTTTAATCACTAAAATGGCACCTAAAAAAGCAAAAAACAGCGTCGGAATAACATGTTTTCTAAAGGGCTCCTTTAGAAAGATTAAAGAAAATAAAATAACAAAAAAGGGATTTGTATTTTGTAATATGGATGCATCTGCTAAATATAATTTTGAAATTGCATAAAAATTTAGAATTAAACCTAGATATCCAAAAATTGAACGCAACACAAGGAAGGTGTAATTTTTCCCCTTAAGAGACTGTTTATGTTTAATAAGTAATATGAGAGCCGTGATAAAAGCAAATAAGTTTCTAAAGAAAACCTTCTGCATTAGTGGAAGGTCTCCTAAAAATTTTACTGATGAATTCATAAGTGCAAAAAATAATACCCCTAGAATAATAAGAATAGCACCCTTAATTTTATCTGTCATTTATTTATCATCCTTTCTTCAAATAAGTCTATGTATAAAAAACCTAAAAACTCTTTTATTTCATATTCTATCATATATAATAAAGAAGTAAATTTTTGATAAGATTAAATACTAGTTTATAGGGTAAAAGTAAAGATAAGGTATAAAACAAGAGGAGGTAAATACATGGAAAAAAGAAAAAATATAGTTACAATGGGTGGAAATCCAATGACTTTACTAGGATCAGAAATAAAAATAGGTATGAAGGCACCGGATTTTAAGGTGATAGATAATTCTATGAATGAAATTTCCTTAAAGGATGGAAGGGGAAAGGTAAGAATATTTAGTGTTGTACCCTCAATAGATACAGGAGTATGTTCCTTTCAAACAAGAAGGTTTAATGAGGAAGCTGCAGAATTGCCTGAAGTTGAAATATGGACAATAAGTGTTGACCTGCCCTTTGCCCAGGGAAGATATTGCGATGCTGAAGGTATAGATAAAGTGAAGCTATTTTCCGATCATAGGTCTCTTTCCTTTGGTGAAAATTATGGATTTGCAATGGAAGAAGCAAGATTACTCTCTAGAGGTATAGTTATTTTAGATAAGGATGATGTAGTTAGATATGTGGAGTATGTAAAGGAAGTAACTGAACATCCTGATTATGATAAAGCATTACAGGAAGTTAAAAAGCTAATTTAAACTAAGGGTTTATTATTGTTAGGCAGAAAATTAGTAGTACCTCCTAACTCTAAGGCGATATTTTTTACATCTCCCATTGTTAAGAGATTCCGATAAAGCAGAGGGACAAAGTAGAATATACACCCATGGAGAAAAGG
>CAZHJK010000018.1:0-54555 GCA_964533275.1 uncultured Eubacteriaceae bacterium | reverse complement strand
ATTATTTAGGTCTACTTTTTTGATTTTATTTTTTCATAGAACTTTTGACATTACCAACCAGGGACAAACCGGGGACGGTTCTTTTTGTTCAAAGATCAGAAGAATTGAACAAAAAGAACCGTCCCCTCCCGATTTCCTCTACAGTAAATTTTAGTCGCTCTGATACTCCTATTCTTCTTAATAATATGAGTTCTATATAATCCCCTTTATTTTTCTTATCTAGGGCTATTGTTCTTATTATTTTATTTGTATCCATGGTTGGAATTTTATAGGGTAGGTGATATTTTTTAAGGATTTTTTCTAATTGTTCAGCAGTGCCTTTTTTTGTGATTCCTAGGGCTTCACTTTTTTTTGTAATATTATACATCCCCATGGCCACAGCTTCTCCATGGGTATATTTTTCAGTATTAAAATAATTCTCTATGGCGTGTCCTAGGGTATGACCAAAGTTTAATAGCATTCTTTCTCCCATATCCCTTTCATCCTGCTCAACTATTTTTGTCTTTATCCTACAGCAGGTATAGATAATATCCTCTATCTGTGCTAATAATTCCTCCCTTGAAAGTTCCATTAGTTTTTTAAAGAGGTTTTTATCTACAATACATGCATATTTAATTACCTCTGCCATTCCATTATTCATATTTCTCTTATCTAGGCTTGATAATATATCCGGATCAATTAATACTGCTTTAGGTTGATAAAAGCTTCCCACTAAATTTTTCCCAACCGGTAGATTTACGGCTACCTTTCCCCCTACACTACTATCTATTTGCGCTAAAAGGGTGGTGGGTATTTGAACAAAGGGTATTCCCCTTAAGTATGTAGCTGCTGCAAAGCCTCCTACATCTCCTACTACTCCTCCTCCAAAGGCTAGGATAAGGTCTCCCCTGGTGATTTCAAAACTCAATAATTCTTCATAAATATATTGCAGCATAGACAAAGATTTGCTTTGCTCTCCAGCTTTTATCACAATCATTTTTACTATAAATCCATTATCCCTAAGTTGGTCCTTTAATGAATGTCCATATATGTTTTCTATATTATCATCGGTTATTATGGCTATTTTATTACCCATATTTATTTCTTTTATATAGGAAGATACTTTCTCTATTAGTCCTCTTTCTATAAAAATGCTGTACTCATCCTTAGAAAGCTTTACCCTTATTTCCTTCAATTTTATTCTCTCCTCTAAAATTTAGGATGCCCCTATAATATCTTATTTTCAATCCTTGCTATTTCCCTAAGGGAATTCATTAGGGTATCAAATCTTTCTGTTTTTATGGATTGGTTACCATCACATAGTGCATTTGAAGGATCATTATGTACCTCAATCATTATTCCATCTGCCCCTACCGCAATGGCTGCCTTAGCTAAAGGTTCTACTAACCACCATAATCCTGTGGCATGACTAGGGTCTACAATAATCGGCAAATGACTTTTCTTTTTTATTATAGGTATTGCACTTAAATCCAGGGTGTTTCTAGTATAGGTTTCAAAGGTTCTTATTCCTCTCTCACATAGAATGATTCTTTCATTTCCACCTGCCATTATATATTCTGCTGCCATAAGCAGCTCCTCTATGGTGGCCGAGAGTCCCCTCTTAAGTAAAATAGGCTTGTCTATCCTTCCTAACTCCTTAAGTAAGTCATAGTTTTGCATGTTTCTTGCTCCGATTTGAATGATATCTACATCTTCTATAAACTTATCCAACATATTAATGGACAATAATTCACTTACTATGGGAAGTCCTGTTATCTCTCTTGCACTTTTTAAATAATTCAGTGCATCATTTCCCATTCCTTGAAAACTATAGGGTGAGGTTCTTGGCTTAAAGGCTCCTCCTCTTAAAAAGCTTGCCCCGGATTTTTTCACCTGTTTTGCAATATCAATAATTTGTTCTTCACTTTCCACAGAGCAGGGACCGGCTATTATGGCTACATGGTCGCCACCTATAGTCTTGTCCAATAATTTAATAATAGTATCCTCTGGATGAAAAAGTCTATTAACCTTTTTATAGGGCTCATTCACAAATATTATCTTATCCACATTTCTATTGCTTTTTATTAAGCCAGGATCAATCTTGCTGGTATCTCCTAATAAACCAAGTATTCTATAGTTTTGACTTTGGTATTCATTAACCTCACAGCCCAGTTTAATCAACTTATCCTTTATTTTTTTTATCTCTATCTCCGGTACATTTGGTTGCATTATAATAATCATAAGATTACCTACCTATTCTTTTATAGTGAGACTAAATTAAAATTCACTAACTATTCTTTCCTGACAATTATTTAATATAATATCCAATTAAACAACTTATAAACTTTACCTTTACAGTATATATTCAATGGCAATTTGTGTCAAAAAAAATGCCCCCCCATATAATAAAGTGAAGGAAGGGAGGATTTAATCATGAGATTTTGTTATGGAGATAAAAATATTCTTAGAATTTTAGAAGAGGCTGAATTTTGGAAAAGACAAGAAGCAGAGCATACTGTGGTAATTCGTGAATTGGTTCCAGATTTGGAACAACATTATGTAGATAAATTAGAGGAAAGCATGGAGGTATTCAATTCCACCGAAGCTACCATAACACAATATATTGAAAATATAATTAGCAATCCAAATATAGATCCATGCTTGGAAGAGAAAATAAATGCTTTAATAAAGGTTACCATATGTCAAAGTCAGATTTTTGTAAAGTTTTTAGGTGATATGATTAGTAATAGTTCGGCACTTGAAGATAATCTAACAGCTATTGTGGTTATTAATCATATTCGAAGGGAATCAGAATACTATATAGGAATTGCAAAGGCATATATGAGATTATAAAGTTAAAGAAAGGACTAATAAAGTTCGCATGAGATAAAAAGGCGTCGTTTAGCGGGAGACCACAGGTCTCCCCTACAATAAAGAAGCACTAGGGATGGTTCTAAATCATCAGCTAATGCTTAATCTTGATAAATTTATTATTTTTTAATACATTCATATGAGATCCAAGTCTTTCATAAATAGGTTCTATTTCATCCCCGAATTCTTTTTTAAGTATATCTCCTATTTCTTGCATATTTCTTTTACTATCTATGGCATTCCAAACACAGGTACCGATGGCATCAAAATCTATTCGCATAACATCTGGGGTTTTTAAAAACAGTCTAACCAACCTATCCATCAAACCATCCCTTGGTATAATGATTTGAACTAAGCCCTTATCAGTGATCTCGGTTTTTAATTTTTCATTTTTTATTGGAACCATATCTAAAAAATTTTTACTCTTGTTAACCTTCTTATTCATAATCAAGCACCCCTGCTTTGTGTATTTAAAAGAGGATATTAATGTTATAATATCCTCTTTTAATATCTAGTTTATTTAGTTTTCTTTAATATCGAAACTTTTATTAGTGAAAATACAAGTAATCCAAAGAATATCAATGCACCTATTTGTCCTAAATCGATGCCTAAGCCAAGATTAATTCCAATTACTGCGAAAACTGCAAGTAAAATACCCACTAGTCCTTCACCGGCAATTAATCCTGATGCATAAAGAATGCCAGACTCGATTTTTTCCTTTATGGACTTATCTGAGGATTTTTCAGCCTTTCTATTTAATATTCCTCTTATTATTCCACCTGCCATTATAGGTGTGCTTAGATGTATTGGTAGGTATAAACCTATAGCTACAGGTAATACCGGTAATCCTAATAGCTCTATTGCAACACCAATACCAACACCAGTAAATACTAGAGCCCATGGTAAGTTACCACCCATAACTCCTTCAATTACTATTTGCATTAATGTAGCCTGTGGAGCTGGTAATTCTTCTGAACCAAATCCCCATGCAGCGTTTAATAATGATAATACTCCAGCTATTGCTAGTGCCGCTGCAACCGCTCCTATAAGCTCTCCATATTGTTGCTTCTTAGGAGTAGCTCCTACTAAGAACCCAGTTTTTAAGTCCTGGGATGTATCTCCTGCCATGGCAGATATTATACATACCACTGCTCCAATAGATAATGTAGCAATCATTCCTGCTTGTCCATCATTTCCACTTGCTTTAAATACTACTGCTGTAACTATTAATGTAGCAATAGTCATTCCTGATACTGGGTTAGATGAACTTCCGACAAGTCCTACTATTCTAGATGAAACTGTAGCAAATAAAAATCCAAATATTGCTATTAATAATGCTCCTCCAAATCCTACAGGAATTGCTGGTAGCATCATCATGGCTAATACAATTGCTAAGGATCCTATTAATACTACTTTCATAGACATATCATTATTTGTTCTAAAATTATCACTGCCAGTATCTGCCTTTGAATAACCCTTTATTGCATCCCTAAAGGTTTTTACTATTAATGGCAATGATTTTATTAAGCTAAAAATCCCACCGAAGGCAACAGCCCCGGCACCGATATATCTTAGATATGAATCCCAAATCCCCATATAATTTAATTCACTAATAGGTACAGTTGCTGGGAACATTATAACTTCACCAAAGCTACCTATAGTAGCTATTAGTGGAATAATTCCAAGCCATCCTAAGATAGCACCTGCTAACATATATGCAGCGATTTTAGGGCCTATGATAAAGCCAACACCTAGTAAAGCTGGCGCAACATCGCCCCCAATAGCTGCCTCTTTATAACCCGGTATAGGTAATTTTGTTTCTACTGAACCTGGGAATAACCCTAATCCACCGGTTAAAAATTTAAATAATCCACCTAGGCCTAGTCCGGCAAAGGTTATCTTTGCCTTTTGCCCTCCCTCTTCACCGGCTAAAAGAACCTCTGCACAAGCGGTTCCTTCCGGATATGGTAATGTGGCATGTTCCTGTACTATTAATGCCCTTCTAAGGGGAACCATAAATAATACCCCAAGTAATCCTCCACAAAGAGCTATAGTAGTTATTGTAGTAAAGCTTGGAGCTGCTATACCCCACTCTTTTGCCCAAACATAAAGTGCTGGTAATGTAAATATAGCACCTGCGGCTAATGATTCACCGGCAGAACCTATAGTTTGAACCATATTATTTTCTAGTATTGATTCCTTCTTAAGAATTACCCTTATAAGTCCCATAGAAATAACCGCAGCAGGTATTGATGCACTAATAGTCATACCTACCTTTAATCCTAAATACGCATTTGCTGCACCAAATACAACAGCTAATAGGATCCCTAAAATTATTGATGTTATAGTAAACTCTGGTAAGATCCTATCTGCAGAAATAAATGGCTTGAATTCTTTACTTTTATTGCCCTTGTCTGTCAAGATATCACCCCTGTTGTAATTTAAGATACAAATATTAGTTTAGCATTTACAAAATATTTTTTCAATTACTAAGGGTTATTTGGATAACATTACCTAACGGAAGCACGGGGTTCTCTTGCTTCCTAACGGAAGCAAGAGAACCCCATGCTTCTTTCTGGTGATGATTATTCTATATCTTCTAGGTCTTCTAGATTAACAACCTTAAATTCCTTTAGCATATGATAGAACCTTGCTCCATGTCCTTCGGCTGCTTCTAAGATATATTGTTGTTTTATTACAAAGGTTCCACCCTCTGTATTATCTACTAAATAATACTTTACATATAGGTCATTGGAATCCTTGCCTGTATTGGCAGTTAGATGTATGGCTTCAAGGGGATCATCAACTTTTCCTTGGTTTTCAAATTCTACATATTCCCCTTTTAAATCATCATCTAATTGTTTTGCTACCTCTTGAGGTGTTTTATCTTCTACCTGGCTGATTTCCATAAACATTTCAGGTAGATTTCCAGCCTTGTTAATTGGTACTATCCTATCCTTACCATCTACAACTTCCTTAGTATACATGCTCTCATCCACATAGATGATATATCCCATTTGTCCTTCTTGAAGAGTGTATTCCTTTTCCTCCTCTGTGCCTTCTATTTGCTCTGTAATATTCTTTTGTGGATCGAATAGAATTTTTATTTTGTCAATTGCTGCTTGACCATATTGAGTTGTTGCTAAGAACATAAATACAAATACGGCTGCAATGGCTGCAAATCTTAGAAGGGAGGGTCTATTATTTCTTTTTCTTGCCATTCTACCCACTCCTTTCTCTTGATTTATTTCGCCTTGAATTCTTTCCCAAACATCATCCTTTAAGTCTGGTGCTGATTTAGTACCTTCAATTAGTGCTTTTTTTATTTTATCATCTAAATTATTAACCATTTCTCCTACCCCCCTCTTCTTCCATTAATCTTTTCAATTTTTGTCTTCCCTTATATAAACGAGATTTCACTGTATTTACATTTAAATCTAAAACTTCACTTATTTCCTTTTCGCTGAGCTCCTGTAAGTATTTTAATATAATAGGCACTCTATTAATTTCATCTAGATTTTGTATAGCCTTATACAATACTTCATATTCTTGGAATTCATATAAATCTTCCTTGGATAATTGAATATCATTTCCTACCATTTCATCGATAGGCAGGGCATCTGTTGAAAAATACATAATTCTCCTACACTCATTAATTAAAATCTTATAGAACCAAGGTTTAAAGGGTCTATTGGTATCGAATTTAGAAATATTTTTATGAATACGAATAAATGTTTCCTGCACAGCATCTGCCCCATTAGCACTATCCTTTGTCACTGCAATTGCCACCCTTAGGGCATAATCAGCATATTGATGGTAAAGAGCTGCAAAGGCTTCATTATCTCCTTTCTTTATTCTTTTTATAAGTTTTTTCTCCACTTTGTCACCTCCACTTTTACCTGCCTATACCTTTATTATTCATGAATAATTTGCCCTTGTACTATATATACCTATTCAATAATAAAAAAGTTTTCGTTCATACAAAATTACCCATGTATTTTGGGTATTTTGTATTTTGGGGACGGTGACTTTTATTTCCATTTATTAGTGGAAAAAAGTCACCGTCCCCATTCTCGCACCGTCCCCATTCTCCACACATTCTCCATTAAGTAGTCCTTCTTAATATTGACTAAAATTTGTTTCTATGGTAGTATTTTTAAAAGAAGGGTGCTAATATGGTGTTTTTTACCATCCACCAAGGGGAAATTAAATTCCCTATTGGAAGCAGCTTTGCTGCTCTTTTCATAGAAGATTAAGGAGTGTATAATACAAGTGGACGATTCGCCGTACCCCGAACAATACAAATTAAATAATAAAATAATAAGACATGTATCTAATGGCAATTGTTTTCAAGTGCCATTGTTTATGTGTCTTTTTTTGCTTTTTATAATATTTTTAGGAGGTATTACTCTTGTCTGATAGTTCTATATTTTGGCCGCTTCTTTTGCAATTATTCTTAATATTTTTAAATGCTGTCTTTGCCAGTGCTGAAATTGCTGTTATATCAATGAACGACAATAAACTTGCAATTCTTAGTAAATCAGGTGATAAACGAGCACTGCGTCTTTTTAACTTAACAGAACAGCCTGCGCGCTTTCTTGCAACAATTCAGGTGGGAATCACCCTTGCCGGGTTCCTAGGAAGTGCCTTTGCTGCTGATAATTTTTCAGGCAGAGTAGTGGATTGGATTATTAGTATGGGGGTAAACATTTCAGCCACTACATTAAATACAATATCAGTTATAACAATAACATTAATTCTATCATATTTCACCCTTGTATTTGGTGAATTAGTTCCAAAACGGGTGGCTATGAGAAATGCTGAAAAATTAGCACTTAATCTTTCAGGTCTTATAAACTTTATTTCTAAGTTTTTTAGTCCTATTGTATGGTTTCTTACTAAGTCCACCAACGGTTTGCTAAGACTTATGGGCATTGATCCAGATGCTGATGACGAAGAGGTTACTGAGGAAGAAATTCGTATGATGGTAGATGCAGGCAGTGAGAGGGGTTCTATCAACCTTAGTGAAAAGGAAATGATTCATAATATATTTGAGTTTGATAATAAGGATGCCGAGGATGTAATGACCCATAGAACTGAGGTTTCACTATTATGGCTTGATGAAACTGAAGAACAATGGGAAGAAACTATAAATGAAAGCAGACATACTTACTATCCCATTTGCGATGAAAATACCGACAATATAATAGGGGTTTTAAATACAAAGGATTATTTCCGCATAAAGGATAAGGTCAGGGAAAATATTTTAGAGCATGCTGTTAAGTCTCCTTATTTTGTACCTGAAACTGTGCGTACTGATGTTTTATTTCATAATATGAAGAAAAACCGTAATCATTTTGCCATTGTAATGGATGAATACGGTGGAATGAATGGTATTATAACAATGAGTGATCTATTGGAGCAGATTGTGGGAGATCTAGACGATGATGATTCCTTACCTTTAGAACCACCACCTATTGAAAGGATTGATTCCCGTACATGGAAGATACAAGGAACAACCCCTTTAAAGATGGTTTCGGAGCAGCTAGGTATACTCTTACCCGATGAGGATTATGATACCTTTGGAGGATTTGTATTTGGACTTTTAGGTTCCATTCCAGCTGATGGAAGTACTCCGGAATTGGAAGTCTTAGGTTTAACAATTAAGGTAACCCAAATCAAGGAACACCGTTTAGAGAAGGCTATAGTATATCTTGAACAAAGTAGTGCTGAAAGGGACGAAAATTAAAACCGGCAGATGCCGGTTTTTTTAAGTTTTACTTTATTTTTTTCTATTTCTTGCCTTGCCAGTCATATGTACTACTTCGATCTTCATTATCCTTGTATTTTCCTTCATTTTCTCTATATAGTCTTTGCCTTCCTTTAAATATGCAGGCGAATATTTATTAACGAATTCCTGCAGGGCTTTTTGCCTTTCTTCTTCCCCTGCCTCCATAGCCCTTCCAAATACAATTACACTAGAATAATCAGTGGAAAATTCCTTGGGCTTTATTTCTGATTTCTCCACTACACAAAGGGACACCTTTTCATTATATAGGATATTATCTATCTTTTGTCCCTCCATAGCGCAATGAAAGTAAATATCTTCATCTAATACTATATAGTTTAGTGGCAATCCATAGGGATATCCATTTTCTCCAAGGGTTGAAAGAACTCCATATTCCCCTTGTTGTAAAATTTCAATAGCCTGCTCATTACCTAATTGCCTATCCTTTCTTCTCATTTTTCTAAACATCTCTTCCCTCCTTAGAGATCACAGGTTCTCTAGTTTTTTGCATTCTTAAATCCTGCACCTGTTTTTATTTCAATTCCTCCCATTATTACATTACTATCAAATCTTACCACCTTATTATTACCTAATTGTTCACCTTGCAATGAAGAAACTAATCCTCCAGTGGATTGGTTAAAGAATTCTAAACCTCCTAGAATTACATTTCCTTTACAATATACTGTGATATCATGGGGCACAATAATATCTATCCCGCCCATAATTGCAGTTAATTTTATATTGGTTTCTCCATCGGGAATATCCGCAAATCTTAAATCTAGTTCTACTCCTCCCATAAGAGCAGTATATGTGTCATCCTCTAATTCCCAATGGGTCTTATTTTTCTCCACTCCCCCCATGAGGGCAAGATTATTTTTTTTCCCAGGTCTTATGCTGGTCATAATACTAATACCTATAAATATCAGAATTATTGGCCAAAACATTCTCCATATAATGGATAGGTCAAAATCAAACCATCCCATATTGCGTCCTAATATGCTTACTCCCAGCAAGGCTAATAACAATCCTCCGATTATGCTCATCAAACCCTGCTTTCTAAACAATAGGTCTATCCCCCAAAGTATTAATAAAACGGGAAATACCAATCTTATTATATAACCAATGTCTATTCCTTCAAATCCAAAGTTTTCTAATAACAGAGAAACTCCTAATAAAACAATTATAATTCCTAATATATACCTGCCTTTAAATAATTTCATTTATTACACCCTCTTTCCTTTTATACTATTCTATTAGTATAATATATTTCCTTCTTTTAGGAAAATTCTAAATAAAGAAAAAGTCACCAAGTTTATGCTTGATATAATAATTATAATCTTAATGTGATAAGATAAATGTGTAAAATAAATTCCCATGTAGAAGTTGTAAATAGTTATAAAATCAATTAAAGGAGTGTTTATTAATGCAGTTTAAATATTTAATGCCAACAGAAGTCTATTACGGTAGAGAATCAATTGACAAAAATAAAAATGCCATGACTAAGCTGGGCAAGAAATCATTAATTGTTACCGGAAAAAGTTCCTCTAAAAGAAATGGATCATTAAACCATATGATATCTGCTTTAGAGAGCTTGAACATTGAATATATTATATTTGATGATGTAGAAGAAAATCCTTCTTTGGAAACTATAGAGAAAGCTGCTAGTTTAGGAAGGGATGGGAATGTGGATTTTGTAATAGGTATTGGGGGAGGGTCTCCATTAGATGCAGCAAAAGCAGTTGCAGTATTCATTAAAAATCCACAAATAAATAGGGACAATATCTTTACAAGTGGCAAGCTTGAAAGCATTCCAGTGGTTGCAGTTCCCACAACTTCTGGAACAGGCTCTGAGGTAACACCATACAGTATAGTCACAGTACATAAAGAGGAAACAAAGAAAAATCTAGGTCAGGTTGTTTTCCCTGCTATAGCCTTTTTAGATAGCAGCTACACAGATAATATCCCTTATAATATTACTATAAGTACTGCTATAGATGCATTTACTCATCTTGTAGAAAGCTATTTAAGTAGTAAATCAACTATAATGTCTGATTTTTATGCAGAAGGAGGTTTTAAGTTATTTAAAACTTGTTTTAAAAACTTAATAGAAAAGGAACTTACTGAAGAACTTAGAGAAAAAGTCATGTTAGCATCCATGTTAGGAGGAATAGCCATAGCCCAAAGTGGAACATCATTGCCCCATGGCATGGGATATGCTCTTACTTATTATAATAAACTTCCTCATGGTCTTGCTAATGGAGTACTTATTGTAGAGTATCTAAAAAGCTTTAAAAATAAGGATAAAATAATAAAAATGTTAAATATATTAGGAGTTGAAGATTTAGATCAGCTCAAGGATATATTTGATAGATTGTTCCAGGTAGATATAAAGATTTCTGATAAACAGATATCTGAATATGCAATTAGCTTTGGCAAAAATAAAGATAAGTTAGAAAGTCACCCGGAAGAAGTAAGTATAGAAGATATCGAGAGAATATATAGAAATAGTCTTAAGTAGAGAAAATTTTAAAACTAAAATGTTTAATATAAATCCCGTAGAATTCCTATGATTCTACGGGATTTATTGTAATTATTATGATCCATTTAGTATAAAAGCTTTTTATTATGGAATTCTATATTCTTAGATAATTGGATAAGATTCTTCACATCTAGCATTATAAAAATACGGGGGTCTAATTCCAATTTTAGGCAACTTAAATGGGTTAGGGTTTGTAGCATATTGCACATCTACCTTTTCAGTGGAATAATTTATAAGTAATAATTCTACTCCCGGGCAGGAATTATTATTTTGCATAATATAGCCTCCTTTAAATATTTACTTTCTATATTTTAATATTATTCATTCCACTATTTTAAAGTGCAAATACTATACAAAATTTTCCTATATTAATCACAGCGCCTTATCACCTTATTATTTAAATAAAATAAAATGATTCTGTAGACTATTTTAGGAGGGATTTTTTGAATACAAATAATAAAAACCAACAAAATGAATCAATGGGTAAAGAATATCCTATGCAGCCTAATTATGGTACAATAACTCGTTATGAAGATGTTCCAATTCCAGTGCCTGAACAACGACAGCTTCGTCAACCTGGTTTAGAAGGATTAATGACACCAAGACCAATTGTTGAAAATCCTAATTATAAAGGTAGTGGAAAGCTAAAGGGAAAGGTAGCATTAATAACAGGGGGAGATAGTGGAATTGGTGCGGCAGTGGCAATTTCCTTTGCAAAAGAAGGGGCAGATGTTGCCATCTCATATTTAGATGAACATGAGGATGCCAATCGTACAAAGTCAAGAATAGAACAATTAGGGCAGAAATGCTTGCTATTGCCTGGTGATTTAAGACAAAAGCAACAATGTATTTATATTGTAGAGGAAACTATAAAAACCTTGGGGAAGCTAGATATTCTTTGTAATCATGTTGGTATCCAATTTCAGCAATTGAGCCTTCTTGATATTAGTGACCAACAATTTGATGATACCTTTAAAGTGAATATTTACTCTCATTTCTACACAACTAGAGCAGCGCTAAGTTACTTACAGGCAGGTAGCTCTATTATAAATACTTCTTCGGTTGTAGCCTACGACGGAAATGAACAATTGATTGATTATTCATCTACTAAGGCTGCTAATGTTGGTTTTACGCGAGCACTTGCAAATAATTTAGTGGGTAAAGGTATTAGAGTAAATGCAGTTGCACCTGGAAGGGTTTGGACACCCCTTATTCCATCAAGCTTTTCTGCAGATGAAGTTGCACAAGTTGGGAATCCTATGCAGCGCCAGGGACAACCATTTGAGCTTGCTCCTGCTTATGTTTATCTTGCATCTGATGATTCTCGATTTGTAACAGGGCAGACAATTCATGTAAATGGAGGGCAAGTAACAACATCTTAATAAATCAAGGGGACAGTTCTTGATATATCACCAAACCGTCCCCATGATTTATTGATTTATTTGCTTAATTTATTTATTTAGAATTTTTGTTACCAATGGTGCTCTTAATCTGCTAGCTGTTGGGAAATCCGATCCTAATAATGGTCTTACATAGGAATAAAATGCATCAGTTACATTATTTCCCTCATTATTAAGGTATTCCTTTGGCATGTGTCTGGTTTTTCCACCAATGTCTTCTAAGTTAGCAAGCTGATAATCTACTGAATAATTTCCTGTCCTTTTTATAGTGACTGATCCGTCAACATCATTCCATAGTGCAAATTGTGCCGCCTTCTCACCTACTTCTCTAGCCTCCCTAAGGTCTACATCTGATACATTTCCTGCAAAGGATCGTTGTAGGTAGCCGAAGGTATCTGACCTAACTCGTTTAATATTAAGCCTTTCCTTAATTGTACTTGCCAACAACTCTCCTAATGCACCCCCACCTAAATGTACATTTCCATGGGCATCCTTTTCAACATTCTCTACCAGCTTTGTTGCTATTGCCACCCCATTCTCGTCTTGTATACCTTCAGATACAGCAATAACACATCTACCATATTTATCATATACACTCTTTACATCCCTTAGGAACTTATCAATGCTAAATGCTTTTTCTGGTACATATACAAGATGGGGACCATCATCTGGATATATCTTTCCAACAGAGGAAGCTGCTGTTAAAAAGCCTGCATGTCTACCCATTACTACTCCTATATATATTCCACCAAATGCCCTATTATCCAAGTTTGCACCGATAAAAGCCTGGCCCACAAATCTAGCAGCCGAACCGTATCCTGGAGTGTGATCATTTAGTACTAGATCATTATCAATTGTCTTAGGTATATGTATTGCTCTAAATTCATAATTTTCTCTTTGGGCGTTTTCATTTACAATTCTTACAGTATCAGAGGAATCATTTCCTCCAATGTAGAAGAAATATCGAACATCATGTGCCTTTAATACCTTAAATATTTCTGCGCAATATGCAGCATCTGGCTTTATTCTAGTGGAAAGCAAGGCTGAGGATGGTGTCATTGCTACCTGTTCTAAGTTGTTTGTAGTTTCCTGTGTAAGATCTAAAAAGTCCTCATTTACTAAACCTTCTACACCACTTATAGCTCCATAAACCTTTGTAACCTGGGGAAATTTTCTTGACTCTAGTGCCGCTCCAACTAAAGATTGGTTTATTACATGAGTTGGCCCACCACCTTGGGCAATTACTACCTTACCTGATAAATTCATCATTATTCCTCCTATTTTTTATTATCTCTTATCACTTTTATTTTCCCCACTGATATTTTATATAAACCCTAAAAATCTTAGTGGGACAATATTTGTCCATGCAGGACATATATGCTTAATGTAATTCTACCACATCTTGAAAAAATATGCGATAGTTTAATACATCTATGAATCAAAAAAGCTGTTTCAAATTTAATAAAAGGATGGACAGAGTCGTCCACCCCTACAATATAAAAATGCTCTAAAAAAATTAGCTTTATTTATCACTTAAGGTTATTTCACTTTGATTTTCCTGCATCAATTGTATTACCCCTTTAAGCTTAGTTTTTTCACAATCTGGGCAGTGACATTCCTCTTGTATATACTTGGGTTCTGTATAAACTGAAATATTTCCTTCAAAGTTTCTTAAAACAACCTTGTGGTCTGATTGGGATATTAGATATTGTGGTAATACTGGTATCTTTCCTCCCCCTCCCGGTGCATCTATAATATAATTAGGTACTGCAAAACCTGAAGTATGACCAATTAATCCCTCCATTATCTCTATACCCTTGCCTACAGAGGTTCTAAAATGTTCAATGCCTAATGAAAGATCACACTGATAAATATAATAGGGCCTGACCCGGATTTTGACTAACTCATGCATTAGCTTTTTCATTTTATGAACACAGTCATTAATGCCCCTTAAAAGTACAGTCTGATTTCCTAAGGGGATACCCGCATCTGCTAACATTTCGCAGGCTTTTTTTGATTCTGGAGTTATTTCATTTACATGGTTAAAATGAGTGTTTACCCATATAGGATGATACTTTTTCAGCATATTCACAAGCTCTGGTGTAATCCTCTGAGGCAATACAACCGGAACCCTTGTTCCTATTCTTACAACCTCAACATGGGGTATATCCTTTAATTGACTGATAATATATTCTAATTTATCATCGGATACCATTAAAGCATCTCCACCTGATAATAATACATCCCGGACAACAGGTGTTTTTCGGATATATTCTAATCCCTTTTCGATCAAGTCCATGCCAATAAAAGCATCCTTTTGTCCTGCAAAGCGTCTCCGTGTGCAATGGCGGCAATACATGGAGCATTGATCTGTAATAAGGAAAAGTACTCTATCTGGATATCGATGGGTAATTCCCCTTACAGGTGAATCCTCATCCTCATGAAGCGGGTCTTCAAGATCCGACTTACTCTTAATTAATTCAAGGGAAGTGGGTACAGCTTGTTTACGGATGGGATCCTCAGGATCATTAGCATCTATTAAGGTTGCATAATATGGTGTAATAGCCATGCGCAGGGTTTTTAAACATTCGTCAATCCCTGTTTCCTCCTGGGGTGTCAGCTTAATTATTTTCCCCAATTGTTCTATGGTGGTAATCCTATTTCTCACCTGCCATCTCCAATCATTCCATTGTTCTGGGGTAACGTCCTTCCATATTGATATTTCTCTATAGTCCCTCAATTTTATCCCTCCTTTGGTTGTTTTTTCTAGACAAAAAGAGAAATTAACTAATAGCAACTTTATAGCGACACTAAGTTGTTAGTTTCGACAAAAAAATACTTAAAGTTAATAATTCTTTGTAATTTTTTCGGTTTCCAATTTTAAAGAAAAAATAAAATAGAAAGGTTTCAAACGAAATGAAAATCCGAATAGTAAATACTTAAAGACTTCGATACTATATTATAACATATTTAACTAAGAAGAGTAAATGCTTTTATTATAGAAAATGTAAATTTTTAGAAATTTTAAATAACTTTCCATGAATACTAATAATATCCTAAAAAAGTTGCAGGGGAAATTCCCCTGCCGTGGAGTAGCTCCGCCTTCTCATCCCATGTCCTGTGCTGGTGATGCAACTTTATATTTCCTTCTTTATAATCTCAGTCATTTCAGATGTTGTAAGGAATTTTTTGCTATCATTTGCTATATCATTAGTTCTGTATCCAGCGTTTATTACTTTATATACTGCTGATTCTATAGAAGCCGCTTCTTCCTCCAGATCAAATGAAGTTCTAAGCATCATTGCTGCCGATAGTATGGTGGCTATTGGATTTGCTATATTTTTTCCTGCAATTTCCGGTGCCGATCCATGTATGGGTTCAAATAGTCCAACACCTGAAGAACCCAAACTTGCCGAAGGAAGCATTCCTATGGATCCTGTCAACATACTTATCTCATCTGAGAGAATATCACCAAAGAGATTAGTAGTTAATATTACATCAAATTGCTTTGGATCCCTTATGACCTGCATAGATGCATTGTCTATATACATATGATTTAGTTCTACTTCTGGGTATGCCTTTGACTCTTCCATTACAATCCTTCTCCATAGTCTAGAGCTTTCTAGTACATTAGATTTGTCAACACTTGTTAATCTTTTATTTCTTTTCATTGCCATCTCAAAACCTATTTTTGCAATTCTTTTTACTTCCATCTCACTATAGGTTTCTACATCATAAGCTGCAGGACCATCCTTTGTATTCTTCATACCGCTTTCTCCAAAATATATTCCACCTGTAAGTTCTCTTACTACTAGGATGTTAAATCCATGACCAACTATCTCAGTTTTTAGGGGACAGGAATCCTCTAAGGCTTTAAATAGTATTCCCGGTCTTAGGTTTGCAAAAAGTCCCAGTTCTTTTCTTAGTCCTAGGATGGCTCTTTCTGGTCTCTTATCTCCTGGGAGGCCATCCCATTGATTGCCACCAACGGAACCTAAAAGTACTGCATCGCTATTTTTGCAAGCAACTATGGTTTCTTTAGGAAGTGGTTCACCATATTCATCATATGCGCAGCCTCCGGCTAAAACCTCTTTGAATATAAATTTATGATTGAATTTTTCCCCTATAGTTTTGAGAATCTCCAGAGCTGAACCTACTACTTCGGGACCAATGCCATCACCTTTAATTACTGCAATATTGTACTCCATTATTCTCCTCCTAAACTTTAGCCTTAATATAGTTTACTAATCCATTCCTTTGGATTATTTTTTGAATAAATTCTGGATATGATTGTGCCTTATAGGTTTCACCCTTTGTTATGTTTTTGATTTTTCCATTGTCAAAATCAACCTCCACCTCATCTCCAGCTTCAATTTTTTCTGCAGCTTCAGTGCTTTCAATAATGGGAAGACCTATATTAAAGGAATTCCTATAAAAGATTCTTGCAAAGCTTTCAGCTATTACACAGGATATTCCGGATGCCTTGATGGCAATAGGAGCATGTTCTCTGGATGAGCCACATCCAAAGTTTTTTTGTCCTACTATGATATCACCAGGTTTTACATCTTTTATAAATTCCTTATCTATGTCCTCCATACAATGTTTTTTAAGCTCTTCTGGATCTGCAGTGCTTAAATATCTTGCAGGAATTATTACATCAGTATCTATATTATCTCCATATTTAAATACTCTTCCTTTAGTCTTCATCTTAGTCCTCCTTCAAGTTTTTCTGGGTTATATATCTTTCCTGCTATCGCAGATGCTGCTGCCACTGCTGGACTTGCTAGATATACCTCTGATTTTACATGGCCCATTCTTCCAAGGAAATTTCTATTGGTTGTAGCTATACATCTTTCACCTTCCGCTAATATTCCCATATGCCCACCAAGACATGGTCCACAGGTGGGTGTACTGACCACTGCTCCTGCCTCTATGAATATTCTAATTAGTCCTTCTTCCATTGCCTGAAGGTAAATACTTTGAGTTGCAGGAAATATAATTGCCCTTAAACCCTTCTTAACTTTTTTCCCCTTAAGAACTTTAGCCGCCGCCCTTAAGTCATCTATCCTTCCATTGGTACAGGATCCTATAACAACTTGATCTAGATTCACTTCACCAACCTGATCAATGGTTCTAGTATTCTCTGGAATATGAGGAAAAGACACCGTAGGCCTTAATATTGATAGATCTATAGTATATTCTTCATCATAAAAAGCATCTGTATCTGCCTCATAAATCTTGAAGGCTCTATTGGAGTGAGATTTTATATAATCTTTGGTTAATTCATCCACTGGAAAAATTCCATTCTTTGCACCCGCTTCAATCGCCATATTCGATATTGTAAATCTATCATCCATGGTTAAATTCTTGATCCCATCCCCAACAAATTCCATAGATTTATATAGGGCTCCATCTACACCTATCTTGCCGATTATATGAAGAATAATATCCTTCCCGCTAACCCACTTAGAAGGTTTTCCTATTAAGTTCAATTTAATAGCGGAAGGTACTTTAAACCAACTTTCCCCCGTCGCCATTCCTGCTGCCATGTCCGTACTTCCAACTCCTGTAGAAAAAGCTCCTAATGCTCCATAGGTACAGGTATGAGAATCCGCTCCTATCACTACATCTCCGGCAACTACTAATCCCTTCTCAGGTAGTAGGGCATGTTCTATTCCCATTTCTCCTATTTCAAAATAGTTTGTAACCCCTTGACTATGGGCAAACTCTCTCATGTACTTACATTGGTCTGCGGATTTAATATCCTTATTTGGTGTAAAGTGATCCGGGACCAGTGCAACTTTATCCTTATGAAACACCTTGTTTGCACCCATCTTGTAAAATTCCTTTATTGCCACTGGACCGGTTATATCATTACCTAAGACCATATCTAGTTTGGCTTCAATAAACTGTCCTGGTTCTACACACTTCACTCCTGCATGTTCCGCCAAAATCTTCTGCGTCATTGTCATTCCCATTTTTCTTTCCTCCTATATCTAATAAATACTATTAACTGCATTTAGATAGGCTTTTATGCTAGCTTCCACTACATTAATACTTACGCCTCTACCCGTATAGTGATTGTCCTCATACCTTAACTTAACCACTGAATATCCTAAAGCATCTGTACCCTCTGTAACTGATTGCAAAGAATAATCTTCCAATTCAACCTCTATATCCAAACATTTATCAATAGCACTAAAGGCTGCATCCACTGGTCCTCCTGCAAAGGATATTCCTTCTATATCCTCTCCATCACTATTAAGGACTACAGAAGCTGTGGTTGTTATGGTATTTCCGCTATTTATCACAAATCTTACTAATTTATATTTGTCTTCTGCCTTGGTTTCTCTCTTAGTCAGAATAGCATCAATATCCTTATCAAAAATCTGCTTCTTATTATCTGCTAGCTTTTTAAACTCTTGAAATGCCTTAGCTATCTCTTCACCAGAAAGCTCATAGCCCAAGGATTCTATCTTATCCTTAAAGGCATGTTTCCCAGAGTGTTTTCCAATCACCATTTTGTTTTTAATAAGCCCAATGGATTCAGGTGTCATTATTTCGTAGGTCTCTCGGTTGTTAAGTACTCCATGTTGATGGATCCCTGATTCATGGGCAAAGGCATTGGCTCCTACTATGGCTTTATTGGGCTGAACCCCTACTCCTGTAATGCTTGTTAGAAGATTGCTGGTCTTTGTAATTTCCTTTGTATTTATATTGGATGTGAAACCATACTCATCTTGTCTTACATTCATAATCATAGCTAATTCTTCTATGGCTGCATTTCCTGCTCTTTCCCCTATACCATTTACAGTACATTCAAACTGGGTGGCTCCAGCTCTTGCCGCAGCTAGTGTGTTTGCTACGGCTAATCCTAAATCATTGTGACAGTGTACAGATATCTCTACATTGTCTAGATATTTTGATCTCTTTCTAATATCCATAATGAAATTATAATATTCATCAGGTGTGGTATAACCCACTGTATCTGGAATATTTATAATCTTTGCACCCGCTTCTATGACTCGGTCAAATATTTCAGCTAAAAATTCAGGGTGGCTTCTAGTTGCATCTTCTGCTGAAAATTCTACTTCGGAACATAAGCTTGATGCAAATTTGACCATTTCTTCAGATCTTTTAATAACCTCTTCAGGCTTCATTTTTAGTTTGTATTCCATATGAATAGGTGATGTGGCTATAAAGGTATGTATTCTTGGTCTTGCCGCCCCTTTTACCGCTTCCCAAGCTTTTTCAATGTCTCCTTCAGTCGTTCTTGCAAGAACAGCGACTGTGGAGTTTTTTATCTCATTTGCAATCATCTGAACCGACTTAAAGTCACCTTCTGAAGATGCTGCAAATCCTGCTTCAATGACATCCACTCCCATTTTTTCTAATTGTTTAGCCAATAATAGTTTTTCCTTTATATTCATACTACAACCTGGTGATTGTTCACCATCTCTTAAGCTAGTATCGAAAAATTTAATTACTTTTGACATTATATCCCTCCTTTTAAAATAGCGTCTTTTTTCTTTGGCTTAGGAACTTTGATACTCTTTGACGGCTTTCAGACTTAGTATTCTAAAACAGAAGATAGCCGCCTTAACCTATATTTTTTTCAAAAATAAAAAACCCTCGTTCCTATAAGTTAAACTTATAGGGACGAAGGTTATGTTCGTGTTACCACCCTAATTCACAGAAAATACTGCCTTATTCCTGGACTATCATCCAGTATCCATATAACGGTGGCTCCGCCTTCACCTAATTTAGATTTCTCAGTGAAGATGCCAGAAAGCTAGTATTACATATCTTACTTATGCTAATTCACACCAACCATTAGCTCTCTTTGATAAAGTAATTGATATCTTTCTCTTTCTGATTGCATTGTCTATTTGTATATTTCTTATTTTGTGATTTAGAATACATTATATATTCTGAATAATGAAAATGTCAAGTATTATTTTTACATCTTTTCTGGAGAGTTAATTCCTAATACACTTAATACATTATATATTACCTGCTTGGTACATAAAATCAACAATAATCGTGCCTTCATTAATTCCTTGTCTTCAACCCGCACACGACAAGCATTATAAAAGCTATGCAAAAGGGATGCTACATCTAAAACATAACGGGTTATACGGCTTGGTTCTAGGTTTCTAGCTGCTATCTCAATTTCTCCTGGAAGCTCTGCTAATCTGCGTAATAAATCCAGTTCTTGCTCTTCCTTTAATAGCTGAGGATTAGCACCCTTGATATCTTCTGATGAAATTCCCTCTGCCTCCATCTGGCGAAGTATACTGCAAATCCTGGCATGGGCGTATTGTACATAAAATACTGGATTATCATTTGATTGTTTTACGGCAAGGTCCAAATCAAAGTCTAGATGACTATCTGATGATCTCATATTAAAGAAGAAGCGTGCTGCATCCTTGCCTACCTCATCCACAAGATCCGATAGGGTAATCGCCTTTCCCTTTCTCTTGGACATTCTGGCAACTTCTCCATTTCTAAAAAGGCGTACCAATTGCATTATAATTACCTCTAATCTAGAGGAATCGATTCCTACAGCATCCATGGCTCCCTTTAATCTTGCCACATGACCATGGTGATCAGCACCCCAAATATTAATTGCCAAATCAAATTCCCTTGTTTTTAACTTATTTATATGGTAGGCAATATCCACTGCAAAGTAGGTGGGGAAGCCATTATTTCTAATTAGTACCTCGTCCTTTTCTCCACCAAATTCCGAGGATTTAAACCATAGGGCGCCTTCTTTTTCATAGGTGTGCCCTCTTTCTTTTAATAAATTAACAGTCTCTTCTACCTTAGAATCATGGAGCTTATGTTCTGGAAACCATACATCAAAATTTATTCCATAATGTTCTAAATCTATTTTTAACCTGTCTATATTCTTTTTTAGTGCATAGTCTATAAGGGCATTTCTTCTGATTTGAGAATCAATATTAAGGTACGCATCACCCTCTAGCTCAATAAATTCCCTCATATGCTCGGTGATATCCTCTCCCTGGTATCCACCCTCTGGTACCTCTGCATCTTTACCATGTAATTGAAGGTACCTTGCCTCTAGAGATTGTCCAAATCTTTCTATTTGGTTTCCTGCATCATTTATATAAAATTCCCTTGTTACATCATAGCCTGCCATCTCTAAAACGGCAGCTAGGGAATCTCCTAATGCTCCTCCTCTTCCATTTCCCATATGCATAGGTCCCGTGGGATTAGCACTTACAAATTCTACATTTACCTTTTTACCTTGTCCTATATTAATTCTCCCATAGTTTTGTTTTTTTGCTTCTATATCCCTTAATACATCATATAGCCATAAGGTATCCAGCTTAAAATTAATAAAGCCCGGACCGGCAATTTCTATTTTATCGATATAGGTTCCCTGGGTATCTATGTTCTCAATTATTGTTTCGGCTATTGCCCTAGGATTTTTTCTTGCCTGCTTTGTTAATTGCATTGCTATATTGGTAGCAAAATCTCCATGACTTTTTTCCCTAGGTACCTCTAATATAAAATCTGGTATATTCTCAAAGCTTATTTGTCCTTGTTCCTTAGCCTTTAATAGTGCATTTTTTATACCGTCCATTATGTTATTTTCTATAGTATTCTTTATATCCCTCATTTTGTTTCCTCCTTAACTTACTGCTTTACCTGTATTTCTAATGTGTTTCTTGTTCCATGACCTCCGTCGATATTTAATTGATAATCAAGATGAATGGAGACGGGTTCCTTTTCTTCATTATATTTTATATCAACATCCTTAGTAAAGATGCTTAATAGTAGTTGCCCCTGGGGTGTTTCATATCTATTATATTTTCTTTGACCCTTCTTAAAAACTAAATGGGAATTAGTGGTGCCCAAGCGGATTATTGATACATGATCTTCATCTACCTTAACAGTGGTAGTAGTGCCCTCCATACCGGATACTTCACTTTCCTTATATAAAAGATAATTGCTCTTATTTTTATTATATAATTCTCCTTCGGTAACTAGTTCTATAATTTCTGGCTTTTCATTATCAATGCTTTGTTCTCCCTTAATACTCAGCCAAACCTTCTTTTTCAAATTTATCACCTCTACTTTTTCTATTAATACCCTCTAGCTATAATATTATCCTTTACATTTTAATAATAATTAATAAAATAAGCAACCATTTATTAGTTGCTTATAATTTTATCACTTATTATGAATTTTGACTATTTATTTATTGCCAACGGAACGACGAGGGCGTCGTTTCCTACATCTTTCTTTGCCATTTTAGTTGAAAATCATAAAATTCACATTCTATACTGCCTTTATTATTTAAATGTGCAAGGTAGGCAGATAGAGTAGCCCAAGTTAAATAATATTGACCTGGAATTTGTTTTATCTCATAGTGCTTGAAGATAATCTGACTTAGGTCTTCTGTTGATTTTGGCTGTTCTAAATTCTCCAAAATAAAGTTTATAACATTCTTTATAGCCTTTATGTTTGTTTTAATCAGCTCTTCTATATTATAGTCTAAAATACCATGACAGGGCACATAGAATGGGTATTTAATATCATTTAAATATTCTAAGGTTTTTAGAGTGGCATCTATATCTTGAAAGAAGGGAAATCCATGTTTTTCTATAATATCCTTTGAAAAAAATGCATCCCCTGAGTACAATACCCCATCGGGGGTAACAACCCCAATTTGTCCAAGACTATGCCCTGGTAAATCAACTATTTCGAAGTTGGATCCCCCAATATCTAGATTCCCTGCTGCTATCACCCTTGTCACTTTAGAGGGTTTAGCCATTAAGAATTTATTTTGCAAAAAGCTTGGAGGTGCTGAAGTGAATAAATAAAAAGGCTCTAAAATAGGATTTTCTATAATGGCATCCTCTATTTTGGAAGCATATATATCACAATCAAGCCTTTTTTGGATTATGGCATTTCCCCCTATATGATCAGCATGGGAATGGGTATTTATTATGCTATCAATTTCCATTCCCTCTTCCTTCAAAATGTTGATTGCTCTTTTACCTGCATCATCATCTATTCCGCTATCAATTAAAGTGCACTTTCCCTTACCTCTGTGATAAACTCCAAGATTTACGGTTCCTTCAAGCATATAGCTATTACCTGTAATATGAACTAATTTATATGCCATTATTTCCCTCCTTTGTATTCCTTGCTATACCCTAATTTTTGTCATCAAATCTCTCTATTGCTAATTCAATTAAACGATCTATTAGCTTACTATAGGAAAGACCACTATACTCCCAAAGCTTTGGATACATACTAATATTAGTAAAACCTGGCAGGGTGTTAATCTCATTAATATAAATCTTTCCCGTATTCTTTTCTACAAAAAAGTCTAATCTTGCTAATCCGCTTCCATCAATGGTCTTAAATGCCTTAATGGCAAGACTACGAATAGTTTCTGTAGTCTGTTCATCTAAGGGTGCTGGAATTATCAATCTGGATTTATCATCATCTAAGTATTTTGCCTTATAGTCATAGAATTCATTGGAAGGAATAATTTCCCCTAATACTGATGCCTCGGGGTCATCATTTCCTAATACAGCACACTCTATTTCCCTGCAGTCTATGTTTTCTTCCAATAAAATCTTTCTATCATAGATAGCAGCTTCATTCATCCCAGTAATAAGTCCTTCTCTATCATGTGCCTTGGTGATTCCAACACTAGAACCCATATTTGCGGGTTTAATAAAAATGGGATAGGTCATGTTTTCCTCAATTTTTTTAATTGTCTCTTCTTGCTTTCTCCTCCAGTTTTTCCTCATGATTAATAGATATTTCCCTTGGGGCAAACCTGCCTTTTCATAGAGGGTTTTTGTATATATCTTATCCATTCCTACTGCAGAAGCTAATACTCCACAACCTACATAGGGGATATTTGCTAATTCAAATAATCCCTGTACCGTTCCGTCTTCTCCCCTGGGACCATGCAAAACCGGAAATACTACATCAATGCTTTGAAGTATTGGATGATTTATAGAAAAATCCTCCAAGAGATTTTCTTTTTCATCTTCCCACTTACCATTTTGTATCTTTTCAACATCTCCATTATAAATCATCCATTTTCCTTCTCTAGTAATTCCGATTGTTACCACATCATACTTTTCCCTGTCCATAGCCTTAATAACATTAGAAGATGACATAAGGGATACCTCATGCTCTCCTGACTGCCCTCCAAAAACCACGGCAATTACTTGCTTCTTTTTCATATTTCAAGATTCCCCTTTCATCTTTTCTTTTATATTTTATATTATGTAATTATTATCTTTGATATTATTAATTAATTTATTTTATCATAAGAAACAAAAAGTAAAAAAGATTTCTCCTATCTTTTATAATTAATAGTTCTATTATAATTATCTAGATTAAGAGAAATCCATTTTACCTACTATAATTTAAATTTTTATATTTTTATATTGCTTCTTTTACCTTCTCACCAACATCTTCAGGAACCCAACCAATCCACAGGTCCTCATATTCCTTTAAAAACCAATGTGCTGTCTCATATAAATCTGTATCATTTTCTTCCATATAGGCTAATGCTGAACTTGTAATTTCACTACTTGTTTTGTATTGCTTTAAAAATTCAACAATTTCAGGTGCACGTTCAGGAAAGTCAACATCTACTGCTATTGTCAAATCCTGTGATGGAAATTTACATGCATTACCATCTTTCCATTTTTCATCATCATATGGATCATCCTCAAGTAGTGTCATATCATATTTACCAGTTACCCAAGTAGGTTCCCAATAATATCCTACCCAAGCATCTCCATTTTCATAGGCACTTACTATTGAAGCTGACAAGGATGCATCTGAACCTGCCTGGAAATAATTATAGTATTGGTCCAATCCATATGTTGCCAGTTTTTCTTGTAAATTTTCATTGGCAGTCCAACCTGGTATTGATGCATAAATTCTTCCCATTGAATGGTCTTCTTCATCAGGGAAAACATGGGGATATTTTTCTAAATCCTTTATATTCTTTAGATCTGGCGCCATAGGTTCTATCCCTCTTTCTGGATCGCCTTCTATAACATAAGTCGGAACATAAAGTCCTTGCTCATTATCTGAATAGTTAATTCCTAATTCAATTATTTCACCTTTTTCAACAGTTTCATTATATTTATCAATAATATTTCCTGTCCATATTTCCATATAAACATTAACATCGCCCTGTTGTAATCCTAATAATGACATTTGCTCTGAAGCTAATATTTCTTCAGTTGGATATCCATATCCTTCTTCAATGATTGTTTGGGCAACTGCATTATGGAATCCAATACTATCCCATCCTGCATTAGTAAAAATGATATTTTCTTTTTCTTCACCATTCTCAGATCCCGTTTCTTGTTCATTATCTTGTTGAGAACATGCTGATAAAATCGGCATTATAATTAATACAATTATCAAAACTATTAATGTCTTTTTCAATCCTGTAATTTTCATTTAACTACTTCCCCCTCATAATTTTAAATCAGACCTTCTATAATTTGTGTTCTATCCTAGTATACATCAATTATTGTATGCTGACAACTTAAATTTAAATATAAATTGTCTGTATTAGGTCATCCATTATAAAAGGCGAGGGGGAAACTTTATAATTTTTACATGGTTAAATCACCAGTATTTGTTTGTATAACCTTTAATATCTGCTGCTCTTCTCCGGTTTCTGCATTTATATATACAATAAATGTGTCATCTTGAAAATTCCCCTTAAATTCGTAGCATAACACTTCTTCCTTTGCCTCTGTTGGAATAATAGCTAATCTTTCCTTAAAAATTTCTAGGCGGTTACTGACCATGTCCTTTGCCTCATCTAAGCTTATTTCAGGCTCAGATATTTTTCTTTCCCCATGGGCAACATAAAATCCTTGGGCTTCAAAACCTATTATCTCTCCATTATCTAAAGCTACTTGTACCTTGATTAGATCTGGATATATTAAAACATCATCCTGTTCATAGGCAAAGTTAAATACCGCAACTCCATTATATTTTTCTGAATAGGAGGGTGTCATGTTTGAAAAGCCCTTATCCTTCAAAAAATTATTTGCCCTTTCTAATGCCTTAGGCATGGTTAGGGTGACATTCTCTACAACCTTGCTATCCATCATCCAAACAACCTTGCCTCCGGTTCTGCTCACCTCTACATAAGCCCTTCTATCCCCATCTTCACCATAGGGTACTACCTCATAGCCATAGGTGTTAACCACACCTTCTCCTCGACTTAATTGATTAATCTCTCCTACTCTATCTGAGCCTAAAAATGAGATAATCTCCTTTTCACCCTCCTTACGGGTTATTCCTTCTCCCTTTAAACCCTTAGGTTTTATCTCTGAGAGATGGGATGAAAAGGGACCATCATATATTAATTTTGGATAGGTAGTCATTTCCTTTTCTACCCTGGTTAGACTATCCTGTATTACATTATCCGATGCCCTGCCAAGGGCAAATCTCCCCTTTTCCCTAAGCTCACCAAATTGCATGGCACCACCATCTATCATATCTTGATGAAGTTTTTGAAGGGAAGTTATTAAATACGACGAACTATTATGTAATCTCTCTAAATCCTCCCATTGATTATCATTTATTTTTTTCCCATTTATTGTTTGTTTTCCAATGGAATAGGAAAAATCCCCTAATTGGTTTAAAAACTTTGATGTTTCATTTAATGCTAAATGGCTAATGGGAAGTCTGCTTAAATTATTCTGTGCAAGATCTGCATTTTTCCATGTTTCTGTAAATATTAAAGACATTTGTTCATCTGACTGACTTATCATAGATTTTGCCAATAAAGCTTCAATTCCCTCTATTGAATTTAAAAGGGAATAAAACTCATTTAAATATTGATTCTCTAAAAATGTTCTATAATCATTTTTTTGATTATATTGTGTAAATCCCCAAATTCCGGCTACTACAAAGGCTGCAATTAGAAGCCAGGTAGTAATTTTTCTTCTGTCCCTCATTTTCTTCCCTCCTTTCTAGCTTGCAAAAACATGCTTGCCTATTGTTTTAATAATCGGTCGTGAATAAATCCATCTATTTGTTGAGGTCACAGGGTTATAATAATATATCGCACCACTTGAAGGGTCCCAGCCTGCTAAGGCATCCTTTGCAGCCTTGAATGCGCTTTCATTTGGATCTAAGAACATCTGTCCATCTGCTACAGCGGTAAATGCTCCCGGCTGAAAAATAACCCCGCTTATGGAATTTGGAAAGGAGGGATGTTCTACTCTATTTAAAATAACTGCTGCTACAGCTACCTGTCCAATATAGGGTTCACCCCTAGCTTCACCGTTAATTGCCTGTGCCAGCATATAAGTCTCATCCCTAGTGCTTGTTGCTCTACTTGACTGATAGGTAGTTTGGGCAGGGGCTTTTTGCAATAAATTTCCCAATCCCATGGCATTTAAGGTTTGTCTGCCTGCCTTCCCATCCACCTGCAAACCATTCTTTCTTTGGAAGTTTTTTATAGCCTCCTCTGTTTTCCACCCAAAGTGTCCATCAACTACACCATCCTTCATATAACCCCAATCCTTTAGTTTTTGTTGTACCTGCCGTACGGCATTGCTGTCACTACCATAGTAAATAACATCCTGTGCCCAAACCTGATTAAAATATACTCCTACCATTAAAAGTACCATAATCGCAATTAGGCTAATAGTTATACTCTTTTTCAAAGATATTCCCCTCTCTATTCTAGATAAGGGTATTTTTTGTAATATTGGATAAATTTATACTTGAAATAGAAAAAAAGCGTCGTGGACGCTTTTTATTAGGGAACAGTTGTAAGGTAACAGGGAACAGTAAAGGATTAAAACCTATTAGGGTTTTGGTTCAGGGTTTTTCTGTTCCCTGTTACCTGTTCCCTGATTTTACTGACTTTACTGATTTTTCTGTTCCCTGTTCCCTGTTCCCTGTTTGGAACGACGAGGGCGTCGATCCCTACTTATTTTTATTAAATATTGATTGAAACAGCTCTAGGAATTTCCATCTCACCTTTACCGGCTCCGGTTCTTTTTCTATTATAGATTCTTCCTGGATTGTATCGGTATTTTCCAGCCTGGCTGCTGGTTCAATTAAATTTTCTAGTTTTTCATCATCTTGAACCTGTATGGATCCTTCTTCCTTCTCTACATTAATAAAGCATAGGGGTGGGAACATTACACACCACCAATTGGATCCCTTTCCCTCTCCTAATACTATTCGGAAGGCTTCATAGTTCCCAGCGGGCAGGCTAAAGTTTCCATAATATTTAGTTGGAAAGGAGAAATTTCCTAGAGTAGCTGTTACTCCATAATTTTTTCCGCTTTCCTTTAATACTTTCTTTGCAATATCTATAATATTTTCCTGTTTTTCATTTATAATCCTTCGGGTTTCCTGTAAGCTTTGGGATTTTTCAAAGTAAGGTACTACTTCCTTTAGAACCTCATCCCTTACCCTTAATTTTGTTTCTTGATCCTGTTTTGAATCACTATTTGCCAATACATGGAATCTAATTAAACTATCCGCAATATCTTCCTGACTCTCTATTTTAGCTCTTTCTATTAAACCTTCTGATCGTTGGATATTGGTTTGAATTTTATGGGTATTAGCATAATTAAATGTAATTAGAATTATTATTAGTATATAAGTTATTAAAAATTTTCTTTTCATTTTTCTTCCCCCTATTGCCATCCCGCCCTATAATATGACACAGAACCGTCCCCTGACACTTGGCTTTTTTGTTTTCTTATTTGGGAGTATTGACAGAAGGTATATATTTTAAACCTTCATATTATTTAACAACTCCTGCTCCTCTGATTTTTACATCAGCCGTAACTCTTATATCCATTTCTTGGAAGTATTCTGAATAATCATCCTCTATCTGTTCCCATATCTTGGGATGGTATTTCATTATATAACTATCTGCATAAATAACATCCACCCTTAACTCCTTTTGTAATTTTTCTATTACCCGCATACAATCCTCTACGATTTCCCTTTCGACCTGTTCCTCTATATCCTTTATGTTTTCATCAGTTACAAAATCTCCTCCATATATACCCTCATCTAATTGTCCTTCTGTTTCTATAGCATAGCTTAACTGCAATCCCTCTTCTGTTGTTTTAAGCTCATTTTTTACGCCTGCATTAACAATTACATATGGAATAAGCTCATTTTTATATTCTACAATAACACTCCCCCCCTCAAGGGTTCCCTTTAAAAACATCGTAGCTCGCCCTTCAACACCGCTAAGATAATCCAACAGTGTATAATCCTTAATGACTGCTGCTCCCTCTACCTTAATCTCATCCGGTGCTACTATAACCTTTGGCAATGCCATAGTACCATCATCCCCCATATCAGCCGCTAGTTGACTTAGGGTTACATCAGCTACCTTGGAGGTTTCCGGTCTATTTTGCATAATTCCAGTAATATAGGGTACAAGTTCTGCTATCCCCTTGGGATTAATAGAGAAGGCATCCTTTGCATTGCCCTGTACCACTCCCACTAAAACATTCCAATTATATTTTTGATTCCTATGTAAATAATCCAACATTTCCATTACCACTTTTTTATCCTTTAAAATTTCTTCTCCAAATAGAACTAATTTAGCATGGCCAAAAAATAAATCCTTATCTATCCTAGTCGCCATTTGTCTTGACCCTTCATCAGGGGTTACTGTTGTAATACTTCTTGTGGAATAGGTTTCTTCTTCTCCCCCTCCCTCTGTCTGGGCACTGGGTATTGGACTAAGATAGGTAATAAGATATCGGGGAGTAAATTTATCCGGTTCTTCAAGATTTTCTCTCTGTCTTTCTATCTCCTCTTCATCAGGCTTATCAAAGGTAATACCAATAATATAAAGTCTTTCCTCTATATCCTTCATATCCCAACAGCCAGTTGTAAAAATTAAAACAAACATCAGAATTATAAAGATTTTCTTCTTATCCATTAGACTTCACTCCCTTTTTCCTAATTTTAGCTATTACTAATAATAATATTGGAATAATTATCACAACTAGGGTGCCTGCATACATGGAAAACGCCCCTAACCAATCATATATCTGGGCAACATTATCTGGTTGTAGTGAAAGAATATAAATTATTGGCAATAGGGCTACTCCAAAAATTTTATGCTCCTTTGTTTTTGTTAATCTAGTTAAGATAAAAGCTGATGAAAAATACATTGTACCTAGGGTAGTAAAGATAAATAATACCCAGATAGTCATAATAACCCCCTCTAGCTGCTCAATAAATGCACCAGGTACCTGTATGGATTTGATATATGCCATCAAAGGCCATATCAATATCTTTATTTCATGTTTTCCGAAACTAGCAATTACAATTATTGTGGATATAAGATATATAAGAGTTATTATAGAAATAACTATTATAAGGGTTTTTTTCATATTCTTTTTATCAGAAACAAAGGGAATAAAGAGAAAAATCGCCTCAAATCCCATAAAACTAAATACTATTTGCAGAATTCCTATCAAAATCACCTTAGGTGATGTTTGAAATGCCGGCAGTAAATTGGAATAGTCCAAATTTGCTGTCCCTGTAAAAAGTGCTATAAAATAAGGAATAAACATAATAAGAATTATAATCTCGTAAAAGCGCACTATTCCTTCAAAACCGCTTCTAATTAAATATATAAGAGTGATTAAAAATGTTATATTAATTACTTCTATAGGTGTCTTTGGTAACAAATACATTTTTAGCACTTCTCCAAAAATTCGTACTGAAAAGGCAGCAAATATCACATAATATAAAATTAGAATAATCCCAATCAGGAGAGCTAATGGATATCCTACCAAGTCCCTGCTATACTCAATAATAGTTTCATTGGGAAATTTATTAGCCAATGTATTAATCACTAAGGATATCCCTATTGTTATGGCACCTGCTGCTAAAATTAGTATCCAACCATCGGTTTCTGCAATTTCTACTACATTTCTTGGAAGGGTTAAAATTCCTACTCCGACTACCGCTACAATGATTAATATTCCTAATTGAAATGCTGAGATTTTAACTTCTTCGCTATTCATCTTTTTCGCCTCCCTTTTTAGTTTCCCCAACTTTCTTGGGCTTCTTTAGAGTTTTTATACCTTCCTTTGCTTGTATATCCTGGGAATTTTCTTCTTCATCAGAGACTACTTTAACCGTCTTGCCGTTCTTATCCACTCGCCAATCCTTCAATCTCTTCTTATCCTTTTCACCAGTAAAACTATTCCTACTTTTCAAATTTGGGAAGGGAGCCTTAACCACAGTATCCTTCAAATCAGACATTTTCCCTGAAACAATGGGGGCTAAATAGGGTACGCCAAAGCTATTAATTGTGGATAGATGGATTAGGGTTGCAATTACTACTAAAACTAATCCATAAAGGCCTAAAAAGCTTGCAGCCAGCATAGCAACAAAACGCAACAATCTAAAGCTTATGTTCAGGTTGTAGCTGGGAACAGCGAAGGAGGATATGGCTGTAAGGGCGACAATTATAACCATAATGGGGCTTACTAATCCTGCCTCCACAGCTGCTTGACCAATAATTAAACTTCCTACAATACCGATAGTTGCTCCTATCTGACTGGGTAATCTTACCCCAGCTTCCCGAAGAAGTTCAAAGGTTATTTCCATAACTAAAGCCTCCACAAATACCGGGAAGGGAACTGTCTCCCTGGTCCCGGCCAGGAAAATAGCAAGACTGGTTGGAATAATACCAGGATGATAGGATGCTATAGCTATATAAATAGCGGGCAAAGTAAAGGAAATAATCAGGGCAAATAATCGTATCCATCGTATTAGATTTGCAATCCACCATCTTTCATAATAGTCCTCTGGTGATTGCATAAAGTCATTAAATGTAGCAGGCACGATTAATGTCATAGGGGTATTGTCTATAATTATAGCCACCTTTCCCTGTAGTAATGCCGCAGCCACTAAATCCGGACGCTCAGTGTATTGTACCTGGGGAAAAAGGGAAAACCAGTTATCCTCGATAAGCTGCTCTACATACCCACTTTCTAGAATTCCATCAATATCAATAGTCTCTAACCGATTTTCTAATTCCTTAAGTACTTTTTCATTGACAATATCCTCCATATATGCGATCCCTATATCTGTTTTTGAACGCTCTCCTAATTGCATACCCTTGATTTTTAATTTTGGGTCCCTGATTTTTCTTCTCAAAAGCACTGTATTAACTCGAAAGGTTTCTATAAAGCCTTCCCTTGGCCCGCGGATAACCGTTTCCCCCGGCGGTTCAGATAGTCCCCTTAGGGGCCAGCCCCTGGTGGATATAATTATAAATTCCGAAACTCCATCAATAAGTAAAATGGTGTCTCCTGATAAAATGGCCAAAACTGCTTCATCTAGGTTATCCTTTTCCTTAATATCGGATGCGGATAAAGTTCCCTCTGAGGTCAATTCAAATAACTTCCGTTTTACCACTCCAGGATCCGGTGCGATTAACCTTGCCTCTAACGCTAAAGGACGTAATATGTGATCATGAACCAGAGTCCTATCTGCTAATCCATCTACATAAGCAACATACATTCTATGATTCTGTTCTACACCTACACGAAATTCCCGGGCAACAATATCTGTACAATCCTTAAAAATATTATCTAGGGTTTCTATGTTTTCATCTATTTTTGTTGAAACAGGAATAAATTCCTTTTCCTTACTTTTTCTTTTCTTTTTTATAATTCTCATACTCATCAACCCCTACCCCAAAATACTAAACTATCGGAGGGCATACAATGCCTTCCCTACAACTTAAAAAACCAATATTAGTAAAATATTTCATAAAGCGACGACTTATTATTTCGGAACGACGAGGGCGTCGATTCCTACAAGCTCCATATTAAATAAATATCACTAAAATATATAGCAAAATCCCACCTATTATATAGGTTAAGCCTATAAATTTTGATATCTTAGCTTCTTTTTTATTATTTTTTCTCTCCATATTTTTATAATCTACAAAATATGCAAATAGCCCACTACCTACCACCAATAACATTGCATAAAGGGTATAATAGTTTTTTATAAAGTTTAAAAAAGATTTCATATTAAACCTCCAGTATTTCCTTTAATTAATACTAATGATTATCTTTACCTTTAATGCAAAAAAAATACAGGCTAATTAATAGCCTGAAACTTAAAATATTGGTATATGGTAGAAGGTATATGGTAGAGAGGTAAGTCAGGGGGCAGATAAACCGTAGATGCTAGTAGAGATCGACGCCCTCGCCGTTCAATCCCTATTAGCCTCTACCTTATACCTATCTATATATTTCTTTGCTAACTCTATATCCTCTTTCTTATCCACATCATTTCCAATCTCTGCATAGGGGGTTATAATAGCCTTAGGATTAATGCTTAAAAGACTACCGATCCTATTCTCTAGCTTTTCTATAGTTAATGTTCCTAATAATAATTGCACTAAAAATCCTACTCCTAATATTTTTACCATCTTCCAAGGTTTCTTCCTATTTTCAATCATATGCCTTCCCATTGCAAAAAAAGGATCACCTATATCAGGTTTTATTACACTCATATTGCCTCCTGTAAAGCTGCCTTCCTTTAGCTTGACATAGGTTCGCTGCATATCCGGGTATGTCTGTAATTGGGTTTCCTTCTTTATGATTGGATAGGTAAAATCAGCTTTGCTATCTAATGATGCTTGAATAAAATGATCAATGGCTTTAGGGGTTATAAAGGGGATATCTGATGTAATTAACAAAACCTTTTCCTGATCTAAAAAGTAATTCAATCCCTTAACAACATTATCTATCATCATTTCATCCTCTTGCAAAATAATGTCCTTATCATTATCTATCTCTATCTTATCCCTTAATAAATCTGGGTCTCCAATAATGGCTATCCCATCAATAAAGGTGCTTCCCCTTAGGGCATCAACAATATATTGCAACATAAATTTTCCTTCTATGGGAAGTAGTGCTTTGTTATCACAATCCTCGAAATCTATATTTCCCTTACCCCCTGCTAGAATAAATGCTTTCATCTTATTTCTCCCCTTTTAATAAGTTTTATTATCTATTTATTATTCATTATAGGTTTTAGTTATAAATACATCTTTATATTCCTTCTTAAGTTGGTCATATATATACTGTGCATCTTGCTTACATTTACATATTCCAAAGATAGTAGGACCGCTTCCACTCATTAGCACTCCCCTTGACCCTAAGTTTAACATCCTATTTTTTATGCTTTTAATCTCTGGATAGGCAATGCTTGTGACATCCTCTAAAATATTTTGAAGATATGGTATTGCTCCTTCTATATCTCTTTTATCTATTGCTTTTAATACTTTATTTGTGTTAGGATGCTTAAGCTTCTTATTAAAATTAATATTTTGGTATGCCCATGATGTGGATACAGAAAATTCAGGTTTTACTAAAACCAACCATGTAGGAGGCAAAGGGTTAAGGGACTTTAATACTTCACCAATTCCTGTAGCAAGTACAGTTCCTCCTAATAAACAAAAGGGTATGTCCGCACCTATACTCCCACCTAGCTCCATTAATCTTTTTATGGGTAGGTTTAAATTCCATAATTCATTTAGAGCCTTTAAAGTTCCTGCTGCATTAGTACTGCCCCCTGCCAGTCCCGCTGCTACTGGAATGTATTTATGTATGGTTATCTCAATACCCTTATCTACATTATATTCCTTTTTTAGTAGCTTAGCTGCAGTATATACAATATTATCTTCATTCTTCGGGACTTCACTATGCTCACAATGAATAATAATATCTCCTTGGGTAACTTTAAACTCCATCTCATCATATAAATCAATGCTTTGCATAATCATTTCTACTTCATGATATCCATCTTTTCTCTTTGCCAATACATCTAAGGTTAGATTTATCTTTGCCCTAGTTTTTATGTGCTTTTTATTAATCATTTTGCACCTGCTTTATCTTTATCTATTTTTATAATACCTAAATCTATATAATTATATCAAAATTTAAATAAAACAAAAAGAAGGTCTCAGGTTCTGTACCTTCCACCTTCTTTTTTAGTTATTAGTTATCGGTAATATAGAGGTATATGGTAGATCCTAATAGGTATTCCTCTAATGTCTGGTATATGGTATATAAACATCCAAAGTCTATTACACGATGGAAGAATTTCGCTTTCTCTACCTTATACCTTCTACCTACTTCAATGTATATCTATCTTTTTTAGAAATTATAATAGGTTTAAAATTTGGTATATTATCTTGATCTGGGATATCATTTTGACTTAATACTTCCTCTATGGTTATTCGGTATCTTTTTGCTATTTCCCAAAGACTATCATTGGGCTGCTTGAAATATACCGATATTTTTGCTTCCTTGCTTTCTTCCTCCATTATTTCTGATAATTCCTCTATATCATTTATTGCATGAAATATCACTGGTTTAAATATTTGACATTGTATGTCTAGTGTAACCTTTAATTCTATTTCATCGGCACTTAATAATTGATAACCAAGATGATGAATATTAGCAGATACATCCCCATAGACTTCATTTTCTGTATCTAATTCAAAGCCTTGGCGGAAGGGAATTTCCTTCTTAATGCTCTCATATCCTTCTTGCTCACCTATTATTCGATAGAGCATTTCTATTTCCACTAACCCTTCTACAATCCATTGGTCATCTAATCTTTGTGCTTCTGTAACCTTGACTATTCCCTCAATTGATAGTACATCATCTATTCCTTCCTGTTCAATGGAGGTAGATATTTTCTCCTTTACTATTGTTTTAGTCTTCTCGTTTAGTACCATCTCTTGACAATTAATTTTTTCCTTATGCAGATTTGTTTGAATACTGGGACTATAGGCATCTACTATGCTTTCCACATCATGATCTTGATATATGGTACCCTTTATATCTACTATTGCCTCAATATCAATGATATTAAATACTCCTTCTTCGTTGGTTTGAACCTGGGTTAATATATCCTCTACATTAAAATTTAATTGATATTCCATATCCTCTGTAATACCTGGCAGCTCAAGGAAATGGGCAAGGGGTAATTGATATTCTACATATTCGATGCTTTGATTTTCCTCTGCTTCCCCAATATATATAATCTCTACCTCTACCGACCCATTTATCATTATCCGTCCTTCTGTTACCTTGATTTCCTTTTCTAATACCCTTGCTTGAGTTTTTATTATTTCAATTACCTGTGGCATATCCTCTAAGTTAATTTGCTCTTTAACCATGGCTTGTTCACTTGCCTTGTCTGCAATAGTAGTAATTTTCACCCAATTGCGCAACATCTGCATATCCTCTAACCCCTTTATATTATTTAGCAATGGATATTGTTCCTTTTTAGTGAATTTACCTTGCATCCCTAATACTCCACGAATATTTAGTTTTCTTGTATTGACCAATTCATAATCAATATATTCCATCCTGGTTTGTACTATTGCCTGTATGTCTCCTTCCTCTTCTACTTCAATCCAATGACTAAAGGGTATTTCCATATTAATATGCTGCAGCTTTACGCCTTCTTCTAGAGCTTGGTACATAACCTTACAATCAACCATTCCCTCCACAAAGAACTTTTCCCCTTCTATTACCTTGTTATTTACATGTATATCCCCTCTAACAGAAAGTACTTTTTCAATATCAGGCTTATAATCGGGAACTATAACATTTTCTTCTATTATGGTTTGCGTGGTAAATCTTCTGACTTCCTGATCCACCTCAAGATATTCCTTAATTAATTCTAAAGGCATTTATTTTTCCTCCCTCCAATATGTATAGGTCATATTATATAGATATAGATTTATGGACAAAAATATGTTTACTATTTATCTTTATTATGGAAGGATAAAAAAAATACCAAAAACCTATTGGTTTTTGGTATTTTAGTTGATAGTTATCAGGTATCGGTTACCGGTAAAATCAGTTATTAGGGAACAGTTGCAAGGGAACAGTAAAAGATTTTAAGTCTTTCAGGGTTTGTTTTTAGGGTCTTTCTGTTCCCTGTTCCCTGTTCCCTAATCTCTATTCCCTACTCTTCTACTATCACAGTTCCTGTCTTACCTTCTAATGCTTCTACGGCTTTATCTAAAAGGGTAATGATTGCTTTTCTTCCGGGTTTAGATTTTGCAAATGCCATAGCTGCCTCTACCTTAGGCAGCATTGATCCCGGTGCAAAATGTCCCTCTTCTATATATTGTCTGGCTTGTTCTAAGTTAATTTTATCTAAGGACTTTTGGTTGGGGGTATTAAAGTTTATGGCTACCTGTTCTACCCCGGTTAAGATCACAAGCATTTGTGCATCCATTAATTCGGCTAATTTCTCAGCTGCAAAGTCCTTGTCTATAACAGCTGGGATTCCCTCTAGGCTTCCGTCTTGTTTTTCTATAACAGGTATACCGCCACCACCTACTGTAATGGTCAATATCCCTCCATCTACTAAGGTCTTAACTGCTTGCTTTTCCACTACATCTACTGGTCGGGGGGATGCCACAACTCTTCTCCAGCCCCTGCCTGCATCCTCCACCATAACATATCCCTTTTCTTTCTCTATCTCCTTTGCCTCTTCCTGTGAATAAAATGCTCCTATAGGCTTTGTGGGATTTTGAAAGGCTGGATCATTTTTATCTACTATTACTTGTGTTACTAGGGAAGCTACGGGTTTTTCAACTCCTTGCCTTTTTAATTCCTCCCGAATCGCCTGTTGTAAGTGATAACCTATGTATCCTTGACTCATTGCTCCACATTCTGGGAAGGGAATAACCGGTGTTACTTCAGAAGCATATTCACTGGCTAATACTATTCTTCCTACCTGGGGTCCATTGCCATGGGCTATTATTACATCATAACCAGCCTTAATCAAGGATACAATACTAATTGCTGTATGCTTTGCTGAAGCTAATTGTTCCTCTGATGTAGGTGGTCTATCTGGATCTTGAAGTGCATTTCCTCCTAAAGCTACTACTACTCTTTTATTTATCATTATAAGTCTCCTTTTCCATGTTTGTTATCCTTAGTTTATAATTAACTTTTACTTACTATTCATATAATTCCTTGGAATGTTAAAAAATCCTTTGTGAATCATCTATAAACTCAGTTATCGGTTATCAGTTATGTATAAGATTTACACAAAAAAAATTGTAGCTGCAATTGCAGCTACTTATTACCCACATTTTATAATAGAATCATCTTTACATAGGGTTAGTTCAACTGTTTTAGTTAGCAAATCAGAGTAACAGAAGGATATTTTTCGAGGTAATCTTTTACCTTCATCAACAGCTATAATAAAAATACTAGGATAAGTCTGCTCTATAACACCTTCACGGATAAAAGTTCTTTTTCTACTCTTATTGGCCTTTAATCTTACTCTTTGTCCAACATAAGCTTCCAAATCCTTTTTGATCTTATGAAGTGAATTTTTATTCTCTTCCATTTCATCACCATCCTTATATTCTACTCTGTTATTTTATCATGGATGCAATACTTTGTCAAATTTTACATTATATCAATTTGTACAATCTCTTGTCAATATAAAAAAAATAAAATATTAGTCTTCTATCCCCCAATAATTCAATAAACCCTTATAAATAGCTGTTGCTATCTTGTTTATTGCATTATTATTTTCTAAATTAAAATACCCAATATCTAAAACTAAGGTGCTTTTTTTGCTTTCCCTAGTTAAACAAAGTTCTGTTTCAATCACATCTTTACATTTTATTCCTGAATATTTAAGCTCTTTTATAATAAATTCTCCTAAATCCCGGGCTTCTATATCTCCTGGATATACATAGATTTGGGTTACATTTGACATTGTGGGACTATCATTGCCATGAATACTAAGCATAAAATGAGGCTGTAATTGATTGCTAAGATGTAAGCGATCTTCAAGAGAAAGATAAATATCACTATCACGGGTTAGTATTGCCTTTGCACCTGCTTTTTTCAATAAATCTCCTAATTCAAGGCTAATCTTTAAATTCATGTCCTTCTCTATAATGTTATTCTTTTTTATGCCCAATTCTTTTCCGCCATGTCCTGCATCTATTAGGATTATCTTACCCTCTAATGGAATATTTATACTCCATTGTGGTATATTTTCAATTTTAACACCTGTAAAATAATATTTTATTATTTCTTCAGCATTTTTGCCCTCTAGGGCTAAGCCTTGAGCACCATATTGGCATAGGCCTATCCCATCTCCTTTTCCCTGAACAAAAAATTTTATTCCGGTGGGCTGCCATCCAAATCTTGTTGAGTACAAGCCTAATTTCCTTTGAAAATCCTTACCCTTTATAAGCTTATCTCCAATCTTGATTTGAATTATCCTTCCTTCCTTATCCCTTTCTGCCATATAAAGTATCTTATCCATGTCAGGTCCCTCTATGGAACTGGGTTTTGAAAAACGAACATTCAATTTCTCCTCTAATTCCTCTAGGGTAAATTCAACACTGCTTTGCCAATGGGGAGAAGTTGATTTGCAATGATCACATAAAACCCGTCTAGCATATTGAATGGTATTACCCAATACCCTTTCAGAATTTTCTGTTGACCCTCCACAGGTATCATGATAATAGGGAAATATTATCTTACCTTGAAAAGTAATTATTTTATTTTCTGTATCTTCTACTGCTTGAGTTAACTGTTTCCTTTTATCCTCTTGGATTTCCTCTAATGGCAAAAGTCCTATGCAATGATATGGTTCATTACAAATATCTGCTTTTGGATGTTTTTTACAACCCTTACCATCAAATAATCTCATTTTTCTCATAATATAAGTTCTTATCATTATTGCAAAGGTCCTTAAAACCTCTATATGAAAATTTTCTTGAATTTCAAAGGCAAGAATCTGTACTATGCAATCGTCAATAGTATAAATAATATTTTTATCTTTAGTTACATCATAAATAGTAACATTTATATTTTCCCCCTTAGTCATCTTACCCTCTCCTTTGTCCTAAAAGGCATTTTTCTATAAATATATTTATTATATTATATGTAAAGAAAGAGGGGCATGTGAAAAGCACCTCCTTAAAAGAAGGTGCTTTTATTTTACTTTTTTGCACGCTTTCTTGCTTTATTCAGCACTAGGTACTGGTCTTCTAAACATTTCTGTCAATTCATCTAAAAATCCAGATATAGGGCGTCCTCCCCGTACATCTCGACCAATATCTCTTAACCTTTGTACACTATCTACATCTGCGGATACATAAACTCGTTCAATGCCCTCAGCGTCTTTTTTAATAGCATCTCCTACTTTTTCCTTTACCCTATCTGTCTCCTCATTCTCCATATCCTTATCAATATCGATGCCTACATAGGCTGTTTCTCCGGTAATAACGACTGTAGCATTATCTACTCCTTTTACATCTGAAGCAATATCTGCTATCTCTCTACTTCGGGTTTCATCATTATTGTTATTATCTGCATTATTTAAGCCAGGTGTGTTATTATTTCTAGGTGCAACATTGTTTGGATTGTTTGGATCGTTTAAATTGTTTTGATTATTTGGCAACATATTATTTTGGGGGTCATTTATATTCCTATTATCCTCTGGTTCCACCCTTCTTGCCGGAGTACAGCCTATGGTTAGGCCAATAATCAATAGGAAAATTATACCTAATAATGCATATTTTTTCATGTTCTCTCCTCCTTTAATATTTGACTAGGTTTAGGTTTTATTTTATATATTTCCTAGTTATTATTATTGTGCTAAAAGGAGGATTAATATATCCTGTAAGATTTTGCTATTTTTAATTTTTTTAATTATCACAAACAGGCGCTATGGTTGGTCTTTTGGGTACAGCAATCACACCTGAGTGTGCCTCAACATAAAGCAGCCAATAGCCCATTGCACCCTTTTCTTTACTATTGCCTTGGGCTGGATGCCAATATAAAAATCCTGTATTCCCTTGAAATGGCTGATCCTGCATACAAAGTCTGCCTGGGATACCATAAACATAATAACTCGGTTTCTTTTCAATATTTTCATCAAAAACTATTCCAAATATCATATGATTATATTCTTCCACATATACTTCTCCAATATTTCTATAACCCATGTATGGATATGTTAGATTAACAAAGGAACCATTATAATAAAGATAAAAACCCTCTAAATCCTTTTGATCTTTCATTATCTTCCACCACCTATGATTTTTTATAGGCGGTCTAAAGGGTTTTATCTCTGGAACAGCCTTCTCTAATTGTTCAATGTTTCTATTAATATAATAATAGGGCGCTTCTGGTTCAACTTCTGGTTCTACCCCATGTTCTACTTCTTCTATCTCCTGCTCCAGATTTTCTTCCTTATTCTCCCTATCAAGATTTACCCAATATTCCTCTAGCTTTGAATAGGGGTCTTCTTTCTGTTTAGTAGCATGGATTTCCTGTTCTTCTTTTTGTTCTTCTACATACTCCTGTTCTATTTCTTCTTCTTTCATTTTTTCTTCTATCTTTTCCTCTAATTCTTCGGAAAATTGATCCTCTACCCTAAATCCAATTTGGATTTCTTTTTCATCTTTAATTTCATTTTCAATTAATTCATGATTAACTTCCTCACTGATATAGGGAACCTGTCCCCTTGTGCCCTTTGTATTTTTTAGCCACGCAACTAAAGGAACCTTTCTACTATGTTCCAGTCCTAGAGGTCTAATTACTACTACATCAAACTCCTGCCAGCTAATACCTGAATTTAATACATCCAAGCTGCTTGTGCTGTATTTCCCCTCTTGCTTTCCGCTTCTCCCTACAGATATCTCTTCTAATACTACATACCTGCCTTCATTGGTAAATAATTGAATCTGATATACCATTTCCTTAAGATTTTCCACAAATACCTTAAAACTTAACCTATCATCTTTTCTTTCTATCTCAATGTGTCCCTTAGGTGTTTTCCCTATTGCTATTTCATAACCCTTATCCTCCGGCGACAAAAATACAAACTTTCTTTCAAGTAATGAAGCCAATTTTCACATCCTCCTTCCTTTTTCATTACAATTTATTAGATCTATTCACAGAGTGTGTCTATTAAAATATATTCCATATATTTAGTTTTATGTTTATAGTAAAGTAGAACTTTCCTTTCCCATAAAAAAACCTCAAATTTCCACTTGAATTCCGAACATGTGTTCGTATATAATATCATAAAGGAGACTTTTAAATGATAAATTATTCAAAACTTCCCCATAATGATTTTCTCTGTATTGATATGAGGTCATTCTATGCCAGCTGCGAGGCTGTATCCATGGGCCTAGATCCAAATAATTGTTATCTTGCGGTAGTAGGGGATCCCAAGCTTTCTAGTTCAATCGTTTTGGCTGCTTCCCCGCGGCTAAAAAAAGATTTCGGCATCAAAACAGGGAACCGATTATTTGAAATACCAAAAAACAATAATATTCATATTGTAGGTGCTAGAATGGGTTATTACCTAGAAAGATCTATTGAGATAACCCAGATTTTTTATCAATATGTCCCCCTTGAGGATATTCATGTGTATTCTATAGATGAGGCATGGTTAAAGGTGGATGGAAGCGAAAAACTTTTTGGCAATAAATATGAGATCTCTAAGAAAATTAAGAACCACATTTTTTCAGACTTTGGATTACATTGTGCTGTAGGAATAGGTCCTAATCGATTTCTGTCTAAGGTATGCTTGGATAATGAAGCTAAAAAAATCGGAATTGCCCAATGGGACTATGAGGATGTTCCCAAAAAACTATGGCCCCTTGAAACTCAAAAGTGTTGGGGCATCGGAAGGGCAATGGCTCGAAATTTAAGGGAATTGGGAATAAACACCCTGGGAGATTTAGCTCACTTTCCCTTAGATATTTTAGAATCTAAATTTGGCATAATGGGTAATCAACTTTATTATCATTCCTGGGGAGTAGATCTTTCTCAAATGGAAGGTAATACTGACTATACTATCCCTAAAAGTATTGGAAAGGGTATAACTCTGGAAAAGGATTATAAGGAGTTTGAGGATATTTGCACCGTGGTACTAGAGCTTTGTGAGGATATTTGCCGACGGGCTAGAAGGCAGGGTCTTGCCGGAAGAACTGTCCACCTAAGTCTTAGCTATAGTAAGGCACAGGGGGGCGGTGGCTTATCCCAATCCTTGACCATGACTACCCCCAGCAACCTAACAATGGAGATATACGACCTATGTCAACAAATATTAAAAAAGCATAACCCCCTAAGATGGGTGCGTAAAATCAGTATCTCCCTGGGGAATTTTAGTGCTGACCAAGACCTGCAGCTGAATCTTTTCCGTCCTGTAATCAAGGAAAGAAAAATCGCGGAGGTAATGGATGAATTGCAGGATCGTTTTGGCACGGCATCTATTATTAGAGCCCGTTGCCTAAACAAGGAGGCTATTACTCTTAAACAAAAAAATAAAATAGGAGGGCATTATTCATGACAATCCGTGATCGTGGAAATATTAAATGGACAGCGATGATGCTGACAGAGCATAAGGATGCATTAGAAAAATGGGCTAAACAAACAAGGGAAATTACCAAGCCCCTATTAGATGAGCAAAAGCTGGAGGAAATGAATTTTCTACTTTGTCAATCCTTGGTGGAAAAGACTCCCCTGCTTATTAATTATTTTCACAATAAAAAATTCATCTCCATAAAGGGAATAATTCATGATTATCACCCCTTAAATAGAGAGGTGTTCTTAAAAAATGAAAAGGGAGATATTACGACTTTAATATTGTCAAATATAATAGATATAAACCAGTACTAGGGGCGATTTTTAATCGCCCAAAATGTTTTATCCTATCTTTCCATCACCATCTACATCCTGCTGAGTATACTTTTCTAAGGTTATCAGCGTTTTATATAATAATTCCTGGGTTTTTTTTAATTCTTCTTCTAAAAATATTACTCTTGATTCTAAATCATTACTTCTCTCTTGTTGCTCGTTTATTGCCCCCTGCTGCATTAAATCCCAAAATAATCCCATAAGTTCATCTCCTAATAAATTTTAATATACTATTAATCAAGTTCTATATTCATTAGAAAAACCCTTTTTATAAATAAACAACCCTGCCACAAAATCTCAGCAGGGTTGTTTATTGTTTTATGGTGTACTTACAGGTGCTTTACGATAATGGGTAGCTTGCTCGAAACTATAGGCTATTTCTATTAAAGTAGAATCATCAAATTCTCTAGCTAAAATTTCTAAGCCAACCGGTACTCCTATGGGTGCCGATTTTGTAGGCTGGGTAAAACCTGCTGGTATGGAACAGGCTGGAAAACCAGTTACAGAACCCATTACTCCATTTCGTTCATTTTGTGCCTCTCCCACAAATACCACCGGTATCTTTTGATGGGGATAGGCTATTGCATCTAAGTTAAGCTCTGCCATAATCGCTACTACCTGATTACGAAGTGCCATTCTTTTTATTAGGCGTTCATTATATATAGGAGTATCGATATCCAATGACTGAGCCGTTTTAAGATTTTCCTCAAGTCCTTCATGGTATTTTCCAGAGTCAATTACATCCTTTAGGGAATGCACCTGTGATAGATCCCCAAGGGATTGTAAATACTCTCCAAGGTGAGCCTTTAGGTCATACATATGAACACTGACTTCCTTTACCAAATAGTCTGAATCAATATTTTCTTCAATGTCCACAAGTATTGCACCATTTTTCTCCATTTCCTTTAAGCTTGACATTACTCTTTCATTAACTTCCTTATGCTCCGGTCTATCTCCAAAGAAGCTTTTTAATATTCCGATCCTCTTGCCCTGTAGACCATTTAACTTTAGAGATTCTCTAAAGGATTTGGGACCTCGTCCTACTGACCAAGCTGTTATAGGATCAGAAGAGTCATAACCCGCAATAACATCTAATACTCTGGCTGCATCTTCCACCGTACGGGTTATGGGTCCTGCAGTATCTTGGGTAAAGGAGTAGGGAACAATTCCATCTCTGCTTACCAATCCTATGGTAGGTCTAAAGCCCACTAGATTACATGCCGAAGCAGGGGATCGTATAGAATTAATAGTATCTGTACCTATGCCTACCATTCCAAGGTTTGCAGCAATACTTGCCCCTGTTCCGCCGCTGGAACCCCCGGGAGTCCTCTCTAAATCATAGGGGTTTAGGGTATGTCCTAAGATAGAACTAACGGTTTCTCCCCAAACAGCAAATTCGTGAAGATTTGCCTTTGCTAAAATAAGAGCTCCTGCTTCCTTAAATCTTTCAGTAATAAAGGCATCATCTGGGGGAATTACTCCCTCTAAGCTTAGGGATCCTGCTGTAGTTTCCATATCTCCAGTATCCACATTATCCTTTAATATAACAGGAATTCCATGTAATGGACCAACAAAACCACTTTTCTTAAATTTTTCATCCAATTCATCTGCAATTTCCAATGCCCGTGGATTAACCTTTATTATTGAATTTAAGGAAGGTCCTTTTTTATCATAGGCTTCAATTCTTTCCAAATACATTTCTACCAGCTGTCTACAGGTTAATTTCCCCTGCTCCATTGCCCTATGTACATCTTCAATAGTAGCCTCAAGTAATGTAAAATCTTTGTTTTCAAAGTTCATGGCTTTCACCCTCTTTCATTAATCCTTATCATTATTATATCAAGAGTGCCTCTTTATGATTTTGTATAATATTCACAAAAATAACCCTAGATTTATAATTGTCTATATTTTATTCTAACAATACCGCTCTTATTGGCGAGGCTTCTGCATTTTTAATCTTCAGGGGAAGGGCAATTAAGGTATATTCTCCCTCTAATATATCCTTTAATACCAATCCTTCAATAATTACAATCTTATTTCCCATAAGTATCTCATGGGTATCATGTTCAGGTTGAGCCCTTTCTATTCCTAAGGAATCAATGCCTACGCCTATAATTCCTTTATCCTTCAAAAATTCTGCCCCATCCTTATCTAAATATACAAAATCAAAATCAAATTGTAAATTCTGGGAACTATCTTCCTGTCTTAGTGAATTTCGAGTTTTTAATAAGAGAAACTCCCCCTGTTTTATATCCTTTTTTTCCAGGTGTTCCTTTTTTATTTTATCCTCTACATGCGATAAATCTATCACCCTGCAGGCTGTGACAACCTTTGATAGGTCCTGCTGGTCTATGGTATCCCCCTCTGGTATCATATGTAAGGGCGCATCCATATGGGTACCCGTATGTAATTCCAAAGTCAAGGTAGATTCATAGGAATTTCCACTGGAAAAATCACTATTAACCTGCATCCTGGGTCTTTTTTCGTCCTTATTCTTATAAACCATCATATCCTGCTTTATCTCCATGGATATATCATAGATTTTCACACTTACCCTCCTCCTATACATTCCACCATTTTCTATTATCCCTCTCTAAAAGCTCATTAGCTGCCTGGGGTCCTCTGCTTCCTGAATCATATTCAAATACCTCCTCCGGCTTTAAACACCATGCAAGAGAGATATTATCTACAATCCTCCAGGAATATTCCACCTCATCCCAATGGGCAAAGAGGGTAGAATCTCCCCTCATTACATCATAAATTAATCTTTCATAGGCATCTGGACAGTTTTCATATAATTGGCAATTCTGATAATAATCCATATCCACCGGAATTATTTGACTTTTCATGCCCGGTTTTTTTGCATTAAAACGCAGGAAAACTCCTTCCCTAGGCTGTATTCGCATTACCAATATATTTGGCTGTAATCTCTCATATTCCTTAAAAAACAACACCTCTGGAGGTCTTTTAAATTCTACTATAATCTCCGTTGACTTCATGGGCATTCTTTTTCCTGTTCGGATATAGAAGGGTACCCCTGCCCATCTATAATTATTAACCGCTAATTTCATTGCAACAAAGGTTTCGGTAGAGGATTGTGGATTTACACCCACCTCCTGCCTATAGCTCTTCACCTCTTTACCATCTATTATCCCTTCCCTATATTGTCCCCTTACTATATCCTTAAATATGCTTTCATGGGTATATTCCTGCAAGGAACGAAGTACCCTTTTTTTCTCGTCTCCAATGGATCTATTATCTAATTTAATAGGTGGTTCCATTGCTGTTAATGTTAATAATTGCATCATGTGATTTTGTACCATATCCCTTAGGGCTCCAGCCTTCTCATAATAGGCACCCCTTGTATCAACTCCTAATTGTTCATTAGAGGATATTTGAATATTATCTATATATTGACTATTCCATATGGGCTCAAAAATTGTATTGGTAAACCTTAGTACCATTATATTTTGTATCATTTCCTTCCCTAAGTAATGATCTATTCTATAGATATTATCCTCGGGAAAAACCCTGGTAATTTCATCATTGAGTCTTTGGGCAGATTGCAAATCCCTTCCAAAGGGCTTTTCTATTACTACCCTTTGCCAGCTATTTTCACTTTTTGTCATTTCCTGCTTCTTTAGTTGATTTACTATTACACCAAAGTACTCAGGAGCTACTGCTAAATAGTAAATTCTATTTCCATGGGTATGATATGTATTCTCTAAATTCTTTAGGGTATTTTTTAGTCTTTCATATCCTGCGCTATCCTCAAACTTAAAGGGCAGATAGTATATTCTTTGGCTAAGATTACTCCATACTTCTTCATCAATCTTAATATTTAATTCTTTCTTCATAAAGTTATAAATATATTCCCTGTACTCTTCATTATTTTTTTGTCTTCTGCCTATTGCAACAATGGCAAATTTTTCTGGTAATGTATTCTCCCTTAGTAGATGATAAAGGGCAGGAAAAATTTTTCTCTTTGCCAAATCCCCGGTACCACCGAAGATGACCATAATATTTGAAAGATCGTCATCCTTATATGCATCACTTGCTGCAAATTCATCCCATATTCCCATTTCTACAACTCCTCTTTATGTCCATATCCATAATATTTTACCCAACATACACCTCAATAATCAAAAAAGATGCCCCTAGTTAGACATCTTAACACTAATTTCCTTTTTATATTTTATCATACCTTCCCTACATAGATCCTTCCTTCCAGGCTCCTCAAGATGACAAAAGCTAAAATCCAAGGACCTTATCTCCTTTGACTTCAACAGGGTCTTCATATTGTACTCCTTCAATTACAATACTATAATTTTCATATAAATCGATAATCTCATCCTTTAAAAAGCTCTCATTACCCATAATAACCTTTACCTTAGGGCGTAAAGGGGAAAAGGGAGTAATAGCATCAATGACTCCTATACATCCATTACTTAATCTTACTAAGGTGCCAATAGGGTAAGGAATTATCTTATCCATAAATGCTTTGACCATATCATAATCAAAGAATCTACCGGCAGATCCCATAATATATTCTAAGGCATCATTCGGCGATATTGGTTTTCGATAGGGTCTGTCTGATGTTAGGGCATCATAATTATCTGCAATGGCAACAATTTTGGCAAAGGTGTGTATTTGATCTTCTTCTAATCCCTTTGGATAACCACTTCCATCTAATCTTTCATGATGCTGTAAAACAATTCCCCTGGCAAATGCATTAATATCATAGATATCCTTTAGATAATCATATCCTAGTTGAGGATGCTTCTTTATAATTTCAAATTCATTCTTCGTTAATCCACCTTTTTTATTTAATATATCATTGGGAATAAACACCTTACCTATATCATGAAGCATAGCTCCCACAGCAATGTCATATAATTGTTTTTTATTAAAGCCCATTTCGATTCCTAACACTAAGGATAAAACAGCTACATTTACACAATGAGCATAGGTATAATTATCCATGATTTTTATATCAACTAAGTTAATTAAGATTTCCTTTTGGGAGATTATCTCCTCTACAATATTTTCCGCTACTTCATTAAGAGATTTTATATATTCATATTGCATATTATTTTTTTCATTACTATTTGAATTTTTTGCCTGCTTAAAATTTGAATAATCAAAATAATTTTTTACTGTTTGAATTGCTTTTTGTCTTAATTCAGGCTGAATGATGTCCTCTATTTCATTGTCACTATATTCGTCTTGAATATAAAGAGACATTATACCATGGTGTTTTATCTTATTTAAAATTAAACTGGTTAACTCAACTCCCTGAGCTAATAAAATTCTTCCCTCTGCATCGTAGATTGATTTAGATAAATAGCTACCTGGTTTTATACAATTAATTGGTACCAACCTCATACTTTTCACTACCCTTCTATAAAAGTAGCTTGGCTACTTTCGCTAGTAACCTTTTTTCTCTTCCACGGCTTTTAGCCTAAGCATCCTAATATAAATAATTTTTCAGCTACTCTTATTTATGTATCGGCAATACTCTATAATTTTTTATGAGTTTTTATTAAACTTTTTAATAATTGTTTTTTAGGGTAAACTTTAATTATAGTATTTTAATATAGGGAGGGTTTTATTATGAAAATAACTTATTTCGGACACTCAGCTTTCTTAGTTCAATCTGAAAACTTTAATGCTTTGGTCGATCCATTTCTCACTGGTAATTCTCATACATCTGTCACTTTAAAGGATTTAAAGGACATAACTCATATATTTATTACCCATGGTCATAGTGATCATATTGGAGATGCTGAGGCTATCGCCAAAAAATGTAATTCCTTAATAATTTGTAACTTTGAAATATCTAATTATTTATCACGGAAAAATTTAAGGACCCATGCAATGCATATAGGGGGGAGAAGAAAATTTGATTTTGGAATAGTAAAAATGACTCCTGCCCTTCATGGGTCAGGAATTCCAACAGATGATGGAATGGTGGAAGGCGGGCTTCCTGGTGGTTTTATTATCGAAATAGATGGGAAAAAACTCTATCATGCAGGAGATACTGGACTTTCAATGGAAATGAAGCTTTTAGAAAGGGAAAATATTGATGTTGCCCTATTACCCATTGGAGGCAATTTCACCATGGATATAAGGGATGCTGTTCTTGGAGTAGATTTTATAAAGCCAAGAATTGTAATACCCATGCATTATAAAACCTTTGATGTAATAGATGCAGATCCAGAAGAATTTAAAAAGCAGGTAAAAGAGGTTGAAGTGAACATATTATCACCGGGAGAAACATTTGAATTCTAGGTAGTTATCAGTTATCAGTTTTTAGGGAACAGTTATCAGGGAACAGTACAAACTTAAACCATAGATCCTTCGTCGCTTACTCCTCAGGATGACTTTCTATTTAGTGTCATTCTGAGCCTTGGCGAAGAATCTTTGTTTTCTAGTAACTAGTATCTTGTTACTAGGGAACAGTAAAAGATTTTAAAGCTTTCAGGGTTTTTCTATTCCCTATTCCCTGTTCCCTAATCTCTTCTTTTACCTAATCATCAAACATTCCTAATCTTACTCTAATATAATTAAATATTTCTTCTGGTATATTAATATCATGACATTCCTCAATTCCCTTAAATCCAGGTGCTGAATTTGCTTCACAAATTTGAAAATGTTCATCATCAAAAAGTAAATCTATACCTGCTACTTCTAAACCTAATATTCGTGCAGTTTCTGTGGCCAACCATTCAATTTCTGGAGTTAATTCAACCTTTAAAGCAGTTCCTCCTTGGGAAAGATTTGCCTTAAAGTTTCCATCATTAGATCTTCTTTCCATGCATGCCACAGCCCGTCCACCAACAATAAATACCCTTAGGTCTCGTCCCCTGCTTGATGAAACAAATTTTTGTATTATTATATTAGCATTTTTATTGGTAGCATTAATAATTGCCATTAGATCCCTAAACTTAGACTTAGTACTTGATAAAAACACACCTGTACCCTGGGCACCGGATAGGGTCTTTACTATAACCGGAAATCCAAAATGTTCTTCTATTAAATCAGTATTTACTGGGTATTTAGCTAGCATTGTGGTAGGCACCGGCATATCCTTAGAGGCTAAGATTTGTTGAGTAAATAATTTATCCTTAACTGCTTCAATGCTTTCTGATGTATTTATAGCATATACTCCCAACTGCTCTAAATGACGAATAACCGCCAATGCAAAGTAGGTAGTAGATGCTCCTAATCTAGGGATAAAGAAGTCCGGCAATGGAACTACCTCTCCATCGATTATAACAGTATCTCGATCATCCTTTGTCACTATTAAATCGAATTGATCTGGACTTACAATCCTAAGGTCTATTTTTTGTTTTTCAGCCTCCTCCACAAAACGGTTAATTTCGTGTTGTTCCTTTTTTAGCCCTTCATCATAGTCATCAAATAGTATCCAACCTCTCATTTTAACGCCTCCTTTTTATTTTATTCTAAATTATTAGCTATATCTGCGAACTCCTGAAGTGACAAAGTTTCTCCTCTTCTTTTCCCATCAATCCCAATACTACTTAGTATTTCCTCAATAGCTTTTTTCTCTATCCCTAGATTTCCCGAAGAAAGAGCATTTAATAATGTCTTTCTTCTTTTACCAAAGGCTGCTTTTACAACATCAAAATACAACTTCCTATTGGCAACTTCTACCCTTGGTTGTTTTAATATATCAAGACGAATAACTGTTGATTCTACACTAGGTGGCGGCATAAATACGGTGGGAGGGACTGTGGTTATAATATGGGGCTGGGCATAGAATTGCACAGCAACAGAAAGTGCTCCATATTCCTTACCCCCAGGTGTGGCATGTATCCTCTGGGCAACTTCTTTTTGAATCATAATGGTAATACTCTCAATTGGAAGTTCTTCCTCTAATAACTTCATAATAATTGAAGTGGTGACATAATAGGGTAAATTTGCTACTACCTTTATTTTCTTATTACCGAAATTATTATGTAGTATTTCTTCTAGGGGCAATCTTAATACATCTCCGTGGATGACCTTGGTATTAGGATAGTCTCTTAATGTCTCTTCTAAAATTGGCAGGAGACTTTTATCAATCTCTATTGCCAAAACCTTATCTGACATTTCTGATAGAACCTGAGTCATTGTACCAATACCAGGACCTATCTCTAGCACCCCATCCTCTTGCTCGATTCTGGCGCCCTCCACAATTTTATCCAAGATATTATAATCTATTAAAAAATTTTGTCCTAATTTTTTACTAAAGTGAAACCCATGTTTCTTAATAATTTCCTTTACAATTTTGGGTGAAGCTAAATTTTTCACCTATAAATTACTCCCTTCTTTCTCTATCTTTTGAAGAGCATCTTGAAATTCCTTCATGGTAATATTATAGTGATTGAGTCTTTTTAGGAATTGTTTACCATTGCCGTAGCCTATTCCTAAAATTTCCCCCATTTCTTCTCGTCTTTGCTTTGCAGATTCTCCCATTATCAACCCGGCGTCTACCATATGCTCCATGGTAAAGAATTTATTATCCTTACCCTCAGTTTTAACCTTTGATAGGGCTTTAATAATATGCTCTGGGGAGGCATTTTCTATTCCTATATTTGTACCCTTTTTACCGTGTTTTCTAGGAAGATAGGCGTGTTTACAGCCTGGTACTCTATCGGAAATTATCTTTCTAATTTTTTCTCCGGGAAAATCTGGATCTGTAAAAATAATGACCCCTGATCTTTCTTGGGCATTTTTTATTCTCTCTATGGTTTTTTCATTTATACCTAGACCATTTGTAATAATAACCTCTGCTTTAACCGCCATCTTAACTGCGGATTCATCATCCTTACCTTCCACTACTATAGTCTCTTGTATCATGTTAATTCTCCTTTTTAATATTTTACCCTACCTTCATAAAAAAAGAAACAGAAGTAGAAAAACTTCTGTTTCTGTTAGTTATTTACCTAATAGATAAATTTTTACATTTCTTCTACCATACTTTAAGGCTTCTGATCTCGAGTCCATAGCTAGGTCAATTCTTTTCCCCTTAATAGCTCCACCAGTATCTAATGCCTGACCAAATCCATAGCCAGGAATATAAATCTTGGTATAATAGGGGATCACCCTTGGATCCACTGCGACAACACCCTTTTTAAGTGTAGCACCAACGCTTGTGGTATTGCTAACTCCAGGGTCGCTAGAGCAGTATGCTGTTGCAGTTACAACCATAGCCTCATCAAATCTTGTGCTGCCCCTGGATGTACTTATGGTGTCATTTATTCCTACTTGTATTACTTCATCCCTGGGCTCAATTGTAACCTCTTCTTTAACTACTTCTCTCTTTGTTTCTTTACCATCTTCATAGGTGATTTTAATCTCACTACTTTTTAAACCATCCTCTCCCTTTTGCACAACCTTTGTTTCGCCTTTATCTAATTCCTTGGTTGGCTTTCTTTGGATGGCATATTTAACTGTTTCTTCATCCTCTATTTTTTCTTCTGTTACCCGTACGATACGGATACTTTCATTATTTTCTATTTCTGCATTCTTATGGGGTAATACCTTATCAATATTCCCTAAAGCAATTCCTGATTCTTTAATAATATCTTCCACTTTGGTAGCTGCGGTAATAATCTCATACTCTTTCCCATCTGATATTATTGTTTTGGGCGTTGCCCTTTTTATCTTTATTTCAATACCATTTTCTATGGAAGTATCCAAAGAGGGTTCTACAATATCTTCAGGTCTAAGGGAAATATTTTGCTCCTCTAATACCTGTGCAATTGTTTTACTTCTTGTTTCTATATTAATTTCTTCTTTAGCGTCGACTATTGTGATTTCCTTTTCTGTCAAATGGTAGAACCCTACTGTTGCACCAATAAAACATACACACAGTAGTATCAGAAGGGCTGGGCGTTTAAACTTTATAAATGCTTCCCCTGCCTCCTGGGTTTGTTTTTCCATTTCATTACCTCCTGTTTTATGTTTTGGGAGAACTTGAACATAGTAACCTATATCCAATTATTTGTCAAATTTTTTCTAGTTTTTTCCTAAAATTTTTTCCTAAAAATAATTTAACCTTTATATTATCTCCACAAAATTTATTTTTATACAGAAGGATAAAAATGGTGGAAAATATTTATTGCATATTTGATGAAAAAGGCGTCATTGAATTTACTTTAGAGAGATAAAATATCTTCATATACT
>CAZHJK010000017.1:0-57650 GCA_964533275.1 uncultured Eubacteriaceae bacterium | reverse complement strand
CAATTCTTCCGGAACGCATTCAATGCGTTCCCTACAATAATGTTGGTATCTTTCACAACACTTTCAATGTGTTCCCTACAATGTCGCTCTCAAGTGGCGACCTTTACTACTATACTAGATTTTTTTAAATATGTCAATACTTTTTCTATTAATTTTTTCTTTTCTTGACTATTTAAATGGGGTAAATCCTACTCCTATGCTCTGAGGCGCATGTTATTAATTGCTACCTCGGAATTAAAACTATACCAGGAGTTTAATTATTTGTCAATATTTTTACTCTTATTTTTACTCTTTATTTTTACTCTTATTTTTCATATTTATTAATTTTATACTTTTTATATTTAAAACTATCTCCTGTACATATATAATATACTAATTTATTTATTAATATTTATTTACTAGGAATTAAGTCAATATTTGGAACCGGAGTAACATCAAGAAAATCTTTTTCCTTAAAATCTGGTACATTTATATAAGAGTTAGGTACATCACCGACTATTACAGTTTCTGCAATAGGTATATTAGAGGTTATTTCCACAACTTTACTTGATAAAGGTACTATAATTTGAACTTTAGTATCGATTTCTATATATATTCTATGTATTGTTTGATTTATTCCTGCCTGCTCAAATTCGGTATAAAAATCAACTATAACAGAACCTGCTGGTGTGATTTCTATTTCTAATTTCGGGCCATAATTAGCTAATATTTGACTACCCATAATATTCCCCATAGGTATTTTTAATATTTTAGTTCCTACCAATTCCATCTTTTCTTGCACAGTTGAAATTATTTTTGAACCCAATAAATTTATGGCTACTGTATCAGCCTGCATTAATGTTATATTTCCTTTATCATCCTTCATAACTTTAATAAGATTATCATAGTCAACTCCATTTTTTAGAGCTTCACTCACCCCATTATTTATTCCTTGAGTACCTATAATTCTAGCTTCTACTTCTGATAAAGCTTCTATTGTTGGACGAACTTGTTTATCTACAAAAACAAAAGAATATACTATTAATATAAAAGATAAAACAATAATAACGAAGGGCTTTATTCCTTTTTTTTTCTTTAAACTTCTCCTTCTCATACCTAATCCCCCTTCTTATTATTATATGTTGTTGAATGACTTCTTGATTATATTACTATTTTAGAATTATTTATTTTTTTTAGAAAATGTTTTAAAATTATATACATTTAGTATAAATTTGCTAACCTATATTGCTAATATGGTATAATTGTTATTATAATATGTTATAGTGAACATTTAATATGCTATTAATAAATTAAAAGTTTTGCTCTATAAAGGAGGTAAAGTTATGACTAACAATGATCAAAATAAAAATGAAAAGAAATCCAATAAAAATAAAAAAAAGAGGAGAATTAAATATTGGCGTGTTGCGTTACTTATTATCTTAGTACTAACAATTATAGGGGTAGGTACTGGCGCTGGTATAGCTTATTCATACATTAAAGATACCCCTCCTATAAATATGGACAATTTTGTTTATATGGAGCCTTCTATTATTCTTGATAAGAATGGAGATTTTTATCAGGAATTACAAGGTAAGGAAAAAAGAGATGTGGTTTCTATTGATGAAATTCCAGATATGGTCCAAAAAGCCTTTATATCAATTGAAGATGAAAGGTTTGAAAAGCATAAAGGTGTTGACATCTTAGGTATTGGGCAAGCAGCATGGCAAGGAATTAAAGCTGGAGATATTAGAACTGCAGGGGGTAGTACTTTAACACAACAATTAATAAAATTAACCCAATTAACTCCTGATAAAAATTTTAAAAGAAAAGCTCAAGAAGCCTATCTTGCTATACAATTGGAAAGAAATTGGACTAAGAAGCAAATATTAGAAGCTTATCTAAATAAAATAAACTTTGCATATGCACATGGTGTACAAGCTGCAGCTCAAACCTACTTCCGAAAGGATGTAGGGGAACTAAGTATTGCTCAGGCAGCAGTATTAGCTGCTATACCAAAAGCCCCCTCTTTATATAAACCCTATATAACTGAAGAAAAAGAAGATGGTAGCTTTGGCTTAGCTTATGAAGATGAGGAAGAAGAAAAATTAGTGCACTCAACTAAAAACAAAGATCGTGCCCTAGCAGTAATAGGAAAATTAAAAGAACTTGAGCATATAAATGAAAGTCAATATAACCAAGCAAGAGAAGAGATACAAAATAATGAATTTGGTTTAGTTGCACCTAATGATACCCAAATTTATTCATATTTCACTGATGCACTTTTTGAAAATGTAGTTGAGGATATAATGGAGGAGTATAATTACACTGAAGAAGAAGCAATATCTTTTCTTATAAATAGTGGATTAGTTATACATTCTACAATAGATCCTAAAGTTCAATCTATTATGGATGAAAACTTTGAAAATGATAAATTATTTCCAGCTCAGTCATCTGTAGCCAAACAAGTATCAAAGGCATTAACCGAGGAAAAAGGTGAGGAAATAAATTATAGACCAGAAGGCGCCATGGTTATAATCGATAATAAAACCGGTCATGTTTCTGGAATAGTGGGAGGGCGTAATAAGGAAACCAGTCGTTCTATAAATAGGGCAAAAAGGCCCTTCCAACCAGGTTCTTCTACTAAACCATTAACTGTATATGCTCCTGGTATAGACTCTAAAAAGCTCACCTTAGGCACAACCTATGATGATGTTCCAATCATTCGTCCTTCTGATGGATGGGATCCTACTAATGCTGGTGGTGGAAGCAGTGGTATGACTACTGTTCGTACTGGCTTAAGAAGGTCCTTAAATGTAGTAGCCGCTCAGGCTTGGTTTGATGTAGGTCTTGAAACCTCTGTAGAATATGGAGAGAGGTTTGGGTTAGAATTTGTAAAAGAGGGAGCTGCTAATGATATGAATCCTGCTTCCCTGTCTCTTGGTGGATATACCTATGGACAAACCCCCTTAGCAATGGCTAGCGCCTTTAGTGCTTTTCCAAGAGAAGGTGTGAGAAATGAACCCACCTTCTATACGAAAATAGAAGATTCTGAAGGTAATATTGTATTGGAAAAAAAATTAGATAAAATACAAGTTATTTCACCCCAAACAGCTTTTTTAATTACCGATGTTCTTAAAGATGTTGTTAGAGGTGGAACAACCTCAATATCAGTATCTCAAATGCAAATAGCAGGTAAAACTGGTACTACAGACGAAAATAGGCATGCATGGTTCGTTGGATATACACCATATTATACTGCATCTGTCTGGTATGGATATGATGATAATAAAGTGGTTGTTAATGGTAAAACCCATAAACTGAATATAGGAATTTATGGTGGTTCAAGACCAGGTCCTGCAGGTATGTGGCAGGAGGTAATGAGAGACATTCATAAGGATTTAGATAGCAAAAATCTACCTAGTAATCCTGGTGGAATTTCATCTGCAAGCATTGATAGCGTATCAGGATTACTACCTACTGAGTTAACAAAAAATGACCCTAGAGGTTCTACAATAATCTCTGAAATGTTTATTAATGGTACTGTACCTACTGAAGAGGATAACTACCATGTAGAATATGAAGTAGATGTTTCAACTAATAAAATTGCATCTGAATTTTGTCCTCCTGAGTTAGTAGAAACAAAAGTTTTTATTTCAAAGCCAGAGGATCGTTTCCCTGGTCCATTAAAAGCAAAGAACCCTGATTTTGTACCCAAAAGTGAAGTGGATGTTATTGCTCCATCAGAAGAGGATGTTTGTGATATACATGGTCCAGATTCATTGAATGAACTACAAATATCAGCTCCAAAAAACACTATAGAAATTAATGAGGAATTACAGCTTAGTATTAAAGGAGATTCCTATGATGGTAATCCTATAGATATTAATGAGGTTGAATTTTCTTCAGATAATGATAATGTTGTGATAGTAAATAAAAATACCGGTCTAATAAAGGGTGTAAAGGAAGGTAGCTCAAATATAACCGCAACAATAACTTATAAATATAAGACCCTAGAAGAAGGAGAAGAAGTCGAAAAAGAGTACACTAGAACCGCTTCTATAAAAATTACGGTAGAAAAGGCTGAAGAGGTAGACCAGGATATTAAACATGAAATAACATTAAATTATTCAAAAGATAGTAAAGGTGGTAATTTATATATTATTAAATTAACGCCCTTGATCACAAATTATTCTGGTGGTTTAGATATTACTTTAACACCCCATAAAATGAATATAAGTCAAACCTCTTTTAAAGGTGTACAATCTGACTCTATACAACAAATTGAGGCTGAAATAACAGGTAATGGTGCATCTCTATCCATTAATGTTTCTGCAAACGGACAATCAAAAAATTGGAAAGATAATGATTTCAATTATGAAAAAGAAGAAGAATAGTTAATAGTTAATAGTTTAAATAAGTACTACATAAAAATCCCAAAAGATGAAGGCAAGTTCATCTTTTGGGATTTTTATTTCTACTAAGTATTTCTTCCATTGCCTTAGTCAATATAGGCGCTCCTATTATCCAATCATCATTCCCCATCATTTTACCGGGATCACCAATACCCACTATAGGATATATATCTTTATTTTGTAATACATCAACTGTATCACCCTTAAGAAATCTCTTATTTACAGGATTTCCATGCTTATCTACTACTTGTTTAGTAATATTCCCTGTATTTTCAATTGAAAAATCTACTTCTGTTCCTTCTGCATTATCAGTATTAGAGGCAACCGCTATGACACCAATTATGTCTAATTCTTCATCATTATATATATCCTCTATAACCTGTTCTCCTTCCCCTTTATTAGCATCTCCCCTGTCATCTACCATTAAAACAATGGGATCATTGTCTGAACCTTTTATTAAATTAATTATTTCTTTTCCTTTTAGAGGTGTAGGGTTACCAGCAGATCTTGATATGCAATGAATGCCAATATTTTTAGCTGCTGTTTCTACAGCCTTTTGAGCTATTTTATCTCCATCAGTTACAATGATTACTCTCTTATTTTTCACATGTTCTCCCTCAATTTCATATTTTATTTAATTATATATCTGTGGAAAAATCCAATAAATTAGGGAGCCAACAACTTTCCCCAAACTTAATACAATAATTATATAAATAACATTATCCTTAATATTCATTCTTTTTGTCATAATTGGAATAACATTAAGCACTTCAGTAAGAGCTGCAGCAAATACTCCAATATAAAATCCCATAAATATTCCAAATATACCAGCAATAATATTTTTACCTGGAATACTTATAGACAATAGATATGACAATGTAAAGGTAACCATACCAAGAATTACTACTATCTCGTATAAAAGCGAGTATCCTGAAGTTTTTGTTAATTGCATCAATCGAGGAATAATATCTAGAGCAACTAAGAATGATGTAACTGATGTGCCTACAGCTATTCCTCCTGATAAAGATATTACAATTAATATCATAGCATCCATAAATTCAATCAATTCTTTCTCTCCTTTGATTTGTTCCTAATAAAATCATCAAGACTATTTTGATAAGAATATATCTCTAAATCTAATGGACTTGGTTGGTTTGATTTTCTCTTTTTTGTTGAGATATGACTGAAGAATACTATCATACCTAATCCAATTCCTATAGAATATGGAATTGATATCCATAACGGGTTTTCTACTCTATTACCAGTTATTATTTCATAGAAATTTTTATGAACTTCATCCATATTTACATCTGCATGAAAGTTCATAATAGTTATTCCCGCTCCAATAAATAATATTATGCATACTAAAATTAATTTAATTATTCTTAAAAAATTATTTTGTTTCATACTGGATTTGTCAATTTCTATTAATATATCTCTCTCACTGAGGATATTAATAGTAACATTTGGATATTTATTTTTAATTTGTTTTATAACAGAAAGTAAGGTTATAACAAATAAATTTCTATTGTAAGGTCCCTGTACTAAATTAATTTTTTTTATATTTTCTATTAAATTTTTTTCACCCATTATTTCGCATATATCTCCTACATTTATAGGTAAATCAGGATTAACATATATTTTTTCTTTCGGTTGCATATATAATTCATTATCTATAACCCTCATTACATTGCCTCCATTCAATATTGTTTACTAATTTAGATTTTTTAGGTTGATTATCAATAAATTTATTTTTATAGTACAATATTGTAATTAAGCCAAATATTATTATTGCCACCGATAGAATAATAATCTTAGAATATTTTTTCATGCTATCTCCTCCACTCTATTTCTTTTAGTATGAACAAAAAAGATAAAAAAAAAAGGCATTTGCCTTTTAATTTTTCATAGATTCTTTCATACGATTAAGTATTTTTTTTTCTATCCTTGATACTTGTACTTGTGAAATACCTAGTTTTTGAGCTATTTCTGTTTGAGTTTTATCTTGGAAATACCTCATAACAACAATTTGTCTTTCCCTAGGTTCTAATTTTGAGATAATTTCTTTTAAAGTTATGCGATCCACAACACTAATATCCTCAATGCTTTCATTACTTATTTTATCTATCAATAGAACTGGACTACCATCATCTTGGTGTATAGTATCATAGAGATATTCAGGTATGTACCCTGCTTCAAGGGACATTGTAATTTCCTCTTTATCAATACCTAATTCTTCTGAAATTTCTACTAATGTAGGTTCTCTATTTAGTTTTTTTGCTAATCTTTCCTTAACCAGATGTATCTTTTGGTATGTTTCTTTTAAAGAACGACTAACTTTAATTATCCCATCATCTCGTATAAATCTTTTAATTTCCCCCATAATCATAGGTACAGCATATGTAGAAAATTTCACCTTATATGATGTATCAAAATTTTGAATTGCCTTAATAAGACCTATACTTCCTAATTGAAATAGATCGTCTCTTTCATATCCTCTATTTTGGAACTTTCTTACGATGCTACGGACTAATCCGAGATTATTTTCTACTAACTTATCTTTTGCAAGCTTATCTCCATTTTGTGCTTTTTTAATTAGGTCAATAGTTTCTTCATGACTTAATAATTTGTTTTTTTTTCCATGAAATGTCCCATTGCCATCCATAATTTATCTACTCCCCATGTCATTAACCAACACTTTTTATTTCTTTATACATTTTTATCGTAGTTCCATTATGTAATTTTGAAACAATCTCTACACTATCCATAAAGGATTCCATAATAGTAAATCCCATTCCTGATCGTTCTAATTCAGGTTTAGAAGTATATAATGGCTCTCGAGCTACTTCAATATCTGATATCCCTTTCCCTTTATCAGCTATTTCTATTTCAATTTTGTTTCCTATGATTGAACATTTAATTTGTACTTTACCCATATTATCTTCATAACCGTGGATTATTGCATTTGTAACCGCTTCAGAAACAGCAGTTTTTATATCGGTAATTTCTTCTATAGTTGGATCTAATTGTGCAACAAAGGCTGCTACAACCACTCTAGCAAAGGCTTCATTTTGAGATTTACTTATAAATTCAACATTCATCTCATTTCTAAATTCCATTTTATGCACTCCTTTACATATTCTCTAATGCTTGTTCTTTGCTTTTAAATTCCTTCAATATCCTTAATAAACCTGAGATTTCAAATATTCTTCTAACTTGAGGATTTATATGATATATCCCAGCTTGTCCATTCCTTTGAGTAACTTTTTTATATCTTCCCATTAAAACACCAATTCCTGAACTATCCATAAAAGAGAGACCTGAAAAGTCAAATAATATATTCTTTACCCTATTATTATCTAACTCAAAATCAATTTGATTACGAATTTCCTCTGCAGTATGATGATCTAACTCTCCCTGAATTTTTACAAATAATGTTTGTTTATCTATCCATAAATCTAATGGCATATTACCCCTCCTAACCTTCTATCCCTTAATATCTTCTCTAAAAATTTAATATATCCTTCAATGAATTTTGTATTGTTTTGTAACATTATGTCAAAGCTTATACAATATTAAATATGGATAATAAAAAAGCAGCAAAGCTGCTTTTTTATATCTCTGGTAGACTGATTATTTCTAATGATTGTATGGCTTCTTCTATTAAACCATCGATATCTAATAATTTTTCTGACTTAATAATTTTATCAAGTCTTGGTCTTGTTTCTGGATGTTTAGGCACAAATACTGTACAGCAATCCTCATAAGGAAGTATTGATGTTTCATAGGTTTTTATATTATGTGCTATATTCATAATTTCCTGCTTATCCATTCCAATTAGAGGTCTAAAGACTGGCATTTCAACAGCTGCATTAGTAACAACTAGACTCTCAAGGGTTTGACTAGCGACTTGTCCAATGCTTTCACCTGTGACTAAAGCTTTTGCTTCTTCTTTCTGTGCTATTCTTTCTGCAATTTTCATCATAAATCTTCTCATTATTAATGTGGTTTGTCGTTCATCGCATTTCTGACCAATTTCTGTTTGTATATTAGTAAAGGGTACTATAAATAATTTAATAGGTCCTGTATATTGTGTCATTATTCTTGCAAGTTCAATTACCTTTTCTTTGGCTCTATCACTAGTAAATGGAAAGCTATGATAATGCACTGCTATTAATTCAACTCCTCTTTTTGCTGTCATATAACCAGCAACCGGGCTATCAATACCACCAGATATCAACAATGCTACCTTTCCATTGGATCCTACAGGCAATCCACCAACACCAGGAATAATTTCATTATATACATAGGCATGTTCTCTTATTTCTATATAAATTTTTGTATCAGGTTTATGTACATCAACTTTAAATTCTTCTGTATTTTTAAGAATATAAGCTCCTACTTCTCTACTTATTTCTGGAGATTGTAATGGAAATTCTTTATTGCCTCTTTTGCTCTCTACCTTAAATGTATTTATTGAATCTTTGCTATTATTTATTAGTTTTAATGCAGTATCCTTAATTAAGTCTAGGTCAGCTTTCAATCTATAAGCAGGACTTATAGAAATTATACCAAAAACCCTAGATAAAGATTCTATTATTTGATTTATATCATTATCCATACATGATATAAGAAATCTTCCCTGGATTTTTTCAATTCTAACACCTTTATAATGTGAAAGTGCTGCCTTCATATTTCTATATAATTTATTCATAAAATAAGAACGATTTAATCCCTTTAGACTAATCTCACCATATCTTACTAATATAACTCTATCCAATACCACTTACCTCCTTATAATCTTTCTAAGTAAATTAACGCGCTTTTCTAAAGCCTTAATAAATAGATTTATTTCTTCTTCTGTATTAAATATTGAAAAGCTAATTCGCATGGTACCCTCTATCAACGACTTAGAAATACCTATACTTTTTAACACATGACTTTGTCCTTTTTTCTTTGAAGAGCAAGCAGAACCAGTTGATACATATATATCATCCTGCTCTAAGTAGTGAAGTAGAACTTCGCCTTTTATATTTTCAAAGGAAACACTTAATATATGAGGCGCTGTTTCAGCTTGATTATCTGGACCATTTATATAGACACCTTTAATATTATCTAATATTTGTTCTTTAGTTTTTTCTCTTAGTTTATATAAATATTTAATATCATCAATAAATTGTTTATTTATAATTTCAACTGCCTTACCCATGCCAACTATTGCTGGTACATTTTCAGTTCCAGATCTTATACCGACTTCTTGTCCTCCACCCAATAATAATGGCTCTATTAATACATCTTTATCTATATAAAGTGCCCCTAATCCCTTTGGTCCATGTATTTTATGACTACTTATTGTAAATAAATCTATTCCCAATTCCTTAGGACAGCAATGTATCTTACCAAAAGCTTGTACACCATCAACATGAAAAAAACAATCACTATTATAAAGTTTTATTATATTACTAATATCTCTTATTGGTTGTATAGTTCCTATTTCATTATTCACCATCATAATGCTAACTAATATTGTATCCTTCCTAATGGTGTTTTTCAATTCTTCTAAACTTATTTTACCTTCAGAATTCACACTTAAGTAGCTTACCTCATATCCACTTTTTTCTAATTTTTTAAAAATGTTTGAAACAGAGGGATGTTCTATTGTCGTTGTAATGACATGATTACCCTTTCTTTTATTGCGATTTAAGAGACCTTTTATAGCCACATTGTTTCCTTCAGTTCCGCCTGAAGTAAAAATTATTTCAGTTTCTTCAACCTTAAGGAAGTTAGCTATTTCCCTTCTAGCTTTTTTAATTCCTTTTTCAGCTTCTATGCCCATTTTGTGCATAGATGAAGGATTACCATAATTATATTTGTAGTAATCCATCATGACTTCAATTACACTGTCAAAGGGTTTAGTCGTAGCACTATTATCTAAATATATTTCTCCCATAACAAAGCTTCCTTTCAATTAATTATCTATTTCCCTAGGTTTAATTTGACATATTTCTTCTATTTGATCTTCTTTTATTATCTTAGAGAAAATAACCGTTATCAATATTGCACCAATTAACCTGCCAAAAAATAAAATAAAAAAGTTACTTCCTATTGACCAAAGAACAAAGCTATCTTCTATTATAGCATGGCAAGTTACCAAAAAAATTAGCAGTAGGGTAACTTCTCTCTTATTAATCTCACCTTTGTCTACACTATCTATCATTACTCCTGAACCGTAGGTAAGCCCTAAAACAACACCAATTAATAGAGGAAAAGTTGCATTAAAACTTAGACCTATTTTCCTTAAAACAGGTGCAAAAAAAGATGTTATTTTATCTATTAAATTATAATGTTTTGCAAATTCTAAAACTATCATTAAAGGTATAATAATATAAGCCATTTTAAATACCGTTGTTAAACTACCAATTAGTCCTTCTCCTAAAATTATCGAGATATTAGTATCAAATATTTGCATAGCTTCACCTCCCCCTCCCAATCTATTACCATAATAAATTTATTATTAGAGCACTAATTATAGCCATACCTATTCTTAGTAAATTTAATTTTAATAAACTACCACCCATCCTTTTTGCAATAGCAGATTCAACGATAAGTGAATGGGAAAATGAAAGCATCAAGGATAATATAGTAATCTCCTTAATTGTAAAGCCTAGTGCAGGAATAACACCAATTGCTGCATATAAATTAGACAAATTGCCCAATACTAATACTAATGCTGCCTTTCCAGGTAATCCAATATAATAAAGAATAGGTTCAAAATGTCCTGCTATAATCTCAATAATCGGTGTATGCTGTAAAAAAGTAACAAATATATAGATTGGTATTAAGATTTTTGCTAACTTCCAGGTAATACTAACACCTTTTTTAAACCCTTCTTGAATTACAACTATCATATTTTCTCTCCCCCTTATTCAAAATGCCTAACATTGTTTTTAATATCGGTATTACTACATGTTCTAAAGAAACAAAAGTTGCTCTTGGACTGCCTGATAAATTTATTATCCATTTATCCTGTAATTTGCTTACGATAATTCTAGGTGGTTTATCTCTTTCCATAAATAGTATATTTGTGGGAATATACTTATGTATAAACTTTGTATAATCAAATTTACCTTTAGCAATTCCACCTGTTGTGATCACCATATCAGCTTCTTTGCAAAATTTCTCAACGCCTTTTACGATTTCATCTATATTATCCAACAAATGGTCTATAATTATTACTTCTCCTCCATGGTTAATAATATCTGCAGCTATAGCATAACTTGTGCTATTATAAACAATTCCTCTTTTATATGGAGTTCCAATTTTACTAATTTCATCCCCTGTGGAAAGAATAACAACCCTTGGTTTTTTGTATACCTTAATATATTTAAAACCTTGATTTGTTATATCAAATATTGTATTCCTATCAATTATTTTGTTTTTATCTAGTACTAATTGTCCTTTTTTACAATTTTCACCTTTAAAATCAATAGTATCTAATATAGGATTAATTTTTTTAATAATAACTTCTTCTTGACTAATTACATTTGCAAACTCAGAAGGTACTACATATGCTGTATTATTAGGTACTTCTGCTCCTGTCATTATATTTATGGTAGTACCTGGAAGTAATTCTTTTTGTATACAATGACCTGCGCCTAGACTTCCTATAATCTTTAATTGAGTAGAATTATGATTGTAATTAATTTTTTCATAATCCATTAAATGAATAGCAAAACCATCATATTTTGCTTTGTTAGAGTTTGGAATATCAATACATGCTTCTAACCTTTCTGCACTAACCCTCCCTATAGCTTCAAGAGCTGAAACTTTTTCTACCTGGCATAATTCTATATGATTCTTAATATATTTATATATCTCCAGTTTATTCAATGTTTAGCTCTCCTTTACACTCCATATCATCTTATAATATCATAGTTAAATTAAATTTTCATTATGCATTAATTTTATAAAACATTTTTTTATAGTACCATATGTTTATATGATCAAACTTTCTTTCTATATAGGGCTGTTCGCTTTTCTGATTTTTAAATTAATCTTAACCTTGACAATTAAATTAAAACTGTATATAATCATTATTAAAATTTCAATTAAATATCAAACCTTATCAAGAGTGGTGGAGGGACTGGCCCTATGAAACCCAGCAACCGGTGTTTATACAATCGGTGCTAAATCCTGCAGTATGATTTCATACTGAGAGATGAGAGCTATAGTTTATAACTTCTTTCATTTCGAAGGAAGTTTTTTTTATTTTTAAGATGAAAGTTAGAGGGGGCTACATTAATGATTGAAATCAGTGATTTAAAAAAGATTTATAATCAAGGAGATATGCAAGTAGATGCGATAAATAATGTTAATTTACACATACCTACAGGATGTATTTACGGAATTATAGGACTTAGTGGTGCTGGTAAATCCAGTTTACTGAGATGTATTAATCGATTAGAGGAGCCAACAAGTGGTAGTATTTATGTTAAAGGTAAAAATATTATGGAATACAATAAACAACAATTAAGTGATTATAGAAAAAGTGTAGGAATGATCTTTCAACATTTTCATCTTCTAACAAGAAAAAATGTATTTCAAAACATCTCCTTCCCACTAGATATTTCTGGGCTAGATAAAGAGAAAAAGATTAGCCGAGTTAATGAGCTATTAGAATTAGTTGGATTGAGTCATAAAGCTGATTCATATCCTTCTCAATTAAGTGGTGGTGAAAAGCAAAGGGTGGGAATTGCAAGAGCTCTTGCAAATAATCCGGAAGTATTACTATGTGATGAACCAACTTCTGCACTTGATCCACAAACTACCCAATCTATACTATCCTTACTTAAGGAAATAAATAGTAAATTAAAAATTACAATGGTGATTATTACCCATCAAATGGAGGTGGTTAAAGGTATCTGCAATCGAGTAGCCGTAATAGATCAAGGTAAAATTATTGAAGAGAATACCGTATTAGATGTTTTCTCTTCACCTAAGGATAGGATAACTAAAGCCTTTGTTGAAGATTTAAATGTAGAAATTCCTCTAGAATATACTAAGAAAAAACATCCAGAGGTTAAATTAATTAAAATACATTTTCCTCCAGCCAATGCAAGTAAACCTATTATATCTCAAATGATAAAAAACTATGAGGTAGATGCAAATATATTAGCAGGGAATATAAACTACATTCAGGATAATGCCTATGGTCAATTAATTATTGAATTAAGCGGAAAAGAGCTAGAAGTAGACAATGCATTTAATTCTTTATTAAATCAAAATTTGAAAATAGAGGTGATCAATAATGGAAATAATTGAAAAGCTAATAACATTACTCCCTGCTTCTATATTAGAAACAATATATATGGTTGCTTTCTCAAGTTTCTTTTCTGTATTACTTGGTATGCCCCTTGGTATTATTTTAGTTATTACCAAAAAAGGTCATATTTGCGAGAAAAAAGGTATTAATGATTTTCTTAACACAATTATTAATATAACCCGCTCTATACCCTTTTTAATCCTAATGATTTTAGTATTTCCACTCTCTAAGATAATCGTAGGGAAACAAATAGGAACAACTGCGGCAATTGTACCCTTATCTATTGCCGCTGCTCCCTTTGTGGCTAGAGTAATAGAAAATGCACTATTAGAAATTGATCCTGGTGTTATAGAAGCTGCACAGTCCATGGGTGCACGACCTATTCAAGTTATCTATAAGGTTTTACTTTCAGAATCACTTCCTTCTCTTGTCTTAGGAGTGACCATGACAATTATTAACCTTATTGGATTTTCTGCTATGGCAGGAGCAATTGGAGGAGGTGGTTTAGGGGATTTAGCAATACGATATGGCTATCATAGATATCAAATGGATGTAATGATTGCCACAATTATAGTACTAGTAATAATGGTTCAAATAGTACAGAGTATAGGCAACAAGCTTTCAAAACAACTTAGTAAAAAATAAAAATGACTTAAATAACGGAGGGTTAAAATGAAAAAAACATTTATATTATCAATTTTATTAATTTTGATTTTTGCATTAGTATTTACCGGGTGCCAAGCAAATGAGCCTTCACAAAATGAGACTTCAGAAGAAGAGAGTATAACTATTAAAGTAGGCGCTTCTCCAGTCCCCCATGCACAAATTCTTGAACAAGTAAAACCTATATTAGAAGAAGAAAATATTAACTTAGAAATAATCGAATTTACAGATTATATTCAACCAAATATTGCATTAGCCGATGGAGATTTAGATTATAACTTTTTCCAACATCTAATCTATTTAGAAAGCTTTGCAGTTGAACATGAATTAGACATTATAGGTGGCGTTAAAGTACATATAGAGCCTATGGGTCTATATTCTAATTCCATTACCTCTGTAGATGAGTTGCAAGAAGGTGCCACAATTGCCATTCCCAATGATCCAACTAATGGAGGCAGAGCTCTGATTTTACTTGAGAATTATGGCTTAATAGAATTAAAAGAAGGGGCTGGGTTAAAAGCAACAGATAAGGATATCATAACAAATAAAAAGAATTTAAAATTTTCATCATTAGAAGCTGCGCAACTTCCACGGGTTATTGATGATGTAGATGCAGCAGTTATCAATACTAATTATGCCCTTGAGGCTAATTTAAGCCCAACGGAAGATGCTATTATTATTGAAGATGAAGACTCACCCTATCCAAACTTAATTGCTGTTAGAAAGGGAGAAGAAAATTCTGAAATAACAATAGCTCTTGAAAGCGCATTAACCTCAGATACAGTTAAGGAATATATTCAAAATGAATTACAAGGAATAATACCTGCATTTTAAAAACGATATAGTACAAAATACTACAAAAGCTAGTGTTGTCCACTAGCTTTTTCTTTCTATGAGATATATTTCCTTTATATTGTCAATATAGAAAGCTATTTTTTTACCATTATTGGACCAATAAAAGTTTGAGGGATAATATTGAACTGCTTTTAAAATTTCTATCTCTTCCTCCTTATCCAATCCTAATATAATAGCCTTTTCATTCATTTTTACTTTATCGTTTTCCATAATATTGGATAAATATATATACTCCTCTTTATTAGAAGATAGGCTATATAGATAGGGAAAATCCATATCTTCTTTAATCTTTTTCAATGTTCTTCCTTTGGTATCTAAGATATAAATAATATCGGAAGAAGTAATTTCTTCTTCGGATATTATTTTAGTTGACATACGTATTAAAAATTCTCTATCATTAACCTGTGATAGTATTTTAATATCGTCCATAGGCTGAATATCTGGTGTGTAGTTTTTTACCCTTTTAGTATTAATATTATAACTTAATAAATAATTTGATAAATCGCCATTATCTTCATTATCCTTTGATTTTATATTTCCTATTGCATAAATATAATTATTATCTAAGTAAAGCATTTTTTCTAATGAATATAAGTCTTTATCTATATCTATTAATTCTATATCATTATTATTTAAATCTATTAGATAATATTTTTCTTCTTTATCTTCAACAATATTTAATATTATACTATCTTCATTTCTTGACCATGTTAAATCCTTTAAAATCATTGAAGCATTTATATCAAAAATCTTCTTATTTTCTTCTTTGTTAATATTAGAAATAAATACTCCATCATCATTTTCATAAATAAATTTGTCTTTACTAAAACTTGTATATATATTCCAAATATTCTCATAGATAATATTTTTTTCATTATTGTATATGTCATAGGAAAATAAATTGTCCTTATCCTTTGCAAGAACATTATTATTGTCCACCCATCCTAATATTGTTAAATTAACTTTTTGTTTATATAAATTAATTTTTTCACTCTCATTTAAAGTATTTGGAATTATATTTTCAAAAACACTTTCATAACTTTGATCTTGATTAGTAATTACTTTTTTTTCAGATATTTGTTCTCCATCATCAAAATATGCAACTAGCCAAATTTCCTTTGTAAAAGGATCGTTATTTTTGTATTCAACAAACCAGTCATCACCTGACTTTTCCCCTTCTATTGTTTCCTCTATCTCATTTTGACCATAATCCTGTATATTTAAAAGCACTCTATTAGCATTAGGTACTTCTGAGCTAATAGAAACTTCATTCTCAACTAAATACATATCATCCATTATTTCTAAATATGAGATTGAAAAATCATTTATACTTGAGTTCTTGTCTGATTGATTACAACCAATTGTAATAAGTAAAACAATTAATATTATAATAATCATAAAAAAATTTTTATGCATAAACTATATACTCCCTTCAATACTTGTCTATTACAATTTTAGCACATTTTATTATAGAAACAATAGAATAAAAATAAACTCCGATAAAAATTTTACCGGAGTTTGATTGTTTATATTTGTGGAGTTACTTTGTCATCTAAGGATTTTTTGCGATACCGTTGAGAAATTATAACAAAAGCTAATACCACAATTCCAATAATATCAGATAATGTACCTGGATAAAGAAGTGTTATTGCAGCTGCAAACAATGGAATTCTTTCATAAAGTTTATTCTTTATAAAGAAGTAATTCTCTACTGCACTTGCAAGACATAAAATACCAAGTACTGCACTAACTAATACTGGTAATATTTCAAAAAAGCTTGCATATTGGATTAAACCACCTTCATATGCTGTACCTGGTTTAATCAATAATAAAGCAGGGTTAATCGCGAAGATATATGGTACTATAAAACCTGCTATTGCAAGTTTAACTGCCTGAAATCCTGTTCTCATAGAATTGGCTCCTGCAATACCTGCTCCAGCATATGCCGCCAATGCAACTGGAGGAGTTATATCCGCAATTACTCCGAAGTAAAGTATAAATAAGTGAGCTGCCATTAAATGTACATCTAGTGTAATAAGTGCAGGTGCAGCCATTGTTGCTAACACAATATACTTTGCCGTAGTAGGAAGTCCCATACCCAACAAAATAGATGCAAACATAGTAAATACTAAGGTTAAGAATAAATTACCTCCAGCTAATTGAACAATCATATTAGCAATGCTAAGACCTAACCCAGTTAATGTTACAACCCCCACTACAATACCTGCACAGGCACAGGCTGCCGCTACTGATATTGAAGTTTTTGCACCTTGTTCTAAAGCAGAGAAAAAAGATTTAATGGAAAAGCTTTTATCTCTTTTGATCAATGATGCTAATATTGCAATTGTAACTGAAATGACAATTGCCCAAAATGCAGAAAATAAGGGTGTATAACCTGAAACCAAGAAAAATATAATTGTTACTAATGGTATTAATAAATAACCTTGAGATTTCAATATAGTGCTAACCTTTGGTAATTCAGATTTAGGGATCCCCTTTAATCCTAATTTCTTTGCTTCAAAATGTACCATTGTACCTACAGCCATATAATATAAAATAGCAGGTATGGCAGCTGAAGCAATAATCTTAATATAAGGAATGCCTGTAAATTCTGACATTATAAATGCAGCAGCACCCATTACTGGAGGCATTATCTGCCCCCCGGTAGATGCTGTTGCTTCTACAGCACCAGCATAATGAGGTTTATATCCCAATCCTTTCATTAAAGGAATGGTAAAGGCACCTGTTGTAACAGTATTAGCAACAGAGCTCCCTGAAATTGAACCCATTAATCCACTTGCAACAACAGCTGTCATTGCAGGTCCACTACTAAAGCTACCTGTAAGAGCATAGGCTAAATCAATAAAAAATGCTCCAACTCCTGTTTTATCTAAAAATGCTCCAAAGAGTAGGAACATAAATACAAAGGTTGCAGATACCCCAATAGGCGTTCCTAATAGTCCTTCTGTTGTAAGGAACATATGTGAAACAATTCGTTCAAAGCTATAACCTCTGTGGGCTAATATGCCAGGAAAATTAGGACCAAGCTTAGATGCATAAAGTAAAAAGGTAATTGCAACTATTGGAAGTGCTATTCCTGCAGTTCTTCTTGTTATTTCTAATACTAGAAGAATAGCCAAGCTTCCAAATATTAGATCCTCCATTGCAGCCCTGCCACCCTTTGCAATATTTGCATCATAATTAACAATTAAATAACCAAAAACTATAATTGCAAGAATTGATAAGGCATAATCATAAAGAGGGACCTTATCCTTTCGGGCTTTGGAATTAATAGGAAATATCATAAATCCCATAGCCAAAGCAAATATTAAATGTAATGATCTCTGTTTTACAGCTAAAAGTGTACCAAATGCTGCAGTATATAAATGAAAAACAGACATTGCAATGGCAATTAAAGTTAGTAGAAGGGCCGTTTTCCCAACTAGTTTTCTTTTATTACCTTCTTCTTTATCATATTTTACTAATAATTCTTCCACATCTTGGCTTTCATTTGAAATAGAATTCCCCAATTCATCGTTGCCTATTGTTTTATCTTTTTCAGTATTCTCTAGAGTCACTTTATTTTTGTCTTTTTTAAACAATATTTGCAACCTCCCTTATTAAAAATTTAAACAAAGCTATTTTTTCTGCTTTAAAAAGAACCGAGGTAGATGGTTCTGTTATTTTATTTAAATGATATTCTTCTCCCCTTACTACTATTACATGATCTGCAATAACAGCTCCTACCTTATATACTAGGTCATTCATTTTAGTGTTATAGTTTGTAATATTCATACTCCCATCACCAAAGGAGAAATCATGATTTGTGGTTGAAGGTAATCCAGCTCCATATGAATAAAATATGGTTTCTTTTAAATATATTTCTTTGTCGTTTTTTATATAGTAGATTTCATACCAAGGTGTTCTTTCCACTGAATGTATAAAATACACAGTAAATTCTTCACCATTTTTTATAGGAAAGCTTTTTAAAATCTTACCACTATCCTTTTCTATCAATTGTAATCTGTGTGTAGGAATAAAAAAAACTACTATAATTAGTATAGGTACCAAAAATAAAAAAATCTTTTTCATAAGTAGTCGGGTATTGGAAAAATCCAATACCCGCCACCTCCGTTTCAATTAAATTCAATTATAAATTCTATTCTACTCCTACCTCATCGAAATATTTTTGAGCGCCTGGATGTACATCTAAAGGCATACCATCTAGAGCATCCTCTAAGGTAATATTTTTAGCCATAGCATGGGAATCACCTATAGTATCAAGCCCTTCAAATATAGATTTTGTTATATTGTATACTAAATCATCATCTAAGTCGCCTCTTACAGCTAACATTGCCATAACAGCAGTAGTACTAACATCTTCTTCTTGTCCCTTATAGGTTCCTGCTGGTATTATTTGTTCTACATAGAATGGATAGTCTTTTCTTAATTCTTGTACATAGTCACCTTCTACTGTAACAATAACTATATCAGTAGTTTGAGCAACTTCTTGTATAGCTGCATTTGGAACTGCTGCAGTAACAAAGGCTGCATCTATTTGACCATTTTGCAATTGTTCACTGGATTCAGCAAAGGATAAATAATCAGCTTTTCCTAAATCATCATAGGTTAAGCCATAAGCTGCAAGTATCTGATTTGCGTTTGCTTCAGTTCCAGAACCAGGAGCGCCAATAGCCACATTTTTACCAGCTAAGTCTTCAACTGTATTTATTCCTGAAGAAGCTAAAGCAACGATTTGAATGGTTTCAGGATAAAGAACAGCCATTCCCAATAGATTATCATAAGGACTTTCAAAGGCTTCCAATACAGTTGCAGTAGCCGCATAATAGGCTGTATCATTCTGTAGTAAAGCTAACTCAGATTCTCCATCCTGAATATAACCAGCATTTTCTACAGATGCGCCAGTGGATTCTGCTGTAGCGTTAACATTATCTAAACTATTAGATATTACATTAGCCATGGCTCCACCTATTGGAAAATAAGCACCAGCTGTTCCACCTGTTGCGATAGATATAAATATATCTTCTCCAGATTCTTCAGTTCCTTCTCCCTCTTCACCTTCAGATGATGTGTCTCCACTACAACCTATAGCCATCATGGCTACTAAGGCGAAGATCAATAATAATGCAATAAATCTAAATTTCTTCATTTGAATATTTCCCCCTTTTATTTTTTTAAAAATCTCTTGCAGTACTTATATTCTACATTAATATTAAAAATTCCTTCCTATTCTAATAAATCTTTTTTATATTCTATCATTTGAAATACAAAACTGTTATTCCTGCAGGTTTTATTTATTATACATTGAAAATTACCATCGGTCAATAAGAAAATGAATTTTAAATAAAAATAAAAGTCAAATTTGAGTATGACTTTTATTTTTATTGTTATATATTAGACAAATAATTATTGTTATTCTACTTGACTTTCATGTTCAATATCTTCTTCTTCATTTTGTATAGAAGGTTCTGATATTAATAATATAATTTCCTGAGGATTCGATAATACATTAATACCTTCTTTTAATTGTATATCCTCTACAATCATATGATCTCCTATATTTAGATTTGATATATCAAGTTCTATAACTTTAGGAATGTCTCCAGGATGCGCTTCTATTTCAATTTCATGTAATTGTCTCTGTATTATTCCACCTTTACCTTCTACTGTGTGTTGTCCCACAATATTTATAGGAATATTTACCTTCATTGTTTCGTTCATTGCTATTGGTTGAAGGTCAATATGTAACAGCTCATGGGTAACGGGGTCTTTCTGTATTTCTTTTATAAATACTTGATTAGATTTTCCATTATAGGATAAATCGAAAATTGCACTTTGACCCTCCTTTTTTATTATATTAATTAAATCCTTTGTATACACTTGTATAAGTATGCTACTTCCATCATGATAAACAACTCCTGGAGTAAGTCCTAGACCCCTTAGGGCTTTCGCTCTACTTTTTCCAGCCTTTTCTACTCTATCTTCTGCAATTAACACTACATTTTCCACATTAATGCCTCCCTTTTCTTAATATAATAAATCATTCCCATCTTATGGGTTAATTAAACACTTTTAAACTCTTTTGTAAGATTTATTATTATGTTACAATGAGTATATTAAATATTTATGAAAAACACAAATATTAACAATTATTAATAAAACTAAGTAAGGGGTATAATCATGAAAGTAGAAAAAATACACGATAAAAAAATCAGTGTTTATATAAGTATATTTGATTTAAGGGAAAGAGATATTGATAGAGTTGAATTTTATCCACAAAATTCAAAAATTCAGTCATTGTTTTTAGACATCCTTGAGGAAGCATACATACAACAAGGATTTGATACTGAAGGATTTCAATTATATGTAGAAGCTACTCCTTTATCAGATAATGGATTTAAAATAAGCATTACAAAATTTGAGGATGATGAAGAATTTGAGGATGATAACACATCTGGCTATATTATAAATGAAATAAGTGAATATTTCTCAAAAACAGAACTGGAAACTAAAGTAAGCAATGAATTATTATTCAAATTTACTTCCATAGAGATAATTGAGCCTTGTATTAAATTATTAGAACAATATCGCTTTGAAGAAACAAGCTTATTTAAATTAAATGGTGATTATGTACTAACACTAATCCTATCAAGTTATAATCTAGATATTATATCTAGTATAACTGCTTTCCTTTCAGAATATGGATCACAAGAATTTTATTCCATCGCTTTTATAGATGAGCACGGAAAAAAAATTCTATATAAAGATGCGCTAATAGATTTAAAAAAATACTTTAAATCTTAATGACTAGGTAAAAAACTATTAAATATATTTACTTTAAATCCAGAGAGCTTAACAGCTGACTAAGTCTTCTCTGGATTTTTGTAATTTAATTAAATTTCTTCTTTATCTGTTCAACTTTTTCATAAACCTTTTCTTCGTCAATAGTTTGTATTTCTCTATTTTTCATAACCCAGTTTCCATTTATCATTACATTCTCAACTCGTGATGAATTACTGGAATATATAAGATTTGATAAAAAATTATATTTTGGATAGAATGTAGTATCCTTAATATTTATCATTAATAGATCTGCCTTCATTCCTTTTTCAATCTTTCCTATATCTTTCCACCTTAGAGCATTAGCACCACCTAGTGTAGCCATGTCCAATGCTTGTCCTGCTGTAATAATTGTACTATCCTCTAAAAGTCCTTTATGTATTAATGCAGCAAAACGCATTTCTTCTAGTAGATCTAAATTATTATTACTAGATGCACCATCTGTTCCTAAGGCTACATTTATACCTTTACTTAAAAGTTCAGGAATAGGTGCAAAACCATTACCTAATTTTAAATTACTTCCTGGATTATATACAATACTAACATTATTTTTTTTAAGTATATTCATATCTCCCTTTGATAGATGTACTCCATGAGCTGCAATAACAGGATATTTGAAAACCCCTAGATCCTCAAGATGTTCTACTGGTGTTTTGCCATATTGCATAATACTATTCTTAACCTCTTCTCTTGTTTCACATAGATGTGTGTTAATAATCATACCCGTTTCTTCTACCATTTTTAATACTTCTTCCCAAAAATAAGGGTCACAGGTATAGATTGCATGAGGACCTACCATAATACGGATTCTTCCTTCTGCTTTATTATGCCAATTTTGAAATAACTCTTTATTTTCTCTTAATCTTATTGACGATTTTTCATTTGTGCCTTGCAATCCTCTAGATAGACATGCGCGAATTCCACTTTCATTTACTGCCTTAGCAGTTTGATCCATAAACATATACATATCATTGAAAGTAGTTGTTCCAGTTTTAATCATTTCAATAATGCCTAATAAAGAGCCCCAATAAGCATCTTCTTCATTTAACTTGTTTTCCTGTGGCCATATTTTTTTCGTTAGCCATGTCCAAAAAGGTAAGTCATCTGCAAATCCACGAAATAAAGTCATCGCAATATGAGTATGGGCATTTATAAATCCTGGTGTAACTAAATGGTTTTTCCCATTAATAATATTAGAATATTCTTTATTATATTCTTCCATATAATCTTCCATACTTCCTACATTTGTTATGTTTTGATTTTCTATTATTATAAATCCATTATCAATAAAATCTTTACAACTATTCTGAGTCAGAATAGCAACATCTTTAATTATAGTCTTCATTTTTTAACTCCTTAATTTATTTACGGAAAATGCATAAATAATTTTCTCGTACACAATAATTCTAAATCATAAAATGTTCTATTTATAGATTAAGTATATTTTAGACTGGTGTTTTAGAAAATATCTTATTTATACAAATTACTATTTTACAATTTGAATTGCAATTTATTTATAAATGAATCATAGTATGCTATTAGAAGAATAAGGAGGTTATTAACAATGTATTATCAGAGAATTCCGCAAAGATTTCATGGCACTTACTTTTTCCCTTTATACCCAACTAAATCAATTTTAGCTTCTACACCTTCACAAACATTTAATGGATTTTATTACATTATACAACCTGGAGATACAATTTACGCTATATCTCAGACTTTTAATTCACCAATGAATGAGATTATAGAATATAATAATATAATAGCTCCCTATGTTATATATCCAGGGCAGAGAATATTTATTCCCGGAATACCGGCTCCAGTTCCACAAACTGGTGGTAGAATATATATAGTACAACCAGGAGATACACTCTTTACTATTGCAGAAAATTATAATTCTAGTGTAGATATACTTTCAGAACTTAATAATATTGATAATCCTGATTTGATATATCCTGGGCAAAGAATAATTATTCCCGCATCTTATTAATCATAGCGCTTATATAAAATTCATTAAAAAAAAATTAAAATTATAGCAAGGATAATTTATCCCTGCTATTTTTATTTATTATTTTTAATACATATTTGTTGTAGGTGTTTTTTCTGAAATTGTACTTAAAGCTTCACCAGCATCATCCACTAATTTATCTTTAACAGCTAAATCTCCAATAGCAACAATACCTACAATCTTACCATTTTCAACAACAGGTATTCTTCTAATTTGATATTTAGACATTAATGATGCTGCTTCATGAACATCCATATCTGGTGTTCCGTATATAATGCGATTTGACATTACTTCTGAAACACTAGTATTATTATAATCCTTACCCTCTGCCTCATTTCTTAATACTATATCTCTATCAGTCAACATTCCAACTGGTCTTTGCCCCTCACATACAGGAACCACACCTACATTCAGTTTTTTCATAACTTCAACTGCATTAGAAACATTATCTTGAGTAGTAACATATTTTACATTTTTAGTCATTATATCCCTTAATTTCAAAACTATCAACCTCCTTAATATATAATCATTATTAGAATTTACTTTTCTATAGATTTTTACACTGGAAATTAAATTATAGCATTGAAATAAATGGTAAATAATTTTTTTTGCTAAAACTAGTTATAATTTTTTTAGAAAATTTCCTGTAATAGGATAGGAATAATATCCATCCTGATAAAATTTAACAGCCGCTACTATAGGAAATAAAATCCCAATTATACCTATAATTATCAGTATTGGAATTCCTATTAACACTAAAACTAATAAGCTACCTACGGCTCCAGCAATAATAAGTCCTATTTGAAATACCAAAGCTTCTTTAGCTTGGTTTTTTATTATATTATCATTTGAAAGTAAAAATATTAATAATGGTGCTAATACTGGAAAACCTAAAAAAATACCTAAATGCGATATAAGCCCTAATATTTTTTGTTCTGAATTAAGCATTTTTTACTCCTTTTTATTTTTTTAATTTATGTCTTCATATATATTATTAATAACCCATCTACTTTTTGCATGTATATTCGGATTTTTAACTAATTCAAAAAAATAAGATCGTTCTTTATTTAAAATCATAAATTTTACTTTATATTTCCAAATATAATCTTTGTAAGCATACTCCAATATTTCAAGATTTTGTATATCATCTATTTTAAAATCTTCTTCTATCCATTTTTCTAAACCTTTATTGGTAAAAAAATGAAACCATACCTCTCTAGGTTGTTTTTTTAATTCTTCTATGATTCTAATAAAAACATTTTTAGGTTTTGAATTTTTTATTGTAAAAAAAATTGGAACTCCTATACCACATAATATAAAAATAACAACTAAAAAAAATTCCATTTAATCATCTCCCTCTTGATTATTTATACTATAATCTACATTGTTTAGTATGTTTTCTTTACTTTTTGGTTTTACTTTGTTTTTTCTTTTTTCTTTTAATAACTCATATCTTTCTAATTCTCTCTTAAAAGAAGTATAAATAATAATAAGTATTGTTATATCATCTAATATGCCCAGTCCTAATATAGGGTCAGGAATTATATCAAATGGAAATAATAAATAGACAAAACCAAAAATAATATATATTTTTTTATTAATAGGAATATTTTTATCAAAAACATAATTAAATACCGATTTTACTTTTTTTATTAAGTGCATTCTTTTATAAGAACCCAATTGTATCACTCCGATAATAAATTTTAAAGACCATGTTTCTTTTGATACTTTTTCCACTTCTTCCTTTTTCTATTTTTTTTTATAATTTTAATTTCTTTTTTTTGCATATCCTTAATATACTCTCTATAATTATTATATCCACTCTTCTTAACTTCCTTTAATACTTCACGGTTTGCCTCTTTTGCAAACTTCTTATAAAAATAAAAAATATAAAAACACATGAATATAAAAATAATTATTCCTATAGGATATTTCATCTTTATGCACCTTACTTTCTATATTACGCTAATTGCAATTTCTATTTTATCATTACAACTATATATTTGATATATTTTTCTTGATCTTTTTAATATTATATAATTTTTTACAGACTAAAAAATATATAAATACTAAAAATAATAATGATGAAATCTTTTTTTAATTAGGGATAACTATAGATAAATGAATAATATCTAAATATAAAAAAAGGAAGGGATTTCATGCAAAATAATAATAGTAAGAAATCTCAAGAAAATTATCAAGATATTCATTTATATACTTTACCAAATGGTTTTAAAGGAGGTATTCGAGAACAAGATCTTATAAATTCAAAAATTTCTTATTATGGTAGTATGTATACTAGAGAAATCCCTAAAAATTGGTTTCATGATAACAAATAAAAAACCCATTTTTTCATTAATTTTATTTTTATTGTAAAAGCCTTGAGTTGGGGTACTCAAGGCTGCTTATACATTAACCGAATATTAATTTTTAATTATCATCCACTATAATCTGAGAAACCATATCTCTAGTTATACTTCCAATTTCTAATTTTTTATTTTTAATTTCCTTTTTTAAAGAATTAATTCTATTTGTATCCTTATACTTTCCCTTAGACATTTCAGAACCTAATTGTTTCTGAAGTTTACTCAATTCTTTTTTTGAAGTTGTTAATTCATTAACCGTCATCAATACTCCCCCTTTAAAATTTTTGAATATTGTATATATTCTATATTTAATTGTTATATCCTTCTAAAATAAAAAAAGAGTGAAAATTATCTCACTCTTCCTTTTCATCTATATTATTAAGCTGTTGGATCGTCTTCTTTACCCATTGATCATCATCTAAAATAGCTCTTCCAACACCAATCATATCTGCCTTTGCATCATTTATAACTTGATGGGCAAATAATGCTTCAGATATTCCACCAGTTGTAATAACGGGAATATTAACTACAGATTTTATACCTTCTGCTAAATGAACAAAAAATCCCTGCTGATTAGTAATTGGCCTTGAGCCAGCAAGCCCTTGTGATACATCTAGAACATCTACACCCGCATCCACTAGTTTAACAGCTAAGTATTTTGCATCATCTATTGTAATACCATTGTCCATATTATCATCTGCAGCTATTCGATAAAAAATTAAGAAATCCCCACCTACCTCTTCTCTTATTTCTTTAATAACTTCAACAGCAAGTTTAATTCTATTTGCCCTTATTCCTCCATATTCATCTAATCTTGCGTTAGTTAAGGGTGATAAAAACTGATTTAATAAATATCCATGGCATCCATGAATTTCAACAAAATCAAATCCCGCTTTTTTTACCCTTACCGCTGCTTCCCTAAAATACTTTTTTACATTATTTATCTCAACGGAACTCATTTCTTCTGGTATTTCCGTTCCTTTAGGATGTAAAATAGCTGAAGGTCCTATAATCTTTTGTCCTGTAATAGTTGAGTTTGTAAGACTACCGGAATGATTAATTTGCACACCACAGGCTACTCCATTTTCATGAATAATTTTAGAAAGTTGATTTAACCCTTCTATACAATCATCTCTATCAATTGCTAATTGTCCTTTACTATCTTTTCCATTAATATCAATGTAATGATGTTCTAAAATAATGGTTCCTAATCCCATTTTTGCTATTTTTTCATAGTGATTTTTAATTTCTTCTGTTACTAAACCCTCTTCACTAGCCATATCCATAGCCATTGGTGGTAATACAATTCTATTTCTAATCTCTAACCCTTTTATACTAATAGGTTCTAATAATTTTACCATTGTATACCCTCCTTTTAAGAAGACCCCAATCTATATAGCTTGACTACTTTTAGTATTATATTCATCATATTTCATTTTATCCGCATTTATTTTTAAATCGTCTAAATACTTAAAGAACTATATGTAATTCTTTACTAAAATCATATTATGGTTATACTATCACTTTTTTTTAATACAATCAATATCTAAAATAATCTATCTAATGCATTATTTAATTGAAACAATTGTAGCACCATCTCCTCCTTCATTATATCTCCCAATTCTATATTCCTTAACATGAATATGATTTTTTAATAATTCATGGATACTTTTTCTAAGGGCTCCTGTTCCCTTCCCATGTATAATAGTTACTGTGTTTAGGTTTGCAAGATAAGCATCATCTAAGTATTTATCTGTAATAATAATAGCTTCTTCCGTCATCTTTCCCCTTAAATCTAATTGTGGTGAAACATTCATAGATTTATTCTTAATGCTTCTATTATTCTTTTGTGGATTTTTCTTTTCTTCTTTTGTTTCTTGAAGTCTTGTTATATTACTAATATGGACATTAATTTTCATAATACCTACCTGTACTTGCACCTCATCTTTTTCATCAGGAGAGGTTAATACAAATCCTTTTTGATTTAGTGTAGTAATATATATAGGATCACCTGATTTTAAATCTTCAGGTGATGTATAGGAAACTCTGGGTATACTTGACTTATATAATTCTTCTTCTATGTTATTTTCGAACTCTCTTAATTTTTTCTTTGCCTCTTCTATAATTTTGTTTTTATTATTAAAATTTTGCTCTTTCTCTAATCTTTTGATTCCCTTAATTATCAATTCTGACTGTTTCTTAGCATCTTTAATTATATTTAATGCTTCTTCCTTTGATTGGTTTATTATTATATTCTTTTTTTCTTCTAATTCTGCTTCTTGTTCTTCTAATTTTTTTCTTAAAATTTTCGTCTCAATTCTATCTCTCTTTGCATTAATTTCATCTACTTCTATTTGCTTTCTTTTATTCTCAATATCTAAAAGTACATCTTCAAATCTGATATTTTCTTGAGAAATATACTCTTTTGCAGAATTTATAATTTTATATTCCAAACCCAATCGTTTAGAAATTTCAAAGGCATTTGATTTGCCTGGTATTCCAATAAGTAGAACATAGGTTGGTTTAAGGGTCTCAACATCAAATTCAACAGATGCATTTTCAATTCCTTCAGTTGATAAGGCATATTCTTTTAATTCACTATAATGGGTAGTAGCAACAGTTCGTACATTGCTTTTATGCAAATAATCTAATATTGCCATAGCTAATGCTGCACCCTCTGTAGGATCTGTCCCAGCACCTAACTCATCAAATAATACTAAAGACTTTTCATCTACTTCTCTTAAAATTTCTACAATATTAGTCATATGTGAAGAAAATGTACTTAAGCTTTGTTCTATACTTTGTTCATCTCCAATATCAGCAAATACTTTGTTAAAAACCCCTATTTCGCTATTATCTTTAACAGGAATATGTAATCCTGATTGTGCCATCAAACAAAGTAATCCAATGGTTTTTAAGGTTATGGTCTTCCCACCCGTGTTTGGACCAGTAATTAATAAAGAGCTGAAATCTTTACCTAAATATATATCAGAGGCTACAACAATATCCTTTGGAATCAGAGGATGTCTTGCTTGTTTAAGTACTATCAATCCTTTTTCATTTAATCTAGGTTCGCTACCTCCTAAATCTAAACTATAATATCCTTTAGCAAATATAACATCCAATTTAGTCAAAAGCTTCATATTATTGTCTATAGTACTATAATTATTTGCAATAACATTAGTGAATTCTATAAGTATCCTCTCTATCTCATGATTTTCACTATTTTTTAGGGTTTTTAAATCATTATTCATTTCGACAATTGACATAGGTTCTATAAAGAGTGTAGCCTTACTTGCAGATTGGTCGTGTATTAATCCTGGTACATTACTTCTATATTCTTGCTTTACAGGTATAACAAATCGCTCTCCCCTGAGTGTAACAATAGCTTCTTGTAAATACTTTTGATAGTGAGTAGAGTGAATCATTTTATTTAGTTTATCGCGAATAGCATTATTCTTGTGGATAATCTGTTTTCTTATTCTATATAATTCTGTGCTGGCATTATCAGATATCTCATCTTCACTAATTATTACACTATAAATATCCTTTGTTAATCCCGGTAAAACTATTAATTGATCGATAATATTACTCACAAGAGTATATGGGCTATCTTGGCTTCTTTCTTCCTTTATATATTTTTTAACATCCTCGCTAACTTTTAAAACCTGCGCAATTTTTAATAATTCCCCCGGAGATAAAATTGATCCAATTTTTGCTTTATTAATGAAAGGTCTAATATCATTTATTCCCTCTATGGGTATTTTCCCTTTTTCCAATATAATTCTTACTGTCTCACTGGTTTCACGAAGTGCATGTTGTATTTTGTTGATATTAGTCATCGGTCTTATGGATAAGATTTTTTCTTTACCAGCAGAAGAAATTGCATATTTAGCTAAAATTTCTATAATTTTATTAAATTCTAATATTTTTAAATTTTTATCCATTTATTGATCATACTCCTTAGGTTATTTCGTGCTATAAAACAATCGAGTATCATTATATTTAATGATACTCGAACAAAAATATTATTTAAAAACAATTTTTATACTACATGGTTTTTTTATTTCCTCTATTATTTAAATAATGCTTCTTCTCTACAGTATCTTTGCTTTTATATTCATCTAACTCTTTTTTCATCTTAACTATTTCTATTTGATTATCAAAAATTTGATTTTGTAAGTCTGCAATTGTTTGCCGTGCCGCGTCAATTTCAATTTTATTTTGTTTAATCTTATTTTTATAACTTTCAATCATCTCATGATATTTTTCTAATTCCAAATTTGAATCTGTTAGGCTTCTTTGTGCTTCCTTATACTTCTCTAAATGAAATTGTGCATCATGTTGTGCTTTTTCTAACTCTTTTATCAAATCAGGCATTCTTTCAGCATCTATTAGTTTGTCTTCTAACTTAACAATTTCTTCTTGAGCAATGTAAAGTTGGTCTGCAAGATTTAAGGAGCATAAAACAGCAACCATATTTTTATTCATTAGTGAGTTTGTTCTCCCCAATTCATTCATAATATGATCAACTTGCCTAGCTATTCTATTTATATATTCTTCTGAATTATTTCCCTTAATTACATATTTATTCCCCTGTATGGTAACACTTATCTTCTTATTTTCCTCCATGGGTTTTCGCTCCTTTTACTGCGTGTTTATTAAGTAATATTCTCCAAATATTTTTGAACTCCTTCTTTGAAAACAATTATATCATAAAAGATATTAAGGGAAAATTAATTAAGGATGTTAATTAATTTAACATCCTAAAATTTAAACTCTTATTATTCTCTTAAATTTGCGTCTAATTTATATTGTAAATCCTTTACTATCTTATTATGAACTCTACCAACCTCTTTATCTGTTAATGTCCCATCCTGTCTACGATACACAATAGAATAGGCCAAGCTCTTATATCCCTTAGGTATTTGCTCTCCTTGATATACATCAAATAAGGAATAGGATTCAATTATATCACTACCTTGGGCTTCTATAATTTTTTCTACTTCTCTTGCAGGAATACCTTCCTTCAATTGAAGGGCTATATCTCTTATCACAGCTGGATATTTAGGTAGCTCCTTATATCTTTTTTCTAAATCACCTTTTTTACATATTAAATCGAAATCAAATTCTCCAATATAAACTCGTTGTGAGACATCATAGTTTTCTGTTACATCTGGATGTATCTCTCCTAATATTCCCAGAACCTTATCTTGAACCATCACCTGAGCTGTACGACCAGGATGGAAGGTTGAAGAATTAAACTTTTGAAACTCATATTTTGATATCCCACATTCCTCTAATAAATTTTCAATAATTCCCTTAATATTAAAGAAATCAACATCTCCATATATTCCAACACATAAAGTATTTTTCTCATTAGGTAAATTCTTTATTGGCAATTCTATTGGATGATATGTTTTTGCTATTTCAAAAAAGAATGCTTCCTCTATGTTGTGATTTATATTATGGTTAATAACCTGCATCATATTATCTACTAAAGTTGTACGCATCATGCTATTTTCTTCACCTAAGGGATTTATAAGCATTAATGTTTTTTTCATATCATCATCTGACGAGACATTTAATCTATCTAAGAATTGAGCAGAGGTAAAAGAATTTGTGCATATTTCATTTCCTCCCTGGGCAACCATTAGATCTTTAACCCTATCTTCTAACTTTTGTTTATAGGTTCTCTTGCCTTGAACTGTAATACCTGACATTAATGTGGATGGTATCTTATCATACCCATACAGCCTAGCAATCTCCTCAGCAATATCCTCAGGTAATTTTAAATCCTGCCTAAAGGTAGGAACCTTAATCTCAAATTGATCCCCAATTTCAACCTCCATATCTAAACGCTCAAGATAATCGGCCATTTGTTCTGCGGAAATATCAATTCCAATAAATTTATTAACCCATTTTGGATCAATTGTAATATATTGAGATTCTAAAGGTTTATTATAAATATCAATATGATTCTCCACAATTGTTCCAGCATTAATTTCTTCTAATAATTGTGCTGCACGCTTCATTGCTAATTCTTGTAAATTTAAATCTACTCCCTTTTCATATCTACTTGATGCCTCTGTTCTTAATCCTAGTTTTTTAGCTGTCTGCCTAACACTATTACTATCAAAATTTGCAGCCTCTAATAATATAATATTAGTGTTTTCATCTACTTCTGAATTGCCACCACCCATAACTCCAGCAATCCCTAATGGATTTTTGGCATCTGCTATAACTAGCATTGAAGAATCTAATGTCCTTTCAACATCATCTAAGGTTACCAGCTTCTCTCCTTCATATGCTTTACGAACAATAATTCTATTTTCTGCTAATTTATTATAATCATAAGCATGTAGTGGTTGCCCCATCTCCATCATTACATAATTAGTTACATCCACTATATTATTAATTGAGCGTACTCCTACTTTTGCTAATCGTTCTTGCATCCATTTTGGAGATTGACCGATTTTTACATCTTTAATAATTTTTGCAATAAAACGAGTACAATATTCAGGTTCTAAAACATCTATCTTGGTAAAATCCTTTATATTATCTACTTCTTTATCTATAATAATTTCAGGTAAAATAAGAGGTTTGTTTAAAGTTGCAGAAACTTCTCTGGCTAAACCAATTATTGAAAGACAATCAGGTCTATTATAGGTTAATTCAAATTCTATAACTACCTCATCTAATCCAAATATTTCCTTAACATCCATTCCCAATGGATATTTTTCTTTTAGTATATATATACCCACAACCTGTTCATGAGGTAAAGATTCTATATCTAAGGATAGTTCCTGAGCTGAACACATCATCCCATGGGATTCTATACCTCTTAATTTACTTTTTCCTATATTTACGCCTCCAGGTAAAGTTGAACCCACCAAGGCCACTGGTATATAATCCCCTTCAGAAATGTTTTTTGCACCGGTCACGATTTGTATTATTTCACTACCTACATCTACTTTTGTTACCACTAAACGGTCTGCATTAGGATGTTGGTTTATTTCTAGTATTTTTCCTACTACTACTTTACTAATTTCCTTCCCCAATTCTTCAATTTTCTCTACCTTTGTTCCTGACATAGTCATTTTATCTGCTAATTCCTTTGGGGAAATGTCGATTTCAACATAATCATTTAGCCATTTATAAGATGCTAACATACTATAACCTCCCTATTTAAATTGCTTTAAGAATCTTAGATCATTTTCAAATAATAATCTTAAATCATCTATATCATACTTAATCATTGTTATTCTATCTAACCCCATACCAAAAGCAAATCCACTATAGACTTTTGGATCTATACTACAGTTTTTTAAAACATTTGGATGTACCATTCCACAACCTAGTATTTCAATCCAACCTTCATCTCCACATACCCTGCATCCTTCTCCTCCACAAGCAAAACACGAGACATCCATTTCAGCGCTAGGCTCTGTAAAATAAAATTGGTGGGGTCTAAATCTTGTTTTTGTATTCTCACCAAAAAGTCTCTTAGCAAATATATCTAAAGACCCTTTTAAATCACCCATGGTAATATTTTTATCTACAATCAACCCTTCTATTTGATGAAATACCGGTGAGTGTGTTGCATCAATTTCATCACAGCGATAAACTCTTCCAGGAACTATGACTCTAATAGGCGGTTTATTATTTTCCATTGTACGCACTTGCATTGGCGAGGTCTGAGTACGAAGCACCAAATCCTCATTAAAGTAAAATGTATCCTGTAAATCTCTTGCTGGATGATTTTCAGGAACATTTAAAGCATCAAAATTATAATATGATAGTTCAACCTCTGGTCCTTCAACAGATGAAAATCCCATACCTAAAAATATCTCTTTGATTTCATCTAATACTAGAGTAAGAGGATGCCTATTACCTATCCTTTTTTTCTTACCTGGCAATGTAACATCTATTCTTTCCTTATCTAATCTAATATTATTTTCCTTTGTCTTTAATAAATCCTTTTGTTCATCTAACCTTCTTTCCACTTCGCTTCTTACTTCATTTGCCAGCTTACCAATTTCAGGTCGTTCCTCCTTTGATAACTTACCCATTCCCCTTAAAACTTGAGTTAATAATCCCTTTTTACCTAATAATCTTACCCTAAACTCTTCAAGTTGATTCATGTTTTCTACTTGAACTAATTCTTTCTCAGCAATCTCCCTAATTTCTTCCAATTGTCTTTTCAAAGTTAACACTCCTTCCCAATCATTAATAAAACAAAAAATAAAAAAACCCCTCCCAAAGGGACGAAGTTTGTTCGCGGTACCACCCTAATAGTCTATCATTTTAGATAAACCTCTTATTTATATAACGGAATCCAACCGATAGATTATACTAAGTTTTTACACATTTCTAATCTATAACTCAGGGGTGAACTTCGACTAATCTTTTCTAAGAAATGTTTTCAGCCTAGGACATTTCTTCTCTAATAGAATACCTTAGTTTACTTTTCCCCATCATAGTTTTTTTATAAGTTATACTATTTTTGAAAATTATATCATATATAAGCCAGTCTTGACAACTTAAACTTATTATATACCTTGCATTCTATACATTAAAATACCTGCTGCTATAGCAGCATTTAAAGATTCAGCATTGCCTTTAATAGGTATCTTTACTAAAGCACTACATAAATCTGAAGTAGACTTCGATATCCCATTTGACTCATTGCCAATAATTAATGCTTTCTTTTTTAAGTATTTTAACTCATGATAAAAGCACTTTGTATTTAAATCAGTACCTATAATTTGATAATCTTTTTCTATAAGCTTAGGAATTACCTCATTCAGTGTAATATCACGAATAATAGGTAGATGAAATATAGATCCCATAGTGGATCTAATTACCTTTTCATTATAAACATCTACACAACCCTTACTAAGAATAATCCCATCTAAACCAGCTGCATCTGCAGTGCGTATAATGGTTCCTAAATTACCTGGATCTTGAATTTCCTCTAAAATTATAATTGAAGATTCTTTACTTTCCAATAAATAATTAATATTGTGTTTCGGGTGTTCAATAATTCCAATAATTCCTTGGGAATTTTCTGTATCACTTAAATCTCTTAATAATGAATGTTCTAATTCATATAAGAGAATATCTTTTTGCTCTATATTTTTATATAATTCACTACCTCCATTTACATTAAATAACTTACCACTATATAAAATAGCATTAAAAATGCTTCCCCAAATTATTGCTTCATTTATAGTTTTTACACCTTCAATCATAAACAAATTACTAATATTTCGGTATTTCTTAAGATGAAGTTTTTTCCACTCTTTATAATGAGAGTTTTGATTACTTGTAATTTTAATTTCCATAATATATACCTCTTTATTCTTCATTTAGCTTAAGTTTTTTAATGGCAGCATTATCTCCTATAATTAGTAAAATATCATCCTTATGTAAGACATCTTCGGCAAAGGGTGATACATTTAATTCTTCACCCCTTTTTATAGCTAGAATATTTATTCCGAATTTAGCTCTAAAATCAATCTCTGCAAGGCTTTTATTCACCCATTTTTTAAGAACTCTTATTTCAATTATGCTATGATTTGTGTCTAATTCCATTATCTCAAAAATATTATCTGATACTAGAATTTGGGCTACCTTTCTTCCCATTTCTTTTTCAGGAGAAAAAACCCTATCCGCACCAATTTTATATAAAACTTTTCTATGTTGTTCATTTTTTGCCTTAGCATATACATGCTTAACCCCAAGCTCCTTAGCATTTAAAGTAGCCAAAATGCTCGCCTGTATATTAGAAGCAATAGCAATAACCACAACATCAACATTTCTTAGTCCAACATCTTTCATAGCTTTTTCATCTGTTGCATCTGCTTGTACTCCATAGGTAACCTTATCTATAATATCTTCTATTCTCTCTTCATTCATATCTATTACAAGTACATCATTACCCATTTCATGTAATGTTGTTGCTACACTAGTTCCAAACCTTCCCATTCCAATTACTGCAAATTGTTTCATATAAACTTCCCCTTTCTAACCAACCATTATATTATCCTTAGGGTATCTAAAATGTTTTTTATCATTTTGTAATTGTTTTCTAGAGATTGCAAATCCAATGGTCAGTGGTCCGAGCCTACCTATAAACATTGTGAATATAATTGCTACTTTCCCAATTGTTGACAATTCAGATGTAATCCCTAAAGATAGTCCAACTGTTCCAAAGGCTGATACAACTTCAAATAATATCTCCATAAATGCTGCTTTTTCTGTGGTTGTTAGAATCATTGTTATTGTGATTACTATAAAAATAGCCATTAAAACAACGACTAGTGCTTTTTTAATGATAACTTCAGGAATTCTTCTTTTAAATAGTTCAGTGTCTTTTTCACCACGCAGCACTGATATTACTGCTGCAAATAAAATTCCAATTGTAGCTGTTTTTATACCCGCAGCAGTTGATCCAGGAGAGCCACCTATAAACATAAGCACTATAATGAAAAATTTTGAAGCAGTGGTCATTAAATTAATGTCAATAGTATAAAACCCAGCTGTTCTTGGTGCAACTGATTGGAAAAAAGAACTTATAACCTTCCCTTGAAAAGAAAGTTCTCCTAATGTTTCTGGGTTATTATGCTCTAAAACAAATAACACTAATGCACCTAAAAAAATTAATCCTATGGTCATAGTCAATACTAATTTTGAATGACTACTTAATCTATAGAACCTAGTCTTATGTTCTTGTATATCTAGTATAACAGAGAAACCTAATCCCCCTATTATAATTAAAAACATTGTGGTAATGTTTATTATTAAATCACTTGTAAAGGGCATTAGACTTGGAAAATCACCAATAAAATCAAAGCCTGAGTTACTAAACGCAGAATTAGCATAAAATGCGCTTAATCCTAAGCCCTTAGAAAGACCATATATAGGAATGAAGCGAAAGGTTAAAAGAATAGTTCCTATTCCTTGGGCTATAATAGTGTATATTAATAAATACTTTATAAACTTTACTACCCCTGATAATTTATTGTAATTAATAAAGGATTGTAATATAACTCTTTCCCTTAGGGTTATTCTTTTCCCGCTAAATAAAAAAAACAAGGTTGTCATAGACATAAACCCCAAACTCCCTATTTGAATTAATATAAAAATAACAGTATGACCAAAACTGGACCAATGGGAAATTGTATCTACAACAGCTAATCCTGTAACACATACTGCAGAAGTAGAGGTGAAAAAGGCATTTAATAGTCCAATACTATTACTGCTTTTACTAGCCATAGGTAAATTTAATAAAAATGTACCAATCAATATTATGATCATAAACCCAGCTACTAAAACTTGTGCAGGTTCTATCCTATCTTTTTTTAACTTATTTAAATATTCTTTGTCTGTTGACATAATAAAATCACCTAGATTATAACTTAAACTATTATTAGTTTATTCTATTTTATTTTTTCTTCTAAATTTCATCCTTCCAGAATTTAGGGCTAAATAATATAAGCATTGTAAATAGTTCAAGTCGTCCAAAGAGCATTAAGAAGGATAAAAACAACTTGCTTAATTGACTAAATTGGCTAAATGTATTTGTTGGTCCAACAAAATCAAAGCCCGGCCCAATATTCCCTATCGAAGCTGCTACCGCACTGGATGAACTTACTAAACCAATACCTTCTAAAGAAATAATAATTGTTCCTATTATAAAAATAAAAATATATAGTGCAAAAAAGCTCATTATACTTGCAAGGACATCTGAGGATAGTACTCTTTCATTGACCTTTACATGAATAACGGCTCTTGGATGAAATATTTTAGAAATTTCCCTTTTAATAAGCTTTAATAATACCAATATCCTTATATTTTTTATACCTCCACCAGTAGATCCTGCACATCCACCTATAAACATCAACATAAAAAGTATAGCCTTACTGAGTGTAGGCCATTCGTTAAAATCAACAGTACCATAACCTGTTGTGCTTATAATAGATGTAACTTGAAATAAAGCATCTTTCAAAGATCTTCCAAGATTCCCTCCTATATTAAAAGTAATTACTAGAACACATATACCAATAATTGAAAGAAATAATCTTAATTCTTCATCTTTAAAAACTTCTCTCCAATTCCCTTTAGACAATTGATAGTAAAGGGAGAAACTTATTCCTGATAAAATCATGAATATAGAAATAACTATAGTAATATATGAACTATTAAAGGCACCGATGCTTCCGTTTCGAGTTGAAAAACCACCAGTTCCCACGGTTCCAAATGTATGTACAATGGATTCGTATAAGCCCATTCCTCCAAATTTAAGAAGTATAATTTCTAATATTGTTAAACTAATATAAAATATATATAAAATTTTTGCTGTATCCTTAATACGAGGTACAATTCTATCTGCAATAGGTCCAGGACTTTCTGCCTTAAATATCTGATAACTTCCAACACCTAAAGCTGGTAATATAGCAACAGTAAATACAAGTATTCCCATACCGCCAATCCAATGACTAAAGGATCTCCAAAATAAAATGCCACGGGGAAGTACCTCAATATCATTAATTATTGTAGCACCTGTTGTCGTAAACCCAGATACCATTTCAAATATAGCATCGACAAAGGATGGAACACTACCTGATATTACTAAGGGAACTGCTCCGAAAATTGAAATTAATACCCAGCCAATAGATACTATACTTAAGGCTTCTTTAATCTTAATATCCTTTTTTTTCACAGGAATTCTAAACATAGTAAATCCTACAATAAGGTTTATAGCAATTGAAATTAAAAACGCAAATACATCATTACTACTATAATATATACTAATCAATAGTGATGGAACCATCCCAAGGGCTTCAATTGTTAATAAAATTCCTAATACCTTTATTAAAATTGGATAATTCATTAAGTAGCCCTCCTTTATTGCCTTTAAAAAATGGATCTAAAGCATGAATTTCTGAGCTTAAACAAAATATTACAAGTCTATCATTTGGATGTATAATAGATTTCCCATCAGGTATGATAGCTTTTCCATTATGACCAATAGCTCCTATTATTATTCCCTTAGGTAATCCAATTTTTTCAATAGGCTTACCAATAATAGAAAGATCTTCAGAGGCAACCATTTCTAACACCTCTGCTTGATTTCCCAATAATAGAGAAACTGAAATAACTTTTCCACCTCTTATAAATTTTAAAATATTGCTAACAGTAATATTTATTGGATTAAGGGCTACATCTACCCCTAATTTTTCAATAATACCAACATAATTAGACCTACTTACTTTAGAAATAACTTCTTTTACCCCTGATTTTTTTGCCAGAAGGGACATCAACAGGTTTTCTTCATCAAAACCAGTAACACCTACAAATGCATCCATAGTATCTATCTCTTCTTCCTCAAGAATATTAATATCCGAGCCATCTCCACAAATAATTAAAGCCTTATCTAGTTTTTCTGATAAATACTTACATCTTTCTGTGCTTTGTTCTACTATTTTAACACGAATTCCTTCTTTTAATAGTTTTTTAGCTAAATAATAGCCTATTTTCCCACCACCAAGAATAAAAACTTTCTCTATATGCTTTTTATTTTTAGATTTATTCTTAACTACTTGGGATTTATCAGCTATTCTTTTTATGCCTGCTCTAGTACCAATTAAATATAAGATATCATCTTTTTCTAGGATACTTCCACCATGAGGAATTATTAAATTGCCATTTTTAGAAATGGCTGTTATTAATAAATCATCTAGATCTTCTAATTCATGAATTTTTTTGCCAATAAATCCAGGAATATTATTAACATTTAAATCAATCATTGAAACCTTTCCTTTTACAAAATCACTAGAATAAAATGCATATTTTTTTAATATATATCTTGAAATTTCAGTTGCAATTGCAAGCTCAGGATTAACGATATGGTCGATATTCATTTCTTTTTTTATAAAAGGTATTGCTTCAACATATTCAGGATTTCTTATTCTAGCAATGGTTTTTTTACATCCTAGCTTTTTAGTTATGGAACTAATAACAATATTTGTTTCATCATTGCTGGTCACTGCTATAGTTAAATCATATAACCCAATATTTAAATTTTTTAATACATCTATCTGAACCCCATTTGCATTTATAGTTAAAACATCAAGTTGATTATTAACTCTATCTAATATCTTAGAATTAGTATCCATAATAGTTACTTCTATATCACTTAATAACATTTGCTGAGCAAGTCTATAGCCTAATTTCCCAGCTCCTACTATTAGAACCTTCATTATTATTCCTCCTTAAAGAAAGATATATCAAACCTTATATTACCCCAATAAATACTAAAGGTCAATCTTATTATACAATCAATTTTATCATATTTAAAACTTTCTTTATTTATTCAAGAAAATTGCATAATATAAATTCTTAACACAAAACTACATTTTTGAAAAATTCTATGATGCATGATAATATATGATATTAATCAATTTGTTTAAATAAAATAAAAAACCCACATTTCATATGAAAAGTGAGTATAAAAAACTTCTAACTAACTACTATTTTAGTTTTTTAATGATTATTGATTATGCATTAATTTTTTCTTTGGCTACATCAACTAATTGTTTGAAAGATTCTGAATCATTTACAGCAATATCAGCCAACATTTTTCTGTTTACTTCTACCCCTGCTAATTTTAGTCCATTTATAAATTTACTATAGGATAAACCATTTATTCTTGCTGCTGCATTTATTCTTGAGATCCATAATTTTCTAAAATCTCTTTTTCTTAACTTTCTTCCCACATATGCTGATCTTAGTGCTCGCATTACTGCTTCATTTGCAGGTCTATATAACTTGCTTTTAGCACCATAGTAACCTTTAGCAAGATTTAATATTTTCTTGTGTTTTTTCTTAGCATTCATTGCTTTTTTTACCCTTGCCATGTTTTCTACCTTCCTTTCCTACTCCAACTTTACTTATATGGAATTAATTGTACAATATTTTTTGATTCTTGTGGTGTTAAGTAACCAGTTTTTCTAAGATTTCTCTTTCTCTTTTGAGATTTCTTTGTTAATATATGACTTTTATATGCCTTTGCTCTCTTTACTCTTCCACTTTTAGTTTTAGAAAATCTTTTTGCCGCTCCTCTATGGGTTTTCATTTTTGGCATATTATTTCCTCCCTTCGATTGCTAATATTAATCTTTTTTAGGTGCAAGGTACATTACCATACTTCGCCCTTCTAATTTGGGCTGTTTTTCAATTGTACCATTATCTGATACCTTGTCTGCAAAATTTAGTAATATTTTTTTACCTATATCTGTATATGCCATCTCTCTACCTCTAAAGCGAACAGATACCTTTACCTTATCTCCATTTGAAAGAAACTTTCTGCAATTTTTTGCTTTTACATCCATGTCATGTTCTTCCACTCTTGCAGACATGCGAATTTCCTTAACATTAATTATCTTCTGATTTTTTTTGATTTCTTTTTCTTTTTTACCCTGTTCAAATTTAAATTTTCCAAAATCCATTATTTTACAAACTGGTGGTTTTGCATTAGGAGAAATTTTAACTAGATCTAACTGCCTTTCGTCGGCAATTTTTTGTGCCTCTCTTGAAGACATCACCCCTAATTGCTCTCCCTTTGAATCAATCAGACGGACTTCTCTATCCCTGATTTGTTCATTAACTTGAAATTCTTTGCTAATAATATACACCTCCTAATTTACACTTATACAAGAAAGCGTGCAAAAGCGCACGCGCTCGTGAAACAGGAACATTTGGCGTCTTGCGAGCAAGACAAACTTTCCAATTCCAAATAAAAAGCAGGTAGAATAGTCTCCACCTGCATAATAAACTCTAAGCTAATTAAAAAACTGATTTGAGTCTATATTAACCCTACTAGCATCGTTGCCGCAAGGTGAGAAGTGGAATCTTCTACTTCTTTTTCTCTTATGAGAGTATACCATATGAGTTCTTTATCGTCAAGGTTTTATATAAATAAATTAGGCATGAGCTTCTTAGGAATTGCTATTCTAACAGTTAGTAAAGGATTTACTATCTGACTTACTCTTAAATCACATAAGGCACTTAATATTCTATAGGCATCTTTAAATGTTAAATTTAAATTTTCTTGTAATATTTGTGTTGCATAAACTATACCTTTTTTGGATGCCCTTTCAAAATCTACATCACTTGCAATAATTAAAAACTCTTTTTCTGTTTCAACAATTGGCATTTTGATATTTTTTGTTCTTGTCTTAGAAACCTTAATCTCTACTCTCCCGCCTATTTCGACACCCATACCACATAATTCTCCATCTCCCATTGTTGCGTGAAGATCTCCAAGAGCTAAATAACCTCCTTCTACAAACACAGGTAGATATACCTTGCTCCCTTCTTTTATATCCTTTGTATCCAAATTTCCCCCATGATCCCCAGGAGCTTCACAGGAAATCTCCACAATCTCTGGAGCCAGACCTATTACCCCTATCATTGGATTTATTGAAAATTTTATCTCCTTATTAAAACAAGCTTTACCATTTTTTATAGGTATAATTTTAGTGTCTTGTTCATAGATTAAATCTCCTAAGGGACCTAATCCTGGATATGAAAGCATCAAACCTTGGTTGTCTAATTGAATATTTCTAATTTCAACACAGATTACATCCCCAGGAAAAGTATCTTTAATATATATAGGTCCTGTAGAAGCATTTACCAATGACCCATTAATCTCAGATCTTAAAATATTCTCATTTTGTATTTGACCACAATAACAATCATTTGTTTCAACAATAATAGTCTCTCCTAAGTTTATCCAACTAATAGGTTCGTTATTTCTTGTAAAAGAAGTAATGTATTTAGTTTTTTTTATAATTTTCATATAAATTCTCCCTTACATCTTAAATGAATAATTATCCAATAAAGACAAAGCCTAATAGCAATTATTAAAAATATGCTATCCAAAATTTTAATGTTTTCTCTCTATGATACTATTTTTATTCCCACAAAACTATAATAACATAATTTTTTAATTAACTTGATAAAATTACCTAAAATTATTTTGAAGAATCTTAAATGTTTATTGCACTTATTGATAAAAATAACATTACAATATAGAAAATTCGGATGGTGATAAATTATGAAAAGAAAACTCCTATTTATTTTATTGATTGTATCTTTATTTATATTAGTTGGCTCATTTTTTAATTTACAAGGTCTTTACGAGCATTCCAATCCAATTTTAAAAATAAGTTTAATAATATTTAGTATCAGTCTTTTTTTCATAATTAGAAGAATGGGGAAAAAGCCGGAATTAATGTTAGCTACTTCTCTAAGACAAGAAGAAAAAAAAGAAGATAATAATAAGAAGAAAGTTTATTTTGATGATGTAGCTGGGTTAGAAGAGGTAAAGGAAGACTTACAAGAAATAACGGATTTTCTAAAATTTCCTGAAAAATATAATAAAATGGGTGCAAAAATCCCAAAGGGAGTTATGTTCTACGGACCTCCAGGAACTGGTAAAACTCTTATGGCTAGTGCGATATCAGGAGAAACAAATGCAAGCTTTATATATGCCAGTGGTTCAGAATTTGTAGAGAAATATGTAGGTGTAGGAGCAAGTAGAATTCGTTCGCTTTTTGAAAAGGCAAAAAAACAATCTCCTTGTGTAATATTTATTGACGAAATGGATGCAATTGGTGTGTCTAGGAGTTCAGATAATAATAGCGAGAGAGATCAAACCTTAAATCAATTATTAGTAGAATTAGATGGATTTAACAGATATGATAATGTAATAGTAATTGGAGCCACTAATAGAATGGAACTATTAGACGAAGCTCTTCTTAGACCAGGACGATTCGATAGACACATATATATTGGAAATCCTAATGTTCGAGCAAGGGAAGATATATTAAGAGTTCATATAAAAAATAAACCTATAGACAAAAATGTAAATATTAAAGAAATTGCAAGAAAAACCCACGGTATGTCTGGAGCACAATTAGCAAATATAGTAAATGAAGCAGCAATTTATGCAGTAAGAAGCAATCTTTCTATTATAGGTAACGAAGAATTTAATAAAGCAATAGAAAGAGTCATCGCAGGATTAAAGACTAAAAATGCAGTTATTAGTGATATAGAGCGAAAAATTGTTGCTCATCATGAAGCAGGTCATGCATTAGTAGGACGAATACTTAATAATGATCTAATAGAGAAAATATCTATAGTCCCCCATGGACAGTCCCTGGGATTTGTTTTAAACTCGTCTAATGAGGATAGATTTTTAATGACTAAAAAAGAATTATTCCAAAAAATTCAAACACTATTAGCAGGCAGAGCAGCAGAAGAAATAATTTTTAATGAAATATCCACAGGGGCACAAAATGATTTAATAAAAGCAACAGAAATTGCAAATCAAATGGTTTGTGAATATGGAATGAGTAGTTTAGGCAATAGAACCTTTAATGGAAAATATTTATCTGGTTATGAAAGCTATATTAATAAGGAAGTTAATTTAATTATTGAGTCTTCTTATGAGGATTCAAAGAACACCATAATAAAGAACATTGGTTTTCTAAAATCAATTGCTGAAAAGCTATTAATAGAAGAGACCATTTCTGGTCATGAATTAGATAAAATCCTAAAGGTAAGCTAATATTACCTTTAGGATTTTATCTGAGTAAAATAATTATTTATTCTTTTATTAATAATTTGTCTTAAAAACAAGCTTCTTTTGAAAATCCCTCTAAGTTTACTAATATTGTTTTTTATTTATTTCATCTAAGATTTTATTCTTAAATTCATCTACGCCAAAAACTCCTAAATCTCCCTCTGTTCTTGAACGAAGAGCCACCTTATTATTTTCCACTTCTTGATCTCCTACTACTAGCATATATGGTATCTTCTGCATTTGTGCTTCTCTAATCTTATAACCGATTTTTTCATTTCTATAATCTACTTCAACTCTTATACCCATTTCTCTATATTTTTCATATAATTTTTCTGCATAATCATGATGTGTATCTGCAATAGGAATCACTTTTACCTGTACAGGAGATATCCATACTGGAAAAGCACCTGCAAAATGCTCGGTTAAGATGCCAATGAAACGCTCAATACTGCCGAAAATAACTCTATGAATCATAGCAGGTCGATGTTTTTCTCCATCAGCTCCTACATATGTTAAATCAAATTTTTCAGGCATTTGAAAATCTAATTGTATAGTTCCACATTGCCATGTTCTACCAATACTATCTTCTAGATGAAAATCTATCTTCGGTCCATAGAACGCTCCATCTCCCTCATTAACCTTGAAATCTATACCTCTTTCTTCCAACGCTTCTTTAAGAGCCATAGTAGCTCGATCCCAATCTTCATCTGATCCCATAGAATTTTCAGGTCGTGTGGATAATTCAACATAATATTTAAAACCAAAAATATTATAAACATAATCAGTTAAATCAATTACACCCATGATTTCATCTTTAATTTGTTCTGGAGTCATAAAGATATGGGCATCGTCCTGTGTGAAATTTCTTACTCTCATTAAACCATGTAATGCTCCTGACATTTCATGACGATGTACTAATCCTAACTCTCCAATCCTAAGGGGTAAATCTCTATAGGAATGCATCTTTGTTTTATATATTAACATCCCACCAGGACAGTTCATTGGCTTTACTGCGTAGCCTTCTCCATCAATTTCAGTAAAATACATATTTTCTTGGTAATGATCCCAATGTCCAGAACGCTGCCATAGCTCTTGATTCAAGATAATCGGAGTTTTAATTTCATTGTAACCTCTTTGTTCATGCACTTGTCGCCAGAAATCCTCTAGGGTATTTCTGATGATCATACCATTCGGATGGAAAAATGGAAATCCAGGGCCCTCTTCTTGAATAGAAAAAAGATCCAATTCCTTACCTAATTTTCTATGATCTCTTTTCTTTGCTTCTTCTAAACGATTTAGGTATTCATCTAATTGACTCTTTTTGGGATAAGAAACTCCATAGATTCTTTGAAGCATTTTGTTCTTTTCATTACCTCTCCAATAGGCTCCAGCTATACTTAATAGTTTAAAAGCCTTAATCTTACCCGTAGAAGCAATATGTGGTCCTGCACAAAGATCTGTAAATTCACCTTGCTTATAAAAAGATAGAGCCTCACCCTCCGGCAAATCTTTTATTAATTCAACCTTATAGTCAGCATTATGTTCTTCCATTAAATTAAGAGCTTCTTCCCGTGATAACACAAAATTTTCAATTGAAAAATTCTCTTTAACTATTTTCTTCATTTCCTTTTCAATAGTTTCTAAATCTTCTGGCGTAAAGGGTCTATCTACATCAAAATCATAGTAAAATCCATTATCTATAGCTGGACCAATAGCTAATTTTGCCTCTGGAAACAATCTTGATACTGCTTGTGCCATGACATGAGTAGTAGTGTGCCAAAAGGCTAGTTTTCCTCCTTCATGATCAAAGGTTAAAACATTTAAAGTTGAATCTTCACTAATGGGAGTTCTAATATCTACTACTTTCCCATTAACCTCCCCAGCCAATGCAACTCTTGCCAAACCACTACTAATATCCTTAGCAATTTCGATTACAGTTGTATTCATTGGATATTCCTTTACTGAACCATCATTTAATGTTATTTTAATCACTAAAATTCATCCTTTCTATTTAATATCTATTTTAAATAATTAATTAAAACAAAAACCAAAAAATCCCCTCCCATAGTATGGGACGAGATATTACCCGTGGTTCCACCCAAGTTGATTTTCATCCACTTGAAGACAATAACGGCATCAACCGATTAAGCTTACTATAATTTCAGCTAATAGTTCAAAGGTGGTTTTCAATAATCCATATCTAGAAATATTTTCAGCATTTATATTTCCTCTCTGCAGACTGTGTTTTATTTACTCTTCCTTATCATTACTTTTAATTTATTTTAAATTTTAAATAATTATAAAACTAAAACTACTCACTTGTCAAGACTATTTATATTTTAAACCATTCTATTAAACAAATGATATTAGTATTGCTTGTACTATACCAATAAAGAAACCTATTATCCCGCCTAAATATTCGATTTGTTTTAACTCTCTTTTAGTTATATTTATAATTATACTTTCCAATTTAATTAAATCAAATTCATTTATCTTTTCCTCAACCATTTCTCCAATTTTAATAGTACTAGTCGCTTTACTAATTAGCTTTTCAAGTATTTGATTAAAAGCTGGTTCAGCCTCTTGGTCAATAACTTCCTCTACATAACTTAATATTAAGTCTCTAATGGATTTTGGCAAAAAGCTTGGTACTTTTTGAAATATAACTTCCCTAATCTTAATTTTTATAGCATTAATAATATCTTTTTTGTCCTGATTTTCAATCATACGATCTAATATTTCTTCAATAGATATTAATTCCTTTTCTACTGTTTCCCCAATACTCTTAGCTAATTCCTTTCTTCTTTTAGGTATTAATCCTTGAATTTTAAATCCAATTACGGGTATGCGAAAAACATAGATAGGCCTAAAGATAAGCTTAACTGCTAATACATTTGTAAACCATCCAATCAATGCACCGATAAATGAAAGAATGGCCATTCTTGTCCACATTGCGCTTCCTCCTATGATTTTTATGTCTCCTAATTCATCATTCTATAGTATAACATATGGAATATTAATTAAAAAGAAAAATATGCTCCTTCTTGTCATTTCCACTACAAGGGGAGCATATCATTTTCTCTCTGATTTTTTTAATCTTTTTTTACTATACTTTTTTTTCTGCAGATTTCACAACCTCTACATATAATTACACGATCATTAAATACTTTTTGAATTGTATCCATAATTTCTTTATTTCCAGCATCGTCCATATGATGAATATAAATTCTTGTAGGTGCAATTGTAATAAGAGAACTTATTAATAAGTCCTCATATTTTATTTCTCCATCTAAAAATTCCGTTGCTAACTCTTCTAAATATTCATTTTGAATATAATTATAATTTGTGTCTAATAATGAATACCTATGATTTTCATCTATTAAGATATGCATGGTCTGAATCTTTGGTTCTTGTATATCAACAAAATATTGTAGAAGTCTAATAAATTCATTATATTCTTTTTCCATAAGATAATCTTCTACACCTGCATCTACTGCATCTCTTAAATCTTCCATATAGTATTTTAATCTAAACCTTATAAAGCCATCAATTATGAGTTCATTATGATTCTCCATATAATCTACTAATTCCTCAATAATTCTAACTTTTTTACTTATTTTATATAGGCTAGTTGATAAATAAAAACCTTCCTTTTCATTTAAAGCTTTAATTGATAGATCTAATATTTTTTTCCTTTCTTGTGGATTAAAATAATAATATTGTTGTTGTATAATTTTCTCTAAACTTTTTTCTTCTTTATAATTTATTATATAATCTGCAATTACATTAGCTATATAATGGTGAAATATGTTCATAGTATTTAAAGGATTTTTCTTAAATTCATTATTTTCATTTATTTCACATCTCAATAGTTCAATGTTGCCTTTTTGATCTATATTTAAATTAATTTCTATGCCTTCTTTTATTAGCAAATCTATTTCATCTTTCATTTTTTCTTGTATTAAATTAATTTCTTCTAAGTCTCCAATTGTAAGTATTTGCACACTTCTCACTTCCTTTCATACTAGTAGTATATGTTAGGCAATTGACTTTATTCAGTGAAGAAATTGTATATACTTGTAATGTTTTCAAATGAAGTTATATATTACTTTAAAAATTATTACTATTCTTTTTTTTATATTATATGCACCATTGCCTGTATAGTTTCTTTATACTCTTTTTATATTTTTTACATAATTTTATAGTAAACAACTATACTATTTACATAATTATTTATTAGGAGGTTTAATATGAATTATGTAATTAAATTTTGTGAAAATAATTTTGTTCATGGTACTGACGATACTGCTAGAAGACTTCAGGAAGATGATGAATATGAAGTTGTAATTGCCTCTTGTTTAGGAAATTGCACTGATTGTGCAGATATGCCCTTTGCTATAGTTAAAGACGAAATAGTTTATGGTAATGATCCAGAAAATTTATATGAAGAAATTAAACATGTCATTAATTAAAGTAAAAATTAGTTTCCTTATAGCATTTTTGCTATGATCATTGTTTATGCTATAGTTATAAATAAAATTGCTTAAATACATAGGAATTTGGGTAGATTTAGAAAAAGAAAGGGGATGCTTATGGGAAACATTGCTGCTTTTTTTGATGTAGATGGTACTTTGTATCGTGATTCTTTAATGATAGAACATTTTAAAAAATTAATTAAATATGAAGTACTTGATCCGATTATTTGGCATGGTAAGGCAAAGCAAACTTTTGAAAATTGGGATAAAAGACATGGTAATTATGAGGATTATTTAATGGAAATATCCAGTGTATATATTGATTCTATGAAGGGATTAAATAAGAACTACTTAGATTTTATAACAAATCAAGTAATAAATTTAAAAGGTGAACGTGTTTACCGATTTACTAGGGATAGAATACTCTGGCATCACAAGCAAAAACATCTAGTCTTCTTTATATCTGGTGCTCCTAATTTTTTATTATCTAAAATGGCTGAAAAATATAATGTACAATATTATAAGGGTACAGAATATTTTCTGGATGAAAATAATAACTTCACTGGTGAAATTAATCAAATGTGGGATTCTGCTAGTAAAAATCAAGCTATCAAGGATTTTGTTTTGCAATATGATATAGATATGGAAAGAAGTTTTGCCTATGGAGACACCCATGGGGATTTCGATATGCTTAAAATAGTAGGTAACCCTGTTGCTATAAATCCTGTACGGGAATTAGTAACACACATTAAAGATGATTGTGAGCTAAGAAAAAAAATCACTCTAATTGTTGAAAGAAAGGATGTCATTTATCAAATATCTGCAGATACTCCAATATTATAAAAAGTAAAAATTTCATATAATATAAAACAAAGGGCATTTATTTAAATATGCTCTTTGTTTTTTAAAAAATATTCCCTAACTCTAACTTTTCTTTTAAATATATATGCCTAACTAAGTATTTAAGAACCGATAGCTCTGATCTTGTTAATACTTCATTGTTCATTGATATATATTCATCTACCTTTAAAATTGACACTTGTATATTATCTAATTCTTCATGTTCAATAAAAGAACTCCAAGGTTTAATCATCCCTTCCCATTTATTTCTAAGTATATCTAAATCCTTTTGTACTCCATCCCAATCATTTTTATCAATTTTCTTTTCTATATCTTCAATACTGGTCACAATATTACCTGAGCTTTTTTCTAAAATATAAGTATAATAAATACTAAAAATAATAAATATACATATTATTACTAAAGAAATCCAGAAAACACGCATTTATATCATTAACCCCTTTCTTCTTTGCTTTGCACATATAAATTTTTTTTGCTATCAATATATGCTAATAATACATCCTTATCTTTACTATATCCTTGAACTTTTAATTGATTATCCAACCATTTATTATTACAATTAGCTAATTCCATATTTTTATAGTTACGCCTTCCATCTATTATTAAGGAAATGGGGATACCAACAGGCTCAGTTTGTATATTCATATCCCGTGCAGTCAATGGATTATAATCTGGTTTTGAAATGACACTAAGCTGTCCATCTGGTTCTATAATAATATATTCTAATTCATGCAGATTGTGATATCCATCTATCCTTAAATGTTCCAAAAGATCATTAATATTTATCCTTTGCTTTTTTAATTCTTTATAATTTAATTTTCCTTTATTCATTATGATTGAAGGTTTACCATCTATAAACTTTCTAGCAGTTTCACTCTTTAACATCACAACTGATAAAAGCGTTTCTAAAAATAAAAGAGTCATTATTGGTATTATGCCATTAATTAAAGGTATGTCTGAATTTTCTATAGGAGTTGCTGCAAACTCAGCAATCATAATAGTTATAACTAATTCAAAAGGTTGTAACTCGCCAATTTGCCTTTTACCCATCAATCTTATTACAACTAAAACTAATCCATACAAAATTACGGATCTTAAAAAAACAACTAACATCTTAGTCTTTCCTTTCGTTTTTCAACATATTACATTTTATTCCTATCCTATATATATCCCACAAAGTTTTTAAATTATACAATTTATTAGTTTCAATCATTTTAGCCTTTTTGTAATAATACAATTTGTTTGGACATACATTTAATTAATTCACAAAAGGAGGAGGATATACATTGAATAAAACTAAGAAAATGAAATTAAAGCTGATATTTCCACATATTTTATATGCTAAATGGAGCATTGAGGAAAATAGCATAAAAGAGTTTATAAAGAAATTTGGATATTGGTCTTGGGAAAAATCAAAACCTGTACTTAAGATTAGTATTAATGATAGCAATATTTTTGGTGAACAGTATTCATTCTATCTCGATTTAGATGAAGGAGATATTGATTGTATGTTTTTTGTCCCTTATCATAATAAAACCTATAAAACAGAATATGGAAGATGTTTAGGAGAAGATATTTTTATTCCCTTTGTATGCTCTAATAGCATAGAAATTCTACAGGAGAGCGGTTATTCAATCTTTCGTTTGCCTGTAAATTTTGTTGTTAAACCATAGTGCCACATTATAAATAAGAAAAGTTGGACTTGCAAGTCCAACTTTTCTTATTAGAATAATTTTTTATATTGGGAACCATCCCTTTATTACACAATTATCAGGCATATTATATTTTTCTACATCTAATTCATTTATATTGAAATCCCATTTGCCTTGTATACCTTGTTTATGCATCATTTTTTCTATGTATAGCATCATAATACCACTATCTATTTCATGATCCTTAATCAACTTTTCGGAGGAATCTTGTTGTAACATTGTTAATATTAATTTATCATCGTCAATAATAAATTTCCAAGGTTGAATATTTCCCCATGATGGTGCATGTCTTGCATAGTAGAATATCTCTTCTAACCCCCTCTGGTTTAATTCCCCAAGATCCATTAATTTGCCCCATATTTTATCATATACTAATTCCTCAATAGATTGTCTACCAGAAACTGAGGTCTCAATTCCAAAAATATTTGTTTTGGGATAACCTAAAGCAGCCAATGCTACAATCTCACCTTGCTTATCGATCTTTAATTTAGTCTTTAATTCATGCCCATGCACTTCATCAACTACATCAATCCAGCAACTACCAATTTTCATCTCAAATGCCTTTAAAAGAATTTGTTCCATCATATAACCTGCATTCTTTTTATAATGCTCTTTTTTTTCAGAAATCAATACTAAATAGTGAGGTGCATCAATTGCCATTCCATAATATCCTGCTTTACCTAACAAATATTCATGTACTTTATGTCCATCCTCCAAAAAATGAAATGAAGTAGCAATATCATTTTGTAAATGTTTTGCTTTATAAGTATATTCCTGTAAATTATAAATAACTTCATTTTCAATATTCTTATCTTTAAATTCCCTTATAGATTTTCTTTGTTCGATTATTTTATGAAATTGCATATCATCTCCTCCATTTCTATATTATATTTGTACACTAATAATAAAAATTTAAACAAAGTATTTAAATTACTTTAGATTTTTTATATACTCTCTTAATTCTTCTATGTTTTCATTCATTATCCTATTATAAGAATGTATTATACTCTGCATAATATTATTACTTACAGTTGATAACTGAATATTATCAATTGAAAAAATAGGTAAAACATCAACTGTTGTTCCAGTAATAAAAGCTCCTTCTATTTCTTTTAAATCTTCAACATTAATTAGTTCTTCTTTTACCTTAATATTTAATTTTTTACATATTTTCAATACATAATTTCTAGTTACACCAAGAAGTACCTTGCCGCCAGGTGGTGTCAGTATTTCATTATCTTTTATAAAAAAAATATTTGATCTACTCCCCTCTGTAATATAACCAGATTCATCTACCAATAAAGCTTCATATGCATTTTGCTCCTCTCTAACCTTCTGAACCCTCCCTCTATAAGAACCACTTAATGTTTTTATATTAGGATTTTTTCTTTCACCCTTAAATAATAATGTATGTACCCCGTTTTTATATTTTTCATCTTGCGGATATTCGCTTTTAATAAAGTATGTTAAAAAATTTATTCTGCCCTCATCTGAAAAATCATAAACAAGTTTTACATTTATATATTTACATTTGTTCAACTCTACCAGTTCTATAATTTCCCCAAGTATTTCATCATCAAGTTTCCTTATCTTTGAATCAAAAACCAAAATAGATTTTTTCATTCTATTTAAGTGTTCATTAAAGTAAAGTGGAATCCCATCAATAATTTTTATTACCTCATAAACTGCTTTTTCACTAATATTGTCAAACACTTTCATATTATTAGTAGATTTTACGCTACCATTATATATAAAATAATCAAGAACAGCTTCTCTTTCCATCATCTTTCCTCCTCTATTTTAACACTTTTAATAATACTTTTTTAATAAAAGTGCATATACCTACCATGCTATCTCTAGAGAATAATTCATCGTGGATATTCCCATACTATCCCTATTTTAATATGATAGAAATGCAAGATTTACTATCATATGAAAAGTGGTTTAATATTATTCTTCTAGAATAATATTAAACCACTAGACTATTCTTCAATATCAACTAAAAGTATTCTTCCTTCAAACCCACCGCGTTTTTCTTTTTTATTCATCCTTAAGTAGTCAATATGCATCATTTCATAATTTTTTACATCTGCTATTGAATGAAGAACTTCCAATATATCTGCTAATTTTTCTTCATTCCATTCTTCATTAAATTCTTCAATCTCTTCATATAATTTATTTATCAATTCTTCTTTATATTCTTCTTCGTCAAGTTTTCGTGTTGTGCACTGTGCTCCATTGTCTCTAATAATCTGTGGTATACCATCTCTAACAAGTTTATTATAATTTCTTTTCATAATACCCCTCCTAGATTATATTATTCTTATTATATCCTTTCTTATCAATGTTTAACAAAAAAGGAATGTTTATATTCTTATTTTACGATAGTTCGGATAAACATACGAATAACATCAGCACCACCTACCCAGGTACCTATAACACTTCCAAGGTTAGCTAAAATTACTACTAGTAAAATTTTTGTAACTCTATTTTTCCAAAAACCCTTTATGGTAAAAATATCCTGAGTAAGATTTTCAAAATCCTCTACACTTGGCTTTCTAATAAATGCTTCTGTAATTCCAGCAAACCAACCAGCAGCCAATAAAGGATTTAATGATGTTATAGGAGCTACTAAAAAGGCTGTTAAAATAGATAAAAAATGACCAAAAGCAATTGCAGCACCAATAGCAGATAAAGTCCCATTCCATAACACCCAGCTGATTATTTGGTCAATTCCTGTGTTCTTATCTACAGAAAATGTAGAAACAATTATCGCTATTATAATTATGGGTATAATCCACCCTGCAATCTTTGATGTTAAATATTTAGGAGGTACTGAGGATAGTTCTTCTAAATCATGTTCTTTGTATACTTCCTTTTTAATTCCTGGAACATGTGCTGCACCTAAGACTGCAACAACTTTATCTCCTGGCGCATCTTTAATTTTTTGAGCTAGATATTGATCCCTTTCATCAACTAAATGTTTTTTTAATTTTGGAAAACTAGAAGAAAGTTCATTTAAAGCTGAAGATAACATATCTTCTGTTTTCATTCTTTCTAAATCTTCTTCACTAATTTCTTCATCATCAAAAATACTGAGGATAATCGAATAAAACAATTTTATTTTTCCCCAAAATCCAACACCTCTCCAAATTCTCTTAAAGGTAGTTTGAATGTTTCTGTCTGCCAACACAAGATTAGTCCCAAATTCCTTAGATGATTCAATGCCCTGAATCATCTCCTGTCCAGGTTTTATATCAAATTGATTAGCCATTTTCTTTTGGTAAGTAGACAAGATTAAATTTATTAAAAGTAAAGTTGATCGTTTTTCTTTTATAACATTTATGATGTTCATATTTTTCCATTTATCTCTATTAGATATAGATTTATATCTTTCTTCATCTAGCTCTATGCATATTGAATCAGGTTTTTCAGCTTCGATTATCTCCTTAACTTCCTCTGCACTAAATTTTGATACATGGGCGGTACCAATCAATATAATTTCCTTCCCATCTATATCTAAACGATGTATATTATTACTACTACTAGACACTTAACTAACCTGCCTTTCTAAAAAGCCCTTATTTTTATCATTATTTACTATATTTAACATAGCTTTATTCTATATTAAAACTAATAAAAAATAAAGATAATACTTATAAATAGATTAATAAACTTCTCTTAAATCCTCTATTAACATTTGGGGATTTATTTTCCCATTGTATTCGTTAATATCAGCACTAAATGCAACATCTACAGCTAAGGGTGTATTCAATAGCTTATATTTTTCTGCAAGAGAAAATCCAATACCATTTAAATAGGTATTTCCTTTTTTGCCACTAAATTTCAAATGGGTATTGTCACTACCACAGGATCTAGTCCAATTATTATTCACTTCTATATCTTTTATAATGAATAGAGGCTTAGAATTACCCATGCCATAAGGTTCTAGTTTAGATATATCTTTTATTAGATCAACAGATAATTCTTGGGCTTTTATCTCAGTCACAATATCAACCTTGGGCACAAATATATCAGGTTTCTCTTCTTTAATACTCTTTATCTGATTATTTAATCTTTTCCTTAATTCTTCTAATTTATCTTCTTGTATTGAAAAACCACAAGCCATTTCATGACCTCCAAAGCCTATAAATAAATCTGATACTTTTTTCATTTCATTATATATATTTATACCTCTGATACTTCTACCACTACCCTTTAAATATCCTTCTTCACTCCTGGTAATAACAAGGGTAGGTTTATAAAAAACATCTTTCATTTTTCCAGCAATTATTCCAATAACACCTTCAGAAATATCATCAACTTTTAATACAAGAAAATCATTATCTTTGTATTTATCTTTAACTAGTTTCTTACAATAATTTTCTCCAATAATTTGTATTCTTTTCCTTTCATTATTGAGATGGGCTAGAGTTTCTGCAATTTTTTTTGCCTTTCCATTATCCTTCTCTAATAATAATTCAACGCCTAGTTTAGCATTTTCAATTCGACCAGCAGCATTAAAACAAGGAGCTATATTATAGCCTATTCTACCTGCATTAATTTCTCTATCTTTCAATCCTAGAACTTCTCTTAATTTAATTAGACCTAATCTTTTATTTGCATTAATATTTTTCAATCCATATTTTACTATTGTTCTATTTTCATCTATAAGTGGAACTAAATCTGCTATGGTTGCTAAAGTAACTAAATCTAAAATATTATCTAAATATTTTCTTGATAAATTCAAATTTCTTTGTAAAGCCTGAACAAGCTTAAATGCCACACCGCAGCCACAAAGTTCCTTAAATGGGTACTTATCATCCTGTTGTTTTACATTAATCACTATACATTGGGGAAGTTTTTCTGGGATATTATGATGATCTGTTACAATGATATCTAATCCTAATTTTTTAGCATATTCCACCTCTTTATAAGAATTAATACCATTGTCTACAGTAATGATCAAATCTCCCTGCATCTCTTCTTTTATATATAGAATGGCATCTTCATTCAAACCATAACCTTCGGAAAATCTATTAGGTATATAGTAATCTATATTATTAGTAACATTTCCCATAAATTCAACCAATAACGCAGTAGAAGATATTCCATCCACATCATAGTCTCCAAATATTATTATTTTACTAGCTTGATCTATATGTTCTTTAATTTTATTAACAGCTTCATGTATATTTTTTATTCTATAGGGATCATAGGTTCTTTGGGGTTTATCACTTAAGAATTCTGTAATCTCTTCTGGTTCATATATACCCTTGGCATTTAATATGCTTTCCACAATAGTTTTGCCCTTCTCCCTCTTCCCCTTTATCTCCCAAATTTTGTCCATATCCAACCCCCTAAATACTAATTTTTTATTATATCATAGCATAAAAAAAATAGCTTAGCTACATTGTGCTAGGAAGCCCAGCTCCAACGAGCAAATTTTTTTATCTACCTATAAATCTAATAAATTCCCTTA
>CAZHJK010000016.1:0-63185 GCA_964533275.1 uncultured Eubacteriaceae bacterium | reverse complement strand
CTTGCAGCAGCATTAGCAAAAGGAGAAGGAAGAGAACGCGTTTATATAGTAGAACCAACAGGTGAATTTGAAAACGACCCAAATGTCACGGATAAGAAATTCCCAGGTAACTTAACACGTTCTTATCGCTCACAAGAACCTTTAAGAATTATTGGTGAAGAAACAGAATTGGCGAAACTGACAACTACGGAGCGAAGCGAATGGCGGGAGAAATTAGCCAAAAACAAGGGCAAAATTATTAATTGAACATATTCTCTTATTTAATGATGCTGGGATGTATGTTGAATTCATTTTTAAGATACAAATAATGGAAAATATAATATTATAAGTATGTTATTAATATTACAAGCAGTAGAAAAATATTATAAAAATCTTGAAGCACCAAAGGGTAAAAAATTAATAGTTTTTGAAGAGTCAGCTCTCATACTCCATTTTTAGGTGAACCACAAAAGTTTAATCAAGAACTTATAAATGTTAAAAATGAAACTTTTATGAAGATAATTAATAATGATAATGAAGGCATTAAAAATTGACTGTAGATTTGTTATGGATTGGTAAATAGGAAAAAATAAAAGGAAGGAGGGATAAATATGGAATATGTTGGTCTATTAGCGCCAATTGCATTTGTTTTTGCGCTATCGGCTCTTGCACAGGTAGGAACATTAAAAAAAGAAGTAGAATATTTGAAAAGAGAATTAGAGAATAAGAAGTAGTAGTACTATAATTTTTTTGACAATATTAATTGAAGAATGAAGGATAAAATAAGGAAAAACATTAAAGGATAAATAATAAAATAATAATATTGGAGGCATAATCAATGAATTTAGATAAGTTCACTTTAAGAAAGGAAGACTGTTTGCTATTAATTATAGATATTCAAGATAGATTAGCAGCAGTAATGGAATATAAAAAAAAGATAATTAAGAATGCAAAAGTTCTTCTAAAAGCATCTGAATTAATGGATATACCTATAATTATAACAGAACAATATCCTAGAGGGTTAGGTTCCACAGTAAATGAGTTAGTGGATGATGGGATAGAAATTCATAAAAAGATAGAAAAAACTCAATTTTCTGCTTATACAGAGGAAGTAAAGACTACCTTAAAAAATTTAGATAAGAAAAAGATTATAGTAACTGGAATGGAAACCCATGTTTGTGTATTCCAAACCATAAGAGATTTATTAAATGAAGGATATGAAGTCTATCTAGTAAATGACGGGGTAACATCTAGATCAAAAGAGGACTATCTAAATGGGATAGACTTGATGAAACAAATGGGAGCAATAATTGTAAATACAGAAACAATTTTATTTGACTTATTAAAGGATTCTAATGTCTCAGAGTTTAAAACAATATCTAAGATGGTTAAATAATCAATACAGTAAGAGTAAAACAATATAAAACATTGGTAAGTAATAGTAACTTTAACTTGCCTTAGGGATTTTAAAGAAAATTAACTAGAAGAAAAGTTTGTAACAGATAGTACTTATTAATTACATACCTACTCGATATAAAATGATTTATCTATGTATAATAATAAAAATTTCTAAATAGTTAAGGTTAGTGTATGATATATGAATAAAGAACACTCTAATTCTGACATTAGGGAATTTTTAGAGGATGTAAAAAAAGAGCCACTGGGAAAATTCCAGTGGCTCATAATACCAAAGTTAATATAAAAAATACTTTTCTAATAATTATAGCATATTAGATTATAGTCCATCCACCATCAACTGAAATAAGCTGTCCAGTAGTATATCTAGAAGCATCTGATGCAAAATAAATCATAATTCCGTCTAGTTCACCTTCTTGACCAGGTCTTCCCATTGGACAGTATGCTTTAATTGCTTGTTGAAAACTATTATCAGATAGTACATCTTCTGTCATTTCACTTGGAAAATATCCCGGTCCAACAGCATTTACAGTAATATTATATTGTGCCCATTCACTTGCTAATGCCTTTGTCATCATTTTAACAGCACCCTTAGTAGTGCAGTATGCACTTAGAGGGGAACCAATCATAGCAACAGTACTGTGTATTGAACCTATATTTATAATCTTACCATAATTTTTTTCAACCATAATTTTTCCTACTTCACGAGCAAAATAATAAACACCGTTTACATTCACATCCATCATAGTTTCCCATGTGTTATCACTTTGTAAGTGAGCTGGTTCTACTAATCCAAGACCTGCATTGTTCACTAAAATATCGATTGTTCCATAGTATTCATTTATTTTATTAACAGCTTCATGTATTTCATTAACTTTTGTTACATCACATTTAACTGTAAGACAGCGTACTCCAAGTGCTTCAATTTCTGATTTTACAACTTCCAATTTTTCTAATCTTCTTGCAACAATTGCAAGGTCAGCACCCTCTCTTGCTAAAGCTTTAGCAAATTGTACTCCTAATCCAGAGGAAGCCCCTGTTACTACTGCTACTTTACCTTTTAGATCAAATAAATTAGTCATAATAATCCTCCTAGTTGTTATATTATTAAGTCAATAGATTATATTGATAAAAATTTAACATATTATCAATTGTCATTGTATCAATATCCTATTAATATGTCAATATATAAATCAGGTTATTTTAATGGGAAAAATCAGGAGAAAATGTGGATTAGCCACAGCCACCAGAGAACATGAAGGAATTGAGGTTTTTCTTTTGTTGTTTGTAAAATTTTTGCAATGTATATATAATCTTATTAGCAATATTGTTATTGTTGATATTGTTATTGAAAAGGAAAGGACGGGAGGTATCATGATGGAATTTAATAAAGAAGAATTGGGAAAGACCATATCCTTATTATCTTCTACCATTATCAAATGCGAAAAAATGCAACACAAGTTTTCAGAAGGAACATCTCAACATTCGCTCTTAAAAAACAGGATTAAGGCGCTTTATATTTCTAAGGCGCTTCTTACGGGTGATAAAACAAAAAATTATACAAACAAAGAATTGAGAGAGGCACTACCACCCGTGGTTTCAATCATAAATAAAACTACAAAGGCACAAAGTAAATATGAAAAAGGAAGTTCGCAATTCAATCGCTTTGAACCCTTAATCCAAGCTATGCTCATTTCTAAAGCATTCATCGAGAGCCAAATCAACATTGATTCAGAATTATGACAACAAATTCCAGGTTGATAGATAAATAGTCGCAGCAACAGCAGTATAATTAAGGAAATCATTGTAACTTAATCCTGTGATATTATATTATAATTGAGACCGATATTAATTCTGGAGGTATACTATGAAAAAAGTGAAAATAACTGTTATGAAGACAGCATGCTATAAGGATTTAATTGAAAAATATGAAAACCCAATTATTCATGCTTGCGATATGATTGAGGGTCAAGTATTTATTGCAAATGGCTGGCAAAGACCTGAGAGTTTTTGCGATAGTGCCTGGGACAGTATTTCGGCATTTGTAATGACTCTGGCTCATGGTGGCGAAAACATCTATGATGGTTGGATGAAGAATAAGAAGTCAGCTATGATTTCTTGCAATGATGGATTCCGTCCGGTAAGCTTCTTACTTGAGACAATGGACATAGATGCGGAGTAAATGACCTGTTATTTTTAATTCGAATATTCGTAGAAATGCTACTATAAGTGCTATAAGGATAATAAATGAATAATTTCAATAGAGATCTAACCAGTTAGAGGTGAATATTACACTTCAACTGGTTATTTTGATTTTATTATATTGACCGGTGGTTAGTAAGGTGTTATAATTATATTAACCGACGGTCAACATATTAATATGGTTATAATTTATTATGGTTATATTATTTTAAGAAAAAATTTCGGAGGTGTTAAGTATGACCAATCTATTTCCAATCAAAAGCACTATTGATTCACGCCGATCTGCGCGAAGTTACAAAATGATTGAAGTTGATAATGAAGTTATTCAATCGATAAAGAATTTTGCAAAGTCTATGTCAGTCCCATTTGATCATAATGTAGAGATTAAATTTTTTAATGCTGATCCTACAAAAACGCTTTATACTGTAATGAAATCTCCACCAAATAATGTTGCTTTTATGGCAGAAACTGATGTAGTTTCAATTTCAAAGGTCGGTTTTATCGGGGAGCTTTTAGTCCTCTTTGCACAAAGCAAGAATATTTCAACCTGTTGGTACGGACACTATAAATTACCGGAACTTGAGCGTTTGATGCCCCATTTGGAATCTGAAGATCAGTTAAAAGAATCAAACATGGGTTATGGATATTCAAAGGGTGAAACCACTGGTAGGAGAGTAATTTGCATTTCACCCCTGGGGTATTATGAAGATGGCGGACTTCGACTTATGGATAGGTTTACAAAAACAACCATAAGTTTCAAACGTAAAGAAATTAAGGATTTGCTTGAGAATGCTAATGATTATAACAAGCTATCTGAAGATATATTGTACGCCCTAGACCTAGGAAGAAAAGCACCATCTGCTGGAAACTCACAAATGTGGAGATTTACCTTTGAGGATAATTTTAAAACAATTAATATTGCTATGCCAGTGGGATATAAGCATTTCAAATGGGAACATCCAAATGTAGATATAGGTATTTGCGCATGTCATGTGTGGCTAGGACTGATTGACAAAGGATATAATCCTAATGTAACTGTGAATGAAGATTCAGGTAGAGCAGTTTGGAGGCTATCTATCTAAAAAGGAGTTAAATTTCATGCCTTTAAAACTTTATGATAAAGAGAAAATTTTACAAGCTTGTTTTAATGTATTCGCCCAATATGGATATGTAAATACATCCACCACAATGTTAGCGGAGGCGGCAGGTATATCTAAGGCTTTAATCTTCCATCATTTTAAAAGTAAGAAAAACTTGTATCTTAGTGTTTTGGATAGATGTATAGAAAAAGGTAGAATCGAAATGGGCTTTGATACACTAGTGGATAACTATGATTTTTATGAAGCTAAAATAAAGTTCAGCATTATAAAATTCAATTATTATAAAAACAATCCTAACCTGATGAAGATTATGATAGAAGCTTTCTATTTAACACCTGATGAACTGAGAACTGAGATACAAAACAAATATGGTTTTTTCCTAGCTGAAAGTGAGAAAGAATGGATGCGTGCATTTGAAAAGGTTCCTCTTAAAGAAGGTGTGGATCGGGAGAAAGCCTTTAGATTGATAATGATTACTCTAGATTACCTTGAAAAGAAGTATTTCCCAGATGCTGGGAATAATAGCGTTTTGAATGAAATGGATTTGCTTGACTTTATTGAAGAGAGCAAATGTTTTATTACAATGATTAAATTTGGAATTGAAAATTAATTAAGATAACTGAGTAAGAATGACCTAATAGACAAGGTTGTAAAGTTTCGTGTGATGGAGAATTTACAAAAAGAAGAAGAAAAATTAAAATGAAAAACTACTTTCTCAATATCCTGACATAGAAAAAATAAATTAGGTTCTAATATAGAGAAAAAGATTACAGAAGGATCTTAGTCTAAATATGTATTAAACCTTATAAACACAAGTTTTAACCGACCTCTCATAATAAAGTATGAGAGGCTTTTTTTCTTGCAAATTCATCTTATATAGTGAGTAGTTGAATCTTGTTCAAGTAATAAAGCCGAAAAGTTAGATATAAAATAGGAAATTTGGAGTTTATTAGAAGTGATTTAATGAGTAGAAAAAAGAAAGGACTGATATAGCCGGAAAGACTTTTTATAAATATAATTATAGCATGTATTTATGGATGGTGGACATCCGTTTATAGAGAATGTACTAAATTTTCTAGAATCTATTGACTAAAGACTATTACACCACTATCATAAGATTGTGGTAATAATTTAACAACTTTATTACTGGAAAGAATAATTGTTTATAAATAAGTGAGGTGAATTGGACAATAATTAAATCACATTTTATTAAGAAGATAAAAATGGATATTATCTACATTTATTCAAAAATTTAATAACATTTAAGAGGAGACATTATTATGGATTTAATGAGTTTTGTAAAAGGTATTAATAGTATACTGTGGGGACCGGTTATGATTTTTCTATTATTGGGGACCGGGATTTTAATTTCATATAAATTAAGATTTCTTCAAATAAGGAAACTAGGATTTGCATTTAAACAAACTTTTAAAGATATTTTTAAGAAAGAAGATAAAGCAGATAATGATGGGATGTCATCATTTCAAGCACTTGCTACAGCAATTGCAGCACAGGTAGGAACCGGTAATCTTGCTGGGGTGGCTACTGCAATAGCAGCAGGTGGACCAGGAGCAGTATTTTGGATGTGGATAAGTGGGTTTTTTGGACTTGGGACAATATTTGCTGAAGCAATATTAGCTCAAGTTTTTAAAACAAGAATTAACGGAGAGGTAAGAGGAGGTCCAGCTTACTACATAAGAGTTGGACTTAAGAATAAATACTTAGCTGGGTTTTTCTCCATAGCAATAATTCTTGCATTAGGTTTTATGGGAAATATGGTACAATCTAATTCTATTGGAGAAGCACTTAGTACGGCTTTTAATATTCCATCTATCTTGACAGGTATTATTGTAGCCCTGTTAGCTGGATTAATAATATTTGGAGGGATGAGTAGGATTGCTTCATTTACTGAAAAAATAGTACCAGTAATGGCTATTATATATATAGTTGGAAGCTTAGTAATAGTTTTTTTCAATATAGAAAATTTATTACCTGCTTTTAAGATGATATTTTATGGTGCATTTAATCCTGCTGCAGCAACTGGTGGTATCATAGGGGTAACTATTAAGGAAGCTATTAGATATGGTGTTGCTAGAGGACTTTTCTCAAATGAAGCTGGCATGGGTTCTACTCCCCATGCTCATGCTGTAGCTAAGGTTAAACATCCAGGAGAACAGGGATTAGTAGCTATGGTTGGTGTAGTAATTGATACAGGAGTTGTATGTACCCTAACAGCCTTAGTTATTTTAACTACTGGAGCAATAGAAACTGGCTTAACAGGTTCTGCTTTAACACAAACAGCCTTTTCAAATGGTTTCGGAAATATAGGATCAATGCTTTTAGCTATTTGTTTATTCTTCTTTGCCTTCTCAACTATAATAAGCTGGTATTTTTTTGGGGAATCAAATGTACTATACTTATTTGGCAAAAAAGGATTGAGCATTTATAAATTATTAGTTTTGATTTGTATAATATTTGGTACTACAATGAAGGTTGACCTAGTTTGGGAGCTTGCAGATGCCTTTAACGGGCTAATGGTAATCCCAAACCTTATAGCTTTAATTGGGCTTGTATCATTAGTAGTAAAAGTAACTGGTGACTATGAAAGTAATTTTTTACAAAATAAAGCATCAGAGTATGAAAAAAGATAACAAAGATTAAATTTAGTGCCTAGGGGGTAAATTCTCTAGGCATTTTTTATTAAGGAAGGTTTATTTCGCAACTTCTGTTCAAAAAACCTCCTATTTATGATTTAGAATACTTTCTTGCTTTTACAAGTATTTCATTATAATTAATAAATATTAGGAAAAATTACTAAAGCTATAAGCCAAATCTATTTTATTGACAAAGATTTATTATCATGATAATCTATGACTATAAATACACATATAGTCATGCAGTATGGAGGTGAGTTAATGGCAACAGCATTTAGTAATAATGAAAAAGAGATGATAAGAGAAAAACTAAATGAGGTGGCACAAGTATGTTTATTAAGATACGGTGTAAAGAAAACTACAGTTGAACAAATTGTTCGAATGGCAGGAATATCCAAGGGGTCTTTTTATAACTTTTATCCTTCAAAGGAAATTCTATTTTTTACGGTATTAGAGGAATATCAAAAGTCAATTACTAAAAATTTGTCTTATAAATTAAGTAAAGAGAGTAATATAGGAATTGATAGATTCACAGAATTAATTTATGAGCTATTTCAAAATGTAAGGCACTCTTTTATTATGAATATAATTCAAAATGAAGAATTTGAATATTTGATAAGGAAGATTCCGAAGGAACTTATTATTAATCACCATTCATTAGATGATTTACTAGCGAAAAAGGTTTTTTCCCATATAAAGATTAAAGATGATATAAATATAGACATTATTACTGCTTCATTAAGGGCAATTTTTATGAGTATGATAAATATTAAAGAAATTGGAGAGAAGGATTTTGATGAAGTATTGAGGTTTTTGATAAGAGGTCTTGCCCTGCAAATAATTGAGGAGGATCATAATATTGAATGAAATTATTAATACTACCAATTTAACAAAGATATATGGGAAAACTCATGCTGTTGACAATGTGAACTTGTCTGTTAAACAAGGGGAAATATTCGGATTTATAGGGTTAAATGGAGCAGGAAAGACTACTACAATAAGAATGTTACTAGGAATGATAGCTCCTACATCAGGACAATGTTATTTACAAGGTCAGAGGGTAAAAGCAGGCAATATAAATATATGGCGTGATGTAGGGTATATGGTAGAAACACCGTACTCATATCCTGAGTTAACTATAAGAGAAAATCTAGAAATAGTTCGAAAGTTAAGAGGGATAGAGGATAGAGGTTGTGTTAATTGGGTTATAAAGAAGCTAAGATTAGAAGGCTATGCATCAAAGAAATTTAAGAACCTATCTCTAGGAAATGCTCAACGGCTTGGTATAGCAAAAGCTATTATCCATAAGCCAAAAATATTAATACTTGATGAACCCACTAATGGGTTGGATCCTGCTGGTATTGTTGAAGTTCGTCAGTTGCTATTGAACTTAGCAAAAAATTCAGGCGCAACTATACTTGTCTCTAGTCATAAACTAGATGAAATTTCAAGAATTGCTACAAATATAGGTATAATACATGATGGAAAGCTTATTATGGAGATAGATGGAAAGCATCTAAAAAATCAGATAAAGAAATCACTATTAGTAGGTGGGAAAGATATAACAGCAATGGGTTCTATTCTTGGCAAAGCTGGCTATAAAGCAGATGTCATAGATAGAAGTATAATTGAGAATACTTCTACTTTACAAATTCAGAATGAAGATGCAGTAAACAACCCTGAGAAGATTGCTACATTACTCGTAAATGCAGGTCATCCTCCAACACTATTAAAAGTTGAAAAGGAAGACTTAGAAAATTATTTCTTAAGATTTATTGAGGAAAATGGGGGAAATTAAAGGTGAATAAAATAATAACTTGTGTTTCTATAGAAAGAGAAAAATTGTTTCATTCTAAAATACCTTTAATAACAATGCTTGCACTTACACTGGTACCATTTACCGGGGGATTTTTTATGTTTATTTTAAAAGATCCTAGCTTAGCACAAAAATTAGGTTTTATTTCTGCAAAGGCACATATCATAGGAACTGCTGATTGGGCTTCTTATTTTAGCCTTCTTGCACAAGCAATTGCTATTGGTGGTTTATTAGTATTCGGATTTATTACAAGTTGGACCTTTGGGAGGGAATATTCAGATAGAACAATAAAAGACTTACTAGCCTTACCAATATCTCGAAATAACATTGTGTTTTCTAAATTTATCATGGCATCTATATGGTGTTTTATTCTTTCTATATATGTATTAGTTTTAGGGTTAATTGTCGGAAAATTGGTTGATATTCCTGGTTGGTCATCTGACATAATGTTAAGAGGTATTTTTACTTTTATAGTTTGTTCCATACTTACCATATTATTATCTACACCAGTGGCATTTTTCGCAAGTGTTGGGCGTGGTTATCTATCTCCACTTGGATTTATGGTGTTTACTCTTGTATTAGCACAAATTATTGCAGCAACAGGTTATGGACAATTTTTCCCATGGTCTATTCCTGCTCTTATAAGTGGTGCTGCTGGAATTGATACTGCTATGATTGAAGATGTCAGTATTGCTATCGTACTTTTTACAAGTATATTTGGGTTAATGGGTACTGTGTTTTGGTGGAGATATGCTGACCAAAGTTAAGAGGTGGGGACATCTGAGCAAGAAAACAATATATGAAATTATAATTCTCTGAATTAAGATTTCTGAGAAATAAATAAACAATAAATACAAATTTAACAGTTTAGAGAAAAGTAATATCCTCTAAACTGTTTTTGATTCTACTTTTTATATCATTAATCAGTTTAATGTCATATAAATGTAATGAAGTATTATATATGATTAATTAAAAAGTTGGTTATAAATGGTTAGAAACTATATCATAAGGAGGGGGTTTTTTGAAGAAAATTCGCAATTCGACAGTTGATTTGTTACTTCGCTATCTGTCTAATAATCCCATGGAGAAGCTACCAGTCATTTTTACTATAGCACAGCAGTTAGATAGAGGAAAGATCCATGCAAAACAGATTAAAGAGCTGTGTTCAATATTATCTGATCCACAGGGAATTTGGTATAAATTCATGGAAAATTTGTTCGAGGAAGTGAACACGCGGTCTTTGCAAAAATTTGTGGAATGTTTCTTGTTCAATGCTAGCTTTGATGGAAAGTTGATTATTAGAGAAACTGAGCAGAAATATGACTGTAACATTCCATGGGCTATTTTAATGGATCCGACCAGCGCTTGTAATATTAACTGCATAGGCTGTTGGGCAGCACAATATGGGAATAAAAACAATTTAAGTTTTGAGACAATGGATTCTATTATACAACAAGGGAAAGAACTAGGTACTCATTTTTATATCTTTTCAGGTGGAGAACCATTGGTACGCAAAAATGATTTAATTCAACTATGTGAAAAACATGAGGATTGTTATTTCTTATCTTTTACAAACGGCACATTGGTAGATGAGGAGTTTTGCAAGAAACTTGTGGATGTGGGAAATTTTGCCCTTGCCTTTTCTATTGAAGGGGATGAAAAATCCACAGATATGCGTCGTGGTCAGGGTACCTATCGAAAGGTAATTGAGTCTATGGAGCGTATGCGCGCACATAAGCTGTTGTTTGGGTATTCTACATGTTATCATCGTCATAATACTGAGAGTGTAGGCTCGGACGAATTTGTGGATGATATGATTGAAAAGGGCTGCCGTTTTGCATGGAATTTTACCTACATGCCCATAGGTAAGGATGCGGTAACTGATCTTATTGCTACACCAGATCAGCGAGCGTATATGTATCATCGCGTCCGGGAGATACGGAAAACAAAGCCTATATTTGCCATGGACTTTTGGAATGACGGTGAGTATACCCAAGGATGTATAGCTGGTGGGCGGCAATACCTGCATATCAATGCAGCGGGAGATGTGGAACCTTGCGCATTCATACATTATTCTAATGTGAATATTCATGAAGTTACGCTGTTGGAAGCGTTGCAGACTCCGTTATTTATGGCATATCGGAAAGGGCAGCCGTTTAATCAAAACCATCTTCGTCCCTGCCCATTACTTGATAATCCCGAAGCACTAGCTTCTATGGTAAAAGTATCCGGGGCAATGTCCACTGATATGGAATCTCCTGAGGATATCGATTGTCTTTGCGAGAAGACCATTCCGGTAGCTGAAAAATGGGCTGAAACAGCAGAGCAGCTTTGGAGTAGGTTTCATAGATAATTATTAAAAGGGATAAGTGATATAATGTTTTGGAAAAAGAGCATTTTTGCTACTAACTTTAAGAATATAAAGCGACAGTGGATATTTGTACATTGTCGTTTTTTGTTTCTCCAATATTGTAGTTTCTGTTAATGTATTATTTAAGAGGTAAAGTTTAATAAATGATTATGTGGTAAAATAAAATTGAAATAAAAAGTTTAGTTCGTATGAACAATTTAAAAAAGGAGTTGTTATTTTATGTTTAATCATAATATTGTGGATATTGTAGTGGTAATGAGGGAGGAATATACAAAATAAATTAGTGTATAAGCCTCCCAAAGTTAATATTACAATCTAAAACTTAGGAGGATTAAATTGAGTAAAATAAATATGGAGAATATAGGGCTCAGCCAGAGATTTGTGAGTGAGTCTACTTTATATGATGGGCTTTATATAGGAAGAGTAGTTTCCCAGTATAATAGTCTATACAAGATTATAACAGAAAATGGTGAGTTGACAGCAGAGGTTCCTGGAAAGTTCCGTTTTGATGTAAAAACAGTATCTGATTATCCAGCAGTTGGAGATTTCGTTATGATTGACCGGAATGAAAATAGTGGTGGAAATGCAATTATTCATCATATTCTCACAAGAAAAAGTGCTTTTGTCAGAAAAGCTGCGGGTACATCCAATGATGAACAGGTTGTAGCTACAAATATTGATACGGTTTTTATCTGTATGTCCCTTAATAAGGATTTTAATATTCGTAGAGTTGAGCGTTATCTGGGGATTGCATGGAATAGTGGTGCAAGTCCCGTTATAGTGCTTACCAAGTCCGATTTGTGCGATAATCTTTCTGAGAAATTGGTAGAGATTGATACTGTGGCCATGGGAGTAGATGTTATTATTACTTCAAGTACTAGCGATGAGGGTTATCTGCCGGTTAAAAGCTATATTGGCAGTGGAAAGACTATTGCATTTATAGGTTCATCAGGTGTTGGAAAATCTACCCTAATTAATAGGCTGATAGGAAAAAATATTATTCAGACTAATGAAATAAGAAATGATGATAAGGGTAGGCATACTACTACCAGACGGGAGATGTTTATTCTACCGGATGGGGGCGTTGTTATTGATACACCTGGAATGAGGGAAATTGCAATTGAAAGTGCAAATCTATCAAAAACCTTTGCAGATATTGATGAGCTATCAACGAAATGCAAATTTAATGATTGCACCCATTCTAATGAGCCAAACTGTGCTGTACAAGAGGCTATTAAATCCGGTTTGTTGTCCAAAAATAGATTTGAAAGTTATTTAAAGTTAAAAAAGGAAATAAAGTATGAGGGTTTGAATTCCAGGCAAATCGAAAATGAAAAGCTTAATGAAATGTTCAAAGATGTGGGTGGAATTAAGAGTGCGCGTAAGTTCATTAAAGAAAAGACCAAAATGAGATATAAAAAATAAATATAGAATTGGAATGAAAAGTCACTGAAATAATAGGGTAGCTAAAAGCCTTGATATATATATATCAGGGCTTTTTTGAATAGTTTATGCTAAGACAGAGGGGTATGATGAAGGAAAAAGTAGAAAAGTAATCTAAAGGAATTTGAAAGTATTAGTGGGGTAAAATATAGATGACTTATACAATTTTAAAATGAAATTTTATATATTAAATATTGACAAATCCTACGATATAAATTAAAATAGATTCAGTAATTTACTAATATAGTAATATAGTAATTTAGTAAAATAATTAGGAATAGGGGGTAATAAAATGAAAATACCAACTACTTTAAAGCACAAGCCAGTTATAGTATCAGAAAACTATGAGAATATTGATGGTAGATATGCCTATGATACAGATGCGAAGGGACTTTCATTAGGGTTAGCACAGTGGAATGATAGAGGAAAGGTAGATATATCTGCTAAGGTTTGGAGACATACTGGAGATAAATGGTCAAGGCAGTCTGAAGAATTACCACTTCACAGAGTACTTGATCTTGCTATTTTAGTTTGTAGAACTAAATTACATTTTCAAGATGCCTATCGTTATGAAAAATTATATAATACAGAAAATCCTATCATAGACAGAGTTGGATTGCAGGGTGATGCAATGACAGTGGCTGTTTGTACTGATAATGAAAAAATTAATGATGATATTAAGTTATTTAATCAGGCACTTAGTGATGATGGAGAGCTTATTGGAGAGCGTCTTAGCACTTTATCAAGAATATTAAAAGAAATGGGATATTAAAAGTAAAAACAGATACTATAAAGGAAAATAATAACTACAATGATATTTAGAATGATCAATGAAGGGAAGAATTTCAAGATGTCAATTGATACAAAGTTAGATGATTTTAAATTAAGATTTGCGGAAATTAATGATGTCTCGCTAATTTTAGAATTTATTCGGGAATTGGCCGTCTATGAAGAAATGTTACATGAGGTCGTAGCAACAGAAGAAGTATTAATTGAATCTTTGTTTGAACGAAAAATGGCAGAGGTTGTTATCGGGGAATATAAAAATAAACCAGTAGCTTTTGCATTGTACTTTCATAATTTTTCTACATTCTTAGGGAGACCGGGTATTTATCTGGAGGACCTATATGTTAAGCCTAAAATGAGAGGAAAAGGTATCGGAAAGATTATGATCTCTTTTCTTGCTAAACTAGCTCTAGAAAGGAATTGTGGAAGATTAGAATGGTGGTGTTTAGATTGGAATGAACCATCCATTCAATTTTATAAAAAATTAGGGGCAGTTCCAATGGATGAATGGACAGTATTTAGAGTACACGACGAGGCATTAGATCAATTGGCTATAAAATTTGGTGGCTAATTTATAATCGTTCAAGTATTATATTTGAACCACAGGTGGAGGTAAATAGAGTTCTATACTTATAATGGCTGGAATTCAGGGATGGGATTGCCTGTCTTGAAAGATGAAATGTATTAAATCCTTTTAATTATAGTAAACTAAAAAAAATTATTATAATAAAGGAGATAAATATATGTTTAGAGATAAGCTTCCAGCGACATCAAAGAGAGTAAGGCTCCATACGAAAGATGAAATAAATAAAAAAATACAGGAAAGAACTCATACCAATATAGATAATTATAGGAATAAAAGCAATGAAGAAATTATTAGTAGAATTAAAGAACTTAATAAGGAATGGGATACAGAAAGGGCTTTGGAAACCAATGCATCTATTGTTATACTCATCAGTGTAGTTTTTTATTTCATTACTAGATCAAATGGCTGGATCATCTTCATCGGTGTCATTTCAGGTTTTTTATTACAACATGCTTTACAGGGATGGTGTCCTCCATTACCAATATTTAGAAGACTGGGTATAAGAACAACCACAGAGATTGATGAAGAAAAATATAGACTTAAAGAACTTATAAAAAAATAAGAAAAGCTATTTAAAATGCCTGGAGAATAAATTCTTAGGCATTTTAATGTTATGATAAATATGGAAATGGTTTAAAGGAATAAAGATTCAAGATCCAAGTGACATATCAGACACATGAATAAGTGCCTATGGTTATTTTTTACTTGTCAGATTCAGTATGTGAATGGAATAATCCTGACTTTTACAGTAAAATTACAATAAAAAGGTAGCTAACCCTTGAAATAAGGGTGATAGCGACCTTGGTATTTTGTCACAAATATGTAGGGGAATTCAATTTTTTTTAACTTCTCCCAGAAAATTTTTTATATCCCAAAGACGGAGTCTTTTATTAGTAAAGTCAATTCCTAGTGCTTGTTCTATGGCATCAGAAATCTCACTTCTGTAATCGAACAAGTAGATATTCTCATGCTCATTAGAGCAAGAAATATTATTTAGGCTTTCAACAATTCTTTCGGTGGAATAACATCTATAATACGCATAATAGTAAGAGCTAAGAAACAAGTTAAAAAGTGTATAATCAAATGCTAATTTTAGGTATAATATTTGTGTAGAGAAAACAAGGAGGTGGAGACCATAAAATATAAAGGAATTATATTTGATCTTGATGGAACACTTTTAGATTCCATACCCGTATGGTCTAAGGTAGGAGAAAAATTCTTAGAAAGTCAGGGAATCGCTCCACCTCCCCAGTTAAAAAAAGCTCTTAAAAAAAAGAGTTTAAGGCAGGCAGCTGAATACTTTATTGAAACCTTTCGATTGGATTTTGCAGCTGATGAAATAATAACTAGGATTAATAATATTGTTGAGCATCATTATAAAAACACCATTCCTCTAAAACCCTATGTAAGAGAGTTTTTAAACTATCTTAGAGATAAAAATGTAAAAATGTGCATAGCAACTGCAAGCAATAAAGAACTTGTTGAAAGAGCTTTGGATAGACACGGCATTTTGTCATATTTCGAGTTTGTTTTAACTTGTGAAGAGGTTGGTGTGGGGAAGGACCAGCCAGATATCTTTATTCAAGCTGTTCAGAGATTGGGATTAAATATAAAAGATGTGTTAATCTTTGAAGATTCCATCCATTGTATAAAAACCGCAAAGAACGCTGGATTTAAGGTGGTAGGAGTATATGAACAATCTGCTGGGGATCGGGTAAAAGAGATGAAAATCCTTAGTGATTATTTTATCTATTCCTTTCAAGAAATAAAAAATATGGATTTGTTTGTATAATTTTTTAGATTATATTGGTATTCATCATAGTATTATAAAGGTGTCATATTATTCTAGTAGAGGGGAATAGTAGGACACCTTATTTATCTTATTGAAATTCGGTTACAGTTGTGTATCCTAATAATGAAGTTTCAGTTTCTTTATCAAACAAATGTATTTTTTCTGGTTTAAATGTAATCTCAAGATTTTCATCTATTGAATTATTGTTTTCAGAAGGAAATCTTGCTGTAATTTTATTTCCATTGTAATTAATATATACATAGATCTCAGCGCCCATATGCTCGTAAACTTCAACTTTTGCCTCTAATTTATCTTTGTTGGAACAAGATTTCAATACATCCTCTGGGCGTATTCCTAGGACTATTGTTTTGCCGATATAGTTATCAAGTTGTTTATCTTTAACCCTATTTCCTAATAGGGAAAATTTAGTTTTATTAACTAAAGCATAATATCCAGTATCATCCTTTTGTAAGATTGCATCAATAAAATTCATCTGAGGGGAACCAATAAAACCTGCTACAAACATATTGCATGGATTTTCATACAGCTCCTGTGGTTTTCCAACCTGATGGATAATACCATCCTTCATTACAACTATTCTGTCAGCCATTGTCATAGCTTCTGTTTGATCATGGGTTACATATATAAAGGTAGTCCCCATCTTTTTATGAAGCTTAGCAATTTCTGTTCTTGTGGAAGCTCTAAGCTTAGCATCAAGATTTGATAAGGGTTCATCAAGAAGAAAAGCTTTTGGGTCACGAACCATGGCTCGACCAAGGGCTACACGTTGCCTTTGCCCGCCAGATAAAGCCTTTGGCTTTCTATTTAAAATATGTTCAATATCTAACATTTTAGCAGTATCTTTGATCTTCTTATCAATCTCATTCTTAGGTACCTTTCTTAATGAAAGAGCGAATGCTAAGTTTTTATAAACGGTCATATGTGGATAGAGAGCATAGTTTTGAAAAACCATGGCGATATCCCTATCCTTAGGGGCTAAATCGCTAATGGATTCACCATTCATGTACAATTCACCCGAAGTAATTTCTTCAAGACCAGCAATTATTCTTAATACCGTTGATTTACCACAACCTGATGGTCCAACTAAGACTAAAAACTCTTTATCCTTTATTTCTAAATTAAAATCATTAACCGCTAAAACATCTCCGGGATACACTTTATTAATATCCTTTAAAATAATACCTTCCATAATTATTCCCCCTAATTTTGAATAATAGAATAGTAAAACTTTACTATTATACAAGATAGTTGTTTGCCCTTTTATGAAAACTTAGAATTCTTAAATGATTATCAAAATGAGCACTAAAGTTTTTATCACATAAAAAATAATATCTCATTAACTTCCTCTAATTGAGTTTCTAAAATATAATTACTGTTTAGTTTAGCTTTATTTAAATAGATTTCTTTATATCCATTTTCCCTACCATTTTTATTGTCAATATAAATATTAAGTCTTTTACCTCTAAAGGTCTTTTTTATTTTTATTTTATCCCATTCACTGGGGATGGAAGGAGATATCAGTATTCCATTTAAGTCAGGTCTTATTCCTAAAATTCCTTCTACACATCCTACCATAACAGTAGATGCTGCACCCGTAAGCCAGTGCACATGGGAGCGTCCTTCAAAGGGGCTTTCAATACTTTCTGTAAATTGACTATAGACATAGGGCTCAACCCCTCTAATCCCTGCTATATTATTTTGGTGTGCCGGGGAGCTTTCCTTATAGTACTCATAAGCTCTGTTGCCGTTGCCGGCTAAAGCTTCTGCTAAAATCAGCCAACCCTGTGGTTGTAAAAATACTCCACCATTTTCTTTGGTTGAACCATTATATACAGCAGCTAGTGCTCCAGAAAATGCATGCTCTTTAAAAGAAGGTGCCATAAGCCTAGCCCCATAATCAGTATTTAATCGTTGATAGACATTTTCAAGAATGGTTTGCATTTGTTTATAATCTGCAACTCCGGAAATCACTGCCCAGCTTTGGGGGTTTAACCACATGTTTGCTTCTTTATTATACTTAGAACCAATCAATTGACCATCTTCGGTAATTCCTCTTATATATCGATCTCCTTCAAAGCATAGTTTGTTAATCCTTAGGTAAAGTTGTTGTTTTTCTTGGGTTAAATATTTAAGATAGTTAAAGTCTTCTTTCATGATAGAGAAATTTTCCATGATACTTAAAGCTAAATACAGTTGCATTGCTACAAAGGTGGATTCTCCATTTTTTCCTAGTCTTAAACAGTCATTCCAATCAGCATGAAGTCCAGCTGGCAGTCCATTAGCCCCTAACCTACTCATAGAAAAATCAATTGCTTTCTTTAAATGATTATATACTGAATCTTCATCATTGTTAGCATAGGGGATAACCATATCCAGAAACCTTAAATCCCCTGTTTCCGATATATATTTTTTTGTAGTAGGGAAGAGCCACAATGCATCATCAGCACGATATGCAGGATGTCCTGTTTCTTTTCTATAGGTAAAGTCCTCTGGTGTATCCTCCAAGCCTGGAGTATGGCTATATTTTACCAATGGAAGTCCACCTCCATTATTAACTTGGGCAGAAAGCATAAAAACAAGTTGTTTTTTCGCTACTTTTGGTGTTAGATGAATGATACCTTGAATATCTTGAACTGTGTCTCTGTATCCAAAGCCATTTCTTTGCCCACAATAGGTTAAGGAGGCTGCTCTTGACCATGTAGAAGTTATTAGACATTGATAAGCATTCCAGGTATTGATCATATTATTAAAATTTTCATCTGGAGTTTCAACCTTAAAAGCTTCAAGCTTGTTATGCCAATGTTTCTTCATTTCTTTAAATTCTGTATCGGCTTTATTGGGTTCCATTTCGTTAGCTTTATATGATGAAATTATTTCTTCAGCCTCAGTTTCATTGTGTTGGCCTAAAATAAAGAGTAGTTCTTTTTCCTCACTAGGCTTAAGATATAATTGTGTATGTAAAGCACCGCAGCTATTAGAATTATAATTAAGAGTATTATTACAACTTCCATGTATTACAGTTTTTGGGTTTCCATAAGAGTGATAGTTACCTATAAAGCTTTTCTTATCACCATCATAGGAAATTATTGGGGAACCAACAAGACCAAAAAATCTTGAGTATGTTTCTTCTATATTTTCATGCACGGTTTGTACTATTTTGTTTGTTTTAAAATATGTTTTAGTTATAAATTGAGAGTATTGAAGATTTACACTATCCTGCTCATAATTACTATCATTGGTGAATTCGGCATATCCAAAAACAGATAATTTTCTATCCCTATTGGAGATGTTTTTTATTTTTGTTTTCCAGATCTCATAGGTTTTATTTAGGGGGACAAAGTAACTTACCTCGGTTTTAATATCATCATATTCAGTTTCTATTGTAGTATAGCCTAAGCCATGCCTACAATAATTTATGTATCCTTTGGTTTTACCAACTGGTTGCCAAGAGGTAGACCAGTAATCCTTGGATATATCATCCCTTATATAGATATATCTTCCGGGTTTATCATCACTATTAAATCGATATCTAAGAATTCTTCCCTTTGCTCCACTTTTTACAAAGCTATACCCTCCGGCATTATTAGAAATAATAGCACCGTATAAGGGGGAACCTAAATAATTTACCCATGGTTCCGGTGTATCTGGTCTAGTAATCACATATTCCTTTTTTGTTTTATCAAAATATCCATAATTCATAGGGAATCTACTCCTTTACACTTCCAACTGCAACACCACGAACAATATATTTTGAAATGAAAATATATATAATAATGATTGGGATAATAGCTAAGAAAACCAGCATATATACTTGACCCATATCAAATTTAAGAAAGTCTGCACTTCTTAATTGTGCTACTAAAATGGGCATTGTTTTATTTTCTGCAGATCTTATAATTAGTGAGGGTATAAAGTAATTATTCCATGCACTAACAAAGGTAAATATCGCCTGTACTGCAATGGCAGGCTTCATTACTGGTAGAACAATTAGATTGAAAATTCTAAATTCACTTGCCCCATCTATTCTAGCTGCTTCAATAATTGCTTTTGGCAATGAGCTTTGCATATAGGATAGTATGAAGTAAAAAACAATAGGGGATGCAATAGATGGCAAGAACAATGGAACAAGAGAATCCATTAGTCCTAAATTTCCCATCCATTTCACAAAACCCAAAGCATTTACTTGTGGGGGAACCATCATAATCATCATTATAAAGGTAAAGGCAATTTTCTTAAATCGAAAATTATAGGTATGGATAGCAAAGGCTGTCAATACTGAAAAATAGGTTGCCAATGTTGCGGTCGCACCTGAAACAATAAGACTATTTATTATTCCTTTAATTACAGGTAATTCCTTTTTTCCCAATACATTTTTTAGATTAGTTAGAAAATTATTTCCCAAGGTCATAGAAAAACCTTTTTGTATTTGAGAATGAACTCTAGATGAATTAACTATCAATAGATAAAAGGAGAAGAGACACAAGATGGTAAGTAGTATAAGAACAATGTAGCATACAATTTTATTTAACCTATGTAAGGACATTACTTAGCACCTCCTTTTATAATATTGCGACTATTTTTTCTATGATCCTTTTTAGGTTTATCTTCCCTTTCCGTAAGGTTTCTATAAATAATAACACTTAATATTGCTGTTATTATAAATAAAATAACAGATAAGGCACCGGCAAGACCATAATTTTTACTGAAAAGGTGGTTGTTTAAATACATAATCATTGTCATTGCAGTCCTATCTGGACCACCTCTACCATTGGTTAAGATTTGTGGAACATCAAACATTTGTATGCCACCAATTAATGAGGTGAGAAATACATAGACTAAAATAGGCTTTATGGATGGTAGGGTAACCTTCCAAAAAGTCTTCCATGCATTGGCACCATCAATCTGAGCTGCCTCAAATATAGATGTATCAATACCCATAATTCCAGCCATTAAAAGTATAGTTGTATTTCCAAACCATATAAGAAAATTCATTAAAGCAATTAGACCCCTATTACCAGATATCTCTGCCAAAAATCGATAGGGTTCATACCCAAGAGCTACTAATAGGTTATTTATAGGGCCAATATCTGAAAATAATGCCCAGAATAGCATGGAAAATGCTGCAGCCATAATTAGATTTGGCATATATATGACGGTTTTAAAAAAACTAGTAAACTTTAGTTTTAAACGGGCATTAGTAAACCAAATAGCCAATAGCATAGATACGACAATTTGAGGAATAAACCCAATGATCCATATTAGCATAGTGTTTACCGCATATTTAGGCAAATCCGTCTCAAATAAAATAGTTTTATAATTTTCAAACCCTACAAAATTAGGTCCAATCTGGTTCAGACCACTCATATAGTTTTCAAAAAAACTATTATAAAAGGTTGAAAATAAAGGAATTAAATGAAAAATAATATATATGGCAAAAAAGGGGATTAAAAAGATATAGCCCCATTTTGCATAGCTTATGGAGTTGTTTTTTTTCTTTAACAAGGTTTTCATAGGTCACCTCGATATGACAAAAGGGGGTGCGGTAATCCCGCGCCCCATTTTAGATTATTATTATTCTGGACGATTTAGATCAGGATACTTTTCTATAGCTGCGGTATAGAAATTATTAAGAGCTGTGTCATAATCAACAGTGCCATTGAAATAATCTCTAAAAGCAGTTTGTATTCCTTCATTTAAGCCTTGATCATAGGGTGAAATATTACTCATATCTATACCTTTAGCGGACTCTGTAAATAATTTAATATGGTTTTGTCCACCGAGGAAAGCTGATGCAAAAGAATCGTCTGCAGCTAATGCTTCCATTGCTTCAATATTGTTTGTGAAGTCTTGTGTATCCTTTGTAATAGTGGTTAATGTTTCACTATCACAGGTCATGGTTTTCATGATTTCCTTAACTAGATCAAGATTATCTGAGCCTGCTGCTGCACAAAGCCAACTTCCACCCCAGTAATAGTTTTGTGGACCATAGCATACTGCGTAGTCACCGAAAATACCATTTCCCTCTGTTGCTTCTGCAAATTTTTCTGGATCACCTGTGGCTGAAACTCCATCAGGAAGAGGTGTATCAAGGGCGTTGCCTAATAATGTGAAGTTAATTCCCCATGTTGAATAGAAGAAGCCAAATACTTTTCCTGATGGTCCTTGATCTGCTGCCCATTGATCATCCCATAGAGAAGTTTTGTTGTTATATTCATTATCGGTAAAAGATTTTGTTTGTTCTATCCATTCTTTGATATTATCATCAATAATTATTGTATTATTATCGTCTATCCAAGGTGCAGACACATTATTTGAAAATGTACGATAGGAATCATCGTAGCCGGAAAGCATTTTATAACCCTTTGCTTTAGCCTTTTCTGCTACATCATAAAACTTATCCCAAGTGGACAAGGCTTCCTGTATTTCATTAGGATCATCTGTTCCTAATACATCTTCAGCAATGGATCTTCGATAAGCAAATAATCCAGGGGTTGCTTGCCAAGAAGTACCCTTGATAGCACCATTACTATCGGTTACGATTTCCTGGGTATAAGGATATTGACCAGAAATATCCCCGGATGTTAAACCTACATCATCAATAATATTTAGAGTGTAATCACTGTCTGAATACTTAAGTGCATAATCAGCCTCAATTAAGAACATGTCAATTTTCTCGTCGTCTGAAGCTGTTGCTTGATTTTGCAAAGCTTCATCAAGAGCGTTTTGATAGGCATTGTCATCGTTAGGAACGATGGTAAACTTTACCTCTATTCCCTCAGGCACTAATCCTGCACCTTCGAAATAGTTTTCGAATAAGCCTTGGAATTCATCATTCCATCCCCAGATGTTTAGCACTTTACCCTGCTCTACTTCTTCAGTCTCTGCACCACTCTCAGCACCGTTTTCCTCATCAGAACCAGTATCCTCTGTATTGGTTCCGCATGCTACAAGTGAAAGCACCATAATAAGTATAAGTGCTAATGTCATTAACTTTTTAAGTTTCATCATCATATCTCCTCCCCTGCCATTTTTTTGCTTCTTAAAGTTAGTAGAAGCAATATATTAGAATTCGATTTTTTTAATCGAATTTCCAATCAACATTTTCCCCTCAATCCAAATTTGTTTTGGAACATAAGTCTTTTTATCTTCAATTGACTTGACTATATTTATCGCAGCTTCTCTTCCTAAAGCCTCTGTATTTTGTTGGAAGGTAGTGAGTTTAGGTCTTAATACCTGGGAAAGATAAATTCCATCATAACCAGTAACACTTATATCATCAGGTATTTTTAGTCCATGTTTTTCGATTTCATTCATGCCACCGATAAAGGAAAAGTCATCAGGATACATAATGCAAGTAGGTGGGACCGAAAGTTGTAAGAGTTCTCTTGTTGCTAATCCGCTTGATTTTGGGTCATGATATCGAGCTTCTTTAATATAATAATCTGGTATTTCTATATCAAGCTCTTTACAAGCGTTGTGGAATCCTGCAATACGCCTGTTAGTAACCGAAGTGTTTTCTCCATGTATGAAAGCAATTTTTTTATGTCCGTATTCATAAATATGGTATACTAAATCCTTAATTCCCTGTAGATTGTTTGATAATATCGCAGTACTATCATTAAAGATATGGTCAATGGTTACAGTAGGAATTTCACTTTGTATAAGCTCTATTACCGATAGGTCATTAAAATTAACACATGCAATAACAACACCGTCACAATTCCGATATTTACAATGTTCGTAATAGCTCATAGGCATTTTACCTATGTTGTGACTGATAAAGGTAATATCATATCCTAATCGCTCTGCCTCAACTTTGAGACTATTTAAAACAGCTGAAAAGTATTCATGAGCTAAACCACTTTGCATTTCATCAATAAACAATACACCGATATTATTAGAACGATTTGTCTTAAGCAGTCTAGCTGCAGCATTTGGGAAATATCCCATATCATTAGCTACTTTCCTTATGAGTGATGAGGTTTCTTCTCCAATTTCTGAAGAGCCATTTAAAGCTTTACTTATTGTAGAAGTAGAAAATCCACATTTTTTTGATATATCTTTAATAGTTACCAACCAATACACCTCTTTTGTTCATATGTATTTAACGAACACGATTTCGTATATTTCTTAAACTTATTATATGCTTAAAAAAATACTATGTCAATCCTTAATTTTTTTAATTTTTAAATAATTTTTATATTATATTTGACTTTTAATTGATTATTTCAATCATATAGTTTAAAATATAAGATATCTACGAAATCGATTAAGTGGGGAGGTAAAAAAATGAAATTTGGTTATTTCAATGATACTAATAAAGAATATGTTATAACAACACCTTATACTCCTTTGCCATGGATTAATTATCTAGGTAATCAGGATTTCTTTAGCTTAATTTCAAATACTTTAGGGGGATATTGTTTTTATCGTGATGCAAGGCTACAACGTATTACTCGTTTTCGTTATAATAATGTCCCAACTGATAATGGGGGTAGGTATTACTATATAAAAGAGAATAATAATGAAGCTTGGAATCCAGGATTTCTTCCTTCTAAGACTCCCCTAGATAAATATGAATGTCGCCATGGATTAGGATATACGATAATTGAAAGTGAAAAGGATGATATTAGTAGTAAATTGACATGTTTTGTACCTCTGGATGAAAATTGTGAGATTCATAATCTAACTTTAAGTAATAAATCTTCAGTACATAAAGATATCAAATTACATAGTTTTGTGGAATGGTGCCTTTGGGACGCAGTGGATGATGCTCAAAACTTTCAACGAAATTTAAATATTGGAGAGGTAGAAGTGGAAGAGGGGACTATATATCACAAGAGTGAATATAGAGAACGCAGAAATCACTATGCATATTTTGGTGTAAACCATGAAATTTCGGGATTTGATACAGATAGGAATCTTTTCCTTGGTGTTTTAGGAGGATTTGATAATCCTAAAGTAGTTGCAGAGGGGAGTAGTGAAAACTCTATAACCCATGGTTGGTATCCAATAGGAAGCCATCAAATTGATTTATCCTTAGGACCGGGAGAAAGTAAAGATATTATATTTATACTAGGATATGCACAAAACCAGCCTGAAAATAAATGGATGGATAAAAATATCATTAATAAGAAAGAAGCTAAGAGGGTATTAGAAAAGTTTCATTCTATTCAGGCTGTTTCCCTTGAGTTTAAGAGATTAAAGGATTATTGGAATAATTTACTATCTCGCTATCAAGTTGAAAGTCCCAATAAAAAGGTTAATAGAATGGTAAATATTTGGAATCAATATCAATGTATGGTTACCTTTAATATGAGTAGAAGTGCTAGTTATTTTGAAAGTGGTACAGGTAGAGGCATGGGATTTAGAGATAGTTGTCAAGATCTTTTAGGTTTTGTTCACTTAATTCCTGAAAGAGCTCGGGAGAGAATTATTGATATTGCATCGATTCAATTTGAAGATGGTAGCACATATCATCAATATCAACCACTTACTAAGCGTGGCAACCATAGTGTTGGATCAGGTTTTAACGATGATCCTCTATGGTTGATTGCTTGTACTATTTCCTACATAAAAGAAACCGGAGATAGTGATATCTTAAATGAACTTGTACCATTTAATAATAAACCGGGTAGTGAAAAAACATTATTAGAGCATCTAAGAAGAAGTATCCAATATACAATTTCCCATATTGGGCCCCATGGTCTTCCTCTAATCGGGAGGGCAGATTGGAATGATTGCCTGAATTTGAATTGTTTTTCCACTGAACCGGGAGAGAGCTTTCAAATAAGCTCCAATTATGAGAGTAATATTGCAGAGAGTATATTTATTGCAGGAATGTTTGTAAAATATGGGAAAGAATATGCAGAACTTTGTAAGCGTTTGGGTATGGTTCATGAATGGGAAGAAATTATTAACAATGTAAAAAATATGGAGGAAGCAATATATAAGAATGGATGGGATGGAAATTGGTTTTTGCGTGCATATGATGCCTATGGAAACAAAGTAGGAAGCAATGAATGTGAAGAAGGCAAAATATATGTTGAGCCTCAGGGTATGTGTGTAATGGCTGGGATAGGTATTGAAAATGGATTAGCTGAAAAGGCTTTGGACTCTGTTTATGAAAATCTTGTTAATGATTTCGGAGTGGAGCTCCTCTCTCCATGCTATACTAAATATCATATAGAGCTTGGAGAAATCACAAGTTATCCACCAGGTTATAAGGAAAATGGATCAATCTTTTGTCACAATAACCCTTGGATTAGCATTGCTGAAACGAAACTTGGAAGAGGCAATAAAGCATTTGATATTTATCGACGAATATGCCCAGCCTATATAGAGGAATTTAGTGAAATACACAAAACGGAACCCTATGTGTACAGCCAGACTATAGGTGGTAGAGAAAGCCATTCATTAGGTCAAGCCAAAAATAGTTGGCTTACTGGAACGGCAGCTTGGTCTTTTGTAAATATCAGCCAAGAAATACTTGGCATATGTCCAGACTATGATGGGCTCAGAATAAAACCCTGTTTACCTGATGAGATTAGGAAATATAAGGTGAAAAGATTTTTCAGAGGTTGTAAATATAATATTAATGTAGAAAATATAGGACTTGGTAGGACTGAAATAACATTAGATGGGGAGTTTATTAATGGGAATATAATCCCCTTCCAGGATAATAAAAAGGAATGTTATGTGCAGGTTGTATTATGATGATCTGATCCCCAGTTTCATTGGAATGAAACTGGGAATAGTGGATTTTCTAAACTATTCCAATAAAGTTTATAACTGATATTGCAACAATTACTACCAATGTAGAGATGATTAATCCGTGAATCATAGGGTTTATACCTGACTTTTTCATTTCCTGAAAGTCGGTATTCATTCCTATTGCTGCCAGGGCTGAAACCATCAGAAACTTGCTTATAGTTTTCAAACCTGAAGAAATAGTAACTGGGATTAAACCAACACTATTAATTAATGACATTCCTACAAAGGCTAAAATAAACCATGGAAAAAGTGATGAAATCTTAACTTTACTTTGGTGGATATTAGTAGTTCCCAAAGTTGTATCTGTTTTTACATTTAATTTTAAATTAATAAAAGAGAATATTAATACAGTGGGTATTATAGAAAGTGTGCGTGTAAGTTTTACCATTGTCGCAAAATCTCCTGCTGCTTCACTGTAAGCAAACCCAGCTGCTACAACACTGGAAGTATCATTAACGGCTGTTCCAGCCCAAAGTCCATAAGCCATATCATTTAATCCCAATGCTTGTCCCATAATTGGGAATAAAATAACCATTGCCATATCGAAGATAAAGGTTGCGGACAGGGCATAGGCCACATCCTTATCCTCTGCATTAATAACAGGTGCCATAGCTGCAATGGCAGAACCACCGCAGATACCTGTACCTGCAGAAATCAAATTAGAAAGTTTCCAGTCTAAACCCAACAATTTTCCAATAAAGTAACCGCCTCCAAAACAGGTCAAAAGTGTAAAAATCATAACTGCTAAGGATATTCGTCCAACATTAAAAATTGTACCTATACTTAGGGATGCACCCAATAAAATAATAGAAAATTTAAGGATTTTTTTAGATGTAAATTTTAAACCTGATTGTATCATCTTGTTAGGTTTTTTTATTTGATTAATCGACATTCCTAAGAATAGGGCAATAACTGAATCGCCGATAAGGTGGATTGGCATCATAGATTCAATACATCGAGCAATTATAGCAATTAATAAAGCGAGAATAATACCAGGTAAGTAATTAAAAAAAATTTTCATTAATCGTCCTCCTTAGTTGTTATAGTAAAATTCTACATTAGTGAAAGCATAATATCAAATTATGAATTATTATTATATATAAATATATGTTATAATGTTATTAATTTGGAGATGATAACATGCTTGATGTAAAAATATTTACATTTATAAAAGTGGTTCAGCTTAGAAGTTATACTAAAGCAGCTAATGCTTTAAATCTAACACAACCTGCGGTGACACAACATATTAGAAAATTAGAGGAGTACTATGGGTGTAATCTAATAGATATACAAGGTAAGTCTGTTCATTTAACTTCTGGAGGGAAAGCGCTATATAACTATGCAAAATTTCAACTTGCAAATGAAGATCAACTCATTAATACACTAAAGAGCATAGAAACACCACTAAAGATTGGTGCAACGCTCTCTATAGCTGATTACTACCTGCCATCCTATTTAAATTTCTATATGTTAAACCAAGAGGAGCTATTTTCTGTTACCGTTAAGAATACAAAATTAATCATTGATATGCTTTTAAATAATGAATTGTATTGTGCTTTTATCGAGGGAATATTTGATAAATCACTTTTCCATTATCGTGAGTTTTGCAATACAAAATTTCTTCCAGTTGCACAGAAAGGTCATCCCTTAGAAGGTGAAAAGTCTACTTTGACAGATTTACATAAATTTCCATTAATCCTAAGGGAAAGTGGCTCAGGAACAAGGGAGATATTTGAAAATTATTTATATCAAAATAATGATTCTATTCATTCATTTTCAAAAATTTATGAAATAAGTAGTTTTAGCTTAATTAAGAAGGTATTATATAACACAAATGCCATCTCCTTTATGTATGAAGAAGTGGCGAAGGAAGAGGTGAAAAGAGGGGAATTATGTTATCTTTCCTTACAAGATTACTATATAAAGAGGCCTTTATATTTTATCTATCCTATGAATAGCTTAATGAAAGAAAAAATCGAATCCTTTGCTCAAAAATTAGATTTATAGATTTTTAGTTTTGGTATATAGCTATAAAATTAAGGCTGTAAATAATGGATACTTAATCCATTATTTACAGCTTTTCAAAATTCATTTAGTGTTAGTGTTTTTTTGTAATATTAACTATTCCTTAATACTGTGATAAATCCTTCTAATATATCGTGACTTATCTTGAAACCCTTAATATGACCTAATTTTTCATCAGATATAACTTCAAAATCAATCCTCAATTTTTATCTCATTTCCATTAAATTTATTTTGACTTGTCTAATATTTATTTGGTAATATTATATCAACTACAATTATTAAAACAAGTATGCAGTTTTTTCTGATTAGGAAAATCCGGCACTCCAAACACTTGCACATTGGGGAAATACAATAAAAAAAGAAAATAGTCAATGAGTTACATAAAGAAATACAAGTAATTATATAAAATTATAAAAACTTTTTATTTTTATTAGGGGTATATATTATATGAGTACTTAAATAAAAAAATGTTTAATCTGTAAAAACAATACTATAAGGGGGAGTACTTTGAAAAAAAGAACTATTATTTTATCAGGTATAATTATTTTATTAGCACTAGTATTAGGAGCAGTGGTCTATGCACAGGTTTATAGTACAGAAAAAACAGAAGATGGTTTTGTATATAGTGTCTGGAGTGAAAAGATTACAATTAGAGGTTATGAAGGAGAAAATAGTATCTTAGAGATTCCACAGACTATAGAAGTGGATGGAAAGGAAGTTATAGTAGAAAAGATTGGAAGAGGGGCTTTTTCTGAAAATGAGACAATAGAGCGGGTTATTATTGAAGATAATATCCTAGCGATAGAAAGTTCTGCTTTTTCAGATTGTGTAAATTTAGAACGCTTAGAATTCTTAGGCGACGCGCCAAAGATGGGAAAAAATATTTTTAAGGGATGTTCTCAAGACTTATTATTGTTATATCTTGATGGCAAAACTGGATATGAAGAAGATACCTTTGGATATTTAGCAGAGCCATTTTTCGGGGTAGAATATATAGATAGTGGTAGCGAAAATGGTATTGTACCTAAGGATGATGGAAGATATAAAAATGGAGATCAAGTTATAGCCTTACAAAATACAGGAAACCTTGAGAAGGAAGGTCATACCTTTACAGGATGGAATACAAGTAAGGATGGGACAGGAGAGTTTATAGAAGAGGGACAAGCCTTTGAAGTAAAGTCCGAGAACATACAGCTACATCCAAATTGGGTTATTAATAAATATGATATAATATTTAATTCCAATGGAGGAGACAAACTAGAATCAATAGAAGTTGAATGGAATAATAAAATACCAAAACCAAAGGGAATAGAAAAGAAAGACCATATATTTGTAAATTGGTATAAGGATGAAAATTTTAAAGAAGAATGGGACTTTGAAAAGAATTTAGTTACAGAAGATATAAATATATATGCAAAGTGGATAGCAATTCCAAAGGCACCTCAAGGACTTAGCGCAAAAACCGGTGGATATGATCAAATTGATTTAAGCTGGAAAGGAATAAATGGAGTAACAGGCTATGAGGTTCATCGCTCAGAAAGTAGTGATGGAGAATATAAAAAAGTAGCGGATGTTGAAAGTACCTCTTATAAAGATAAAGGTAGAACCTATGATAAGACCTATTATTATAAGGTTAAGGCATATACAATAGATGGAGAAGCAGAAGCCTACGGAGATCTTTCAGGTTCAAGCTCAGCAAAGGCAATGCTATTAACCCCAAACAACTTCACAGCAAAAAGACAGCAGTCAAATAAAATGGAGGTATCTTGGAATACATCCGTAGGAGCCACAGGCTATGAGATATATAAAGCAAGTAGCGCTTCGGGAAATTTTGAGTATCTAGCAAATACAAATAAAACCAGTTATACAGACACAAAAGGAGCATGGTCAAAGGGAAATTACTATAAAGTAAGATCATATAGAAAATCTGGAGATAAAAATGTATATAGCGAGTTTACCTCAGTAAAGGGTTATGCAGGGGTAGGAAGTGCAGCAGCAAACTATCTTTCATCCCAAGCAAATAGAAGAAGTATAGCCCAAAGGGCAATGAGTTTAAACAGAGGAAGCACATCAAATGCCTGTGTATATTTTCAATCAGAAGTATTAAGACGAGTAGGGGTAAATGTACCAAATACCATGAGAAACATAGATTATCTATTACCCTTCCTATATGATAATGGATGGGTTAAGGAAAGGGACTATACAAAATTAAGAGTAGGAGATATTTGCTTTACAACCGATGATAAGGGAGATAAAAATGGAAGACCAACCCACGCATATACCTTTATGGGCTGGGTTGAAGAAGGAAGTTATGATTATGCCTATGTCTTTGATAATCAATCGATAACCTATGAAAAGAAACTTATCCATGCAAGAAATTTCCTTGAAAAAGGAGAAATATACGGAGAAACTAAAGATGCCTTTAGTTATTTTCTATATAATAGATAATGAATGGAGTAGGATAAACAATTTATTTAATAAGAGTTAAAAAAATAAATCTGAGGCTTTAATAGCCTCAGATTTATTAATGGTCATTTTTTTAAAGTTCAACAAAAATTAATCTTCAATACCAATCATCTTCATTAGATATAAGGCGTTTCGAGTAGTGGATACTCCTCTCCTTAGTTTGTAATCAAAAAATATTTGATTATCCTTATAATATTCTTGAAAATTATAATTAGCTATATAATTATTTTCTTCCTCTAATTCTCCTAGCTCTAAATCATGGGTTGAAACTAAACCAATTGAATTTTGCCTTAAAAGTTTATTGATTAACATCTTTGCCCCTAAATGCCTGTCATAGGAATTTGTACCTTTAAATATTTCATCAAGTAAAAAGAATACCTGTATATTTTCTTTGGTAGCTTCTAATATATTTTTAATTCTTAATAGTTCTGCATAGAAGGAAGAGATTCCTTTTTCTAAATTATCACTGACATTCATGCATGTAAATATTCTCATGATAGAGCATTTAAAATTTTGGGCACATACTGGTGCACCTACATATGCTAATATAAGATTTATCCCTGTAGTTCTTAATAAAGTACTTTTCCCAGACATATTAGAGCCTGTAATTAGTAATATTCTACTAGATTTGTCTATTTTTATATCATTAAAAGTTTGTTCATTTGTTAATAGAGGATGACCTAACTCTTTAGCTTTTAACATTGATGGATATGTTGTAAGTTCAGGTATTGCCCAATCTGGATAATCAGAGTTAATAATAGCAAGACTGGATAGAGCCTCCACCTCTCCTAGAGATTGAATCCATTTCTCTGTTAAATGTGCAGATTGTTTCTTCCAATTTTCTAAACTAACCATGCACTGGTAATCCCAAAGTAGGACAATATTTATAATGAAAAAAAATAGATTACTTCTATTAGAAATACTATCTACTATTTTTTGAAGCATGCGTAATTGTTCAAATGCAGCAAGACCATTTTGAGTTTTGATTTTATCCTTTATATTATTTATATATTTAGATTTAAAGTTAGCTTTTTCAAAGTGCTCAAGCATTCTTCCATAAACTTTAATGTTTTTTTGAAAGGTATATATATTACGCAATACGATATTTCTTTTTTTTACATCTAATAGCATTAAACCGATATGTAGTAATAACGCAAGCATAGGAATGATGCTTGGAATAGTTTGATATACGAAGGCTAGCAGGAAAGATATTATAGTGATAGTAGGGAGTAATCTTATGATATAGATCATTTCTTTTCTAGCGTATAGAGAATTGGGATTTTTAATCCAATTAAATAGTTTTATGTCTTCTCTTATTTTTTCATTAATCTGCATTGCCTCTACTTGAAATCTTTGTCTCCACCATCGTTTTTTTCCAAGTTCAATTAATGCTTCTTGCTTTTCTAATATAACTTCTTTTTTATATAAGGGATTTGTTAGAAATTCTTTAAGTTTTTTTCTACCATAGAGTGTGTTAGTAGTATTAACCCATTGAAAAAGAGAACCTCTACCAAAGATATTAAGATCCTGTGAAAATTCATGATTTTCATCTTGAAACTCTTGACCTATATCTTGAAAATCAACCCATTTCCCATCTAGTCTATCTATGGAATCCTTATTAATTTTTGTAATAGACCTTACATAATTATTGAAGTTTTCAAGTTTATGATGTATTATGACTAAATATATAAATAAAGATGAAAAAACAATGGAAGAACTCCAAAATAAGTAATATAACTCTATTCGATAAGAAAATATAGCTACAATAAATCCAGTCAAAAAAGTAACCAGTCTATAGAACCCTATGGAATGTATTTCTTTCTCCAATTTATTATATAATTTTTCATATTTAGATCTATGATTTTGATATAATGTTTTAGAACTTTTCAATATATTCACTCCTGTCAACTATATAAACTATCTTAATCTAAAAATTGTAATATTGCAATTTATCTTATTTTCTCTTCATGGTGATATCTTCTGATTAATAAATCTAGCTGGAATTTCAGGTGGAGCAGTGGATGAACCAGCAAGTTCATGTCTAGGAGCGTGAACTATCGTAATACTATTAAGGATAATTTCCTCTTCAACTAGACTATTACTTTCATCAAATTTTCTTCTAATTTCTGCCCTTGGTACTACTATTGTTACCTCATGGGGGATATCTGGGTTAGTAAGTCGGGACATTTTAATATTTAGAGTTTCTAGCTTAACATCAATATGATCTGATTGTGGTTGTTTCTTAGCAAACAATTTATAGACAATAGATTTAATAGACATAATGTTACCTCCTCTTGGTAAAGTTTATTCTTATAAACAAGAAAAAGTGACATTTTTAGGACATTGAAACCAAGCACTAAACCGTAATATTAAAAAATCAAGTTTATAATATAAAATAATTTGACAAATATGTGATTTCTTTTTATACTTAGATAGTAAGAGGGAGTAACTGACCTTTATAAGGGATTAAAGTCATCATCTCGGAAATAAAATTCCTGGCTTTAATGGCATTTTTGTCTAGTGAGACTCTACAAAAAATACAGGCTAATTGAATTAGCTTATATTTTTTGTAGGGTTTCTTATTTTTTTGACATATTTTATAGTGTTTATATAATACAATTTAAGTTTAAAACATAAGAGGAGGAATATTTTAATGGAAGCAATTATTCATAGTTATTTAAATATATTTCCAACATTTGGTTTAGTTTTTACCATTTGTGTAATGCTTTATACTCTAAGCAAAGGGGCAGACTTATTAGTAGATGAAGCTGTTAAACTTTCACTTCGCTGGGGCGTTTCCAAGATGATAATTGGAGCTACTATAGTTTCTTTAGGGACAACCCTTCCCGAAGCTTCAGTATCAGTTTTAGCTGCAATAAATGGAATTCCTGATCTTGCATTAGGTAACGCCATCGGTTCTATTATTGCTGATACGGGTCTAATTATTGGTATAGCAGCAATTTTAGGACATTTACCAGTAGATAAGGTTGTTGTTGAACGCCAAGGGAAAATTCAGGTATGGGCAGGAATGTTACTTGCCTTTGTTTGTCTTCCGTTCTTATCAGGAGGTAAAGGAAATATTAGTCAATGGATAGGTTGGTTATTCCTTGCATTATTAGTAGGGTATATCTATACTTCGATTAAATGGTCTAAAAATCCGATTTCCCATGGAAGCCAAGAAGGTAAAGAAAGCTTATATACGGAAAATGAAGCTGCTATTACTGAAGAGGTTTTAGACCAAGAAAAAAATTCTATATTAATACAAATGCTAAAGTTGTTTTTTGGAATTTTCTTAGTAATAGGTTCATCTAAAATACTTATTCCTGCAGTGGAAATTTCAGCTATTCGTGTGGGTATACCCCAAAGTATAATCGCAGCTACCTTAATTGCATTTGGTACAAGTTTACCTGAATTAGTAACAGCCATTACTGCTGTTAGAAAGGGACATGGTGAACTTGCAATAGGTAATATAGTTGGAGCTGATATCTTAAATGTACTCTTTGTTGTTGGTAGTGCTGCAGCTGTAACATCAGGAGGATTAGATGTTCCATTGAATTTTTACAAGCTACAAATTCCAACTATGGTTATTATACTAATTACTTTCCGGTTATTTTCAAGGGGTAAAAATAATGAAGAAATAACTAAGAAGGAAGGTATAGTACTATTAAGTATGTACCTTATCTATTTGATATTAAACTATACATGGATATAATATTAGGAAACATAATATTCATTTTGTGTAGTTCTCTTTAATATTTATAATTGGTTATAACTAAATGGTATGGAGATTTGTAGAATCATACGCTCGGAATCCTCTATACCAATCATTATGTTAAGTGCTAAGAAGAGAGAGGTAGACAAAATTTTAGGACTTGGATTAGGAGCAGACGACTATATGGTAAAACCCTTTAGTCCAGGAGAGGTTGTTGCCAGGGTAAAGGCTCAATTAAGAAGGTATAATCAGCTTTCGACTGTAGTGGAGAACTTAAATGTCTTAAAATTGAATGGGCTTGAGATAAATTTGAATGCCTATGCCTATGAAGTTAAAAAAACAATCAATTTATAAATTTTTCTGCAAAGGAATTTGAAGTCCTACGACTTTTTGCCCTTCACCCAAATCAGGTTTTAAGTCGAGAACAAATTTTTCAAAATGTATGGGGATTTGATGAATATGGAGATATAACCACTGTGACGGTTCATGTTAAAAAAATAAGAGAAAAAATAGAAGAAGATCCTTCAAATCCACAATTGATAAAGACTGTTTGGGGAGTAGGCTACAAATTTGACGGAGGTAATAGATGAAAACAGGTATACGGTTAAAGGTGATTGTTTTATTAGTAGGTATTTATATTAGTATTTTTCTTTTAATGTCAATAGGTGGTATTCAGACAATTGGGGGTAATTTTCCTCGAGAAAGTGGTAGAAATATTATTCTTATAATCACTTCATTAACGGGTATATTTTTGATCTGTGCCATCCTATTAACCTGGTTAATTACCAAGAAAATTCTTAAACCACTAAAAGAGTTAAATTCAGCGACAAAAAGCATTATGGAGGGTGATTTAGATTTTGAAATTGATTATAAGAATAAGGATGAAATGGGGCGTTTCTGTACTGCATTTCAGTTGATGACATATCATTTAAAAGAATCCTTAGAGAAACAAGCTGCCTACGAAAATTCTCGAAATGAACTTATTGCAAGCATATCCCACGATTTACGCACACCAATGTCTTCAATTAAAGGTTATGTCGAAGGATTGCAGGATGGAATTGTACATGATAATAAGAAAAAGAGGGATAGATTAATTGATGACCTCTTTTTATTCTCTCAATTTGAATTAAAGAACTTAGGAATGGATTTAGAACAGCATGATAGTCAAAAAATGTTAAGGGAAATTTTAAATGTAATCGAAATGGAATTTATTGATAGTAGAATAAGCCTTTCAATAAAAGAAATTTTTCTTTCAATACCAGTTAAAGCAGATAAAATCCGTATTGAACAAGTATTCGAGAATATAATAAGTAATGCTAAAAGATATATAGAAGACGATGGAAAAATAACAATAAGAATAACTAATGAAGGCAGTTTTCTTTTGATAGCTATTCAAGATACAGGAACTGGAATAGCAAGTGAAGACTTACCCCATATATTCGATCGTTTTTATCGAGGAGAGAAATCTCGTTCAAGGGAATTTGGAGGTGCAGGCTTTGGTCTTGCAATATGCAAGCAAATTGTTGAAGATCATGGAGGAAGCATATGGGTGGATAGTAAAATAGGAGAAGGAACTACCTTTTTCTTTACATAGCCTGTACTTAGCAAGGGGGCAGAAGGGGGGAATTAGTTTCTCGAGATTTTTAAATCCTAGGGGTCATACTTTTACACAGAAAAATACGGGTTATGTTTTTTAATATTTAAATTTTCTGAAAATCATTGTTATTTTATTGACATTTATATGCATAGCATGTATGATTATAGTGATAAGTTAAACTTTAATAAATTATCTCCGAGCTAATCGACCTTCATAGGGTGGTTTATTAGCCGATAGGGTATAGTTGGAAACGATTATGCCTCCCGCTTGGAAAGGAGTATCTAGAGTAGAATAAAGTATATTTTACTTTATTTTGGTTGCAAAAATTCCTTTCTATTGAAAGGAATTTTTTTATTTGTAGAAAGTATATACTTTCTACAAAATTATTATCTAAAGGGATGATAAGATTGAAAAAGCTAATTCTTATATTAATATTCACATTTTCATTATATATGTTATCTGGTTGTCAAATGAGTGCACAGGAGAAATGGTTGAAGGAGCATTATGATAAGTTTACAGTTATGGATAAGTGGAGCCAAAATGAAAATGTAAATCAAAATATTATAAAAAGTTTTCTGATAGAGAAAAATGGCTCAAGAAAGCTGGTTCAATTTTTAGAAGTCCAGGGTTCAATAGATTTTATTTCTCTGGTTACAGTTATTCAAATGGATGAGGGAATTATTGAGGGAATATACATAATTGAGGAAAATGAAACACCGGATTATGGTGGTTACATTAAAGAAGACTGGTATTTAGGTAGGTATATTGGAAAAAGCATAGATAATACTTTAAAGACTGTTGTAATGATGGACAAACACCCAAATGAAGTTGTTGCAATAACTGGTGCTACGGAAAGTAGTGATGCTATAACAACAGCGGTTAATTATAGTATTGAAAATATTCATTATCTACAATTAAAGAAAGGGGAATCTTAATATGAAGGCAAAGTTGCTTACTGGAATTCTTTTATTAACCATATTAATCAGTGGTTGTTCCAATCAAGAGTCATTGAAAAGTCAGGATTCGGGTGAAATGGAAGCAGAGTTTAAGGATTATGAGCTAGAAATTCAAGGACTTGAACAAGATACACAAACTATTCTATTGGAGGACATTCTAACAATGGAAAGTGTTGAGCAGGAGTTAACGAATATTTCATCCAGTGGAGAAGTGTCTAGCTTAAATGTTAAAGGAGTAAAGCTAGAAGACATATTAACTCAGTTTAATACAAAACAAAATGACTATAACGGAATTCGATTTTATGCAGCAGATGGATATTCCATCGAAGTACCAAAGGAGATATTAGATAATAAGGATATTATCCTATTCTATGAAGCAGAGGGAGAACCCATTAAGGAAAAACACCAGCCTCTTAGAGTTGGAATAAATGAAGAAAGAGCTATGTACTGGGTTGGAAATCTTGCAGGTTTTGAAATGCTTACAGCAGAGGTACAAAGTATAAAAAATATAGTTATTCTAGAAGCAGCATCTAAACCTTTAGAACAAGAGGATTATACCTATTATGAATCAGTGGATAAGGCTATAAAAACTAGGAATCTTATAGATAACTATTCTGGGAGAAGCCAAGCCGAGCAAATATACATAGAAAGTATTGATGGTCTTGAAAAAAATGAGTCAAGGGAAATATTCCTAACGGGATATATAAAGATTTCTGGAGATAGCTGTCCATTATTTCTATCCCCAGATCTACCAAAGGGTATGCATGTGAAGGATATCCTATATATGGTTGATGGTGATACAGCTTTTATCAGTATGGAGAATATTTTAGAAAAATATCAGGATGAAGTGGTTGAATTTCAAGGGGAAAAAGCTATTCCTTTAATGAGTATTCTTGATGCAGTGGGAGTAATAAGGGATGGAACCTGCTTAATAACCACAAGTGCAAATGATGAGATTGAAATTGAGGATTTCACCGAAGCATTGATTTATCAAGATACAGTCAATGTCTTTAATGTTCACAATCAAGGTGAGGATATTAAGGATATTGTTAGTATAAATATGAAATAAAAAAGGAGGATTTTTATGAATAACAAAAAATTAATCATTATTTTAATGGCACTTATGTTGTTATTTACACTTATGACAGGATGTGCTCAAGAAGCAAATGAACCAGAGGGATCATCCCAAGAGGAAGCAACTGAGACAGAAGGTTCTGAAGAGGCAGAGGAATCTGAAGAAAGTGAAGAGCAAGAAACTATAGAATTTTCCATGACTATAAATGGGACAGAATTTACCCAGGATGATGCTAAAGACTTGGAAATGGTTACAAAGGAAGTTTTAAAAGTTTCTAAAAAGGGAGATTTTGATGTAATTTGGACAGGTTACCAAGTAGACCAACTATTGCAGGCTGCTGGAGTTTCTGATTACTCTACCGTTGTCGTAGCAGCTGAAGATGGATTTAGCGGAGAAATTTCTGCTGAAGAGGCAAAGTTAGAAACCACACTATTCGGTATGTTAGAAGAAGGAGAAGAGACAAGTGCTGATGATATTCCAACCTTAGTATTAGATGGTGGCGGCGGAAATGTATGGATAAAAGGAATCGTAGAAGTTACGGCTGAATAATCATGAAGAGATATACCACTTTTGATATTATATTAATAGCAATGATGGCTGCACTAGGCATTGCAACAAAACCAATTATTGTTCCCTTGACACATATTATTACAGGTCCACTTTTTATTCCCGGTGGAACAGTTGCAGGTGGAATTTATATGATGTGGATTGTATTGGGAGGCGCTTTAATACAAAAAAGGGGGACAGCGACATTAATTGGTTTAGTACAGGGCATAATTGTCTTAGTAACCGGTGTATATGGCACCCATGGTGTAGCGAGTATAGTGACATATACTCTGCCGGGTTTGGCAATAGACATACTATGGTTAATAAAAAGAAGCAGGGGAGGGTCCTTGATGGACTGCTTCCTTGCTGGGATAACTGCAAATTTAACCGGAACTTATCTTTCAAATTTAGTATTTTTCAAATTACCCTTAATTCCTTTAGTGATAAGTTTAAGTAGTGGGGCGCTCTCTGGTGGAATAGGAGGAGTTATAGCCTATAACATTATTAAAAAAATAAATAATATGAAGAAATTAGGGGGGAATAAGTCATGAGAAAAATAAAAATCACTTTATTTATTGTCGTTGTAATAGCTCTTTTTACAACGACAACCCTATTATTACAAAAAGCTGAAAATTTAAAAACCTGTATTGTAACAGGAGATGTGAAACAGAATGTTTTATTAGAAGATTTGGAAGTAGATTTATATAATAAAATAAATATGGATAAGGATAGAGTTGAGGCTATTTTAGTTCATGATATCATTCAGCAAAGTCAGCCCTTAAGTGATGAGTTTAGTGTTCTTTTTGTAGGGCATGATGGGCTATTTGCACAACTTAATGGGAATGAACTAAAGGATTGTTATATAATAAAGAGTAAAGGGAGATGGGACATCAAAGCCCCAAATCATCCAGTAAATGCTAATATCAAAGATTTAAAAGAAATAATTGTGGTGGATGAATCAGGTGAATTAGAGATTGGGATTAATATCATTTCCCAGGAAAAGAATATTTTTCACACTACTCCAGGTAACTTGATGCTTGAAGAGCTGACTTATTATCCCTATTTAGATGGTGAAACCAATATAAATGGAGAAAACAGCATATCACTGTATAAATATAAAAAGGTTATTGCCCTGAAGGATATTATTACAGAAGAAGAGGTAAAAACAATACTGGTAATGGGTAAAAATGGGGAATATGAATATTTTACAGAACCAGGATATCTTGAACTTAGTAAAAATGCCATTAATTATATGGAACCCCAAAACAGGGATATTATACAGGATATAGCAGGGGTCATTATTAATCCACCAAGTAGCTCCATCATGGATACTTATGAAGATAGCCTTTATTATCTGGGGAAGAATGAAAAGGTAATGGTAATCTATGTAGATGGATTTGGCTACCATCAATACAAATATGCAAAGGAAAATAATAAAATCCCATTTATAGAGAACATGGGAGAAGCGCTAAGAGTAAATACAGTATACAAACCTGTAACTAATGCTGGATATGCTGCTATGGTGACTGGGCAACCACCCATCAAAAATGGAGTAGTAGATAGATCCTTTAGAGAACCGAAAGTAAATACAATATTTGATGAGTTAAAGGACAAAAATCATGTTTTAATCGAATCAAACGGTAGTATTTTAAGTCTAAACACAGAGACTATCTTCAGTATTGATAACAATGATAATGGGACAACTGACGATGAGATATTTGAAAATACCATCATACAATTACAAGAAAATAAGGATTTAGATTTTATATTAGTCCATTTCCATGGATTAGACGATGCTGGACATCAATTTGGTGATTTAGATGAAAGAACCATAGAGGTTCTAATTAAAACAGATCAGTATATTGAAAAGATTGTGGATAAGTGGGATGGTAAAGTGATTTTAGTATCAGATCATGGTATGCATTCATCTGGAGAACAAGGGAATCATGGTGACTTTAGATATGAGGATATGTTTGTTCCATACATTATAAAAAATTAAAATCGGTAAAAGAGGGGTAATTATGGATAAGAAAATTATTCTTATTGTTATTATTGTGTTAGCAGCCATATTGGCTATAAGCATTTTTATTAATAATTCTAATAATCAAGAAAGCATTATGAAATATATGGATGAAAAAGTTGTTTTCAAAGAGAATGGTGAGATAATTTCAACTTTAACTATGGAAGATATTATAGATTTTGGTAAAGTAGATTTTGAGGTCATAAAGGATACAAGTAACACAGATCCAACACCTTATACCTATTCAGGTATATTGTTGAATGATTTATTAAAAGAAATTGACATTGAACTGACTAAGTATGAAGTCGTAGTATGTAGCGCGGTAGATGGTTTTGCGTCAGCTATCTCTATGGATAAGGTAATGGAGGATGACAATGTCTATTTAGCCTATGAGGTAGATGGAAAACCCTTAGGAACTAAAGAAGATAGAGGAGAAGGACCTTTTATGATTATCATAAGTAAGGATCAGTTCGCACAAAATTGGTGTAAATACCTAATAGAGGTAGATTTACAATGATTCTAGAAATTCAAGGGCTTAGCTTTAAATTTGAAAAAGAAGGTAATTATATTTTCAAAGATGTTTCTTTAAATATTTTTCCAGGTAACATGATCTTATTGAAGGGAGAAAGTGGTATTGGTAAATCTACCTTCTGTAAAGCAATCTGTGGAGTATTAACCAATGAAAAAAACTTAAGTATTCAAGGCAGTGTAAAGTACAATAAGACAAACATATTAGACTTAAGTTTGCCGGAAATATCTAAATTTCTAGGCGTAGTATTTCAGGAATCAGACAATCAATTGTTTATGCCAACCATTGAAGATGAAATAGCCTTTGGCTTAGAAAATCTAGCCATGGAACCATCTAAAATCAATGAAATACTAGAAGAGGTTATTCAACGATATGGATTAGAAAATATTAGATATAAAAATCCTAAGAAGTGCTCTGGTGGGGAAAAGCAACTAGTGGTTTTCGCTTCCATTGTTGTAATGAATAGGCCTTTTTTAATATTAGATGAAGCATTTTCTCAAATTGACCATAGCAAAAGAGATATAATAAGAAAGCAATTGATAAGTTTAAAACAACTAGGTGTTGGCATTCTGATGGTAGAACATGAGAATCACTTTGATGATATTGCAGATGATATATATTACATACATGATGCGAGATTATATGGGACAGGTGAATTAGTCTATGCAAATTCAATTTAAAAATGTAGATTTTGCCTATTCAAATCAATGGATATTTAAAAAATTAAATTATACCATAGAAGGAGATAAGGTAATAGGAATATTTGGGTCAAATGGATCAGGAAAAACAACTTTGGGGAAATTGATAATGGGTATTTTACCATGTGATGGAGGAAGTATTACCATTGATGGAAAAACCATTAATACTACTCCTCTTTGGGAAATAGGAGAGAGAATTGGATATCTTTTTCAAAACCCAAGTAAACAACTATTTGCTTCTACGGTATTAGATGAAATGATGTTTCCCTTTGTGCTAAAAGGAAAATCAGTGGATGGTCTAAAAAAGAGATGCCTCGAACTTTTAGGGGATCTAAATCTAATTGAAAAGGCTGAATACAATCAATTTACTCTAAGTGTTGGTCAAAAGCAAAGACTTGCAATTGCTGCATTGTTAATAAATAATCCTGAATATTTAATATTAGATGAACCAACAACTGGGTTGGATGATAAGAATAAGAAAAATCTATTAAAAATACTGTCAGATCAAAAGAAAGATGGAAAAGGGATGATGATTATAAGCCATGATAAAAATTTTTTATCTGAGCTTTGTGATGAGATATATATCGTAGATGAATATACAATTAAGGAAGGATTACTATGGAATTAGATCCAAGAACAAAACTTATTTTAGTTTGTACTTTAACCACCTTGGCTGTTATTAAAACAGACATATTGTATCTATTAATAATTGTATTTCTAGCTTTTATTCTTGCCTTATTGGTAAAATATAATTTTATTAGATATTTAAGAAAAATGAAAAGATTAATGTTATCCTTTCTCATTATATTCCTAATACAAATCCTTTTCAATAAAACCGGTGAACCATTAATAGAGATTGGAAATTTTGTATTAATAGCAAGCGGTGGATTAAATTCTGGTTTTCAATTCATACTGAGAATGTTAATAATTATTATGTGTGGTGGGATTCTATCTACTACAAATTCTCGAAAAATGATACAGGGCTTAATTCTACTAAAACTACCCTATGAGCTGGCTTTTATGGTAACCACGTCAATTAGTTTTATACCCTTATTAAGTGAAGAAATACAAGACACATTAATTGCTTTAAAATTAAAGGGGGTAAATATCAAAAAAATTCCACTAGGGAAAAAGGTTTCTACCTTTACTTACTTATTTTTCCCAATCATTATGAATACCATAGAAAAATCTAAAGAACTTTCAATATCATTAGAACTTAGAGGATTTAGGCAAAGTTCTAAGAGAACTAGCAGAATGATTTTGAAAATACAGCCAAAGGACATTACACTAATAGGTATTTCATCAGTGATATTTATTACTTTGTTATTTATATAAAAAGGATGTGTAAAGACGATGAAGGTTTTCTCAGTATATGGTTATACCCAGACAGGAAAGACTACAACAATTGAATGCATTATTAGGGAGCTTAAAAAGAGAAGATATAGTGTTGGTTCAGTAAAAGAAATTCACTTTGAAGAGTTTAAGATCGATCAAAAGGGGACAAATACCTTTAGACATAGGGAAGCGGGTTCTCAATTGGTTACTGCCAGGGGGCTTTTTGAAACAGATATTTTATATCCCACAAAGCTTTCAATTCCAGAAATTTTAACTCACTATGACCATGATTATGTAATATGTGAAGGAGCTACCGATTATAATATGCCTAGAATATTAACAGGGGCAACAATAGAGGATTTAGAAAAACGCTGGAGTAAAGGAGTTTTTGCCATATCGGGGAAAATCGCTGACTCTATGGATGAATATAGGGGAGTTCCTGTTATTAATGCCTTAGATCAATGTGAAAAATTAGTAGATCTAATAGAAGAAAAAGTATTTAACCTATTACCTGATGTTGATGAGGCTTGTTGTACAGCCTGTGGAACTAATTGCAGGGATTTTTGTGAAGGAGTTTTAAGGGGAAAATACAAGGTGGAAGATTGTGTTCAAAACAATAAAGAGGTAGAGGTTTATGTTAATGGAAAACCATTAGATATGGTACCTTTTGTTCAGAATATTATCCAGCATACTATGAGAGGATTATTAAGCCAGTTGGAAGGTTATAAAGAGAATTCTACAATTCATATTGAGATTCGTGGTGATTAACATAGGTACATATGCAATTCAAGAGTACTATTTTATAAAAAAATTCCATAGCAAGAGAAATAATGTATGGTTGATTAAAGATAAAGAGAACAATAAAAAAATGGTTTATAAGAAATTTTCAAGCATAAAGACCTTTAGAAACGAGCTGGATATACATTACTATTTATTTAATCTGGGTTGTAATGTTCCTAAGATATATCAAATAGGGTTAGATTATATTATAATGGAATATATACATTCTATTACACTATGTGATTATATTTTAAAATGTGAAAACCAAAATAAAAGAATAGATATGAAGATAATATTGTCCTTTATAAAACTATTAGAAGAAATTTATACTAGTGGACGTTTTAAAAACAGTAAAATGATTTTACATGATACAAATCTACGAAATTTTTTAGTATGTGGGGAACAAGTTTATATAATTGATTTTGAAGAAACTATTGCAGAGAAGAATATTTTAACAGATGTCACCGGATTTATAGCTTTTTTTATTACCTATAATCCCTGTTTTTCCCAATGGAAATTAGAAGAATTACAAAGACTTATTAATTTTCTGGATAGACGCTATGATAAGATCTATTATGTATCTATAAAGATAGAATTAGTAAAATGGATAGAATTTCTGGGAAAAAGAAGAAATATATATTATAATGAAATGGAAGGATACAATAAATTTCTAACTCTATTAGACAATTGGGAGTTTAATATTAAATAGAAAAGAGGGTTTAGCTGTCTTGAAAAAATATCTATTTCTATGTTTTTTTATAACCATTACTATTCTATTTTTAACGGGATGTGCAAAAGCGGAGCAAGGAAGTTCCTTTAAAGCTACTGTACTTGAAAGTAATGATACAAATTTATTAGTGGAACCTGAAGAGGGAGAACAAGAGTTAAGATCAGCAGATAAAATTTATATATCAGTAGGTGATGAAACCAAATTAGAATCTCAAGAGGGCAAAATAATAATAGATGATATAAAAATTGGAGATCAGATAGAAATCTTTTATGATGGAGGTATCGCAGAAAGCTATCCCGCACAAATATTTGGAGCTTATAGAATAAAATTATTGGAATAAACAAGGCAACCAAACTTTGGTTGCCTTGTTTATAAATAGTTAAATTTTATATTAAGCACAGATTCGGTCGATATCTTTTCCATTAAGAGATTCCTTTTCTAGTAGTTCACCTGCTATTTTTTCTAATAGTTCTAGGTTAGATTGTATTAAAACTTTAGTATCTTCGTATAGGCTGTTCATTAATGTTCTACATTTTTCTACTAGCTGATTGTCATGGCCGCTTATAACATCCGTACTAAAAAGCCCCATTTCTATATCCATTCCAAATTTATTGATAAAGTCTACGATTAATGAAGATGCTTTTTGTATATCATTGCTTGCCCCTGTGGTTATTTCTTGTTCACCAAATATGAGCTCTTCTGCAATTCTACCAGCAAGCAAGATTTTTATATTAGCTTTAATCTGTCGTCGACTCTGATATAGGGTATCCTTTGGAATGCTTAGATTAAACCCTCCGGCGCCTTTGACACTGGGAATGATGGTAACCTTTGAAATATATTGCTCAGGCTGCAGTAATGTAGTTGCTAAAGCGTGCCCAGCTTCATGAAAAGCAGTTATCCTTCGATCATGGTTTGAAATATAGCTTCTATCTTGCTTAGGCGAACCAGCAATTACTGTATAAAAGGCTTTGTCAATATGACGCTGGCTGATAACATCTTTACTGTCATTAGCTGCGTAAATGGCTGCTTCATTTAAAAGGTTTTCCAACATAGCACCACTAAAATACACAGTGGACTTTGCCAGGCTATCTAAATCAACATCTTCTGATAAGGGTTTTGTATTACCATATAAGGATAGGATTTTTTTCCTAGAATTAACATCAGGCAACCCAATTTCTACTTGTCTATCAAAACGACCAGGGCGTAAAAGGGCTTCATCTAAAGTATCCAGGCGGTTGGTTGCACCAATCACAACAATTCCTTTATTCTCATGGAAACCGGACATTTCAGTTAGTAAAGCATTTAAAGTTTGATCCCGCTCATCATTGCTTGCGGATAAATTATGTGCCCTTTTTTTACCAATAGCGTCTATCTCATCAATAAAGATAACTGCCTTTTCACTTTTTTTTGCCTTTTTAAATAAACTACGTATACGGCTTGCACCTACTCCGACATACATTTGGACAAAATCAGAACCACTCATAGTATAAAATGGCACACTAGCTTCTCCTGCAATAGCTTTCGCCATAAGCGTTTTACCAGTTCCAGGTGGACCATATAATAGAAGTCCCTTTGGCATTCTTGCACCTACCTCTGAATATTTTTCGGGTTCCTTAATAAACTGTATAATATCTTCAACCATTAATTTAGCTTCAACATTACCAGCAATTTGGTCAAGGGTAGTAGTGCTTTTGCCGAACTTTTTATTTACATTATCTATCTTAGTTTTACCATTGCCACCATTACGGATATACCAGAAAATCCCAAATAATATTAATACTACCAAACCTACTCGAAGGACGAGAATAATTGTATCATTTTGACCATAACTAACCTTAATGTTATTTAACAATAAGAATTCAGTGAAATCCTCGGTTCGTGGATGCAAAATTGTATAGAGATTATCAGGTTCTTCATTTAACTGTGCTTTAAATGTAGTACTATTTTCTGATAAAATAACTTTATCCACTAGGTTCTCGGAGACAGCTTCTAAAAATGAGGGATAAGACATTTCTAGTTCCGCTTTATTATTTAGAAAATGATTTCCTGCAAAGCCGATGCCTATTACAATCAGTAAAAACAGAACGATCAAATATTTTTTCATGAATACCCTCCAACTAATTAAACGAGTTAGTTTACATAACACACTAATTATATTGTATCGTCTTTTATACATATTTTCCACATATAATATTTGGTAAAGTAAAATACCAATGAAATTAGCCATTGGTATTTCTTTTAAAAGAGTTTAAGTAGTAACTAGGGTATTGCCTTAGTTATCATTTATTATTTGTTATAGAAGTTCCTTTTTAAAAAATTCTCCCAAACGCTTAAGTCCATCATCATTAATAGCAACTGGATTTGAAGAAAAGTTTAATCTTATAGAATTTTTACCATCATTTTGATTCAAGAAGAATGGAGTACCAGGAACATATGCAACCTTATATTCATTAGCTGCTTTTTCTAAAAGAGTATTAGTATCTAAATTCCCGGGTAAATCAACCCATATGAATAGACCGCCTTCTGGCTTTGTATACTTTGTTCCCTCTGGAAAGTATTTTTCTATTGCTTCTAACATACCATCTAGGCGCTCTGTATACAATGGAACCATATCATTTAAATGATTTGGCAATAATCCACTATTTAAAAATTCAGCACATATTGCTTGAGTTAAATTGGTTGTATGGGTATCGGCTCCTTGTTTTGCTACTATTAGTTGTTTTATTATTTCTGGGGTAGTTACCATTGTCCCAACCCTTAGTCCTGGTGAAAGAATTTTTGAAAAGCTATTTATTAAAACTACATTTCCAGTAGTATCAAAGGATTTTATTGGTGGTATAGCTTCACCCCTGTATCTTAAATCACAATAGGGATCATCCTCCATCACAATAAAATCATATTCTGAAGCTAATTCTGCAATTCTTTTTCTTCTTTCCAATGGTAGTGTTTTCCCTGTGGGGTTTTGAAATGTTGGAATAGTATAAAGCATTTTAGGATTATACTTTTTGATTTTCTTTTCTAAATCATCTAAAATCATTCCATATTCATCAGTTTCAATAGCAATAGAATTAGCAAAATATTTATCAAAAACGCTCAATGTTGCAAGGAATGTTGGATTTTCTACTAACACTACATCACCTTTATTAATAAATACCTCTACCAATAGTTCAACTGCCTGAGTAGCACCTGTGGTCATAATAACATTTTCTACATCAGCTTTTATACCTTTAGGAAGAGCAATATGATCTAAATATGACTTTCTTAATGGCATCCAGCCTTCTGTTACACCATATGAAAGTACTTTTGTTCCATAATTATCTAGAATCCTATTTACAATATTTTTTATATCGGAGATTGGCAGAAGTTCCTTTGCGGGACTTCCTAAACTAAAGGATGTAATCTCTTGATTAGCAGAATGTTTAAGTATTTCTTTGATAGCATCACCAGAAACTTCATTCATTCTTTTTGAAAAGCTTGGCATTAAAATTCCCCCTTTAATTAAAATATTAAAATATTATGTAATATTACTTCCCAATTACATCATTAATAAGTGTTTTGTATGCATTAATAAGAATAGATGCATCCATATTTACAGCAACTCCGTTAAAGCCTGCAGCTAAATAATCCTTTGCTGTAATATTACTTCCTGTATATATAAAGGAAAACTTATTAGCATCTTTACATGCTTTTAAAATTCTAGTGATGGCATTTAAAAAGGCTGGATCATCGAATTGTGATGGTTTTCCCATTGCTATAGATAAATCATAGGGTCCTATAAAGATACCATCTACACCTTCTAATTTTGCGATTTCTTCAATATTTTCAAGGCATCCAATAGTTTCGCATTGTGGGATTAATAGTGTTTCTTCATTACAAACTTTAAAATAATTATCAATGTTTTTAACAAAGTCTTTATAACCATATCCTGCTGGTCTTGCTGTAAAGAAACCTCTTTTTCCTAGAGGATAATATTTTGCCCACTCAACAAGATTTTTTACCTGCTCTATGTTTTCAACACAGGGGACGATAAGTCCTTTTGCCCCAATATCTAACATTTTAAGAACAGATGGACGAGAAACATCCTTAATTCTTGCAAAGGGAGTGATATTACTTAATTCCGCAGTTCTTATGAAATTCATAGAACTTTCGATATCAAATGGACCATGTTCAGTATCAATTATAAAGTAATCTAATCCTGATATCCCTAAACATTCTACAGCGGTATTCCCCCCTAGTTCAAAGAATGTACCAATTACTTTTTCTCCAAGCATCATTTTTTCTTTTAATAGATTTTTCACAGATTTCCCTCCTTCATTAAATGTATTTTATAACTAAATATATTATTAAACAAGAAAAATTAGGAACATAATTAGTTCCGAAAAATAGAAAAGGAATTATAGATATAGATATTTTTGAATAATTTAAAATTTTCTGTTATAATTCATATAAAATACATATTAGGAAGTGATTATAATGCTTTATACAGTGGATAAAGCAGTTTTTGATTTAAATCAGGATATCATTTGTGGCATCTTAATAGGGAAAAATTTAAAGATATCTCATACAACAGAAGATGATGAAAAGAGATTAAGAGATGCTGAAAATAAAATGCGTGAAAATTTTAAAGTTGAGCAAGTGAGAGAGCTATCAAATGTCACACGATATAGAGACATAATGAGAAAAGCAAACATAAATCCTAATAAATTTCCTCCTTCAGTGGAAGCTATGTTTAAAAGGATACTTAAGGGAGGGAAACTACCAACTATAAATGCTTTAGTTGATTTATGTAATGCAGTTTCTATAGAGCAGATTATTTCCCTCGGTGCTCATGATTTAATTGATATTAGAGATGATCTTGAAGTTAGATTTAGTAAGGAGGGGGATATATTTTTACCCTTTGGGGCATCAGAATATGAAAAGGTAGACGAAGGTGAAATGGTGTTTGCAAGTGGCAATAAAGTCCAAACTAGGAAGTGGATATGGAGACAGAGTGAGCTCGGTAAAACTACGGTTGATAGCAAGGATATTTTCTTTCAATTAGTTGGATTTAAAGGTGACGAAGAATCTACCATATATAAAGCAATGGATGATATAGAAAAATTAATTATAGAAAGATTTGAAGGTGAATGTAAGAAATACATAGTAGACATAGATAATAATTATATTGAATTTTAAATTCCAGTATAAAAAACAATATAGATTATATCGGAGTAAAATCCTCATTTAACTAAAAAATGGGGATTTTTTTATAGTAAATATTTTATATTTATATTTTTCAAAATTTAAAAAGTACAGAATAATGTATATTTATTGACATAAACATACTAGAAGGAATACAATAAAAGTACAGAATAATGTATATTTAAGAAAGAGTAAAGGGGGGCGGATATGGAAGCCCATATCTTGTCTAAAATCAAAAGAAAGTTAGGCATTAAGGACTTAGATATTCATATCACGATAGATGAAGACAATATAGTCTATCTTGAAGGAGAGGTGAACACCTGGCAAGAAGTTATAGAAATTGGTATTCTTGTTGGGAAAAAGCGTAAGGTCAAAAATGTTGTTAACAATCTCCTCCCAAAAGGAGTTGAAATCAAAAAAAGAGATAGGACTCCATTATTAGAAGAGGGTAAGGAAATTGGAGTAATTCAAGAAGTAGATGTTTTAATAATCGGTGGGGGAATTATTGGATGTGGAATTGCTAGGGAACTCTCTAAATATGATCTGAAAATTTGTTTAGTTGAAAAAGAGGAAGATGTGGCAGAAGGAACCTCAAAGGCAAATAATGGAATGATACATCCTGGTAATAGTGCTCATCCATTTACTCAAAAGGCAAAATTAAATGTAAAGGGAAATGCTATGTATTCAAAGTGGGCTGAGGAGCTTAACTTTCCTTTTAAGAGAACAGGTTCATTAATAATTTCTTATAATAAAAAAGAAAAAAGATTCTTAAATTTATTATATTTAGTTGGAAAACTAAACCGTGTTCCAAATATGAAAAGGATAAGTGGAAAGGAAGCTATGAAGCTTGAAACAAATATTAAAGAAGAACCTATTCTTGCTCTATGGACACCTACAACAGCATATGTCGATGGATATGGTGTAACGATAGCATTAGCCGAAAATGCAGCTGACAATGGTGTAGACTTTATGCTAGGAACAGAGGTCGTAGATATATTAATTGAGAATGGGAAAGTAATGGGAGTAGTAACTAATAAAGGAATAATCAAAAGTAGATATATTATAAACTCTGCAGGAGTTTATGCTGACGATATTGCTGAGATGGCAGGAGATAAATTTTACACTATACATCCTAGAAAAGGCGGTATTTTAATATTCGATAAAGATAAATATGGAGTATCAAGAAGTGTCGGGATAGTTAAGATGGAATCAAAGAATAAACAATCAAAGGGTGGTGGACCCCAGAGTACTATTGAAGGTAACTCCCTATGGGGACCTTCAGCAATGGAGGTTATGGATAAGGAGGACATATCCTTCAGCAAAGAAGATTTAGAGTATTCACTTAGTGTTGGGAGCAAGGTTAATCCAAATATAAAAAAAGAAGATATAATATCATATTTTTCAGGACTTAGAGCTGCAGATTATAAGGAAGACTTTATTATTGAAAAATCTAGGAAAGTAAAGGGCTTTATACATGTAGCAGGAATACAATCTCCCGGACTTACAGCGGCACCAGCTATTGCAGAGAGGGTAGTTAATTTTGTAAAGGAAGAAGAGAAGAGAATAAAGAAGGAGCTTAAAGAAAATACAAATTATAATTCCCTTAGGAAAGCACCTATTGTATTTAGAAATTTATCAAGGGAGATGCAAGATGAAATAATTAAAAAAAATCCCAGCTATGGCAATATCATATGTAGATGTGAAACCATAACTGAGGGTGAGATAGTTGATGCAGTACATGGGTCTATTCCATGTACTACTGTGGATGGTGTAAAAAGAAGAACAAGGGCAACCATGGGTAGATGTCAGGGTAGTTTTTGTGGTCCTAAGATAGTTTCCATTCTGGCTAGAGAATTAAATAGGGATGTTACTGAGATAACGAAGAATGGTCAAAATTCTTTTATTATAAGGAAAAAGGCAAGGGAAATCAATAAAGCTGGTGGTGTTAAAATTGAAAATAATTCATAGGGAATTAGTTGTTATAGGAGGAGGACCAGCAGGCATTGCAGCAGCTTTAGAGGCAGAAAAATTAGGAATGAAAGATATATTAATTTTGGAAAGAAATGAACAGCTAGGTGGAATTCTAGAACAATGCATACACGATGGTTTTGGAGTTCAAAGGTTTAAAAAACAGCTTTCAGGACCCCAATATGCTCAATTATTTATTGATGAACTTGAAGAAAGCTTAATAGATATAAAACTTAGAACTATGGTATTAGAAATAACTCGGAATAAGACTATTTATGCAGTCAATTCTGTAGAAGGAATGATTGAAATTCATACAAAGGCTATAATTCTTGCTATGGGTTGCAGAGAAAGAACTAGAAATCAAGTTTTTATATTTGGGACTAGACCTTCTGGAATAATGACTGCGGGTACAGTTCAACGCTATATGAATATTGAGGGACTTATACCAGGACAAAAAGTTGTCATATTAGGATCAGGAGATATTGGATTGATTATGGCAAGAAGAATGACACTAGAAGGTATGGAGGTAGAAGGGGTTTATGAGGCTATGGATACTCCTGGAGGTCTCACACGAAATGTTTTTCAATGTTTAGATGATTACAATATTCCACTTTATCTTTCTACAACTATAACAGAAGTAAAAGGAAAACATCAACTAGAAGGGGTAGTGGTACAAAAAATTAATAAAAATAAGATCCCCATACCTGGATCAGAAAGATATATAAAATGCGATTTATTAGTTCTTTCTGTTGGCTTAATTCCAGAAAACGAGCTTAGCAGAAAAGCTGGTGTTCATATTTCTCCTATAACTAAGGGCCCATATATTGATAATAATATGATGACAAATATAGATGGAATATTTGCATCAGGTAATGTTGTCAATGTTTTTGATTTAGTTGATTATGTTTCAAATACAGGTGAAATTGCAGGAAGAGGAGCTTATAGATATGTTAAAGGTAATTATAAGAATAAGGAAAGTATTGATATAGTTGCTGGTGAAAATGTTAACTTCTTAATCCCAAATTTCTATAGAGTAGAAAAAAATGAAGAACTATCAATTTATTTTAGGTCTAAAATTGTGATGGAAAATGCCATTGTTTATATAATACAAAGGGATATGGAGCTTTATAAAAAGAGATATAAAATAGTTAGACCTCAAGAGATGGTAGTGATTCATTTAGATAAAAATACAATAGGTGAAATAAATAAGAATGATTCAATTTTAGTAAAAATAAGGATGGGTGATAAAAAATGAAGATAACTTGCATTGCATGTCCACAAGGCTGCAGTATTAATATAAAAGAAGATAAAGGTGAGATTATATGTGTTAGTGGTCATGGCTGTATTAAGGGGGAAAAATTTGCAGAATCCGAGTTTTATTATCCTAAAAGAATTGTTACAACCATTGTAAGTTTAATTGGAGGAGAATATTCTTATTTACCTGTAATATCTGATGGACAGGTTCCAAAGGACATTCTTAGAAATTGTATTTACTTACTTCAAAGGATTGAAGTTGCCGCTCCAATTAAAATGAGAGATATTGTAGTTGAGAATATTTTAGGTACGGGTATAAATATAATTGCTGCGAAGGCAGTGAGAGTGGGGGAATAGTCGATGAAACGGGATACTTTAATAAAGGAGCTTTATAAGATATTAGATAGGGAAAATGTGTTAGATGATAAATCTAATAGGAGACAAAAGGCAATTGATTTATATGCCCTCCGCTTATATCAAAAACATGTTGGGTGGGAACCTGTCATTCCAAGTGTAGTTGTGCAACCATGTAATGTTGATGAAATCTCAAGAATATTAAAGCTTTGTAATGAAAACAACATTCCAATTATACCTTATGGTGGAGGCTCTGGGGTATTAGCTGGAGCAGAAACCATAAGAGAAGAAACCTTAGTTATCGACCTTACAAAACTTAATCGTATATTAAATCTAAATGAAGAAAATCTATCAATAACTTGTGAGGCTGGAGTATTTATTAAAGATTTAGAAGCATATGTCAATGAAAAAGGATATATATTAGGGCATTATCCACAATCTATGGATTTGGCTCAAATGGGTGGACTTGCTGCTACTCGATCAATTGGACAATTTTCAACCAAATATGGTGGAATTGAAGAATTGCTTATAGGAGTTGAAGCAGTGCTTGCCAATGGAGATATAGTTTATATAAAGCCTAATCCCAGAAGATCAGTAGGACCAGACCTTAAACATTTATTAATAGGTTCAGAAGGGTTTATTGGTATAATTACTAAGATTATTATAAAGGTCTTTCCAAAACCTGAATTTAGATGGATGCATGCCTATAGAACAAAAACTATGAGACAAGGTTTAGAAATTATAAGAAGGGTTATGAGAAAAGGAGTTAAACCTCCAGTAATAAGGCTACATGATTGGCTAGAATGTGAAAAACCCTATGGAGCGTTTATGGAAGAGGAAGAATGTTTATTAATTTTCTTATCAGAAGGTACTAATGAGCTTTGTGAATATGAAGAAAAAATAATAGATGAAGTAGTTAAAGATAATGGAGGAGTATCTGCGGGAGAAAAACCTGTTGAAATTTGGCTAAAGCATAGAAATGATGCTGTAGATGAATATGAAGAATACGGAGCAAAAGGGTTTTTAGTAGATACGATAGAAATATCAGGAGGATGGGATAATATAGCAAATATTTATGAAGATACTATAGATAGAGTTTATTATGAAGTGCCTGAAATAATGTATTTCTCTGGACATTCATCCCATAGTTATTTAAATGGGACTAATTTATACTTTGAAATGGGAGCTATCCTACCAAATGCAAAGCAAGAGGAAGCAAAAAGGGTTCACAGTCAAACCTGGGATATTATTATGGAGGTTGCACTTAAATATGGAGGATCAATAGGACATCATCATGGGGTAGGAAAGCATAGAACAAAATATATAAAAGATGAGCTTGGTTCTTCTTATAAATTAATGGAAGGTATTAAGAAAGCCTTTGATCCAAAGGGTATTATGAATCCCGGAGTTATCATAAAAGATATGAAAGGGTAGGACTATTATGAACTATGTAGTTTGTCTTAAACAAGTCCCAGACACAAGGAATATAATGCAAGACGAAAAAACGGGGTCCCTTATAAGAGAAAGTGCAGGGTCTATAACAAATCCCAATGATCACAATGCTTTGGAAGCTTGTCTGCAAGTAAGAGAAAGATTTGGTGGAGTGATTAATGCTATAACTATGGGTCCTAAGCAAGCTAGGGCATGTTTGAGAAATGCTTTGGCTTTGGGAGTTGATGAAGCCTTTCATATGAGGGACAATTTATTTTCAGGTGCTGATGTTTTAATAACAGCTAATACACTAGCTTTAGGAATTAAAAATATAGGGCTACCAGATATTATATTCTGTGGAAAACAGTCTATTGATGGAGATACTGGTCAAGTAGGTGCAGAGCTAGCAGAGATTTTAGGCTATTCCCATGTATACTATGTTTCGGAAATAATTGATGTAAGGGATAAGGAAATAATCGTGATTAGTAAAATGGGAAGAAATACAGAAAAAATCAAGGTAAAACTGCCAACTATCCTTTCTATAGATAATGAAAGCTTTAAACCTAGGGTATCATCCTATAGAGATAAGATTATGGCGCAAAAAATAATCTTAAAGATTATAACAAAGAAGGATATTGATGATAATAATGAAAATAATTTTGGATATCAAGCTTCTCCAACTAGGGTTAATAGGATCTTTATGCCTAAAGCTTTTAGAAAAGGAAAAATATTATCGGGCAGTACATCCCAAAATGTTGATTTAATTCTGGAGAGAATAAGTAATTGGGAGGAGCAATAATGAATATCGGTATATTTCTTGAATTAGAAAATAATAAATTGCTTTCAGTGGCATTGGAAATTATAGGAAAAACTATAGAGATAATGAGAGGAAAATCATATAAACTTCACGGTATTGTAGTAATTTCAAGGGAAATAAAAGGAGATGGAATATCTTTAAATTTTGAAGGGGTAAGAAGCTATTTAGACGAACTTTTTATATATGAATATGAGGAAAGGTTTTTAACAACAGAACATTATACAGAAGCTCTATGTGAATATACCGAAAATAAAAAACCGAGTATTTTGTTATTAGGAGCAACACCTCTAGGAAGAAGCTTCGGACCAAGGGTTGCTGCATATTTTAGAACGGGTATTACGGCTGACTGCACAGAAATCAAATATGATGATAAATACGGTCTTATCCAAATCAGGCCTGCTTTTGGAGAAGAGGTTTTTGCTGAAATTATAATAAAAAATGCATTTCCTCAAATGGCCACTATTAGGCAGGGGGTGTTAGATACACCTGTTAAAGCAGGGGGGAAGAACTCTAGTATAATATCTTATCAAAGAAAGCTATCTAAAGTAAATTTAAATATTATAGAGAGATATGAAAGTAAGGTAGAAGTAGAACTTATTAACGCTAAAATTGTGGTTATTGCAGGTAATGCTATAAAAAAGAAAGAGGAGCTCTTATTAGTAAATAAGGTTGCTAAAGTACTGGGTGGTGATTTTGCTGTAACCAGACCGCTAGTCCAAGGAGGCTTAGCACCATATAATAGACAGGTTGGTGTTAGCGGTCATAGTTTATCTGCATCTATTGTTCTGCTTTTTGGTGTTTCCGGTAGCAATCAAACTTTTGCTGGAATAAAAAAAGTTAAATATATTATAGCAGTTAATAATAACCCTAATGCAAGTATATTTACAAAAGTAGATATTGGGATTATAGATGATTGGAAAAATATTGCTTTATGTATATTAAATAAAAAGGGGGAGATATAGTGGAAAAAATTAAAATTGAAGATCTTACATGGGAAGGCAATAGTAAAATAATGTATGAGGAAATCCTTAATACTTTCCCTCCTATGTATAAAGCAGCAGTTAAGAAAAAGTTTGAAGTCTGGATTAGCCAAAAGGGAGAGACTACTATAGGAGAATGGAATATAAAACACACCTTAGAAAAGTATTTACCTAAAACACTCAAAGAATCACTTATGCCCATTTATGAAAAATATAAATCAGATTAATAAAGATTAGAACTTATGTATAGGGGAGAGGAAGCGAGAGGAAACATTTCTATCTTTTATTTGTGATATAATAAGCATAACATATTTGGAGGTACTATCTAATGTTAACAAAATTCGATTTATATAATAAAAAAGGAATGGTTATGATGATGCTTTCGAGGGAGTTATTAACCTATGCATTAGGGGATAGAATTGATACTATATCTTCCTATACTAAACGATTTAATACATCTAGAGGAGTAGTTCAGGAAGTATTAAATATTTTAGAGGATGAGAAGGCAATAACTAGATCCAAAAGAGGTACATTAGGAACTTACCTAACAAAGATTGATTATAAAAAGCTATGGGAGTTTACATCCTGGGGAGTGTTAACAGGGGTCTCTCCTTTACCATACACTAAAAAGCATGAAGGAATAGCTACTGCAATATATGAAGAAATAGAAAAAAGAAGTATACCCTTCCATTTTGCATATATGCAGGGAGCAGAAAATAGAATTAGGGGTATTTTAGAAGAAAAATACGACTTTGCAGTTCTTGGAAAGGAATCAGCAAATAAACTCATTAAAAAATATAAAGACTTAAGTATTGCTATGGAGTTTGCTCCATTCAGTTATTTAAGTGGATATGTTGTTTTATATAAGGATAAGAATGTATTAAAGAAAAAAGTTCTTAGGATAGGAAGAGATTTAGATTCTCCGGACCATGTTAAATTGCTTGAACTTTTAAGTGAAAATAGAGAAGTTGAATTTATTGATATTCAATATACAAGGATGATACCTGCAATTATAAATGGAACTATAGATGTTACTGTATATAATAAAGATACAATAGAAAAACCAGAAATTCTAGGGAATATTTATTTTGAAGAATTTGTCACAAATAAGAATATCGGAGATGAAACTAGGGCTGTTTTGGTTATTAATAATAAATCCTATGGAGTGCTAAACCTTTTAAAACAGATTATTCATAAGGAACAGGTGAATATGATACAGAAAGAGGTCATTGAAGATAAAAGAGTTCCCATTTATTAACATAATTATGTAAAAAGTTAGTATATAAATGTTTGATATTAATAACTCCGGGTATTTGATAAAAAAAAGGGAGTGATAATATGTCAAATGTTATAAGTTCTACAAATGTTTTAGAGACACTTATTCAACTAGAGCAGAATGGCTATAAATTCTATCAGGAAGCAGCTAATGCCATGGAAGAGGGCGTTACAAAGAACCTTTTATTAAAGCTCGCTAAAGATGAGCAGGCTCATGAAAAAGTATATAAAGAATTATTGGAAAAGCAAACTGACATAAGTGAGATTTCTATAAATGAAGATGAAACATACATAAATCTAATACTAAAATTAAATTCTATGGTAACAGATGAAAAGAAAATAGAAAAAATGAAAAAGGTGACATCTAAAAGAGAGGCACTAATAACTGGTGAAAAACTTGAAAAGGATACAATAATTTTTCTAAATGAGTTGGTCAACCTTGACAAAGATATAAAAAGAAATAATGCCTATAGGACGGCATTAAAAGAAGAAAAAAATCATTTAAGATTAATATTAAGACAAATGATGGATGAAAATATTAACAGTCTAATGCTATAGAAATTTCCCATGTTAAATATTTTAAAAGAAGAATAGACAAGTTTAACCATTATACATATATTATAATTATTGTATGATGGTTATTTTTATTTATTAAAAGGTATCATGAACAACTAGGATTATATAAAAAAGCAGGCAGGAATACAAATTAATTTATAGAACTCTTAAAAGAGATGGAAGACATATTTAAGAATAATATATTACATAAGGAATAATTTAAATAGAATAGAGGAGTGAAATAATTGGGAAATACATTTAAATATCAGGAAAGTCTGCCAAAATTACCTATACCGGATCTAAATGAAACCTGTGATAGATTTATTCAATGGGTGGAACCTTTGCTTACTGTGCAGCAATTCGAAATAACGAAGAGGATTGCTAACGAATTTAAAAACAAAGAAGGTGATGGACAAAAACTACAAAGGGTTTTAAAAGAATTTTCAGAGAAAAACAATTTGGAAAATTGGATAGCTCCTTTTTGGTATGATGTATACTTAAAACCACGAGTGCCTCTAATCGAAGAAGGGAATGTATTTTACTTATTGGAAAATAAGCAAAATAATTGTACATTAACTCAGCTAGAGCTTGCTACAAGCTTGATTCTATCGGTCCTAAAATTCAAAGAATTAATAGATAATGAAGAGCTTGCGGTAGATATGCAAAAAGATCAGCCACTATGTATGGATCAATACAAAAAATTTTTTTCCTCTACTAGAATACCTCAGAATCAAAGAGATAATTTAAGAGTTAGTTCTTTTGAAAAACACATTATAGTTTTATATAAGGAAAATATATTTGTATTAAATGTATATGATAATTTAGAGATAAAAACATATAATCAGATAAAGTGTGAATTAGAAAATATTATTAGTGAGGATTCTAAAGGACAGGGTTTGGGTATTCTAACTTCAATGAATCGAGATATGTGGGCAGATTCAAGAGATAGGTTATTAAATATAGATGATCAAAATAAAGGTAATTTAGAAAAAATAGAAACTGCTATATTTGCACTATGTCTGGATGATAGTAGCCCTGAAATATTAAAAGATGTTTCAGAAAATATGCTGTATGGTAATGGTAAAAATAGATGGTTTGATAAGTCTTTACAATTTATAATTACAAGAAATGGATATATAGGATTTAATATGGAACACACTGGCATGGATGGTTCACCTATATCAAAAATGATTAAATATATTTATGATGATACTGACTCTAACATATCAAAAAATAATGTAAAAAAAGACATAGATAAACCAGAAAAATTAAAATTTGTAATTAATGATGAATTAACAGAGATGCTAAACATTGCTTCAGAAAAATTTCATGATATTATTTCTGATAATGAAACAAGAGTTTTAGTTTTTGATCAATTTGGCACAAACAAGATTAAAAAGTTTCAAATTAGCCCTGATGCTTTTGTACAATTAGCGATACAGCTTGCCCAATATAAAATATTTGACAAATGTTTTAGTCAATATGAAGCGGTTGCGACTAGAAAGTTTTTATATGGGCGTATGGAAGTCATGTATGCAGTTTCAAATGAAAGTCTTAGATTTATAGAGAGCTTTACATCGAATTGTAATAATAATGAGTATAAGAAAATTTTATTAATTAATGCAACCCAAAAACATATTGAAAGAATAAGGGAATGTCAGGAAGGTAAAGGAGTAGATGGACACCTTATGGGACTCCTTGAAATGTATAATCGTTTTGGTAAAGAGATTGGGATAGATAAAATGCCAGCATTATTTAAAGATGAAGGTTATAAGACTCTAACCCATAGCACAATATGTACTAGCACAACCTCAACCCATGGATTACAACTTGCAGGCTGGGGACCAGTAGTTGAGGACGGTTTTGCTATTAGATATATGAAATATAAAGATGAAATACGATTTAATATTATGAGTAGAAAATATAATGAAAAGAATCTAGATAAACTAACAAACTATATTAAGGAATCTCTATTAGAAATGGCAAAATTAATGGAAGTGTAAAAAAAAGGGTGGTCATATCATATTATTAGTGACCACCTTTTTATTTAATTTAGAAAAGAAAATTAAAATTATTCCTTTTTTACTTTTATATCTTGCTTTTCCACAACATCATGACAATGGGAACAAAAATATTGTAACTGGATTTTATGATTACATTTATTATGAACTAATTGCTTATAGCATTTTTGCAAATGCTTTTCTCCCCAAAGGATAATACTATTAAAAACATCGTCTAAATCTAGACCGCTATCTGTTAGGATATATTCATAACGGGGAGGGTGTTGATTATAAAGTTCAGAAGTTATGAGTTCATCCTTCTCCAATTCTTTCAGCCGATTTGAAAGTAAATTACTAGGAATTCCATCCAAATTTTGTAGTATTTCCTTATATGTGTTATGACCAATAGATAATTGCCTTATAATTAGCAGAGTCCATTTATCCCCTATTATATTTAATGTCTGTGCAATATTACAGGGTAGATTGTATTGATTTTTCAATAGAGACATCTCCTTCTTTATATATATCTATTATTTTATAGAATTTAATGTATCTTGTATAATATTTTTCATCATATCTTTAGTTAGCATACCAGGTGCATATCCATATATATTACCTTCTTGATTTATCATAAATGTAGTGGGCAAAGATGAAATGCTGTATTGATTAAATGTATTTCCAGTTTCATCAAATACAATTGGGAAAGTATATGCATTATCTTTTATAAATTTCAATACTCCTTCTTTATCTATTTCCTTTGTATTTGGATTGGCATCGCTTCTTGGACTTGCAACTCCTAGAATTATTACATCTTCTTTATTTAAACCATATTCTTGATATATTTGTTCAATATCTGGCATTTCTTTCCTACATGGAGGGCACCAGGTCGCCCAAAAATTAAGAAAGATTACTTTACCTCTATATTCAGATAGAGTATGATTATTTCCATATTGATCGGTTAATGTAAAATCAATTGCAGGCATAAGATCATCCAGGCTCTCTTCCTCTACATCTATGTTCTCTTCCCCTTCTATATCATTACGGTCATTGGTAGAGGAGTTATTTGAGTTTTCAGGTGCTATTGGTGAGTCAAAGGAATTTAAATAGCCTGAAATACCATTCATCCAACCTGTAAAGGTCATAATCCCAATAATTATAAGCAATACCCCACCAACCTTTACTGTATGTTTAAGTAGATTTTGATGACTTTTTAGAAAATTTAATACCTGTGTAGTAAATAAGCCTAAAAGCAAGAAAGGAATGATAAAGCCAATAGCGTATACAAGAATCAGCATATTGCCTAATAAAGTATTACTTGCTCCTGAAGCTAAAATTAAAACAGATGAAAGAGCAGGACCAACACAGGGAGTCCAAGCAAAACTAAATGTAAATCCCATTATAAATGCTATTAAAGGATTAGTTTCTCTATCTTTTAAATTTAAATTAAATTTTCTTTCTCTATTTAAGAACTTAAATTCAAATAACCCTAATTGAAATAGCCCTAGAATAATAATAATAATGCCACCTATTCTAGTAAATAATAATTTGTTGCTCTGAAAGAAAGTCCCTAGAGCTGTAAAGGACATTCCCAGGATAAAAAAGGCAGAAGAAATACCTAAAACGAAAAAAATAGTATGGAAAAACACTTTTCTTCTTTTATAGGATAAAGTTCCATCCTCATTTGTATATTCTGCGTTTCCAGCAAGATAGCTAATATAAATAGGAATAAGGGGGATAACACAAGGAGAAAAAAAGGATATAATCCCCTCGATAAAGACTAAAAATAAACTTAAACTATTTGTTGAAACAATTGATTCTATCATAGACAATTATTCTCCTAACCATTTAGTTTTTTAAATATTATCATAGTAACTTTAAAAAGTCAAGTTACTATGATGGTCATCAGTTCCAACGAGTAAATTTTTTTATCTACCTATAAATCTAAAAAATTCCCTTAATTAC
>CAZHJK010000015.1:49920-64004 GCA_964533275.1 uncultured Eubacteriaceae bacterium | reverse complement strand
AGGTGCTCTCCCAGCTGAGCTATGCGACCAATGTTGTCGCTGTATTTAGCGACATATATTAGTATATATCAAATTGTAATAATAGTCAACGGGAAAATTTGACCATTTTTTTAAAAATTTCTTTGATTTCTAGTGTGTTTTTTTTATTTTCCCTTAATAATCTACTTTATTTAAAAGATTTATACATTTATAGTATTCTTTTATTTACTACTTTCTAGTAGTTCCTCTAATTCATCCTTTGAGAAATTGTATTCAGTATTACAAAAATGACACTGTACATCAGCCTTACCTTCTTTTTCAATCATATCTTTTAATTCCTTTTCACCAAGGCTTATCAATACCTGTTCTAATCTACTACGATTACAATCACATTTATATTCTACCACTTTTCTATCCGAATATTCAACTATAAAATCCTGAAGAATTATTGATAATATTTCCTCTGGACTTTTACCCTCGGATAGTAATTGGGTAATGCTTGGTAAATCTAATATCCTCTTTTCTAAGGACTCAATAACATGTTCTGGACAATCAGGCATGACCTGAATAATAAAACCACCTGCTGCTTTAATACTCATATCTCTATCTACTAATACCCCCAGGGATACTGCCGAAGGTGTTTGTTCCGATACAGCGTAATAGTGTGCTAAATCCTCAGCAATTTCTCCATTTACTAAAGATACTTTCCCTACATAGGGTTCCCTTAATCCTAAATCCATAATGATAGTTAATGTTCCCTTTCCTACAGCTCTTCCCACATCAAGTTTTCCACTGCTATTTAGGGGTAATTCTACATTAGGTACTCCCGCATATCCTTTTACCTGACCTATTTTGTTACCTGTTGACAATAAAGTGTTTAGTGGCCCATCCCCCTTTAATTGTACAGTTAACTTATCATTCTTATTTTTAAGCATTTCACCCATCATAGCTGTAGCTGTTAATACCCTGCCTAATGCAGCAGCTGTTAATGGTGTTAAATTATGAATATCTCTTGCGTATTGAACCAAATTTTTAGTCGTTGCAGCAAAGGCACGAATTGGTACATCCTTTGTTCTTGCTCTAACTAAATAATCTTTCATATTAATTTCTCCTTTGTAATAGAATAGCGTATATATTATATTTTAAATTATTTTATATGTTAAATAAAAGTATTACAATAATAAAAAACCCTATGCATCAGCATAGGGATTTTGGCTACTTCAATGTATGATTAATTAGTAAACTAATTATGCTCTTTGTACATTTGTAGCTTGAGGTCCTTTTTCTCCTTCAACAACTTCGAATTGAACTTCTTGTCCTTCTTCTAAAGTTTTGAATCCTTCCATGTTGATTGCAGAAAAATGAACGAATACGTCGCTACCATCTTCTCTAGAAATAAAACCAAAACCTTTTTCTGCGTTAAACCATTTTACTGTACCTTTTTCCATCTTAAACATTCCTCCTAAAACTTAATACAAATTGAGATAGCACATCCACCACACAAACCTTAATTTCTTAAAAGCCTAAGTAGTTTCATTACTTCTACTCTAGTTTATCACTAAAGGTATGTGGTGTCAAACATTATTATAATGTTATTTTTTATATAATATATTATATAATCTTATAGTTCCCTATTAAAAAAAAATAATACTGGAGGGAATTTCATAAAGACTTTTATTTTAATGCAACATATTGTATTCTTTCACTAGTAAAATTAGGTTTTTCTAATGAATAAGCTGAATAATAATCTATTTTTTTAAAACCTGCATGTTTTAATAATTCAATAACATTATTTATAGAATAAGCTTTTTGTTTATGAATTTCATTAAATCTTTTATAATTTTCTTTGTTTTTTACAAAAAAACTTAATTCAAAATCAATAATTTCTTGATCCTTATTATAATAATTTTCCCAGATATATGATATTTCTTCTCCTGCATAGGCAAATGTTTGTTCAGCCAAAACCTCTTCAATCTTGTATCTTGAATTCATATCAAAAACAAAAATACCACCCTGTCTTAGGGAAGTATAGACACGGGAAAATATACTTTGCAGGTCCTCAACCTTTAAAATATAATTCAACCCGTCACAAGCACATATTATAGCATCCTGCTTTGTAAAACCTTGGAAGTTTATCATATCTTGACATATCCATTGAATATTTAAGGAGTGTTCCCTCGCCTTTTGTTCTGCAATAGAAAGCATATCCTGTGAGATATCTATTCCAATTATATTGTAGTTTCGCTTAGCTAAGGGAATAGTAATATTTCCAGTCCCACAGGCAAGATCTATTATATTTTTTGGTTTAATATTAAATAGTTTAAACATCCTTTCAATGTATTCTGTCCAAGCTTTATAGTCAACATTCTTCATTAATTCGTCATATACTTGAGCAAACTCTTGGTACATTATTGCCCACCTCTATTTTTCATCTATTTTCTGTTTTGCCTTCTTTTTACTGGTCATAATACCGCCAATCCTACCTGTTTCTCTAGCTGTTAATCCTCCCCAGCCAAGCTTATTAACCTTTTCCATTAATCCTAACTCCTCAGCTATCTCATATTTTAAAATATCCTGTGGCGTTAGTTCCTTCTTCTTCTTTTTAGTAGATTGTTTTGATTTCGCCATATAAATGCCTCCTTTTATCTTGAGTATTATATGGATTTAGATTTTTTTTTATACTTTTAAACATCCCTTTATTTTCTAAAAAGAAACTTTTTACCCTTCTTTTTTCTTATTATTGAATGAATAATTGTATAGGCTACAAAAATCACACCACCAGCGATTAGTATTATGGTATTATATTCTCCATTGATAAATTCTAACTTTAGTTTTTCAAATCCCTCAGGCACCCTGTCCTCTTCAATAACCTCATCTATTACCTCTTGAGGTATCTTATCTATCTGACTTTCAGCCCAGTCTTGATATATAAAGCTATAACTGTTATCTTCCTTTACCTCACTTAAGATGCGATAGAGTGTTTTATAGTCCTCTGTTTTAAAAAAGCATTTTATTCTATTATATGTTATTAAATGTTGTAACTTCTCTTGTATCCCCTCGTAAAAAATTGTTTCTTCTTCTACAAGCTTGTAGATTATTAAGCTTTCTTCTGGTTGATCCTCTTGTAAATATGCATCAGCCATTAGAAAATATATTTCCTTTTGTAGCTTCTCATCCTCTGGATTTTGAATATATTCCTTACCTAATTGTATAACATTTGTATAATCCTTACTTTTATAGGCATCTACTATTTTATTAATTCTATTTGAGCTATTGGCATCAAGAAAACTTAATATCTCATAATCTACAGAATAATAATCAAAGTCAATACTTGCATCATTTTCTATTGTATCAAAGGACCATTTTAAGGTGAAATCCTCCTCTAATTCTGGTTTTATACTAAATTCGTTACCAAAATTATAAATTTTCACTTCATTATTATCAAAATTTACTATTACATTAACATCAGGATTTCCCTGCCAAAAATTAATATGATCCATTTGATAGGATATGAGGTATTTACTATCACTGACTAATTTATTATCTACCTGATAAGTATATCTTACTAATCTCTTCTCCCCTGGTTTAAAGGGCGAAGGCCAGGTTCTCCAGTTATTATAATCTTTATCTAGACCCTGGATTTGCTCATTTATACTATCACCACTTACCTTCTTACTATAATATTCATAGGGTGATACCCAACTTTTAAAGTTTTTTAATTCCACTTCATGCTCAGGTACTCCAAAATATGCATTTATAGTTTGATCTGTGGTATTCTCCACTTCATATTCTGCATCAATAGAGGCTGTTTGATCATTATTTATACTAATATTTATATTGACCTTATTTAAATTCATATTATTACCTTGAATCAAATAGAGTCCATGACCTGTCCAACCAGTTGATTGTATTTCAGCTAAAGCGGTAGATGGGAAAATCAGTACATTAAAAATAATAATTGCTGTTATTAGTATTTTTTTCACTACAATCTCCTCTTCCTTATAATCTCTAAATTGCTCCCAGTTTTTCTAAAAGATTCATATATACTTGTAAAGCAGTTAATAAAATCCTCTCATCAAAATTAAATTGATTAGAATGCAAACTGTGTATATATCCCTGCTCTATATTTTTCGATCCCAATAGAAAAAATAAACCCGGCACCTCTCTTTGATAAAAGGAAAAATCCTCAGCAATCATTAGAGGTGTAATGTATTCAAATTTTTCTTGAGGAATTACTTCCTGCAAAATATTAAATAGTTCTTTATCATTATCCACGGAAGGATATAAATCTCTAACTTCTAGATCAATTTCACATTCATGGGTTTGAGCTATCCCTCTTACAAGCATATTCATTCTCTTTTTCATATCAAAATAAATCTTTTCCTTAAATGCTCTCATAGTACCTTCAAGTACTGCTTCCCCAGCTATAATGTTTCTGGCTTCTCCACCCTTTATGGCTCCAATGGTTATTAGTTTTCCCTCTATGGGATCTATATCCCTGCTTATAATACTTTGAATTGCATTCACCATCTGGGCGGCTATAACAATACTATCCTTCCCATCCTGGGGTCTTGCTCCATGGCTACTCTTACCCTTTATATATATATCAAACTCCCCTGTTTGAGCCATCATGGGACCTGGACAGCATCCAATTTTTCCCTGTTCTATATCTGGATAAATATGCAATCCAAAAATAGCATCAACATTATATTTCTTTAAAACTCCCTCTTCTATCATGGGGAGTGCTCCACCAGGTCCTTCTTCTGCCGGTTGAAATATAAAAAGAATATTATCCTTTAAAAACTCCCTTTTTTTATATAATAGTTTTGCTAATAGTAATAAGGTAGACATATGCCCATCATGTCCACAGGCATGCATTTTCCCCTTATGAATAGAACAATATTTTACATCTGTTTTTTCCTGTATAGGGAGCGCATCCATATCTGCTCTAAAGGCATAGGTTTTAGTACCTTCTGTTCCAGAAATATAGGCAACCACACCTGTTTTAGATATTTTTTCCCTTACTTGTAAACCTATATTCTTAAGATAGGAAACGATAAATTGCCTGGTTTTTTGTTCCTCAAAGGCAATTTCAGGTATTTTATGTAGCTCTCTTCTTAAATCTTCAGCTTCTCTATATAGTTCTCTTATATCATCTGATACATTTATTTCCACTACACTATCCCCTAACATTATTTCATTTAATCATTATAATAATTATATCATGACAATAGATAATTTTATAATTTATTCTTATTTTTCAACAAGTATTTCTTTTATTCGACAAGCTTGATATAATAATACAAAGACAATAGATTTGGAGGTTACATAAATGGAAAACTTTAATAAAATAAGCATTCAAGAAATGTCTAAAAAAGATATGTATACTATCATAAATGCCCTAGACTTAGCTGCACACAATACTAAGGATTGTGAATATACAGAATTAAAGAATCAGATTATGAAGCAATTATGTAATTTAGCTGGTTGTAATGAGGATGAATTTTTAGTTTTTCTTCAATCATAGTTTATAAATAAATTTGTTTTACACAATATGATTTACATAGTTATTGTTTTTATGTATAATAGACACAATAAAGATAGAGGTGCATTTTTTATAAGTAAATTTCCAGAGAGATATAGGTCTTGAGGAAGGAATTTGAAAGGAAAAAATGCCGAAGAAAAAATTTCCCTATAGAAAGATTTTCTGGGCTTATTGTTAATAGCAATAGGACTGTCATCAATTCTTGATGTTGCGCTATCTGTGATTCTATTCCTTTTAACATTTTAACAAAAATGATAGGAAATTCACAGCTAGCTAAACTAAGCTAGCTTTTTTTATTATAAGAAAGTTGTAATTTATTATAATAAAAAATACTGTCTTATATAAGTAAGCAAGAATATTTAGATGTCAGTATAATATTAATAAAGAAGAATAAATATAAAATGAAAGGAAGATGTCAAAATCATGAATAAAAAATTAAATGTGGCTGTTGTTGGAGCAACAGGTATGGTAGGGAGAAAAATGTTAGAAGTTTTAGAAGAACGAGATTTCCCTATAAAAAATCTGTATTTGCTCGCATCTTCTAGATCAGCAGGTAAGGAATTAGAATTTAAGGGTAAGAAATATATTGTAGAGGAATTAAAGGAAACATCCTTTGATAGGGAAATTGACATAGCTTTATTCTCTGCAGGGGGATCTACCAGTGAAAAATTCTCACCTATAGCTGCAGCAAATGGGGTAATTGCCATTGATAACAGCTCTGCCTTTAGGATGCATGATGAAGTCCCCTTGGTAGTCCCTGAAGTAAACCCTGAGGATGTGGAATGGAATAAGGGTATTATAGCTAACCCCAATTGCTCTACAATTGAAGCAATGCTACCCCTTAAAGCACTACACCAACAATATAAAATAAAGCGAATAGTTTTTTCTACATACCAAGCAGTATCAGGCTCAGGGGTAAATGGTTTTAAGGACTTAGAAGATGGTATAAAGGGTAATGAGCCTAACTTTTATCCCCACTCAATAGCCTACAATTGTCTTCCTCATATTGATTCATTTTTAGAAAATGGTTATACAAAGGAAGAAATGAAGATGATTAATGAAACAAGAAAAATTCTTCATGAACCTTCAATGAAAATAACTGCAACAACTGTACGAGTACCAGTCTTCTATGGTCATAGTGAAAGTATTAATGTTGAATTTGAAAAACCTTTTGAAATTATGGAGGCAAGAAAACTATTGGAGGAAATGCCTGGAGTTATAGTAATGGATGATCCAGCTAATGATGTTTACCCCTTAGCACGACTTGCCCAAGATAGAGATGAAGTTTTTGTAGGAAGAATAAGAAGGGATGAAAGTGTCGAAAGTGGAATGAATCTATGGATTGTAGCTGATAATATAAGGAAAGGTGCAGCCACAAATACTGTGCAAATTGCAGAGCTCTTGATTAAAAGTTTAAACTAATTAGTTTTATTTGTTTTATGTATAGAGGTAAGTGATAATTATTATTAAAATTGAAAGGATGATTTATATGACAATTTTTAAAGGTTCTGGTGTTGCCATAGTAACACCCTTTAACGAAAATGGTATAAATTTTGAAGCTTTTGGAAGAAATTTAGATTGGCATGTAGATAACGGGACAGATGCCATTATTGTATGTGGAACTACCGGTGAAGCCTCAACTATGAGTCAAGATGAACAGGAGCAAGCCATTAGGTTTACAGTAGAAAAAATCAATAAGCGTATTCCGGTTATAGCAGGAACAGGTAGTAATAATACAGCTCATGCAATCAAAATGTCTAAATTTGCAGAGGGTGCAGGTGTAGATGGTTTATTAGTTATTAATCCATATTATAATAAGTCTACACAAAAAGGCATTATTAATCACTTTAATGCTATAGCAGATGCTGTATCTAAACCTATTATTGTATATAATGTACCTGGTAGAACGGGCATGAACATAACTGCCTCCACTATGTCTGTGCTTTCAAAACATAAAAATATTGTAGGAGTAAAGGAAGCCAGCGGGAATATCAGCCAAATTACTGATATTGCAATGTTATGCGGACCTGATTTTGATATTTATTCAGGAAATGATGATCATGTTGTTCCATTACTATCCTTAGGTGGAGTTGGGGTAATCTCAGTTTCTGCAAATATTATTCCAAAGGATATGCATGATATGGTTATGAAATATTTGCAGGGAGATGTAGCTGGCAGCTTAGAACTTCAGCTAAGAACCAATATTATTAACCACGCTCTCTTCATAGAGACAAACCCAATTCCTGTAAAGACTGCAATGAATTTATTAGGATTTGAGGCTGGACCTCTAAGACTTCCACTAGTAGATATGGAACCAGAAAATCTAAATAAATTAAAGAAGGCATTAACAGAATATGGGTTAAAAGTATAAATAGGTGGAAGGTAGAATCTAAAAGGTATTCCTTAGGGTCTGGTAGATGGTATAAGAAAAAATCTTAAACAAAGTTCCATCTAGTACCATGAATTTGGTTTTTCTACCTTATACCATATACCTTCTACCTGAATTATATAAGGAGGTTTCTTATGTTAAAAATACTATTAAGTGGATGTAATGGTACAATGGGTCAAGTGATAAAAAATTTTGCTGCCGATAATCAACATATAAAAATTACTGCCGGATTTGATAAGGATCCTAAAAAATATAATAATGATTTCCCAGTATATAGTGATATGCACCTATGCCACGAGGATGCAGATGTAATTATTGACTTCTCTCACTTTTCAGCTTTTGAAGATGTAACTGATTATGCAAAACAAAGAAGGCTTCCATTAGTAATGGCAACTACTGGGCTAAATGAAGAAAATGAAGATCAACTAAAAGAATTATCTAAGCAAATTCCTGTTTTTCGAACGGCAAATATGTCCTTAGGTGTAAATGTTATTCTAGATTTAATTCGTAGAGCTTCTAAGACATTATCTGATACCTTTGATATTGAAATTATCGAAAAACACCATAATAAGAAGGTAGATGCCCCTAGTGGAACAGCGTTAATGCTTGCCCAGGGCATAGATGATGCCTTAGAAGGCAAAAGTAATTTTGTCTTTGGTCGTCATACAAAACAAGACCATCGTGAAAAGAAAGATATTGGTATACATGCTATTCGAGGCGGTACTATCGTAGGAGAGCATTCAGTACTATATGCAGGAATGGATGAGCTAATCGAAATAAAACATACTGCTTTATCCAAAAATATATTTGCAGGCGGAGCAATTAAAGCAGCAAAATATATAGTAAATAAGAAAAATGGTTATTATAACATGGAAAAACTACTGGAAGAAAACCAGTAAAAGGGTGGACAGGGTCGTCCACCCCTACACAAATTCGAAATACCCGGGTGGATAGAATCGTCCACCCTACACAATAAATAAAAAAGGATGATTATTATGGATCAAAAAAATAAAAATGATAATTATGATTTAACAAATCCTTATGAGATTGCAAGATACATAAAGGAAGCAAAGAAATCTACTCCCATAAAGGCTTATATTGAAGGTAATCTTAATGACTTGGACTTTGGAAACATTGAAAGCTTCGGACAAGATCAGCTATGGATACTATTTGGTGAAAAGGAAGAAATCATTACATTCTTAGAACATAATAAAGATAAGATAAATAAATATCGTGTTGAAAATGATCGTAGAAATTCTGCTATTCCCCTTTTAGATCTTAAAGATATACAAGCTAGAATAGAGCCTGGCTCCATTATTCGTGAGGGTGTATATATCGGTAAAAATGCAGTTATTATGATGGGAGCTGTTATAAATATTGGGGCAAGCATTGGAGAAGGTACCATGGTTGATATGAATGCTGTAGTTGGTGCCAGAGGTACCCTGGGAAATAATGTACACTTAGGTGCAGGCGCCGTTGTGGCAGGAGTATTAGAACCCCCAAGCAGCACCCCAGTTATTATAGAGGATGATGTATTAATTGGAGGAAATGCAGTTATCTTAGAAGGTGTTCGAATAGGTAAGGGAGCTGTTGTAGCTGCTGGGTCTATTGTAACCCAGGATGTAGAAGCAGGCATGGTTGTAGCAGGTTCACCAGCAAGAGTTATCAAAGCAAAGGATGAAAAAACCATAGATAAGACAAAGCTATTGGATGATTTAAGGGGATAAAAAGGGAGGTGTGCATTTGACAATACTTGTTCAAAAATATGGTGGTACCTCTGTTGGTACTATTGAAAGAATAGAAAAGGTTGCAAAAAGAATTATTAAGAAAAAACTAGAGGGCTATAAAGTAGTTGTGGTAGTATCTGCTATGGCTAAAACAACAGATGAGCTTTTGACTATGGCTTATACCATGAGTAAACATCCTCCTAAACGGGAATTAGATATGCTACTATCTACAGGAGAACAAATTTCCATTTCCTTATTATCAATTGCTTTAAATGAGCAGGGACATAGTGCAATTTCCTTTACGGGATCACAAGTAGGAATTAAAACGACTGGATTCCATACTAAATCTAAAATCTCTGAAATTGATGGTACAAGAATTAGAGAAGCTTTAGAAGAAGACAAAATTGTAATTGTAGCAGGTTTTCAAGGCATAAATGAAAATGATGATATTACAACATTAGGAAGAGGAGGTTCAGATACTACAGCTGTTGCACTAGCTGCTAGCTTAGAAGGTGAATGTCAAATCTATACTGATGTTGATGGTATATATTCCATTGATCCAAGGGTATATACTAATGCTAAAAAGCTAAACACTATAACCTTTGAAGAGATGTTGGAGATGGCAAGCTTAGGCGCTGGAGTAATGCATTATAGGGCTATAGAGCTAGGAGAAAAATTCAATGTTCCTATATATGTTGCCTCCAGTATGTATGATGCAGAAGGAACCTTGATTAAGGAGAGTGATAACATGATGGAAGGCCCTGCAATTACAGGTATGGCTATTAACAATGATGATGCAATGATAAGTCTTAATAATGTTCCCCATAAAATCGAATTAATCGCCTCCATATTTAATTCCCTAGCTAAGGAAGATATAAATATTGATATGATTAGTCAAACCTCCCCTCAAAATGGAATGGTTTCTATTTCCTTTACATTACCTAAGGGGGAACTTACAGACGGCACAGAAATTATAAATTCCTATATAAATAAATACCCTATAATACACATGGACATTAATGAGGACATTACAAAATTATCAGTAGTGGGTATTGGTATGCGAAGTCAATCCGGAGTAGCTGCACAAATGTTCATGCTACTTGCAAAGGCAGATATCCCAATACATATGGTAACAACCTCCGAGATTAAAATTTCATATGTTATCCACCCTGCTGATCAACAAAAAGCTGTACAAACCATAGCAAAAGCCTTTGATCTATAAGCTTATAGAAGGTAGTGACAATTCACTACCTTCCTTTTATCTTCATTTCTATAATTGATTTAAAAAATTTTTTACCTTATGATAAACATCTAGATCTCCTACTACCACTATGGTATCTCCGACCTCTAGAGTATATCTAGGTCCCGGTGAAACAATCATATTTTCTCCTCTTTTTATTGCTATTATGGTGCCACCGGTACTCTTCCAAAACTCTACCTCTGCTATTGTCTTCCCTGCACTTGTATAATCTTCATTTATATCTATTTCAAAGGGATTATAAGGGGAAATATGTTTTAGATTATCACTATATTCTATAAGATTATTTATCAAATCTATAAAGCGAAGTTCCATTTCATTTCTTTCCTTTAATAATACTCTTAATTCCTTCTTAATACTGGCTAAGGAACTCTTTCCCTTATATTTTTCAATAAATTCAAAGGCTAAATCCTTTGATAAAATAGTAACTCCACTTCCTTGACTTACCCGCACTACACCAGCCTCTGCTAATAGTGTCAGAGATCTTCTTATGGTTTCGGGTGAAACATTATATAAACTAGCTAAGGTGGATCTTCCATATATCCTCTCCCCTATAGTTAATTCACCCTTAACAATTTTATGAGCCATATCTAAGGCTATCTGTGAATACTTAGATAAACCCCTCATCCTGCACTCCTTCTTTCTTATGTATTTTTATTTGGTATTTATTTTATACCACTATCCTTTATCTAATACCTAATTAGCAACTATTCTAATATAAAAGTTGTCAATTGTCAATTTAAAATAAATACATTCTAAATAAATGAATTTTAACATGAAAACGTGTAAAAGTCACGCTCTTTTAAAGCCAAAAAAGCACCAAAAAAGCACTACTTTTAGTAGTACTTTTATTAAATTACATATGTAATAACCTATTGGATTTTTTATTCTACTTCCATCTTTGAAATTGAAACCTCATATGCAGTTTTATTTATTGTTTCTCCACTGGGAAATTTTTTTTGGTATTCTCTGCTTTGAATTCTACCCCATATTTTTATTCTCTGTCCAACCTCAAGCTTTTCTGCAAAACGAGCATTTCTTCCCCAGGCTATACAAGGAATATAATCTGATTTGTTATAGGGCCTATTAACAGCAATAAGGAGATCAGTAATTTCTCTACCAAAGGGGGTTGAACGATAGACAGGATTTTTACAGATAAAACCATCTAAATAAATTTGATTAGGGTTTTTTATTTCTTGATTTGGTGTAATAATTTTTATTTCCTTAACAAAGGTTACTAATATTAATTTATTATTGCCATTTATAGTCTTATTATAAGAGCGAAGCTGTCCATCGACTAACACTTCATCTGATTTTTTTAATTCTATTCCTTTGGTTAACCTCTCTGAAATTGTTATGGGTAAAACATCTTTTATCTCACTTAGTCGTGGTATTTCTATATAAGTATTATAAAAACCCTCCCCATAAATAGAGTGACTAAATTCAAGATCTTCCTTAACCTTCCCCTCCATGATTACCTTATTTGTGTCATTACTATTGTTTATCACTTTTACACTCCCTTTCTACTCTGTTGTACTTTTACTTAAAGACCGCAGTATAAGATATTAATATTCAAATTGTCCCAATAATATGAAAAAAAAATCTTTCATAAAGAAAGATTTTTTATATTTGGGAAATTACATTTTTTAATATGTTATTTTATTAATTTTTGAATGATTTCCTTGCCACTATCCATACCATGACCGCCTAATAGCATGATGAGATCTTTGCTTTCAGCTTTTAAAAGGATTTGCTTTACGCTTTCTTCTATTGTCGGGTTAAATTTAAAAGGAATATTTTTCTTTTTTAGTGTGTTTAAAAAGATTTCCCTTTCATTAGGATTTACTCTAGATCTTTCCTCTAAGGATTCTTTGTATTCAGTGACATATAAATCATTTATTTCAAGTAATGAACACCAATTCCCTATAATTTCGGCATTTTGCTGATTTATTTCTATTCCCCTATTGCCCCTTATACCAACTAATACATGTACATTTTTATAGTCTATACTTTGAAGTGCCTCAAATGCAGCCTCAAAGCTACTGGGATTATGGGCATAATCATCTAAAATATAAAAGGGAGACATAAAAGAATACTCTAATCTTCTTGAAACTGGTTTAAACTTCTTTAATGCTTTTTGTATTGAATCTATTGGTATTTCATAAATAAGTGCAGTTGTTATTGCTGCTAGTGCATTGTATATATTATGTTGTCCTAATAGGTTTAGTTCAATAGGAAATTCCTGTACATCTATCCTATTTTTTTTATAACTATCTAAGGATCGTTGCAAACAATAATTAAATTTAATACCCTGCCCTGCATCTATACTTGATGCCGTTATTGTGGATTTTGACTTTAATCCATAGGTAATAATATAAATATTTTGTTGTCCTTCTAACATTTTTAACGCCCATGGATCATCCCCATTAATAACAGCTCTGCTATTATTCTTTAAACCTTGGAAAAGTATTTTTTTACTATTAAAATAATCTTCAAAGCTTTTATGATAATCTAAATGATCACTGGATATATTTGTAAAAATAGCAGTATCAAAATCAATGCCCTCCACTCTTCTCTGTTTAAGTCCGTGGGAGGATACCTCCATTACCGTCCATTTTATTCCTTTTTGCTTTGCATTATATAAGTATTCATTAATTTCCTCAGAAGAGGGTGTGGTTAGCATTGATTTTTTACTATTAGTTCCTATTTTAAATCCTTGCCCACCCATAAGAGCAATTCCTCTGTCAGCTTGATTAAATATTGCCTCAATCATATGGGTAGTAGTAGTTTTTCCATTTGTACCTGTTACACCAATGACCTTTATTTCATTTTCTGGCAAGCTATAAAAAAGTTTATTCATTTTCGCCAAAGCTATGCGTGCATCCTTAACCTGTAAATGGGGATTATTAGTTACAATGTTTTCTTCGCTTATTATTAAAGTTGCACCATTTTTCTCTGCATCCTTTATATATTCATTACCATCCTTTTCTTCACCTTTTATTGCTACAAATATATATCCTTCTTTTACTTTTCGAGAATCAGAAGTAACACCATTAAATATAAGTCCATTATTCTCCATATGTAACAACTCCTCCGATAATGAAGATATCATTATGTTTTGCTATTTTTAATATTTTAATACAAACACAAAAAAAGAATTGGAGTTTATACCAATCCTTTTTATCA
>CAZHJK010000015.1:0-49820 GCA_964533275.1 uncultured Eubacteriaceae bacterium | reverse complement strand
GTTATCAGTTATCAGTTATCAGTTATCAGTTATCAGTTATCAGTTATCAGTTATCAGTTATCGGTTATCAGTTATCAGTTATCAGGAAGATCTTATAATAATTTTTCTGATATCTCTTATCTGGTAACCGGTATTCTACCTTCTACCTTCCATCTAATTTTTTATCTGCCTACCCTCATGATCAATATAAAAATTATCTTTATATATTAATTCTGAAATAGGTACTATTTTATAACCCTCTGATTGTAAATGCTCTAATATTTTAGGTAAAGCCTGGGTCATATACTTAGCATTATTATGAAATAACACTATTGAACCATTTTGCACCTTTGATTTTACCCTTTGAATAATTGGATCCACCCCTTCTTCCTTCCAGTCTAAGGAGTCTACATCCCATTGTATGGTGTAATAACCTAGATCCTCTGCTGTAGTTAATAGGGTATTATTATAGGATCCGAAAGGTGGTCTAAATAGTATAGGCTTTTTACCTGTAATCTTTTCAATCTTTTCTCCTGTAACATTTAATTCGTGGATAATTTCCTCCTGGGATATCTTTGCCAAATCAGGATGAGTGCTTGAATGATTTCCTATTTCATGACCGGCTTCATGTATCTTTTTCACCTGATGGGGATATTCATCTGCCCAAAATCCCACTAGGAAGAATGTAGATTTAATATTATATTCCTTTAGTATATCTAGAATTTCTTGAGTAAATTCGTCACCCCAAGCTGCATCAAAACTAATAGCAATCTTTTTCTCTGGAATCTCTACACTATATATAGGAATTTGACGATTTTGATCCAAAAAGGCTTGAAATACTTTAGGGGTCATTCCCTGGGTGTAGAGAATAGAAACACTAACTAATATAAAAATCATAACATAGATAACAGCATTTCTTTTTTTTATAAATAATACTTTCAAAGGACAAAACCTCCTTTTTTCCCTTTACTTAATTTTATTCTGATTAAAGGAGGTTATGCTTTTTTAAGTTATTTTTAGATAATACAGCTTAAAAATTCTTCTTTAGTAATATTACCAAAGTATAGTTCAATAGGTATTTCATCTAATGTCTCTATTATTTCCATTTCTCTATATTTAACTCCCTCAAGACTTTTTTCAATATCCTCTACATCTCCACTGCCAAAGAAATCTCCAAATATCCTGCATTTTGTAATTAATCCTTCAGCTACATTTAGCCTTACATCTATTAAGCCAATAGGGAAACGGTGGGATTTTTGAAGGTCAAAGGCAGGGGATTCTCCCCAATTCCATTCCCATGTATCGTATTTTTCCTTAACCAGTTGATTAACATTTTCTATATCTTCATCAGTTAGTTTATATTCCTTTACTGCACCTTCTTCTTCAAATAGATATGTTACTAATAATTCCTTAAATTCATCAATGCTCCTCTTTTTAGGGAGATAGTCAATGATATTAGTTACTCTGCTTCTAACTGATTTTATCCCCTTGGATTGGATTTTTTCCTGTTTTACATTAAGTGCCTTAGATAGGTTTTCCATTTTAGAATTAAATAGTATGGTCCCGTGATGTAATAATCTATTTTTATGATAGTATTGTGCATTGCCCGAGAATTTTTTCCCATCAATGGTTAGATCATTTCTTCCGGATAGCTCAGTCTTTATACCCATCTTATCTAGTGCCTTTATAATAGGAAGGGTGAATTTTTTAAAATTACTTACATCCTCCTTACCCGCCTTAAGAATATATGTAAAGTTTAAGTTTCCCTCATCATGATATACAGCTCCACCACCAGACATTCTACGGACAACATAAATGTTATTTTCCTTTACATATTCACTGTTTACTTCTTCAATGGTATTTTGATGTTTCCCAATTATTATTGCAGGATTGTTAATATACAAAATTACAAAGGTCTCCTCTGAAGACAGACTCTTTTTTAATATATACTCCTCTAAGGCTATATTAAAATAGGCATTATTAGAATCATTTCTTACATATAACATTTATACTCCTCCTCTTAATTAAATTAATAGTGTTAATTCTATCTAATTAATAATATACATTTAAAGTATTACTTAATAATAATTATATTTAATGCTTTTAAGATCTATCCGGGGTGATAATATGAAAAATCAAAGTTTATTATTTTCTACAGCAGTACTTGCTGGTGTTAATGTATTAATTAGAATTTTAGGCTTTGGTTATAGAATTGTTTTAGTAAGATTAATCGGTGCCGAAGGATTGGGTTTATTTGAATTAATATCCCCTATTACTATGCTAATCTTTACATTAGTAGGGTCAGGTGTGCCCATTGCTGTAATTCGTTTAACCACTCAATCCATAGCTAATAATAAACGGGATCAAAGCTTTAAAATTCTAGAATACACCTCCTTTATAATGATATTTGTATCCCTTATCCTTTCTATTTCACTATTTATAAGCGCCCCCCTTATTGCCAATAATATTTTAAAGGATGAAAGACTAGTAACTCCACTTTATATACTAGCTCCCGCAATACTTTTACCCTCTTTAGCTGCTATATTAAGGGGATATTTCTATGGAACAAAAAATATAACACCCCCTGCTCTTAGCCAACTCATCGAGCAAATAGTTCGTATGATGGTTGTATTAACACTTCTAAGTATTCTATATCCCTTTAGTGAGGATAAAGCTATATCCATTTCCATGGTTGGTGTAGTTTCAGGAGAACTAATGGGATTGTTCTTACTTTACTTTTTCTTTAATAGGACAAAAAGAAAGTTTCTAATGGAAAATAAAATCAATAAGCTTTCCTTCCTTAAGACCATAGGAAAATTTTCTTCAATTGCTCTTCCCATTACATTTTCTAGAGTTATTAGCTCACTATTACGGGTAGTTAATTCTATTATTGTACCGGGGCGATTAATGAGATCTGGACTTGATAATACTGCTGCTCTTTCTAAATTCGGTCAAGTTAATGGTATGGCAATGCCCCTTCTTTTTTTACCCTTTACTCTAACCTCCGCATTGGTTATGAATTTAATTCCTAGAATTTCTGAAGCAGTAGAAAAAAAGAATATGCCTGTCCTACATCATTATGTTGATAAGACCTTTCATATAGCTTTTTTTATTGGTCTGCCCCTAAGTGGTATGTTTTTTATCTATTCCAATGAGATATTTTCCATACTATATGGGGATCCCAATGGAATATTTTTGACACAGCTTTCTTTCGCTACTTTGTTTTTATGTATATATCAGATTTCTACCTCTATATTACAGGGTATTGGTAAACAAATTATCTCTACAATTACATATATAGTAGGAATGCTTATACAATTAATAATCACCTATATCCTAGTATCATTACCTAGATATCAAATTAATGGCTATATTTTATCCTTTCTCATTTCTTTTTTCTTTATCTCTTTATTCAATTTTATATTAGTATTTCATTTCACTAAAATGAAAATCAATCTAAAAAAATGGATAATCGTCCCCAGCTTGTCTTCTATTGGTGCTTTAATTATATCAAAATATTCATTTAATTATTTAATTTTAAACTTCAATAATATTATTGCCTTTTTTACAGCTATTTTTATTCTGGCAATTGTTTATCTGCTGTCTCTATTTTTCACTGGAAATTTACAAAGCATATATAAAAATAGAAAATTGTAAATGACAAGGTCAAGTTTGTTTATTTTTGTAAGTATCTCTTATTTTGTTATAATTAAGAGAGTTAATGTTTATTACAAGAAAGAAGGTAATATTATGCTATTAGATTCTAATATAGCTGAAAATAAATTATTATTATTATATGTGTTAGATAAAATGAAACTATCCTTGTCCAGCATCCAAATTACACAAATTGTTTTAGAAAATACCACTATTAATTATTTTACATTACAACAATATATCGATGAATTAACAAAAAATGAACTTATTACTAAAAATCTCTCCCAGGGCAAAGCTTATTTTAATATTACAAAACGAGGCAAGGAAACCTTAGATCTATTTATTAGTCGTTTACCAGAAAATTGGAGTAAGGATATAGACAATTATATTTCAAAAAACCGAAATTCTATTCTAGATGAAAGTCATAATATCGGAAGCTATAGAAAAAAAGGGGATGGGGAATTTGAAGTTCAGCTAAAAATTCTAGAAAATGAAAGCGAATTAATTAATTTATCCCTTGGTGTTGCCACCCATCAACAAGCTGAAGATATTATCAATAATTGGAAAACAAATGGAGAAAAAATCTATGCCTCCATTATTAAATCCTTAATAGATAATTATTAATGCTTATTAAGATGTTAAAAAAGTGGGTTACGGGAGGATCACCTTTCTAATATTGCAATCCCATTTGGTGACTTCCCAATTTTTATGTTATCTATTAGCCGTTCTTCTTTTAATGAAATTATAGATAGAGTCCCAGCCCCTATATTTGTTGTGTATAGGTTTTTCTCTTCCCTATCAATTGCGATTCCCCTTGGCATATTACCGGTTTCAATTCTTTTTGTCTCTTTGCCTTCCTTAAGGGAGATTATGGAGAGTGAATTGCTAGTGCTATTAACTATATATAAAAATTCTCCAGTAGATGATATAATCATCTGTCTTGGTATTTTACCTACACCTATTCTCTTAATAATCCTTTGACTTTTTAAATCAATAATAGCAATAGACCCACCTTCATCAGATGCCATATGACTATTACTTACATATAAAAGATCTTGATTTGGAGATAGTAAAAGATATGAAGGACAGCTTTCTACTGCAATCCACTTTGTTAATGAATTATTATTACAATCAATAATAGATATCTTGTCTTCATACATATTTGCAACATAAAGCTTATTACCCTTATTTGCAAATATTAAACCCTGGGGCAATTCTCCCAAAGGCAATTGATATGTTAAACGCTCTTGATTTAAATCCACTATGGAAAGGGTATTAGAATCTCCATTAGTTACATAGGCAATCCTCCTATCCCAATCTATATCAATCTCACAGGGATATTTTCCTACACCTATTCGATTTATTATTTTTTTATCTAGAATATCTATAATAAACAGACTATTATCATAGCAGTTAATACAATATAATAAGTTCCCCTCGGGATTTATCTTTAAACTATAGGGTCCTATTGTAGGTTTAGAAGAAATTTGATTCCCATTAATCTGTATCATAGAATGTAGATATAATTTGTCAATTTCTTTCATATCAACAGCATCAATAATGGATATAGTATCTTCCCCAGTATTTGCAGTAAAAATATATTTCTCTAATTGCAAGCTTTCCACCCCCAAGGAATAAAACATAATCAGAATCATAGCAGCCTAATTTATCTTATGTATTAAATCGGGAATGGTTACCAATTTTCTTATCTCCTATCATACAAAAGAATAATAAAAGAATAATAGGGACGGTGACTTTAATTTCCATTTTATGTAAATTAGCCTTTAATTAATCACCCTATTAGTAAAATTATTTTCTAACTGGAAAATAATGGAGACAAAAGTCACCGTCCCCAAAAGCTCTTTCTTGCATCTCCTATCATATATAAGGAGCCTGTAAAGGCAATGACCTCTTCTAAGCTACTTTTTTTTGCCCACTTAACTGCTTCTTCAATTGAATCCATAGATCTTACCTTAGTTTTAGGGTTAATTGTCGTAATTTTTTTAGCTAAATCTTGTGCTGACATAGCTCTTGGATTATTGGGAGCTAGAGTAATTACTTCCGTGGAAATCGATAATAGAAGATTTAACATCTCATCAATATTCTTATCCTCTAATATTCCTAGTATCAAAGTTATTTTCTCCTTTGGAAAATATTCTTTAATAGCTTTACAAAATGCTTCTGCTCCTTGGGGATTATGTGCTCCATCTAAAATTATTAGTGGTTCCTTTGATATAATCTCAAACCTGCCTTGCCAGATAGTATTTTTAAATCCCTTTATTATAGCATCTTGGGTTATCTTAAAATATCTTTTATTTAAAACTTCTATTGCCTTTAATATGGTAGTAGCATTATATATCTGGTGTTTTCCTAATAGCTTCATTTCAACTCTTGGTAATAATAATTCTTCACCCTCATATGAAAATACCTGCCCTTCTAAGGAACTTTCAATAATGCTTATACTTTCTTTTTTTACAAAATACATATCCGCATTTTTTTTCAATGCAATTTTTTTAATTACTTCTTCCACTTCATTGGGTTGGGGATACACTACTACCCTGCCATCTTCTTTTATTATTCCTGCCTTTTCAGCTGCAATTTCCCCAAGGGAATTTCCTAATTGCTGCATATGATCCTTCCCGATTGCAGTTATTATAGATACCTCTGAGCTTGGTATAATATTAGTTGCATCTAGCCTTCCTCCTAAGCCAACCTCCAAAACTACTAAGTCAACTTTTTCTTGGTGAAAATATAGCAATCCAATGGCAGTGACTATTTCAAACTCTGTAGGATGTTGCTGCCCTTTCGAAACCATAATATCAATGGCATTCTTTACCCTTTGGGTTATATTAGCTAATTCATCCTTATTTATATATACTCCGTTTATTTGAATTCTTTCGGTGAATTCTTCTAAATAGGGAGATATAAATAAACCTACCCTATAGCCCTCCTCCTTTAATATACTATGGAGTAATACACTGGTGGATCCCTTACCATTAGTACCTGCAATATGAATAAATTTTAAATTATCTTGTGGGTTACCAAGAATATTTAAGAGGTTTTTCATGTTTTCCAAACCCAGCTTCATCCCAAATTTATTAGTATTATGTATAAATTCTAAAGCTTCATTATAATTCATTATTCCATCGTCCCTTCTTTAACATCCAAATGGGGGGTTTTGTTCCCTACTATACCATATCCCTATTTTCTGTTCCCTGTTCCCTTTTCCCTGTCTAAATAGGAATACCCTAACACTACATCCACACTATTAAAACTTGTATCATAAGTGGAATTAATATTGCAGTGGCAAGACCAGTCAATCCAACGGATAGTCCTGACATGGCTCCTTGTATTTCACCTTCTTCTATTGCTCTTGCTGTACCTAACCCATGGGAAGCCGTTCCCATTGCAATTCCTTTAGCTATTTCATTTTTAACACCAAAAATCTTTAATATCTTAGGTCCAAAGATTGCTCCAAAGGTTCCTGCAAATATTACCCCTAGGATGGTTATAGAAGTTATTCCTCCTACAAGCTCAGTAATATCCATAGCTATAGGGGTGGTAACCGACTTTGCTAATAAAGAAAGATTAATAATTGTATCTAATCCAAAGAGCTTAGACAGAAAAAATATGCTTGAAATCCCTGTGATACTGCCTATTAAAACACCTATTATTATAGGTAGTGCATTTGATTTTAATAATTCCCATTGTCTAAAAAGAGGTATTGCTAATACTATAGTTGCAGGTCCTAGAAAAAAACTAATAATATTAGCTCCAGAACTCATATATCCCTGATAATCAATCTTAAAATATAACAGGATAGAAATAAGAAGCAATTCAGTAATAATTATTGGATGAGGTGAATATTTTTTATATTTATGATGAAGTGTATGGGCAAAAATATAAACTACTAATGTAATCACTAATCCATAGGAACTATTTTTTATAATATCAATCATTTAATTTCCTCCTTCTTAATCCTATTAAAAATTGAACAGCATGCCCGGTTACTACTAATGTTATCATTGTACTTAAGACTATGACTATAAATATAGGTATAAACAAGGGTAATACTGTATCAAGATGGTCTATAATACCAATTGCTGATGGTATATATAACATTATAAGAATACTAAGTAAAAAATCTCCTACTCCCTCTATATCTTTTAACTTAACAACCTTAAATATTAAAAGAATTAATAAAATTCCCATACCAAAAACAGTTCCAGGTAGAGGTATTGATAATACTTGTACTAATACTTCAGAAATCATCTGAATAGTAATAATTATTGCAAATTGTTTAATCCATTTCAATTAACTCATCCTTCCATGTTAAAGTAAAACATATATATACCCTTATTGTAATATTATAATAATAGCTTTTTATATTATAAGGAAGCGTACAAAAAAAGAAAAGCCAAGGGAGTGCTCCTTGACTTATAAAACCTTACTTAAGAACTCTTTTAATCGTGGATGGGTAGGATTATTAAAAATTTCTTCTGGTGTACCCTCTTCCACTACTAAACCATCATCCATAAAGAGGATTCTATCTCCAACTTCTTTGGCAAAGCCCATCTCATGGCTAACTACCATCATGGTCATACCCTCTAGGGCAAGATCCTTCATAACGCTTAATACTTCCTTTACCATCTCAGGATCTAATGCAGAGGTTGGCTCATCAAATAGCATTATTTCAGGTTCCATTGCTAAAGCTCTTGCTATGGCAATTCTTTGTTTTTGACCACCTGAAAGCTGTACAGGATAATTATTGATCTTATCGATAAGACCTACCTTATTCAACAGCATCTTAGCTAAATCTATAGCTTTTTCTTCTGATAATCCCTTTAGTTTCATAGGAGCTAGGGTAATATTTTCTAGAATAGTTAAATGAGGAAATAGATTAAAATGTTGAAATACCATTCCAACCTTTTGTCTTACTTTATTAATATTTACATTAGGCTGTGTTAATGATTGCCCATCGATTAGAATTTCCCCTTGGGTTGGTTCTTCTAAAAGATTTACACAACGAAGATAGGTACTTTTCCCTGATCCACTGGGACCAATAACAACCACAACTTCACCCTTTTTTACCTCTTGATCAATCCCCTTTAATACATGAAGCTTATCAAAATTCTTATGGAGATCCTTAACGATAATCACTTCGTTTCAACCTCCTTTCCACTCTATCCATTACACTGGAAAGACCTAATACTAAAATAATGTAAATAATAGCAATTATAATATAAGGTTCAAAATGACTATAGGTTGCAGCTTTTATTATATCTGCTTGTCGAACTAAATCGGCAGTCCCAATAATTGATACAACAGAAGTCTCTTTTAATAGTACAACAAATTCGTTTCCTAGGGCAGGTAAAATATTTTTTATCGCCTGGGGTATAATGATATATCTCATAACCATTCCATGGGGCATTCCTAGAGAACGCCCGGCTTCCATCTGACCATAGTCAACCGCTTGAATTCCCGCTCTAATAATTTCTGCAACATAAGCACTACTATTTAAACCAAAGGTGATAACTGCTGCTAAATAAGGTGGAATGTTAAACCCTAAAAGAGGGTATGTCCCATAATAAATAATGTATAGCTGTACCAAAACAGGTGTACCCCTAATTATTTGTATATAAATGTTAGCAATCCATTTTAATATTTTTACCGAGGATAATCTTAAAAGTGCCATGATTAAACCTACAATAACTCCAATAAAAACAGCCACAAAAGATATCTGGACTGTAACCTTTAAACCTTCAACAAATAAAGGAGTGTATTTTGCCATAGAAGCAAAATCCATAGTATCCATCCTTTCCTTTCTATAACTAAGTAGCTTGTAAAACAGAAAAATTAGGTAGATGACAGATAGGTTGTTTAACCTATCTGTCTGCTACCTTTTTTGTTTATCGTTTCCTATTGTTTTATTATAATTAATTTACCTAGTTTATTCAAACCATTTTGAAATTAATTCATCATATTTTCCAGAATCTTTTATTTTTTGTAAGGCATCATTTACCTTGTTTAACAATTCCTCATTACCTTTAGGTAATGCTATTGCGAATGGATCTTCTCCCTCATTAAGTCCTTCTGGCACAACTACCTTTAGCTCTGGATTTTTTTCTACATAGGCATCAGCAATAGAATCTTCTAAGATTACTGCATCAAGTCTTCCATTTTTTAAATCTAGTACTGCATCATTAACCTTATTAAACTTTTTAACCTCTACGCCTTCAAATTCGCTAATTACATCATCACTAGTAGTACCTAATTGAGATCCTACCTGCTTACCCTTTAATTGATCCATATTTGTAAGTTCTTCAGCGTCTTCTTTTACTAATATAGTTTGTGATGCATAATAGTAAGGATCTGAGAAATCTACCTTTTCTTTTCTTTCTTCATCTGGAGCCATACCAGCAATAGCCATATCTATTTTCTCTGACTGAACTGCTGCAACCAAACCATTAAAATCCATGTCCTCTATTTCAATTTCTACTCCTATTTCCTTACCTATTTCATTTATTAAATCAATATCAAATCCTACAATTGTGTCTTCTCCATCAATTACTTCATGATTCTCAAAAGGTGGAAAATCTGCACTAGTCCCTACCTTAAGTGTTTCAACTTCTTCTTGCTCCTCTGTTTGTTCACCTGCTTGTTCTTGTTCTTCAGTTTCCTCTGGTGCTTCAGAACTACATCCAATAAGTCCAAATATAAGTACAAATATAAGTAATACCATTAATCCTTTTTTCATTTTATTTTACCCCCTAATATCTTTTAATCAATTTAATATAATAATTATACATTAATATGTATAAACATGCAATACCTTTTAATTAACTTTTTTTATTTTCCAATAACCTTGCTTGTTATGTTGTTTCTCTAGCTCAAAATCATATATATGCACAATATTATAATTAGGGTGTATATTAGAATTATAATAAAATGCCCTATTAATTTTCCCCTCTTCGCCAAAACCACCTAAAAAATAGTATATGGGAGGTGCAATTGATGTCCATTCTTTTTCCACGCTATTTATAATAGCTTTTAATCCCCTGGTGTTTTGCAATTCTTTAACTAAATAGTTCATGGCTTCTTCTTCTAAACCTAGTTCATAAGCTTCAAAGAATGCCCCTATGGTTTTATTAGGTGTTAACGGCCATCTAGGGCTATCCTGCCACCAGCTTATTGTTTCTTCTATTTTTATGTATTTATTTTCCTGCCATTGGTATTTTATTTTATCATAATGATCTACAGTATCATATAGTCTTTTCTCAATTTTTATATTTCCATTAGGAAAAACTTCTATACTTTCTCCATGCTCCCAAAATAATCTTTCCATCCTTTCATTCCGATATTGATATATTTCAACATATTTGTGGGTTTGACCAAGACTTCCTTTAATAATTACTTCCTTAATATTATCTTCATTTACATCCCGGATAGTCCATATGAACTCATCATCTTGATAATTTTTTAAAATAATCATTGGAGAATCATTTATCCTCATAAAATAATTTTCCCCTTGTTGTATAATCCTTAAGCGTTCAAAACTATTTTTATTATCAAAGTCTACACTTTCTTCACTTATTATGCTGGTTTTATCCTCTTTACCAATATTAGCTAAATTAGTGGGATTTAATAATATTTCGAAAACCTGATTAGGCCATTCATTAATATTTAAATTTCCCCAAAAGTCCTGATTCTCTGGAATAGAAAGCTTACCATCTATAAATTTTAAATCCCTTTCCAGAGGTAGCTCAGAACCCACTGGTTCAACCCTAATATGTATATTTTCATCTGTATTTATCTTGAATATATAGGGTGTTTTATTATCAACCATCCTCCTTTCAGGGATTTCTTCTTTATTTATAAAAAGCCTTGAGGGCGTACTGGGAGCGATAACTAATACTACTTCTTCATTTAATACTCTAAAAACGGCAGCTTCACTCCAATTGCTAGTATGAATAAAAATCATTAAAAATATTAAAACTAAAAAAGCAATAATATATATGGCTTTTCTTCTAAATATATTCCATGAAAATGCCCTTATATAAAACATATCTATGTCTCCTTTTTTCTTATTATTAAAATTTATGGGATTGTATAGAAAAAAATTACAAATGTATTAATAGAAAAGAATTAAATATAGTAAATTTATAATTTATCAGGAAAGGTGGAAATGTTTTGAAAAGTATAGACATATTAGTAGATGAGCATAACAATATTAAAAAAGTCCTTGGAGTTATCAGAAAGGCATGTGTTCAAATAGTAGAAGATGGAGAAATTAATCATGAAGATTTTTTTGATATGATAGATTTTATTAGAAATTATGCAGATAAATATCATCATGGAAAAGAAGAGGATATGCTTTTTATTGATATGTCAAAGGAATTGGGTAATGACATAAAAAATGGCCCTATACAAGGAATGTTAATTGAGCACGATTTAGGTAGAAGATATATAGGAAATTTAGATATTGCTTTAACTAAGCATCAAGGTGGAGATAAGGATGCAAAGGTAGATATTATAGCTAATGCTATTTCCTATGCTAATTTATTGGCAGAACATATCCATAAGGAGGACAATGCCCTGTACCAATTTGCAATCCGCAGATTAACTGATAAAACAAAGGACAAACTTAATCAAGAAATTGAAGAGTTTGAAAGTCTAAAGGAGCATCAAGATACAAGGGAAAAATATATAGAAATGGCGAATAGATTACAAAAGAAATATCAATAGATGATTATCTCCTCATTTCGGGGACGTCCTCATTTCGGGGACGGTTCTTTTTGTTCAACAGGGCGGGTGTAACCCGCCCCCTACCATTGATTCCGTTCATGACATAACCCTATTTATCTTATCTTCTTTCTAATTGTTTTCAACATAGCAAATATTAATATAAGGACAAATATTCCAACAACAATAGGGGTAAAATACCCAAAATATCTATTAAAATTTCCCACAGTCTTATCAATAAGGGTAATCTTTTCTTTATTATAAAGGGTAAAGGTTAGATCCTCTTTTGGCAATTCTTCAAATTTAACTTTATATATATTATCTTTCCTTTGAAAATCCATATTAGAGCTGACAATATAAGGTAACTCCTCGCTAGGGATGACCTTTATATTTAAATCCTGAAAGCTATCCCAGTATTGTGCGGGATTTAAAATATAATCCACTATGTATATGGGATCTGGGGTTTTTGATCTATCCATAGTTGTCGTTGTTTTATAATTGACCTTAATCTCTTTTTCAGTATTTGGTGGAAAATCTACAATATAAACAATTACAAAAATACCTTCATAATTGTTAGCCAAAAGATCCCCTTCTGAAGCAAAGCCACCATTTCTTTTAAATGCTATATCTAATTCCCGTGCATAAAAATTATATAGCTGGTCTACTGATATTGCTTCATTAAACTCTGGATTTGCAATTTTACTTATATAATCAAATAGGTAAGTTCTAAGCTCTACTTCCTGGGTTTTAATACTATAATTCGAAAAATCCACCTCATTTTGAAGTTCTCCATCGGTATATGCTCCTAAGTCAAAATCAATATCTTCTCCTAAAACATAGATTTCTAAAGTGGTTGGCTTATTACACCATACACCCACCCTCATTTTTTCTCCGTCCCTTTCTACAGAATTAAAATCATTGGCTAGAATTTTTGTCTGGTCAGCTTCATAGGAGAAGCTTATGGCTAATTTAATCTTCTGATCTTCAGGCGGATTAATATCTATGGAATAAAGCTTCCCTCTTTCATTCTCTTTAAAGATTTCTGCTTCGTAGGGCTCTTTTCTAATGGAGCTTATTATACCTTCAAAATCATAGCTTTCTGATGTGTTTTCACTATTAGTAAGCCCTTGTTCTTTAACATCTCCTCCTATATAAAGCTCATAGGGAATCTCTTCTTGATCTATTCTTATCTTTATATCATCTTCTTTAGAAAGAAGACTTCCTACAAAGGGAAAACCCATTTGAACCGTAAGTTCTTTATCGGTGGGATTTTTCATCTGGTAGGTTGCGGTTACATCACCGCTTACTCTATAATCTAAATGCTCACCTTCTGAGAAATCAAAAACTAGTTCCTCACCATTAACTACAATAGGTGAATTTTCATCAATAGCCATAGTTTCCCATGAGGGATATCCCTGCCAATAGGTAGGTCCTGAATTTGCGGAAACAATAGTAGGAAAAATTAATAATAATATCAAAAATAGTATGCAAACCTTACGACTCTTCATAGTAATTCTTCCTCCCTTTTAATTCTCTAGCCTCGTATTTGTTAAAATATGCAACAAGGTTATGTTCATAGTCTTTGTTGCTTTAACTTTTGTTTTTCACTTAATAATTTTTCCTTATTAGGTTTTGTGTCGTCCAATAAAAAATTTGCCCAATCCAGCCCAAGTTTATCGGTATTCTCTTGCCAATAGAGCATGCGATTGTAATAATAATCTATCTTTTCGCTGACTGGTTTATGAAAATTATATTGTCCGTATTTTAACACTATTGCCGTTAATTCATAGATAGGTAACCCCAAAGCGTGTGTTTCAACATGCACGGTTGCCCCAGCATGACCAATTGCGTGACACAACGCCCCATATTCATTATCATCGATTTCTTTTGCAACTGCATGTGAGTCTAAAATAGCATGTTTTGCCATAGGCATTTTAATTTCCCCTCTTGCCCAAGCCTCACAGAGTTCCAAACAATTTCTGGGCCTTTTTTCTTTAGGATATTTTGCTTCAAATTGTTGCAAAGATAATTTTGCACAATCTAACGCCCACATTACAATGGTTCGATGATTCTGTAATTGAATTAGTTTTATCAGCTCGTGCAAGCATTGACTGTCACGAGAAAATAATAACTTGTTTCTTTTCTTTAATTTAATTTCTACATCTAAATACTCGATATTAAACCCCTCCCGTTTTATCAAGAAATCATTAAGTCGTATAAATCTACATATAAGCAATAAATTTGAGGGTATTTTACATGTATATAGTGGGTTTTATGTCTCCATTCCAACGAAAGGAAAAATGAAGCAAAAAGAACCGTCCCTATTGCTTCCTATTGCTTCTTCTATTACATTACTTATTATAAGATTCTAATCGTTCTAATATCTTTTCCATCATTTCTTGGTATTTCTTTTGTTTATCTCTTTCCTGCTCTACTACTTGAGCGGGTGCTTTTTCGGTAAATCCTTTATTTGCTAATTTACCATTAACCCGTTTTAATTCTTGCTCTAAGTTTTCCTTTTCTTTTTGTAGTCGTTCTATTTCCTTGTCCCTATCTATTAGATCCTCTAATGGAATAAAGATTTCTACTTGATCTACAACAGCAGAAACAGCATTTTCAGGAATGTCTTCTCTCGCAGTCTTAACTATTACCTCTGAAGCACTGGCAAGTTTTTGGAAGTATACCTCTGACTTCTTCAAGATAGTATCAACCTTTTCACTATCTGCAATCAAGATAACCTTTGCCTTCCTAGAGGGTACGACATTCATCTCTGCCCTTGCATTTCTAATGCTTCGAATAATTGACATAATTAATTTTAACTCATCTTCTTCTTCTTTGAACATCAAATCTTTTGTATATTCCGGCCAGGAAGAAATCATAATACTTTCCTCGTCCCCTGGTAGATGAGTGAATATTTCTTCTGTAATAAATGGCATAAAGGGATGTAATAATTTTAGAATATCCTTCAACACCTTAACTAAGGTTACCTGAGCTGCAATCTTACTATTTTCATCATCACCATATAATCTTGGTTTTACCAATTCAATATACCAATCACAATATTCGCTCCAAATAAAGTCATAAAGCTTAGAAGCTGCAAGTCCTAACTCATATTTATCTAAATTATCTGTAATATCCTTTACCATGGAATTACATCTACTGATTATCCACTTATCTGCACTTGCTAAATTATCATTTGCAATATCCTCTTTTTGAAGAACATCATCATCTATATTCATTAATACAAAACGGGAAGCGTTCCAAATTTTATTGGCGAAATGTTTATTTGCCTCTACCTTTTCCATATGCCATCTAGTATCATTTCCCGGGGAATTGCCTGTTATCAAGGTGTATCTAAGGGCATCCGCTCCAAACTCCTCAATAATCTCCAGTGGATCTACTCCATTTCCTAGGGATTTGCTCATTTTTCTACCCTGGGAATCTCTAACAATACCATGAATAACTACATCACTAAAGGGAGTTTCTCCCAGTGCCTCTATTCCTGAAAATATCATTCTTGCTACCCAGAAAAAGATAATATCGTAGCCCGTTACCAAAACATTATTAGGATAAAATTTCTTTAAATCCTCTGTTTCACTAGGCCACCCCAAGGTTGAAAATGGCCATAGCGCCGAACTAAACCAAGTATCTAATGCATCCTCATCCTGTCTAAATTCATTAGAACCACAGCTACAGCTTTCCGGCATATCCTTGGCTACAATCAATTTTCCGCATTTCTTACAATAATAAGCTGGAATACGATGTCCCCACCATAATTGACGAGATATACACCAATCCCTTATATTCTCCATCCAATTATAGTAGGTTTTATCAAATCGTTCAGGAACAAATCTTGTCTTTCCTTCACGCACTACCTCTATTGCTGGTTCTGCTAAGGGTTTCATCTGAACAAACCATTGATCCGAAGTAATAGGCTCTACTGTTGTAGAACACCTATAACAACCTCCAACATTATGATTATGACTTTCTATTTCTACTAATAAGCCCATACCCTTTAAATCTTCTACAATAGCTTTCCTTGCTTCGTAGCGATCAAGACCTTCATATTTTCCAGCATGCTCATTCATTGTGGCATCATCATTTAGTACCCTTATTTGTAGTAAATCATGGCGAATTCCTACTTCAAAGTCATTGGGATCATGTGCTGGGGTAATTTTTACAGCCCCAGTTCCAAATTCCCTTTCTACATATTCATCTGCAATAATTGGTATTTCTCTATTCATTAAGGGTAGCATTATTTTCTTACCAACAAGATGTTTATATCTTTCATCCTCAGGATGAACAGCAACTGCTGTATCTCCTAGAATTGTCTCAGGTCTTGTGGTTGCAATAACAATAGTTTCATGACTATCTATTATAGGATATCGAAAATGCCACAGAAATCCATCCTGTTCCTCATATTCTACCTCTGCATCCGATAGGGCTGTTTTACAATCAGGACACCAATTAATAATACGGTTCCCACGGTAGATTAGTCCTCTATTATACAGTTCAATAAAGATTTCCTTTACAGCCTCACTGCAGCCCTCGTCCATAGTAAATCTTTCTCTAGACCAATCACAGGAGGTCCCTAGTTTTCTAAATTGATTTGTAATCCTCTTTCGATACATATCTGCCCAATCCCAAGCTCGATCTAAAAAGCCCTCTCTACCAATATCCTTCTTAGTTATTCCTTCCTTTGCCATTGCCTCTACTACCTTTACTTCGGTAGCAATACTGGCATGATCAGTGCCAGGTAACCAGAGGGCTGCGTAACCTTGCATTCTCTTCCAGCGTATTATTATGTCCTGAATAGTCCCATCAAAGGCATGCCCAATATGAAGCTGACCTGTGATATTAGGTGGTGGCATTACAATGGTAAAAGCTTCTCCTAGTGGGTTTGTTTCAGGTTTAAAATAGCCCCTTTCTTCCCACTTAGCATATAACTTATTTTCTACCTCAGTTGGATTATAAACCTTTGCAATATTTTGTCTTTCTTCCATTTTATTTCCTCCTTAAGTCTTATTGTGTAAATTTCTAACTTATAAAATCTCAAATACAAATAACATTCCTATTATTGCAATTATTAAACCTACAATCTTAAATGCCAATAATGAAACTTTTTTTATGATCTTTGTAAAAAGTCTTGCACCATATACTAATATTGCTCCAATAATCATTAAGGTAATTCCCTGGGACATAATTTTCACTCCTCTTAAATCTGGTATAAGGCAGATACTCATCTTTCAAAAAAATAAAAAACTCCATCCGGTTAAGGACGAAGTTAGCTTCGCGGTACCACCTTAGTTCTCAAATGAGCACTTAAAATTATTAACGAATTTCTCCGGTTCAATCTACTAAGCAAAGCCTTTCAATATCACAATTCAGGAGCTACCTTGGAAAAAGTCTGTATCAGGAAATCTTTCAGCCCATGAATTTCCCTCTCTAGGATAGTGCTTCTTCTACTCCTCTCCATCATCACTTTTAAAATTTATACTTTTTTACCATTATATAATAATTCCCCACTTTGTCAACTAATACCCAGATTTTTTAATAATTTAAAATATAGTGTGCTATACTTATAATGGGTGCTAAGCCTAAGACTAATTATTGCCCAAAAAAATTTTTTGTCATATAATAATTATTATTAGTTCTTTAATAATTTTTTAGGAGGTGAACCAAATGGATGATGGACCCTTATCATCTATAAATATTATTAAAATAAGGATTGCCCCATTCATCCAATCACCTTAGATGTAAAGGGGAATCCACAATATGAAAAAAGGAGGAATCCCCATGGAAGAAATTCTAGAAATGCTTGAAAACAAAGAATTTAAAAAACTCCGACTAGATATTGAAAATAAACAACCAGCAGATGTCGCAGAGCTAATAGAAGAATTAAGCGATAAGGAGAGCTTACTTCTTTTTAGATTATTACCTAAGGATATGGCAGTTGATGTTTTTTCCTTTATGGAGCCCTATTATCAAGCTAAACTCTCTGAGTTAATTAAGATTGATGAATTAAGAGAATTAGTTAACGAACTAAATTTTGACGATAAAATCGACCTATTAGAAGAAATACCAGCTAATCTCGTAAAGAAAATACTACAACACTCCCATGATAGTGAGAGAAAACTAATTAATCAATTTTTAAATTATCCTGAATACTCAGCTGGCAGCCTAATGACTATAGAGTATATAGATCTAAAGAAGGAAATGACTGCTGGTAATGCAATTGACTATATAAGAAACAATGGCTATGAAAAGGAAACAATATATACCTGTTATGTAATAAACAACTCTAGAAAATTAGAAGGTATTATTTCTTTAAAGGATATTATATTAGCTGATGAAAATGAATTAGTAGGAGATTTAATGGAAAAAGACTTTCTTTCCATTACAACAACTGAGGACCAAGAAGAAGTAGCAGAATTATTTAAAAAATATGATTTTTTAGCTATACCTGTAGTTGATTTAGAACAAAGACTTGTAGGTATTATTACAGTTGATGATATTCTAGATGTTATAGAGGAAGAGAATACCGAGGACTTCCATAGAATGGCGGCACTACAGCCTACCGAAAGGGATTACATGGATTCTAGTGTATATTCCCTTGCAAAGCAAAGATTACCTTGGTTAATGGTATTAATGATTTCTGCAACATTTACCGGTGCCATAATTAAGGGATATGAAAGTGTTTTATCCCAGGTTGCTGCTTTGATGGTTTTTGTTCCAATGCTGATGGGTACAGGCGGTAATGCAGGATCCCAATCCTCCACCCTTATAGTGAGGGGAATAGCATTAGGAGAAGTTAATACTAAAGATATACTTAAGGTAATCTGGAAGGAATTCAGAGTAAGTTTAATGGTAGGGTTATCCCTTGCAATATTAAATTTTTTACGAATACTATATGTCGAAAAATATAATGTAAACATAGCCTTTACAGTAAGTTTAACATTAATTATTACTATTATGCTCGCCGAATTAATAGGTGGTACACTACCTATTGTTGCAAAAAAGCTAAATCTAGACCCTGCAATAATGGCAAGTCCAATGATAACTACAATACTAGATGCATTAGTGCTTATAACATATTTTACTGTGGCAAATCGTATTTTAGAAATATAAATAAAAAAATGAAACCAAGTTTGGTTTCATTTTTTATTCTATGATAGGTCTTACCTAAATAAATCAACTTCCACCATATACCATATACCTTCTACCTTCTACCTTCTACCTTATATCATAATTATCTCCCCTATTTCCTCAACTCCATAACCACCCATCTCTAACAATTCCTCCTTAAAATCCTGGGAAGTAATAGCATTTATAAAGGCTTTCACTATATCCATCTCAAGATAATCTGCAGGAAGTAAAAAGTCATAATGTTCCTCCCCAATAGGTATAAAATCTAATCCCATTGCTTTAGCTGCTGAATAAACTCCAACTCCTACATCTGCTGTATTTGATGTGACGGCTGCAGCAACAGACATATGGGTTGTCATTTCTCTATCATAGCCCACTATTTCTTCTTCACTTATACCTGTCTTTTCAAGCATATAATCAACTAAAATCCTAGTTCCTGCACCTCTTTGTCTATTTACAAATATAATATCCTCTCGTGTTAAATCCTTAAAATCTTTTATATTCTTAGGATTACCTTCAGAAACCATAAATCCTTGTATCCTTTTTACCCCTTTAATTAGAGCCATCCTTTTATTTGAAAGATATTTTTTAGCATAGGGAATATTATATATCCCGGATTTGGGATCTAATAAATGTATAGGCGCAATATGGGTTTCTCCCCTTCTTAGAGCCATAATTCCTCCCATACTGCCAACATGAGCCGAGGATAAAAAGTGCTTATCATCTGATTTTTGCATTCTATTAGAAATTATATCCATTATTAAATCATGACTTCCTATGGATACTAATGTATTTTCAATTTGTTCCATATCCTTAAGTAAGCTTACCCTTACCTTTTCTCCTGCTTCTACTCCCTCACTATTTTGTGGGATAACTAATACCCCATCAGCCCTTACTAAAGACATTGTAACTCCAGCTCCTCTATTTAATGGAGTAGCTATTAGGCGATTACCTACCTTGCCTAATTTGATTCTTACATATTCTTTATGCTGTAATGATGATACCATTCTTTTAGCTATGATTGCTTCTACCTCATTAGCCCTCTCTTTTTTTCCCCCTAGGAAATTATATATAAGGGGCTTTGCAAAGGTTTCAAAAACAAAGTATGCCGAAACAGGATATCCAGGTATTCCAATAATAGGTTTATTTTCTATAATGCCCAAAACAGTTGGTTTGCCAGGCTTTGTCGCGATACCATGTACCAAAAGCTCTCCCAATTCCTTTATTAAGCTAGCAGTATAGTCTTCACTTCCCGCAGAGGATCCTGCATTTATAATAACAATATCATTTTCCTTGGAAGCCCTTAATAGTGTATCCTTTAAAAGATTATAGTCATCAGGAATGGGTGAAAAACGATTTGCCTGCCCTCCTAATTCGTTTACTAAGCCTTCAAAAACCCGAGAGTTTGATTCAATAATACTTCCCTTTTTCATGCTTTCTCCAGGCTCTATTATTTCTGTTCCCGTTGGAATAATAGCAACCCTAGGTTTATTAAACACCTTTATATGGGTAACCCCTCCACTTAGCATTGCTCCGATATCCATTGGTCTTATTTGATGATGGGATGGAATTATCATCTCATTAGCTACAATATCCTCCCCAATAGGTCTAACATGCTGCCAGGGTGAAGCAGATTTAATGATTTGTATTGTATTATCATCTAATGTTATTACATCCTCTATCATAATAACAGCGTTATAGGGATGCACTATTGGATCCCCTGTATCTATATAGATAAAGTCCTCATTCAACCTTAATTTTAATGGATGCCCTTCAGTAGCTCCAAAGGTTTTTTGAGCTTCTATTGCAATACCATCCATTGCAGATGCATTATAATTAGGAGAAGAATATCTTGCAAATACAGCTTTACTGGTTGTCCTATTTTGAGACTTAATCACTTCAACTTCTTCAGAAAAGCCTTGCTTATATGATTTTTCCACCTTATCTAAAAAAGTATGTAGGGCTTCTTCTACCTCTACATTAGAAAGATATATATTCCTATCTATATTTTTCATCATTATTCTATTCCCCTCCACTTTATAGTAATGTGACCAATACCTTATCTCCCTTATTTATACCTTCTTTGTTTGTATGTATTTTTATAAATCCATCTGAACGGCTTAATGTTGAAATCGACCCTGATTTACCATAAATAGGTTGTGCATAGATTCTTTCGTCCTTCTCCTGCAGCTCTACCATTTGATATGTCTCCTTACCCGGTGCCGAATGAATATTTTCATTGGAGATAGCTTCCTGTTGTATATCATCTATTTTATCTATACACAGCATTTCCTTTAAAATATATCCTACAAAAATACGACAAATAATCATTGCTGATACGGGATGTCCCGGCAGCCCGAAAACTGCAGTATCTTGAATTTTACCGATAATTGTTGGTTTTCCAGGCTTAACAGCTACTCCATGTACAAAAACCCCTGGCTGTCCAAGATCATCAATCACCTTCGCCGTAACATCCTTTATTCCCACAGAACTTCCTCCTGAAATCAATACAATATCATTATCAGCTATAATACTCTCTAGATTTTCTCTAATAACTTCATAACTATCCTTAAGAAGTAGTCTTTCAGTAACCTGTCCTCCTAGATTCTCTATTAGTGCTCCCAAACTATATGTATTTATATCTCGGATTTGCCCTATTTTAATCTTTTCTACAGGTGGTACAATCTCATCTCCTGTGGATATAATAGCAACCCTCGGTTTTTCAAAAACTTTTATACTATTTAACCCCATAGCTGCTGCTGATCCAATATCATGGGCTGTTAATTTTTTCCCCTTTTTAAATAATAATTCATTCTCTTTAATATCTTCTCCGCGAAATATCATTCCTTCTCCAGGTGCCACTGATCTATAAACTGCTATAGTATTCTCATCTAAGTTTTCTATATGTTCAATCATAATAACTCCATCTGCACCCTCTGGAATCATACCTCCTGTGGGAACATATATGGCTTGACCTCCCTTTAAAGGCTTTTGCGCCACCTCTCCCATCTCCACACTATCTATAACATCCAAAAATACAGGCAGGCTGTCGGAAACCCCATAGGTATCCCTAGTCAATATAGCATATCCATCTACAGTAGATCTATTGAATTCTGGAACATCAAATGAAGCATAAACATCATCATATATTATCCTTCCACTTGCTTCCTTTAAATCTACCTCCTCTGGTTTGCCATGGAAATCTGTAAAGTGAAATCTCATTTTTCCCTTAGCCTCTTTAGTGGTATCCACCTTTAACATTTTCATATAAAGCACCCTCTCTTAGCTAATAAACTCTTTATTAATAAGATTCCTTGTAACAATATTTTGAGGATTTTGCATTATCTCCTCTATGTCTCCCGCTTCTATTATCTCTCCTCTATCCATGACAATTACCTTGTCACATATTCTCTTTGCCTGGGCTAAATTATGAGTAACTATTATAATGGTTGTTCCCTTTGTTTTATTAATCTTCTTAATCATATTTTCCATTATAACCATAGAATTAGGATCAATATTTGCTGTAGGTTCATCTAATAAAAGCAATGAAGGATTAAAGGCAAGGGCTCTTGCTAGTGCCACCTTTTGTCTTTCGCCCCCAGAGAGGGTATTTGCCCTTTGCTTTTCTAAATCCTTAATTTCCACATCCTCCATTAACTTATTTACTTCATTCTTTATTTCTTGTTTTTTAAATTTCCTTAACTTAAGAGGATATGCAATATTATTATACACGCTTGTCGTTAATAAATAAGGATGTTGAAATACTACAGTTATCTCTTTATATATCTTGTTAAAGTCTTGTTCTCCATCATATAGAAGTCTTCCTCCACTAGCCTTTTCCAGACCTCCTAAAATTTTTACCAAGGTACTTTTCCCTGCCCCATTTGCTCCTACTATGCCGATTATTTTACCTTTTTTTATATTATAATTATCGATATTTAGTATCAACTTATTATCATATTCTTTAGTTATATTTTTTATGGATATGTTCATAATTATTCCTCTCCTTGAAAGTGATATAATACGCCATTAACAATAAAAGATATAACTAACAATACAATACCAATAGCAATTGCCATTTCATAATCCCCCATACTTTTCAGCATAGCTATTGATGTGGTCATTACCCTAGTATGTCCTTTTATATTACCTCCTACAATCATTACTGCCCCAACCTCTGAAACTGCTCGTCCATAACCAGTTATAATTGCAACAAATATTGGAATTCTAAGCTCCCTAACTATTAATAATCCTCTTTGAAAGTAATTAGCTCCTAAGGTTTTGCCAACATTCATAATGTTTTTGCCATCTTCCTTTGTCCTATTATAAACAATTCCCATTATTATAGGAATAATGAGAATTGTTTGAGCTATAATCATGGCTAAGGGAGTATAGTTTAACTCCAAATAACCTAAGGGTCCTTTGCGGGATAATAATAAAAATACTACTAATCCAACAATTACTGGAGGCAGACTCATAAAGGTATATAAAATTCTAACAACTATCCTTTTTAGAGGAAAGTTTATGTTTCCAAGTAATATCCCTAATGGAACGGCAATAATAGTAGAGATCCCAGTAGAACTTAGGGATACAATAAGTGATAATAATATTATTTGATAAACTTCTTTATCAAAGGATGTAAGTAAATTGATTGCATTAATAAAAACCTCAGCCATGTAATTCAACTCGCTATCTAGTAAATTTATTTTGCATTGGGAATAAATAGAGATTGTCCATATTCATCTTGACCAAACTCTTCAATCAAGCTTTGTGCCTTATCTGATAGAATCCATTCTATAAAAGCCTCTGCTCCTGCATTATTTATTTGATCGTTTTTATCAGGATTTACTGCGATTACTCCATATTGATTAAATAATCCTTCATCACCTTCTACTAGCACCTTAAGATCTAAATCCTCACTCATAGATAGATAAGTAGCCCTATCTGAAAGGGTGTATCCTAACATTTCTTCTGCCATCTGAATTGTATCTCCCATACCTTGTCCAGCTTCTATGTACCAATCCCCAGCTGGCTCAATCTCCGCAGCTTCCCAAAGCTGAAGCTCCTTTTTATGGGTTCCAGAATCATCGCCTCTAGATACAAAGGTTTCTTCACTGTCCATAATGCTTTTTAATGCGGCAACTACATCTGAGGAATTTTCACTTATATTTGCTGGATCACTTTCTGGACCAATAATAACGAAGTCATTATACATTACATCAAATCTTTCTAAACCATGACCTGCACTTACAAACTCTTCTTCAGATGCCTTAGCATGTACTAATAATAAATCAGCCTCTCCATCTTCTCCCATTTGAATGGCATTTCCTGTACCAACAGCTACTACCTTAACTTCAATTCCTGTATCCTCTTTGAAAATCGGTAGAATAAAATCTAATAATCCACTGTTTTCTGTACTGGTAGTTGTTGCCATAATAAATTCCTTATCTTCTACCTCTTGGGCATTTTCCTCACCTGTGTTTTCCTCAGAAGTCACATCCTCTGGTTCTGTTTGCTCTTGTGTACAGCCACTTACTACCAATAATAACATTAGAACTAAAGCAATAGCTAAAAATAACCCTTTCTTTACCTTGTTTCTTTTCATTTTTCATCTCTCCTTCTGATTTTTTAGGGAATTAATTCCCTTTTTTGATTGTCCAATTCTTATCCACTCTTGATTCAGAAAAGAGATAGTTAGATAGTTTATTGCAATAAATAACTATAACAACTTTCAAGGTTGTAAAAAAAGCGGTGTAAAAATAAAAAACAACCCTGAAAAAGGATTGTTTTTATTTTAAAAATCCTTTTCCTTTCCAAGAGTGGGAGGCATAAAAATTTCTCTTTACACCCATCGGCTGCATTTTCATAGGAAGTTATTCCCTTAGATAATACAGCTCGGAAAAAGTTTGAAGTTTTTTTGACAATCTGTATAATATTAATACTATTCTACATTATTTGCCAAATACCTTCTTATATCAAGAACTTTTATTTAAATAAGAAAGCATTGGAAAATTGCACGCAATTGTGAAATAGAATTTTAAGAGTATATTAGTTGTTTTTAAAAATCTCCTTAACAACTTTAACAATTCTATCACTATTAAGCCCAAATGCCTTTTTTAGATCCTCTGGACTGCCGGATTCTCCAAATCTATCCTCAATACCAATGGACCTTACTAAAACTGGTTTTTCTTGAGCAAGAACTTCCTTTATAGCACTACCCATACCACCTGCAAGCTGATGCTCCTCAGCGGTTACAATAGCTCCGGTTTTTTCTGCTGCCTCAATAATTGTTTCTTTATCAAGGGGCTTTATGGTATGGTTATTAATTACCATTGCTTCTATACCGTCCTTTGACAATTCCTCTGCTGCCACAAGACTTTCATAAACCATTGCTCCACAGGCAATAATAGCAATATCAGATCCATCCCTTAGACAATATGCCTTACCAAGTTCGAAGGGTGTATTTTCGTCTGTTACTACAGGCACATTTTCTCTTCCGAAACGAATATAAATGGGCCCATAGGATCTTGCGGCTGCTAGTGTAGCCTTCTTTGTTTCATAATAATCAGAAGGAACAACAACTCTCATATTAGGTAAGCATCTCATTATAGATATTTCCTCTAATGCTTGGTGAGTTGCTCCATCAGGACCAACTGAAATACCTCCGTGGGCACCTCCAAGCTTAATATTTAAATTGCTATAACATACTGTAGTACGAATCTGGTCCCAAGCTCTACCAGCTAGAAATACTCCGTAATTAGTAACAAAGGGAACCTTCCCAGCAAGGCTCATTCCTGCAGCCACACCCATCTGGTTTTGTTCTGCTATTCCAATATTATAAAATCTGTCTGGAAATCTATCTTTAAACATATCAACTTTAACAGATGATGTGATATCAGCACCTAGTGCTACTACATCCTTATTTTCTTCTCCAGCTTCAATAAGGCCTTGTCCATAACCTTCTCTAGTTAATTTTAATTCTGGATTTTTTAAATCTATATTCATTTCAACTTTTAACATTGTTTTTCCTCCCTTCTAGTCTTCTAGCTCTGCCAGTGCTGTTTCTAGCTCCTGCTTATTTGGAGCCTTCCCATGCCATCCTGCAACATCTTCCATAAAGGATACACCTTTTCCTTTTATGGTTCTAGCAATAATTAAAGTAGGCTTACCCTTATATTCTTCCGTTTTTTTAAATGCATTTTCTATATCTACCACATTGTGACCATCAATTTCAATCACATTCCAATTAAAGGATTCCCATTTTTCTTTAATTGGATTAATGTTCATTACCTCTTCAACCTTACCATCAATCTGAAGAGTGTTATTATCTACAATTCCACAAAGATTATCTAGCTTATAATGACCTGCTGCCATTGCTGCTTCCCAAATCTGACCTTCTTGGGTTTCACCATCACCCATCATACAATATACACGGTGGTTTTTATCATCACTTTTTCCAGCAAGAGCCAATCCTGTTGCAATAGATAAACCTTGCCCCAATGAACCTGATGAAACCTCTAAACCTGGAGTTTTATGCATATCTGGATGACCCTGTAATATGCTACCAAACTTCCTTAAGGTTTTTAACTCCTTTGAATCAAAGTATCCACAATCAGCTAAGACAGCATAAAGTGCTGGTGCTATATGTCCCTTTGAAAGTATAAATCTGTCTCTCTCCTCCCAGTGGGGGTTTTTAGGATCATGCTTCATAACATTATTGTATAATACAGTCATGATGTCTATTGCAGATAATGATCCTCCTGGATGCCCTGACCCAGCATGATAAAGCATATCAAGAATATTTATTCTAAGTTGCTTTGCCTTATTTTCTAATTGTTCTGAATTTAATTTAGTCATGTTTACCTCCTTAGTTTGTATTATTATTAGATATTCTAATTGATAGTGCAAGAAAAATCAATTTAGTTATTTATATAACTAATTAACGAAAATCTATGGGATGAGCATTAGTTTTTGTAAAATAAAGATTATAATGTATTCTATATACAATAAGTCCTATAAAATAGAAAATATAAATGGTTAGGAAGGTGCTTTATGGAAAGATATATTAGGAATATGTCCATGCTAACCCCTGAAGAAAATGCCAAACTTAATGATTATAAGGTATGCGTGGTAGGCTGTGGAGGTTTAGGAGGCTATATAGTCGAAATGCTTGCTAGATTAGGAATTGGCACAGTAACAGTAGTGGATGGAGATGTTTTTAATGAATCAAACTTAAATAGGCAGCTTTATTGTGATGAAAATACACTGGGTAAAAGCAAGGCAGAAATGGCTAAAGAAAGAATACATATTGTAAATCCTTTAGTTATTATAAATTCTTTTACAGAGTTTCTAAGGGAAGATAATGCTAATGAAATACTAAAGGGGCACCATGTAATAGTAGATGCCCTAGATAATATCCCAGCTAGAAAATTAGTACAAAGTTATGCAGAGAAACTAAACATTCCCTTTGTGCATGGAGCCATAGCTGGCTGGTATGGACAGGTTTCCACTATACTTCCTGGGGATAAAACCCTTGATGTTTTATATTCCAATAAGGAGGAAAAGGGAATTGAAAATAAATTAGGAAATCCCTCCTTTACTCCAGCCCTAGTAGCATCAATTCAAGTAAGCGAGGTTCTAAAGATACTTATTAATCGAGGTGAGCTTCTACAAAATAAGATATTATATATAAATTTACTAGATCAAGATTATTCTATAATAAATTTAAAAAATAAGGAGATTGTTAAATGAAGAAAATAGTAGATAAATTAAATAAAGAAGAAATGGTATACAGTGAGGAAGAAAGATCCCTTTATCATAAAAATTGTGCTGAAATATTATTAATGGCAGCAAATGAAAAATATAAACTTGACCTTGATAATAAATTCTTTAAAGCAATATGTCCATTCGGTGGAGGAATACAATCAGAAAATACCTGTGGAGCATTAATTGGTGCCGTGTCAGCTTTAGGAATTATGTATACAGAAGAAAAACCTTCTAATAATGAAAAGATGAAAAACATTACAAAAAAATTCGTAGAGGAATTCGAAAAGGAATTTGGAGCAATTGATTGTAAATATATTAAAAAACATCACCGTGATGAAATAACGGGATGTGATTTAGTGAAAATTAGGGCAGCAAAAGTCTTTGAGAAGATAATAAATTATGATTAGAGCAAAAAATAGAACCTAAAATTATGGACCAGGGAAAAAGTAATTTTTTATGCATTACACCGTAAAATGTCTTTCTGAGTGAAAGGAAGGAACTTATAATCTCAATACTATAAGTTCCTTCGCAAAAACTCTAAATGCCTGCCAAGGATTTTTTCTAGTGTAAACCTTCATCTGTCTCCATTAATCCCTTTAGAATAATCAATTCATCTATTGTTACAAATTCATATTCTTGCTCTCTTAGTATATCAATAATATCAGGCAGAGCTTTAACAGTATTAATTCTGTTCCCACCATAGTTTTTAAAAATATCCCCACTATCATGAAATAAAATAATAGAACCATTTTTTGTTTTTCTAATAACCTTCTTTATAATATCCGTGTATCTTAGCTCACTCCAGTCCTCAGAAGAAGTATCCCATAATACCATTGTATATCTGTTTTCTTCTAGAAGCTCCAAGGCATAAGATGAATATACACCTCTTGGAGGACGAAATAATGTAGGTTTTTCTCCTGTAATTTCTTGAATTCTTTCTTCACCCTCTATAATCTCCCTGTATGTTTCTTTATTAGATAGAGGTATTAAGCTTTTATGGGATAAAGTATGATTCCCAATGGAGTGCCCTTCCTCCTGCATTCTTTTCACTATTTCTGGATATTTCTCAACATTAGTTCCTACCAAGAAAAAGGTGGCTTTTACTTCCTTTTCCTTTAATATATCAAGTATTTCTGGAGTATATCTAATATCTGGTCCATCATCAAATGTTAATGCAATATATGCTAATTCATCCGGCCCCTTACGAATTATATCCATCTGAGCGCCAAAGCCTTTATAGACATATCGGTTGAAAAATAACAAAATCACAACAACGGACACTAATATCACAGACATAAGCTTATAAAGTCCTTTCCTTGAAATCTTAATAAATCTTATCTTAATTTCCATAGTTTCATTTTCTATCCATTCTAATAATGAGATAAGAAAACTAAAAAAGGCTAGAATGATAAATGGATCTGGTATTTTAAGAAAGATCATAATCCAAGGTAAAAGAAGATTCTCCAGTAAAAACGCTCTTAAATGATTATGGAAAATATAATAAAAGAATAAATGTATTCCTATTCCTAATATCCCAATATAAGGAGTTGCAGCAATAAACACACCAAAGATAATATATCTACCAATAAACTCTCTTTTATATCCATAAGCTATAGGCCATTTATACGCTAAAGTAACACCCATTCCCGCTATTAACATAGATAAGCCAGTGTGAATATAAAGTCTTGCTGTCATAACAGCAATAATTCCTAATAAAAATTCAAATATCTTCTGTTTTCTTTTATCTTTAAATTGAAAATGTATTTGACCTAAAGCATAAGTTAGTATAAATATATAAAAGAATGATGTCAACATATTATATACTCCCATCTAAATAATAAAGTAATGTCTAATTATATAATATTAATATATATAATACTAGATTACCTTTAAAAATATTATTTAAACTAAAATAGCTTAGGAGAGACATTCCCCTAAGCCAAACTATAAGTTTATTTCCCTTTATAATAAACCTGTTAGAAAATATAATATACCTAATATAACTACAAGCCAAATTACAAACTTTAATACCTTAAAACCTATTTTTATTATTATTAACACAACTAATATTCCAATAATTAATTCCCACATCTTAAATCACCTACTTAACATTCTAATTACTTCACTATATTGTAACACATGATAATGGTGAGATAAAATATAAGATATTAATTATTATATAGTAGCTAACATTATAGCCTTAATAGTATGTTTTCTATTTTCTGCCTCATCCCAGACCCTTGATTGGGGACCTTCTATTACCTCAGTTGTTACCTCTTGTTCCTTTATTGCTGGTAGACAATGTAGAAAAATGGTGTCTTTTTTTCCAGTAGCCTTCATTAAATCTTTGTTAACCTGGTAGGGAGTCAATAATTTTAATCTTTCTTCAGCTTTATCTCCCTCTCCCATAGAAACCCATACATCTGTATATACAGCATGTGCCTCTTTAACTCCCTTTGCTATATCATCAGTTATAGTGATAGTGCCCTGGGATATCTTGCAGTATTCCTCTGCTTCTTTTACTAATTCCACATTAGGCATAAGCTGATTAGGAGATACTATGGTAAAGTGCAATCCCATTTTAGCACAGCCAATCATTAGGGAACTAGCAACATTATTTCTTCCATCACCGACATATGCTAACTTAACGCCCTTTAATGTTCCAAATTCCTCCTCTATGGTCAAAAAATCTGCCAAAACTTGAGTGGGATGATAAAGGTCTGTCAACCCATTATAAACCGGAACTCCTGAATAATCTGCTAATATCTCAACCGTCTCCTGCTTAAAACCCCTAAACTCAATAGCATCGAACATTCTTCCTAAAACCCTAGCAGTGTCCTCAATAGATTCCTTTACTCCTAATTGTATATCGGCAGTAGAAAGAAAAACAGGATGTCCACCTTCTTCTCCAAAGGCTGTTTCAAAGGCACACCTCGTTCTTGTGGATCGCTTTTCAAAAAGCATAGCAAGTGTTTTTCCTTTAAATCTTTGATTTATATTACCAGCCCTACTTTCTTCCTTTACTTGTTTTGATATTTTTAGTAAATGCTTTATTTCCTCAGGTGTATAATCCTTAAGGGTTAATAAGCTTTTTCCCTTTATATTAAAACCCATTTTATTTTCCTCCTTTTTGTGGAACGACGAGGGCGTCGATCCCTTAAACACATATAATTCATCCGGAGATTGAAATCTCCTCTACTATATATAAAAATTGTAGCGGCGAATTCATTCGCCATCCTTATGTTCCATCATTATTCAAAAAAACCTTTGCATTTTCAATCATTATTATTACATTTTCCTTAGAAGTGGACCCTTGAGAAAGCTTTGAATTCATACAGTTTTCTATCTTAACTGTTTCTAATATATCCTCAGTAAACACACTTGAGAAACTTTTAAATTCATCTAAGTCTAACTCCTCTATTGCCTTTCCATTATTAATGCAATAGAGAACCATCTTGCCTACTATCTCATGTGCCGTTCTAAAGGCCACTCCTTTTTTAACTAAATAATCTGCTACATCTGTTGCATTCATAAATCCATCCTTAGTAGCCTTTTTCATATTCTCACTTTTCACTTTCATGGTACTTATCATAGCTTCAAAAATTTTTAAAGAATCACTAAGATTTTCCACTGTATCAAACAATGGTGGCTTATCCTCCTGCATATCCTTATTATAGGCTAGGGGAAGAGCCTTCATAATAGTCATGATATTTATTAAATTCCCATATACTCTACCAGTTTTCCCCCGGATAAGCTCTGCAATATCAGGGTTTTTCTTCTGGGGCATTATACTGCTTCCTGTACTATATGCATCATCCATTTCTATAAAGCTGAATTCTGCAGAGCTCCATAGTATTAATTCTTCACAAAATCTGCTTAAATGCATCATTATAACAGATGCACCATTTATAAATTCAATAATAAAATCCCTGTCACTTACAGCATCCAAGGAATTTTCACATATTCCATTAAATCCCAATTCCTCAGCTAAGAACTTCCTGTCGGTATTATAGGTAGTACCTGCCAAAGCACCTGCCCCTAAGGGCATAATATTAACCCTTTTTTTACAATCTATTAGGCGTTCTAAGTCCCTCTTAAACATTTGAAAATAAGCCATAAGATAATAACCTAAATTTATGGGTTGTGCTCTTTGAAGATGAGTATAACCAGGCATAATAGTATCTACATGTTCATTTGCCAAATGGCATAGGGTACTTAATAAATTCATTAATAAGTCAGCTATTTCCCCGATTTCCTCCCGTAGATATAATCGAATATCAACAGCTACCTGATCATTTCTACTGCGAGCAGTATGTAGCTTTTTTCCCACATCTCCAATTCTATTAATAAGAAGTTTTTCTATATTCATATGAATATCTTCATATTCAATAGAAAACTCTATTTTTCCCCTTTCAATATCCTCTAATATTGAATTTAGCCCATCTATTATATATTGTTTTTCCACTATTGTTATAATATTAGATCTAGCAAGCATCTTAGCATGGGCAATACTACCCATTATGTCATGCTTATATAGCTTTTTATCAAAGGAAATGGAAGCATTAAAGTTATCCATTATTTCTGCAGCTTCCTTCTCAAATCGTCCTCCCCAAAGTTTCATAATTTCAAAGCTCCTTTTTTACGGGAGCCCAAAGGGCTCCCCTACATTTCTACCTTATACCTTCTACCTTTACTGTTCCCTAGTCTGTTGCCTATTATTTCTCTTCCTTTTCCTTCATTAAAGCCTTTATTGTAAGTGGAAGACCAAAGAGATTAATAAATCCTTCTGCATCCTTTTGATTGTAGACATCATCCTCTCCAAAGGTTACAAATTCCTCATTGTATAAGGAGAATGGAGATTCTGATCCTGCAATGGTGAAATTGCCTTTATAAAGCTTTAACTTAACCTTTCCAGTTACATTCTCCTGGGTAACATCAACAAAACCATCTAAGGCACTCTTTAGGGTAGTAAACCACATACCATCATAAACTAATTGAGCGTATTTTTCAGAAACAGACTTTTTAAAGCTCATAGTAGCTCTATCTAGGGTTAACTTCTCTAATGATTTATGTGCCTTATAAAGAACAGTCCCTCCTGGTGTTTCATAAACTCCTCTTGATTTCATACCTACTAATCTATTTTCTACAATATCTATTACCCCTATACCATTTTTTCCTGCAATTTTGTTTAACTTAATCATTAGATTTAGAGCATCTAATTCTTCTCCATCAACCGCCACAGGTACACCCTTATTAAATTCAATTTCTATATAGGTTGGTGTATCTGGAGCCTTTTCTGGTGGTACAGTCAACTTATACATACCGGTATTATGCTCATTCCATGGATTTTCTAATTCTCCACCCTCATGACTTAAATGCCATATGTTTTCATCTCTGCTATAGATATCCTTTTTAGTTACTGGTATGGGGATATTATGCTTCTGTGCATAATCAATGCAATCCTCCCTTGATTTAAAATCCCAAATTCTCCAGGGAGCAATTATTTTTAAATGGGGATTTAATGCCTTGATAGTCAATTCAAATCTTACCTGATCATTCCCCTTACCTGTCGCCCCATGGGCAATAGCAACAGCTCCCTCCTGCTCAGCTATTTCTACCAGCTTTTTAGAAATAAGAGGACGAGCAAAGGATGTTCCTAATAGGTAGTCATCCTCATATACTGCCCCTGCCTTTATGGTAGGGAAAATATAATCTGTTATGAATTCTTCCTTTACATCCACTATATAAGCCTTACATGCTCCTGTTTTAATTGCCTTTTCATATACTGCATCGTAATCCTCTTCCTGCCCTACATTTACACATACTGCTATTACATCATAGCCGTAGTTTTCCTTTAACCATGTTAATATTACCGAAGTATCCAAACCTCCAGAATATGCCAATACTACCTTTTCCTTTTCCATTTATATACCCCCTTGTTTTAGTTATCAGTTATCGGTTATCAGCTATCAGGGAACAGTAAAACCATTAATTCTTTTTGGGTTGTTTTTTGTCTGTTGTCTGTTCCCTGTTGTCTGTTTTCTGTTCCCTGTTGTCTGTTCCCTATTCCCTAGGATCTATAGGACCCATTTATCTTTACATAGTCATAGGTTAGATCACAGCCCCATGCTTTTGCATTATAGTTCCCATCATTTAAATCAACTATGATATTTATATAGGATTCATCCAGTATTTCCTTTGCCTTTTCTTCACTAAATAATAGTCCAGCTCCATTTTTAAATACTTGTTCCTTACCCTTTGCATTTTCATAATATATATCCAGCTTATCAAGGTTGCAATCAACCTCTGCATAACCAAGAGCACACATAATCCTTCCCCAGTTAGCATCGCTACCAAAGATAGCTGCCTTTACCAGATTAGAAGATACAACAGAGCGGGCAAGTATTCTAGCAGCATCCTTTGACTGGGCATTATATAGTGAAACCTCAATAAATTTTGTAGCTCCTTCCCCATCCTTTGCAATCATCTTTGCCAATTCTTGATTTACATAGTCTAAGGCTTCCTTAAATTCTTTAATGTACTCCTCACTATCATCAATTAATGGATTCTCTGCTAATCCATTGGCTAATACAATAGCCATATCATTAGTGCTTGAGTCTCCATCCACTGAAATCATATTGTAGGAATCATCAACGCTTTCCTTAAATATCTTATTTAAACACTCCTTAGAAATATTAGCATCCGTTACAATAAAGCTTAGCATAGTAGCCATATTTGGATGGATCATACCAGAACCCTTTGCAATTCCACTAATAGCTACAGTTTTTCCACCAATTTCTACCTCTACGCCTATAGTTTTAATAAAGGTATCAGTAGTCAATATAGACTGGGCAACATCCTTACCCCCGGCTTTAGAAATCTCTTCACAGGCAGTTTTTATTCCCGGTAGAAGAATATCCATGGGTAATTGTACTCCTATTACTCCAGTGGATGCCACAATCACATTTTCCTTTGGAATAGCTAAGCAATTCCCTGTTTCTTCTGCCATTTTATTTGCATTTACTAATCCTTCTTCTCCAGTGCAGGCATTAGCATTACCGCTATTTATTACTATAGCCTGGATAAAATCTGATTTTATAGTCTCTATGGCTAATAATATGGGAGCTGCCTTTGCCTTATTTGTTGTCATAAATGCAGCTGCAACAGCTGGCTTTTCAGAATATATTATTCCCATATCCTTTTTACCGCTTTTCTTAAGTCCACTGCTTATTCCACTTGCTTTAAACCCAGATATATCTGTAATGGTTTTATCTTTAATAATTTTCATATAATCCCCCTCTTTTCTCCCTACTAACTAGGGCAACATTGCTAATAATCCTAATCCTTTGTTTTCTTTTATATTAAATAAAATATTCATATTTTGTATAGCTTGACCTGCAGCTCCCTTAACCATATTATCAATTGCAGAAACTACAATTACTCTTTTGGTTCTTTTATCAACCCTAAGGGCAATATCACAAAAATTCGTTCCCTTTACCCATCTTGTTTGGGGTAGTTCCTCTAATATTCGTATAAAAAATTCCTTACCATATTCATTCTTATACAGCTCATATATTTCTTCCTCAGAAATATCCATCTTTAAATTTCCATAGCAGGTAGCTAAAATCCCTCTATTCATAGGAACCAAATGGGGTGTAAAGGATAAGGTTATTTCATCCCCACCTAAGATAGATAACTCCTGTTCAATCTCCGGAGTATGTCTATGACTGGCAATTCCATATGCCTTAAAGGACTCATTTACCTCCCCATATATAAAATCTGTTTTAGCAGCTCTACCCGCACCTGATACTCCAGATTTTGCATCAATAATTATAGATGAATTATCTACAATATCAGCCATTACCAAGGGAGCCAGGGCTAAAATGCTTGCTGTAGTATAACAGCCAGGATTTGCAATAAGATTTGCACCCTTTATATACTCTCTTTTAAGCTCAGGTAAACCATAGACTGCACTTGGTAATAATTCAAGAGCATTATGCTCTAATTTATACCACTGTTTATAAATATCAGCATCCTTTAATCTAAAATCCGCACCTATATCAATTACCTTTACCCCTTGTTCAAGACACTTTCCAGCTATATCAAATGCTTTCCCATGGGGTAATGCAATAAATACCACATCTGTTTCTGCAAGATATTCATCCATGTCTTGCATTTTTATACATTTATCCTGTATAAATCCTGTATATTGACCATATACCTTATTAAACTGAATATCCGCATAAGTATGAGAAGTTAAAAAGTGGATGCTACATTCAGGATGATGATGTAATAACCATACTAATTGTTGACCTACATAACCAGTAGCACCAATAATTCCAGTTTTAATCATATCGCTCCCCCTTATTATTTTTATATAATTATACATTCTTTTGAATAATAATTCAAGATATTTTTTAAAATTTATTGAATAATTATTAAATATTGTGTATAATTATTACTATCATTAAGAAAGGGGGAGGATTTATGAACCAACAAAAAGTTGCCATATTGATTGAGGCATTACCATATATTAAGAAATTTGCCGGTAAAACCTTTGTCATAAAATATGGTGGTAGTATTATGAATAATGAAAAATCGAAAAAAGCCTTTATAGAAGATGTCGTTTTAATGAATTTAGTGGGAATAAGAAGTGTAATAGTACACGGTGGCGGTCCAAATATATCCCAAATGCTGGATAGGCTACAAATCCAAAGTGAATTTATTAATGGTCTTAGGGTAACCACCAAGGAGGCTATTGAGGTTGTAGAAATGGTATTATCTGGTCATGTTAATAAGGAAATATCCTCTGATCTTTGTAAGCATGGAATCAGTGCCATTGGATTAAGTGGTAGAGATTCTAACTTAATTCGAGCTAAGAAAAAATATTTATATAAGGAAGGAAATCCTATTGATTTAGGATATGTCGGTGAAGTTACAAATGTAAATTCTAAATTTATTTTAGAATTATTAGAAAGAAATCGTGTACCCGTTATATCCCCTATCGGTAGTGATATAGGAGGAAATATATACAATATTAATGCTGATTATGTTGCATCTGCAGTTAGTGCAGCCATTAAAGCAGAAAAGTTGATTTTATTAACTGATGTAGAGGGTATTTATGAGGATGTCGATGATCCATCTTCCCTTATCTCTATGATTACACTTAATGAAGTAGATGATTATATCCAAAAGGAGATTATATCGGGGGGAATGATCCCAAAGATTCAATGTTGTGTTCAAGCAATAGAAGGTGGTACCCAAGGAGTACATCTAATAGATGGGCGTAGGGAACACAGTCTATTATTAGAAATATTTACCCATAGTGGTATAGGAACAATGATAAAGGGAGGAAATAAATAATGTCAAAGGAAAATATTATGAACACCTATGCAAGATTTGATGTGGTATTTGAGAAGGGTTATGGAGCAAGACTTACAGACATTAAAGGAAGGGAGTATATTGATTTCGTATCGGGAATTGCGGTAAATTGCTTGGGTCATAGTAATCCGGCAATTGCAAAAGCCCTTGCAGAACAAAGTCAAAAACTAATCCATATTTCTAATCTATATTGGACACCAACCCAAATGGATTTGGCAGAAAAATTAGTACAATATAGTGATCATGATAAGGTCTTTTTCTGTAATAGTGGCACTGAAGCAATAGAATTAGGGCTTAAAATAGCAAGAAAATATGGAAAAATTAATGGAAATGAAGATAAAACAGAAATTATATATTTTAATAATTCCTTCCATGGTAGAACTATGGGAGCCCTATCTGTTACAGGACAGGAAAAATACCAAAAGGACTATACACCCCTTATAGCAGATACAAAATCTATTGAATTTAATAATATTGAATTATTAAAGGAGGCAGTTAGTGAAAAAACCTGTGCCATTATCTTAGAACCTGTACAGGGAGAGGGAGGAATTATAAAGGCGGATGTAGAATTCCTGAAGGAGGCACGCAAGCTTTGTGATAAATATGATGCTCTTTTGATTTACGATGAAGTCCAATGCGGTATTGGAAGATTAGGTACATTATTTGCTTATCAAAGTTTTAATGTTACGCCAGATATTATATGCATGGCAAAGGGTCTAGGGGGAGGCTTCCCTATAGGTGCTACTCTAACCAATGAAAAAGCTGCATCCGCAATGGTACCCGGGGATCATGGCTGTACCTTTGGAGGTAACCCCTTAGCCTGTTCAGTAGGACTTGTGGTGATAAACGAGCTTATGGAGAATGGCGTACTAGAACAATCCATTGAAAGCAGCAAATACTTAATGGAACAATTAAATATTCTAAAGGATAAATATCCACTTATTAAAAATATTCATGGAATGGGTCTTTTATTAGGATTAAAGATAGAAGATAATCCTAAAGCCTTAATAGAAAAATGCTTAGAAAAGGGCCTTTTATTAGTAGGAGCAGGGCAAAATGTTATTCGAGTATTGCCCCCATTAAATGTAAGTAAGTCAGATATAGATGCTATGTTAGTTATCCTAGAAGATTCCTTGAAGGAATTACAATAACAAAATACAACAAGGCTAAATCACCTATAAAAGGAGCGAATAGTTTCGCTCCTTTTATTTTTTATTTATTTATCAATTTAGGCATAAATACAGATGCCTTTTCATTTCCTTCTAATAATTCAAGGATAATGTTTTCCTTACTCCCATTAGCAAGCACCATGGGTATCCCACATTTATTTACCAGCTTAGCAGCCATAATCTTAGTGTGCATACCTCCGGTACCAAAGCTGTTGGCCTCTCCTATTTCCACCATTTCATCAATTTTATTGATATCGGAAATCTCTTCAATTAATACAGCATCAGAATTAACCTTAGGATTTTTATCATAAATGCCATCTATATCACTTAGAAGAATTAATAAATCAGCATTCCATAGATTAGCAGTATAGGCAGCTAATGTGTCATTATCTCCTATTTTAATTTCCTCTACACTTACACAATCATTCTCATTTACAATAGGTATAACCCCTTCATCTATTAGAGTAAATAGAGTGTTTCTTATATTTAAGGTCCTATTATAATCAGTAAAATCCTCCTTAGTAAAAAGCATTTGCCCTACATGAATATCATGTTCATTAAATACCTTTCGATAGGCGTCCATTAATTCTACTTGACCTATTGCACATAGAGCTTGTTTATAATGAACATCCTCCTTCAACTTCCATTTACCTAAAGTAGCAACCCCAGCTATCCTAGCCCCTGAGGTTACAATTACAACCTGCTTGCCCTGTTTTGCTAAGCTAATTATTTGTTGTACTAATTTTTCTAAATACTCCTTATCCACATGACCCTTATCATCTGAAAGAGTATTTGTACCTATTTTTATAACAATCTTTTTGCTTTCCTTCATTAATTTACTTATACTCATTAATATCTACTCCCTTATTTGTCCATTGCCCAGAATGGTATATTTGATAGTTACTAGCTCTTCTAAACCAACTGGACCACGGGGAAGCATCTTCTGGGTGCTTATACCCATTTCAGCACCAAAACCAAATTGTCCTCCATCAGTAAATCTAGTTGATGCATTTACATATACAGCTGCCGCATCTACTCTTCTTTGGAAAAGCTGAGCATTTGCATAGCTTTCAGTTAGAATAGATTCTGAATGCTTAGTGCCATATTTTGAAATATGGGAAATGGCTTCCTGGACATCCTCCACTACCTTAATAGCTAATATATAATCTAAATATTCCTCAGCCCAATCCTCTTCTATGGCAAGACTTACTGGAATAATATCCTTGGTAACTTCACAACCCCTTAACTCAACCCTATCCTTTAATAATTCATAGAGTTTTGGTAGAAACTCTTGGGCTATATCCTTATGAATCAGTACATTTTCAATGGCATTACATACTCCAGGTCTTTGCACCTTTGCATTTTCAATTATCTTTAATGCATTTTCTTGATCTGCACTTTGATCTACAAATACATGACAATTTCCAACTCCTGTTTCTATGGTAGGAACAGTCGCATTTTTTACTACAAAATCTATTAGACCCTTCCCACCCCGGGGAATTATTAAATCAATATATTCATTCATTGTCAACATTTCCTTAACCACATTTCTATCTACATCTTCCACCAATTCAACCACATCTTCTGTTATATCACTGTTTTTAAGCCCATGTTTTATAGCTGCTACTAATGCTCTATTGGAATGAATAGCAGTAGAGCTTCCCCGCAAGAGTATTCCATTCCCACTTTTTAACGCTAGGGCAAAGGCGTCCACAGTAACATTTGGTCTAGATTCATAGATAATACCAATGACACCCAAGGGTATAGTCATTTTACTAATGGTCAAATTATTCTCCAAGGTCCATACTCTATTACTTTTCCATATAGGATCCTTTAGATCAATAATTGATCTTATTCCTGCTACCATATCTTGAATTCTTTCCTCATTAAGCATTAGTCGATCAATCAGACTTACCTTCATGTTGCTTTGTTTTGCTGCTTCAACATCCTTTGAATTCTCCTGTAAAATAAAAGATGTATTTTCCAATAGACTTTGGCATACCTTCTCCAAAGCAATATTTTTGCTGTTTGTATTTGCAATCTCTAGAAGTAAAGCTGCCTTTTTTAATCTTTTACATTGATTTTTAATTGACATCTCAATCCCTCCCATAAAATAAAAAAATCCCATCCCACAAAGGGACGAGAGTTACCCGCGGTACCACCCTAATTAACCAAAAATGGTTCAACTCAAATTTAATGTTCATGAGCGGGTTCAAAGGACTAAACTTGTAAGATTCCCACCATTCACTTACTCTCTGATAGTATCATCCCTCTACTATTCTCAATCATAACATTTATTATTATAGAATATTTTCACTAAATTATACAGTATTTGTAAGTGTATGTCAATGTTTATTTTAAGATAGTTGTCAGAATATTACATATTATTTGACATGAAAAGTCTAAAGCTATAGAATTATATATTAAATATAGATAAAAAAAGAAAAGAGGTCATAAAAGTGAAAACACCTACTCGAGAAGAAGCATTAAGTTTATTAAAAGAATACAATAAGGATGAAAGTCTTATCCGTCATGCTTTGACTGTTGAAGCTGTAATGTTACATTTTGCAGATCTTTATAATGCAGAGAATAAAGAAATGTGGGGAATTGTCGGTTTAATTCATGATCTTGATTATGAGATGTACCCTGAGGAGCATTGTACAAAAACTAAGGAAATTCTAGAGGAAAATAACTGGCCTGAGGACTACATAAGAGCAGTAGTAAGTCACGGTTGGAAATTATGTTCTGATGTAGAACCAAAATCCCAATTGGAAAATGTTCTATATACCATTGATGAGCTAACAGGTTTAATATCTGCTACCGCCATTATGCGCCCCAGCAAAAGCATTTTAGATCTAACTACCAAGTCTGTTAAAAAGAAATGGAAGCAAAAGAGCTTTGCTGCAGGCGTTAAACGAGAGGTTATTGATGAAGGAGCCCAAAGATTGGGAATGGAAAGAAATGATGTAATAGAGGAAACCATTAAGGGAATGCAAAAGGTTGCCGAAGAAATAGGATTAAAGGGAGAGCTTTAAATATTAAACCTATCATCCAATTAAAAATACATAGATGGGTACGACAAACATATAGAGTATTGTTGATAATCCCACCATATAAGCAGCATATTTTGAATTTACATCATAGTATTCAGTTACCAAGGCTATTTGAGTAATAATTGGACCTGCACCTTGTATTATAAAAACCTTTCCTAAGAGACTGGGTAATTCAAATAAAGATAATAACAATATTACTATTAAGGGGCTAATGATAAATTTTCCTACTAAGGCAACAATAGTAGTAAAATTTATCTTCATCTCCTTAAAATCTATATTATATATAACCGTACCTATAAAAAACATTGATAGGGGAGTACTTAATTGCCCTATATAATTAAATGAGGTATTTAAGAAAGCAGGTAATTCTACTTTAAATACTATAAAAATAATTCCAATTATAAATCCTATTAAAGGTGGAGAAAACACCTTTTTTATATTTCCAAGCATACCTAAATCCTTATTTTTAGAACTATGCTTTTTGATATTGTATACTCCTATGGTCCAAAATGTTAGGGTGTTTGCAATATAGAATAAAAATATATAAGGTGCGCTTTCCTGTCCAAATAGGGAAATATTAATTGGAAGCCCAATAAATAATGAATTGCATAGGGAAAAAAGTACACAAAATACTCCCCTTTCTCTTCTATCAATTTTTAGAACCAATGACAAAATATATGCCATACCATAAGTCAGCAACATACTTGCAAATGCTACAAATAATCCCTTTGAAGAACCTATTAATTCTTCTAAAGTGAATCTTTGAGGTAAGCTTGAGATCACCATTAAAGGTATAGAAACTTGCATTACTATTTTAGAAAAAAGATTATTGGTTTCTTCATTTAGAACTCCTTTTTTTGCTAAAAAATAACCTATGCCAATCATTATAAATATAGAACCTACACTATTTAGTCCATTTAACATTAAGTAATCCTCCATTGTCTATAATATAAGATGGCGGCTAACGCCGCCATAAAAATTTCATAACTTGATTTTCTCTATTATACTTTATCATAAGAATTATTTCAATTTTGAGCTTGCAAATAATATCGAAGAACATCTTTTCTTGTGACAATACCTACTAGCTTATCATCCTTAACAACTGGTATATTTTTAATATTTTTATTAATTATTATATTAACTACTTTTTCTAAGCTTGTATCTTCCTTTATGGTCTTTACATCCTTAGTCATAATATCTCTTACTTGTAAGTTTTGTAGTTTATCCAGATTTTCCTTTAAAACCTTACTATTAACTGGAATATATACTTCCCCGTAAGCATAATGAGATGTAGGATTTAATTTTCTATCCACATATATAAAATCAGTCTCTGTAATAATCCCCCTTAAAAACCCCTTTGAATCAATCACTGGTAAACAGCCAATATTATTATCTAGAAATGTCTTTATCGCAATATTTACTTCACAATCTTCCTCTATAGTAATAATATCTTTAGTCATTAGATCTCTTGCACTCATTTCAAATACTCCCTTCCAAGTCTTTTTACAATCTTTAATATAATATTCCCCCTTAAACTAGACTTGTAAACGCCAAACTGATTGCATTTTTTCTTAATTCCATATTCTACAATTGAATGCATTTTACCTTTAAATAATATTTGACTGCAAATTATAAATTATAGCTTTATTATTGCACCTGAAGTAAAAGGCTTACTGTTTAAAATATTGTAAAATTGTACCAGAGCCTCGAATCCTGTGCAATGACCTCCACTTATCATTTTAATATTTAACTTTTTCAAATATTCTATGGTCTTTTCTGTTATTTCGTTATTCTCTTTAAGATGAAAACCTCCCAAAACAGCATAAATATTATTAACACCACTTACCTGCTTTGCATACTCAATGATATTACATATGCCTGAATGAGCACAACCACTTATAATAACTAATCCTTTTTCAGTTTTATATACAATCGCTGAATCGTCCATAATAAAGTCCATACTGCCATCCTCTTTAAAAGAAGTTGAGCTTTTTGCTTCGAATTCCATTACTCGAGGTATCTGACCAAGGAATATTATATTTTCATCAATCATATATGGCTCTCGACTTAAAACTAGTTCAAACTTTTCTTTTGCTTCTTTAATATCAAAAGGAAGACCATTGCATTCCCCATTTTTTCTATATCTCCTATTAAAAGCTTCGGGGTGACAAATTAATCTTTTATTTGATAAATATTTCAGTCCACTTCCATGGTCCCAATGACCATGACTTAAAACAATAGTATCTACCGAAGAAATATCAATTCCTAACTTCTTTGCATTCTTAAGAAATAGATCACTACTCCCAAAATCTAAGAGCAAATTTTTGCTACCTTCTATAAAAAAAGATAAACCCCATTCTGCAGAAAAATCTCTAGAAGCATGATTATCAACCAGTACATGAACTTTCATTATTTTCTCCTCCTTATAAATAAGTTGTATTCCCAATAATACTATTTATTTTATATTATCATAAAAACCATTTTTTTACATTACCTGTTTGTGAAGGTCTAAAATCTTACCTAGTAATAATTGAAAATTACCCCACTAGAGTTAATATAAATATGACATTAACTCTAGTGGGGTAAGAGATATAAGTTGAAATGAAAGTAACATACATAGAAAAATAATATTGCATTTACATTCCCCAACACCTATATAAGAACGCTAATTAAAAATACACATGAATACCTTTGGGTATTCCAAGTTTAACTTGTTTTAGTGGATTATGCTTTGGAGCCCACTCTTTGCTTAGCTTGATCATATCTTTGTGAGTTTTAATCCTTGTTTTAGTGGATTATGCTTTGGAGCATTAGCAGGTGGAGATTTTATTACACTATCATTAAGTTTTAATCCTTGTTTTAGTGGATTATGCTTTGGAGCTATAGTTTATATCTTTTTATTTGTCAATTCTTTTTTGTTTTAATCCTTGCTTTAATCCTTGTTTTAGTGGATTATGCTTTGGAGCGGAAAACAAGCGGAAACCCTATGCAAATATCTTCAGTTTTAATCCTTGTTTTAGTGGATTATGCTTTAGAGCAGGACTTAACCAAGATGAAACAGTTAAAAAAGATATGTTTTAATCCTTGTTTTAGTGGATTATGCTTTGGAGCAATAATGCAGATGCCGACTAAAACCTTTCAGGAACTAGTTTTAATCCTTGTTTTAGTGGATTATGCTTTGGAGCATCCTACTGATGATTGATTACTTCCTATGACCTCTAGTTTTAATCCTTGTTTTAGTGGATTATGCTTTGGAGCTCAGCATCTACTCCATCAGACCCTTTGATTTTATACTGTTTTAATCCTTGTTTTAGTGGATTATGCTTTGGAGCTTAGACAATTTGGGGGTGTTGTAATGTACGAAACTCGTTTTAATCCTTGTTTTAGTGGATTATGCTTTGGAGCAAGGAGAGAGGAATTTGAATATCAATGTAAAAAAAGAGTTTTAATCCTTGTTTTAGTGGATTATGCTTTGGAGCTTGCCCTGGATGTAGTCTATACGGGGATGGATTTTAGTTTTAATCCTTGTTTTAGTGGATTATGCTTTGGAGCACTTTTATTGTTTTAGATTACTGTTTATACCTAATTGTTTTAATCCTTGTTTTAGTGGATTATGCTTTGGAGCAGATGAACAATATATGCATTACATGGCTACAGCTGAGTTTTAATCCTTGTTTTAGTGGATTATGCTTTGGAGCAATCAAACCTTTTACAGTATCAGAAGGTTTAGATCTGTTTTAATCCTTGTTTTAGTGGATTATGCTTTGGAGCGTACTGTGAGATTATCTCTTTCATTCTTTGCTCTGTTAGTTTTAATCCTTGTTTTAGTGGATTATGCTTTGGAGCAAGGCTTTCGATGAAGAAACGATAGTTGATATATGTTTTAATCCTTGTTTTAGTGGATTATGCTTTGGAGCTTGAAATTATTAGAGGTATATATGGTAGTAAAACAAGTTTTAATCCTTGTTTTAGTGGATTATGCTTTGGAGCAACTACATTAACTAATATTTTATTATCTTTAATCTGTTTTAATCCTTGTTTTAGTGGATTATGCTTTGGAGCATATCAAGCTGAGAACACTTATGTAATAGTATATCAGTTTTAATCCTTGTTTTAGTGGATTATGCTTTGGAGCCTTTTTATTATTTTAATACTTATTTTAGCACTCAAGTTTTAATCCTTGTTTTAGTGGATTATGCTTTGGAGCAGGACAATTCTAGTTTCCATATAGGTTTCTCCTCTAGTTTTAATCCTTGTTTTAGTGGATTATGCTTTGGAGCTATTATTTTGTTGCCAAATCCTCTTTCTCTTCTAGGTTTTAATCCTTGTTTTAGTGGATTATGCTTTGGAGCAAAACTATATTTTGAATAGGAGAGATGAAAAATGAGGTTTTAATCCTTGTTTTAGTGGATTATGCTTTGGAGCACATGTTAAGATAACATCAAGGGTAGCACAGTAATGTTTTAATCCTTGTTTTAGTGGATTATGCTTTGGAGCATAATCAAAAATTTATTGTACTAACCAGGGACAACAGTTTTAATCCTTGTTTTAGTGGATTATGCTTTGGAGCAATTTCAACTTTAGATAGTTGGTCAGAAAGATTTAAGTTTTAATCCTTGTTTTAGTGGATTATGCTTTGGAGCCCAACAAAACCTAAAAGGATCCCTAGACAAAACTGCTGTTTTAATCCTTGTTTTAGTGGATTATGCTTTGGAGCTAATTGCGATATCTAGCATTGGATTACTTAACAGGAGTTTTAATCCTTGTTTTAGTGGATTATGCTTTGGAGCAAAGTATCTAATAATTTTCCTCTTCCTCCATCAAGTTTTAATCCTTGTTTTAGTGGATTATGCTTTGGAGCCACAAGGGTTACATCTACTTTACCCCTTCAATTTTGTTTTAATCCTTGTTTTAGTGGATTATGCTTTGGAGCCCCTTACATACCAACACTTACAGCCATTCCAGGTAGGTTTTAATCCTTGTTTTAGTGGATTATGCTTTGGAGCAAAAATTATTATGACAAAGATACAAAAAGCATGATTGTTTTAATCCTTGTTTTAGTGGATTATGCTTTGGAGCTTATTTTAGTACATAATAAAATATTATGTACTAACTAGTTTTAATCCTTGTTTTAGTGGATTATGCTTTGGAGCAATTTATTGATAGATTTAGCACCTCAATCAATAGAAAGTTTTAATCCTTGTTTTAGTGGATTATGCTTTGGAGCAAGGTGGGTGGAGAATATCCACTCATTTTTAAATTTGTTTTAATCCTTGTTTTAGTGGATTATGCTTTGGAGCTATAGATGATTGTCAGATTTTTTTGAGTGCTAAGTAGTTTTAATCCTTGTTTTAGTGGATTATGCTTTGGAGCGGTCATCTGGAAGCCAGTTAGACGGTGCTATAGACAGTTTTAATCCTTGTTTTAGTGGATTATGCTTTGGAGCAATTTTTATCTCCCCCTTTTAATCTTATCTGCAAGTTTTAATCCTTGTTTTAGTGGATTATGCTTTGGAGCCGAGATCGACACCGACGATATTGTGGGTTGCTATATGTTTTAATCCTTGTTTTAGTGGATTATGCTTTGGAGCAAGAATTTCAAAGACGAGGACAAAACTGTATCTATGTTTTAATCCTTGTTTTAGTGGATTATGCTTTGGAGCTTAGAAATTTTCTCAATTAAAAGCATTGTACTCATGTTTTAATCCTTGTTTTAGTGGATTATGCTTTGGAGCAAAGAACATACAAGTCATACCCTTAATCGACTTTGTGTTTTAATCCTTGTTTTAGTGGATTATGCTTTGGAGCCTGCCGACCCAGAGCGATACAACAAAGCAGTTAGAAAGTTTTAATCCTTGTTTTAGTGGATTATGCTTTGGAGCATGAAGAGATTTTCCACTACCAGGAGTGCCACTATAGTTTTAATCCTTGTTTTGGTGGATTATGCTTTGGAGCAAAAACTCCATACTTAGAGGAAAATGATGTAGTTTAGTTTTAATCCTTGTTTTAGTGGATTATGCTTTGGAGCTAGTGGGTATACAAGGTAGTTTATTCTTCTTAACTGGTTTTAATCCTTGTTTTAGTGGATTATGCTTTGGAGCGGATCCTCACTAGATCTTATAAGCTGCTTAATCATTGAGTTTTAATCCTTGTTTTAGTGGATTATGCTTTGGAGCAATAATGTTAATGTTTTTGTATCCGTCGACGTGCTAGTTTTAATCCTTGTTTTAGTGGATTATGCTTTGGAGCAGAATAATTGACTACTGATTCAGCACCCAAAATGACAGTTTTAATCCTTGTTTTAGTGGATTATGCTTTGGAGCCGACCGTCCGCCTTCTCAATACTTGCATAAGACATAGTTTTAATCCTTGTTTTAGTGGATTATGCTTTGGAGCATTATAAAATATTTTCAAAAAAAGTATTGACTGAATAGTTTTAATCCTTGTTTTAGTGGATTATGCTTTGGAGCAATTATGATTTTATCCAAAAAAGAAAAAAGACTTCTGTTTTAATCCTTGTTTTAGTGGATTATGCTTTGGAGCAAATCTTGCATCTGATGATATATCAGGTTGATTTTGGTTTTAATCCTTGTTTTAGTGGATTATGCTTTGGAGCAATTAATAGCATTACCTATGCTATTTTTTATATTATGTTTTAATCCTTGTTTTAGTGGATTATGCTTTGGAGCGCCAGTACTATTTGATTAGCAGTAATTGTACCTGTGGTTTTAATCCTTGTTTTAGTGGATTATGCTTTGGAGCTTGAAGTTTTTAAGTATACTTATAAGGATACTGATAGTTTTAATCCTTGTTTTAGTGGATTATGCTTTGGAGCAAAACAAGACCTATTGCTTCAATTATTGCATTCAAGTTTTAATCCTTGTTTTAGTGGATTATGCTTTGGAGCTTTCTTTCATAATCCGACCGATTTACGATAACTTTGTTTTAATCCTTGTTTTAGTGGATTATGCTTTGGAGCCGCATTCGCCAGGAATATAATCATATTTTGTTTCTCGTTTTAATCCTTGTTTTAGTGGATTATGCTTTGGAGCGAAGCAGGTGGGGAAGGTATTGTACCTTTAGAAGGGTTTTAATCCTTGTTTTAGTGGATTATGCTTTGGAGCGTTTGTCATATTCCTTTAACAACATATTCCAATCAGGTTTTAATCCTTGTTTTAGTGGATTATGCTTTGGAGCCGATATTCAAGATGATTTACCAGAAGGGTTACAGCAAAGTTTTAATCCTTGTTTTAGTGGATTATGCTTTGGAGCATCCATCTGTGCTCTTGCTTGATATTGCATGATCAGTTTTAATCCTTGTTTTAGTGGATTATGCTTTGGAGCGAAACAATTGTTTTAAAAAAGGACAAACTCCATGGAAGTTTTAATCCTTGTTTTAGTGGATTATGCTTTGGAGCTAGTAATAATTCAACTAACATTTTTTAACCCCCTAGTTTTAATCCTTGTTTTAGTGGATTATGCTTTGGAGCAAAAATAGATTTGATGGTTGTCATTTTGAAATGGCGTTTTAATCCTTGTTTTAGTGGATTATGCTTTGGAGCACCATTTGTAAGGGGTAATACTGCAGATCCTTCTGCATGTTTTAATCCTTGTTTTAGTGGATTATGCTTTGGAGCCAAAATGAAAAACTTCTGATTCAGAATAAACTTTGTTGTTTTAATCCTTGTTTTAGTGGATTATGCTTTGGAGCCTGATTTAGGTTTATTACCCCTGATATATAAGATAGAGTTTTAATCCTTGTTTTAGTGGATTATGCTTTGGAGCATTAGAAACAGCATTAGATATAGCACGAAAATTAAAGTTTTAATCCTTGTTTTAGTGGATTATGCTTTGGAGCACCAAGGATGTAGAGCTTAGATATACAAAGAACGGAGTTTTAATCCTTGTTTTAGTGGATTATGCTTTGGAGC
>CAZHJK010000014.1:0-67497 GCA_964533275.1 uncultured Eubacteriaceae bacterium | reverse complement strand
GTTCTACTATATAAACGCGTTCTCTTCCTTCTCCTTTTGCTAATGCTGCTGCAAGTCCTGCGCCATTGGCATTAGCTGTAAAATAAATATGGTTCATTTTAAGCTCAGGTTTGTAATTTGAATAACCGCCTGCTGTCAGTAAATCACCAATCTTCAAATCTGCCTTTGTCCCATGATAAAATGGTCCTTCATCAGAAGGCGTGCCCTTATATGAATTTGATAATTCATAATTTATATTTGCATTATCCGGATCACTCAACTCCTCATAACATTTGGCAATGTTTAGATATAATGTTGAGTATGCGCTCTTAACATTATCATCATTTATATTTATTGCACACTGTAATGATTTTTCCATCCATTTCAATTTTTCTGTTATACTTTTTTGTTGACGAGCTATATGATAAGCTGCAATAAATCTTTCATAGTCGTCTGTTGCTTGGTGCCATGCTTTCTGAAACATGGTGGTCGCATCTTCAATGTTTCCATTATCTTCCAATGACATCCCGCTCATACATAATTTAATAATGATATTATTTGGATCAAATTTTATGTTCACCTTATCATACCTCCAAATTAATTAAACTTTAGTTCTGTAAGTAGCCCTCTAAAAAATAACCTGTTCATTCACTTCATGTAATATCCCAAGGTCCGCGTAACAATTGATGCTTAATAACAGGAATATTGTATTTCTTTACAAGTATCCTGAGGTGTCCCTTGTAAGCACCCTTTAATTTAACATGAAATGTGATAGTAATAATACCTCCCGTCCTCTCCTTTTTCAATAACAATATCAACAACATTATTAATAAGATTATATATACATTACAAAAAATATTCAAACAACAAAAAAACCTCAATAAATTATCTCCTGATTATTTCTAGACAAAAATTGGATCTAGATAAGTTCCCACAGACACATATCTAGATCCAATTGCCATTACACTCCATCTCCGATCTGTCCATAAACCAGATGGTACTCCAATAGGCTTTTAAATCGTGTTGTTTTGCCATACTTTCACCACAACCTGAAAACAAAACATATAGATGCTTTTCCTCTTTCGCTAAGAGTTTCTGCAAATTTAATAAATAGATTTCCTACTTCATCCTTGAAAGAACCTGTCCCATGGCACAAAATAGGTGTGGGCTTCTTTGACCAAGGCGTCTTTAGCGGTATTCACGAACTTAACGACATTACAGAATGGGACAAAAAAATATTAAAATTACCAGAAAAATATAAGTCCGAGGGACTTAAAACACACTTTTAAAATATATTTGCAATCTCTTTTAATACTAAGTTCCGGTGAAATATCTATCCTACCTCCTCAACCCTATCTAATTTTAGGCTCATTTTTTACCTAAAAAAAGCCCTCGATATTTTCCCATGAACACATATCGAAGGCTTAGGTCGAGTTGACAGACTTACTTTATTTTTATAATTCCAGTATTTTCAATACTTCAGAGATTTACTTTCTTGACATCAATACTACCGTCTCCATGTGTTTTGAGATGAAGAGATAGCTATCAAAACTGCCGTTTCAAAAACATTGATGTAATTAATATTATTTTTTCTTTACCGGAATCCAGATTTCGCTTCTATACTTTGGATTCCTAGTGTCTGGACTCTCATTCCATAAAATTTCAGGGCCGGGGACTGCCTCATATCCTGAAGATGGAAACCACTCTGAGTATATCCTTCCCCATACATTTTGAAGTGTTTCCGGGAAAGGCCCGATAGATTCGAAAACTGCCCAGATACTGGCCTCTATCTTCAATACATCAAATCCTTCTACTCCATCATTTGAAGTTGCTACACCGATATAATGATCCAGCTCACCCTTTTCTTCCATTCTTCCTTCCGAAAAATTAGTAGATGCACTAATAATACCTGTTGGTTCTACATTTGATAATGCTTTTAATTCTTTAATGACCTCAGGGGTTAAAAGTTCAGTCATTTTTGCAATCTCTGGATTGACACCTTCAAAAATAATAGGAACTCTCTTCTTAAATCCTACTAACTTAAAAGGTCCTTTCTCAACAATACGATAATTCATTTCGCATCCTCCTTTAATCGATAATTGAAAGGTCATTCTAGGATAGGCTTTTAACTGTGTATTCTCGCTTCTTGCTTCAGAAGGAAGAATACCATGCATAGAATGAAAAGCACGGGAGAATGAATCAGCTGAATCATAACCATATTTGACAGCAACATCGATTATTCTCAAATTTGTATCTTTCAAATCAAAGGCAGCCAGCGTTAGTCTTCTTCTTCGAATATATTCTGATAAACCAATTCCTGATAAAAAAGAAAACATCCTTTTAAAATGATATTCTGAGCAGTAAGCAATTCTTGATACTTCACTATAATCAATATCCTCCGTTAGGTGCTCTTCAATATATGCCAAGGCTTTATTCATACTACTTAACGAATCCATCAACCAACCTCCTTTCATCATCGATATTATCAAAAGATGCGCTTTTCCATCCGACAATCTGTGCACAGTATAGTCGATCAGCAAAAAACAGAGAGTTAACAAACACAAGGGACACAAGGGGACGGACTTTATTGCTGTTTTCTTATCATCTGCAAAAAGACTTAATGTGTATTCCCTATCACATACTTCTTTCTTTCCTATGTACTCATTATTACTACTACATGGATATTTTGTTATATCTTTTTCAATTCCTGCTTTTATTGGATTTTGGTATATATCTCTAAGTACTGTTAAAAAATATCTATCTTCTTCCACTACTTAGCTTTTATATCTGTCTTGAAATAAATGTCCTCTTCTTTTGTATTCCCAATTATACCAGTATACATATTTCGATCCTATTCTCCTAAAAACAATTCCTAAATCTTCTTTTTTTCTTTCATTAATAAATGAATATGATTGTTCATTAGGCAATAAGCATATATCTCATACTGACTCACTTTCTCATCATGACACAGCATGACACAGGGACGGGGTTACTGTCACATGACACAGGGACGGGGTTGCTGTCACATTATAATCTTTGGATTATTCCTCTGCTAATCCCTGTCAATCTCTCAATCTGTCTAATTGATAAGCCATATTCTTTCTTCAAGTCGCTTATGTATGAATTTCTTCGGTCCCTATCAAACTTTTGTATATCTATAGCTTGATTCACTTTACAATGATTCTTGATTATTTTGCTTGCATCATCATCGGATATTAATCGCTTTTCCATGATTTCTAAACACTTATCGTCACTGACTTTGTTTGTATACTCTATAAAACTTCTGCATGCTTTTTCTCTATCTAAACTAAAAATTTCAAGAGCAAAATCCGTATCAGTCCTATTACTTCCTTCGATATAATCAATATAATTAGTCCATATATAGTTTTCAATTTTAGCTACTATACCCGCCTTTACGGGATTTTGTAGAATATACCGTAGGACAGTGAGAAAATATGTATCATCCTCTACAGGTTCACTTTTAAACCGATCCTGAAACAAATACCCTACCCTGTTATACTTCTTGTTATACCACAGTGCATAACTCCCACATATTCTCCTCATTATAGTCTCTAACGGCTCTTTACCTTCCATTAACAATATATGGACATGATTATTCATTAGACAATAGACATATAACTTATATTCACAAATTTCCCTGTATCTTAGCAAGGTTTGAATAAACTTATCGAAATCTTCCCTGTCTTCGAATAGGGTTTGACGATTTATTCCCCTCATAATTATATGGTATATTCCACTTTTGCTTTTTATTCTTGCAGTTCTTGGCATCAAAATCACCTCTATGAATGTTATATCATAGAGGTGATTTTGTGTCAATAACCCCGTCCCCTTGTCATAGGAGGTGATTTTGTGTCAATAACCCCGTCCCCTTGTCATGTGCACTAAACGATTAAGACCGTTTCCAAAAATTAGAATTGAGTTACAATGTAGTTCATCTCGGATCACTTGGATCTCTCGGCGCATCACTTCTGGTTGCCAATTTGGGCGAGAACTCTGCCCAGGAACATAGCTTGTCCCTACATCATAGGAAACTCCCTTCTGTGTTAAACCTTGATCATTATCCGTCTTCTTTGTCCCATGATACGAACTGACTTGTCTTAACAACTCTCCATTTAATAGTTTATTACTTTTCTGTCTAGATAACCGAGAAATGACGAAATAGGTTGCAAAAAGCGGTAAAATTTCAATAGTAGTATTCAGGAATCCGGCCACGCTACTAACCACCTCAAATTCCATGTGCTCTAGTAGACTAAAAACAGTACTAATTGCTAACCGTAAACCTATACCTGCCCACACATTACCAGTCATATTTCTTAAAAGTCCAAGAAACACTCCATAAATAAAAAGTGCACCTATGCCGTTAAAATATCCGTTGACAATCTGTCCCCATAGAGTAAATAGCCCTGCTTGCAAGAGGATGGAAGGCCAAGCAGATAATGACTTGGAAAGATGTTTCTGGATATAACCTCTAAAAATGAGTTCTTCCGGAAGAATGTATGCACCTATAACGAGTGGTATGAAGATTACTGTATGGGTTACTAGTTGTATTACAGGTATCTCAGCTAAAAAAATACTCCACCCAAGAGCGCTAGAGATTATAATCACAATACTGGCGGGTATAAACCATGCCATAACCCCTTTTACTAAGAAATGCCAGTCTATCTCAAACAAACTGTTATCTTTCCAATCCTGGTGATTAAAAAGTCTTTCTGCAAATAGTAACAAAGGTAAAATTAGGAATATGTAAAGACCCCCTCTAACAGCAAACATTAATCGCCAATCATCTCTTTGAGTAAAAACAGCTTCTCCCAAGTCAATCATCAATCCTAATAATACCGTAACAATAAATACAAAGGAAATTTGACTCTTTTTATTTTTATCATACTTCACTTTTTATCACCTCATAATATTTCATAAATGTACTTTCTGTGGCTTTAGTTTCATTCTATCAACTTTAGTAAATTAGTAGTAGTTACAAATGTAACTACTTTTAGTATTTTTCACTCCATTTGTGATTTGGATAAATATATTCAAAGTTACCAAATTAACTATGTATATTATAACCTGCCTGTTTTTAATCTATTATATCTATTGACCTATTAGGTAAATGCTGATATAATGATGTCGTTGACCTAACAGATAAATTGTTTTTACGATAGAAAAGACTGATAAGAAGGTGATTACCATGTTCTCAAAATTTCTGAGTTTAGAGCCTGAAAGACGGGATGTTGTTCTAAACGCAGCCCTCAAGGAATTTGCCAAAAAAGGTTTTGACGCCGCATCGACCAATGTGATTGCCAAGGAATCCGGCATATCAAAACCGCTGATGTTTCACTATATCAACAATAAGAAGGATTTCTTTCTATTTCTTTACGACTATTGCCTGGACTTTTTGAACAGAGAATATTTTGAACGCATCGACCTGAATGAAAAGGATATTTTTGAGCGCCTCCGACAAACCTGTCTGCTCAAAATTCAGGTGCTGCAAAAACATCCGTGGATTATTGGTTTCTATAAGGTGGCTGTTTTTACCGATTCTTATGCTGTAATGGATGAACTGAAAAAAAGGCGTAAAGTGGTGGAAACCAAAATTTTTGAACAGTTTTATGGAGATATTGATACGTCCAAATTCCGCAGCGAGCTGGATGTAGAGAAATCAAAGCAACTGATCTTCTGGGCAATAAGCGGATACGCGGAAGAAATACTGGAGCAGTTCCGGAGCAGGGATGCTCCCATTTATGATTTTGAAAAAATCAGTGTTGAATTTGACGGTTATGTTAACGAGTTGCGAAAAACCTATTATAAATGATTGAAAAGTTCAAAACTTATCCAACTATAAATGATTTAGATGAAACTGTGGTAATACACCCCTTCGAATAGTCTAGGTTATAGGTTAAATAAAAAGTCCACAGTGCCTAAACCAATTATAAAGGATAAGATTATACTGGCGGAAGCCGGGCGAATTAAGAAAGCGTCAGTCGCTACGCTCCTTCGGCTTTCTTAATTAGATTAATACCATGATGTGAGCGTAAATATTATGAAAGGAGAGTATGATTTAGTTGCCTACTATATCATACAAATTATTATGAATTATGAATTGATTGTTAAGTTGGTTATCACTGTTTTTGCGGGGTTCTTCACCGGAGGGCTTTTGTTTGTGGCAAACGTATTAACAAAAATAATGAGTGACTATGATGAAGAAAACTTCATTAAATTTATGCATTTGCTTTACAAACGTGCTGGATATTCTGTTTATATGATTTTAAATGCATCAATACCTTTTTTTGCGACAATAGTCTTCCCGATTTTTTTTGGATTGTCTGACACCATGTTTTTTATAGGCATGGTATTATGCAGTCTTTCGCAAGTTGTTTCAAAGATAACTAATGTACCACTTTATAATAAAATAAATAAAATGACAACGGTGGATAAAAATGAAGTCAACTCCATTCGCGTTTCTCTCAGAAGGGCTAACTGGTTGAGAGCATTAATCGCCCTTATTGGATTTTTAGTAATAATGGTATCTTATTATGATTCGTTTAATTTGGTATAAAATGAAAAATACAACAAAGGCTACGCCTCAATGTCCGTTTGCCGTCCATGGCAAACGGACATTAAGGCGCATAACAGCCGAAACGTTATCTCGAAGTGCCACCGCGTGTTAATATCTGTTGTGGGTCACCTTCTACGAATACTCCTAATTCCTGTCCTTTAAGAAAAACAGGTGACAGTTGGTCAATTAAAGCATTATTAAAATGTTGTTTTAGAATTTGTCTAGATTTTTCAGGAATATCTTTATCTCTCTGTGCTTTCAAAATAAACATAAAAGCATACTTATTATTCTTATCAATCATACCTTCTGTTAAAGCTTTAATTTGCTCAAAAGGAGTTCCAATTAGATTATTGATTTCTCTAAGGTTATTATCGGCATGCTCAATTAATTCTTCTATTATTTCAGAATAAAGTTCAGCCTTAGACTTGAAATATTTATAAATCATACCCTCACTAATTCCAGCATTTGAGGCTATTATACTAGTCTTTATTCTTGCAAACCCTAGTATCCCTATTTTTTGCAAGCTGCATATAAAAATCTCCCATAACCTATTTCCGCTACATTTTTCATTAATTCTCCATTCAACCAAAGTGCAATATCGACAAAGCTCCTATCTTCTAATGGCCATTTAGCATACTGCTTTAAATGATAATCTTCCTCCGACAGCTCATTTAATTTTGATACCCATTGATCGTGTAATAACTTTATTGTCTCTTTTGCCTGTTCAACATTTCCTGACCAAAGGATGTCTTCTTTATTTAATGTGCCATCTCCAAAATTCCAATCTAATGCAGTAGTCCACCAATATATAATATGCCACATCGTCCAAGCAATACTAGACGGCCCAATCTCATAACTTTCGCTTTCAGGCCAATCTATGCACCAGCCATCGTCTTCCTTGCGAACTTGAAGGCTCTTGGGGCTGAATGCCCAATATGCCTCTGCATCCTCAAGATTCTCTGTATGATAAAGATAGAGCTGCCAGCACATGTCTAGCTGAAATAGTATATTTTCTTTTATTTGCTGATTTCCCATTAATTGTAACACTCCTTATTTATAATAATCCAGATTCCCGTTAAGTCTTAGATACTACTCCCTTTTGAAATCTAACTAGTAAAATTGTCATAACTAAAGATAACAGTAACCCTCCAAATACATAACCCCAACTAAAGAATGAGGAAAGATAATGATAATAGGTTTCAACACTCTCAAGTCCTCGCCTTATTTTTTCTCCTCCATCAGCAATCCCATTCATAACACTTGTTACATCTAGAATATTAAAATTATAAATATATGCGCCTAGCAAATATATTATAATTTTCTCTGCAATGGTAGGGATAAATAAGCCTAATGCATAAAAAGTTTTACTTTTTCCTTTACAAAATAGTAAGTAATACAATGTTCCAACTGTATAAGGCAAAACAAGTAGCAAAATCCCTAAAATATTATTCAATCTCCAAAATCCACCTATTATAACTATAAAATCTATCAGCAAGTAAGTAGATAGTATAATAAACCAACCTAAACATAACTTATAAAAAATCCTCATATCGGTTATTCACTTTCTCCCCCCTTTTTTCTACCTTATCTCAATACCCAGGCCTTGGCATAGTAATCCTGATTAATGTCTTATTTTTTAACATTTGGAAATATTAAAGATATAGTCAGGCCTGAACCAAGCTCTGATTCTACATCCAAATGAATCGCTAAATCATAAGCCATCTTCCTTACTAAAAAGAGTCCCATACCTGTTGCTTCTCTTGTATAAGCACCTCTTCTTCCAGTAAATCCTTTATCAAAAATAAATGATAAATCTTCTTCAGCTATACCAGGCCCATTATCACTAATATTTAGAATAATTTCATCAGCCATATTATCATAAATCGTTTCAAATTTCAGCATAGGGCTACCATTGTTCTGTGTAATGTATTTCGTACTATTAGTGATTATTTGTTCTAACATAAAGTTTAGACCTTTGCGTTCCGATAAAACTTCCATTTCTTCACCTACAAAGTGTATATAAAACCCAGTTTCATCTAATAGTGTTTGATTATTCTTAATTGTCTCTTTGCAAAATGCTAATAAGCTTATGGATTCAAAGTTATAGTCTTTATGTGCAGCACCAAGCCTAGCAAAATACAAAATTTTCTCTACATCTCCAAGCATTTGATCTCTAACATGAAGCATTCGGCGTTTAACAAGAGGTGACATTTCATCAATACGGTTATCTAATATCAACGTCATTAGTGACAGTGGTTTTTTAACTTCATGAACCCAGCCTTCTATATAGTTTTCATAGTCCGTTAGCTCAATGACTTGATCATTTAGTTTAGACTGATAGGACCTTATAACATTTCCTAATCTACGGATATACGTCAAATGTGTCTCAGGGGATACTTGGCATAATCTTTCTTCGTTCGTATCATTTGGCTCTAACAAAAAGTCTTCAAAAGCTTCGTCTATTTTTGCTTGCTTTCTAATGATAATGAACATCGACAAAGATACCATTGTTAACATAAAAACAATCATTAATCCTACTAAAATCACAAATGTCTCTGGATAAGCTAACCAAGCTAAAAAGATAAACAGAAAATTCGTAGCAATTAAAATTAGAAACCATAATTTATAATCATTAAAACAGGCATAAATTTGCTTTATCCATTTCATTGATTCTCCTGCCTCCTGAGTCGATAACCATGACCCCTAATTGTTTCAATTTGATGATCCAGGTTTAATTGCCGCAGTGTTTTTCGTAATCGAGTGAGATTTACTTGAAGTGCATTTTCATCAATATATTGGTTTGTTCCCCATAAAAGTTCACCTAGCCTAGACTTAGAAACAATTTCAGGTCTATTTTCCACTAAAGCTAATAAAATTTTCCCTTCATTAGATGACAGCAATAATGATTGGGAGTCCTTATACAAAGTATAGGTGTTTGGATCTAGTAGAAAACTGCCTCCATCTACTAGTTCTGGTTGTCCTTCAAATCTTCTTAATAGATTCTGAATACGCGCTAACAATCTGTCTCTATTGCATGGCTTAGTAAGATAATCATCTGCGCCTAAATTAAGACCATGCACTTCATCCTGTAACTTATCTCTAGATGTTAGAATTAATATTGGGCCTATCCCTTTTGACTTTAGACTTTTACATATTTCAAATCCTGATTGTTCCGGCAAATTGATATCCAGCAAGACTAAATCAGGTGTCAAAGTGGCTATTTGAGTAGCTATATCATGAAAATCTTTGATTGCCACTACCTCATAACCATCTTTTTTAAGTATATCCGTCAATTCTTCTCTCAATAACGAATCGTCTTCAACAATTATAATCTTTGCCACTTCAGCACCTCCTTACAAATTCAATTTAACCTTAATCTATATTAGGTTTCCAACGTAATTTATCTATCTCATGATTTGCTGAACGAGCCACAGCTACTCCATAAGTCGCTATAATTGCGATTACAATAAATGCAAATGTAAATGCAATAGGATCTAGTAACCCTTTATTTTCAATGTGAATAACAAGAAATAAATTCATTGCCTTTATACCAACAGCTCCGCTCACACATGCAAGAGATATAGGTAATAGAAATGTCCATAACACCTGCCTATGCATGGATTTTTTCATTTGATGACCCTTAGCTCCCAACATGGAAAGCGTTAAATAGCGTTGTCCAGTGTGCTTCATTTGTGTTAAGAATTGCAAGCCTAATACCGTACAAGCAATAATTAAGAATAAGAACCCCATATATAAGGTCGTATAACTTCCAGCAACAACATAAAAGAGTTGACGACCAAAGTTTTGCAAATAGCTTTCAAACCTGAAACCTGAAGATTTTAATAAATCTCTAGCCTCCATCATTGGGGTCATTAAGCCTTGTTCCTCTTGCATTTCTTGCGGAATACGAAAATTCCAATATGATCCATAAGTTTCTTTATTTAGTAATTCCTCAAACATATGGTCAGGTACAATAAAGGCTGAATAAATTTGTACTGATCTATCTGCAACTAATCCCCTCAGTGGTATTGACGGGTGTATATAAATTTCTTGATCATCAATGCTCATTAAAGCTTGGCCTTCTTTTGCTGACTTTTCAATAATATTATCTAATACAGGTATGCTTTGTAAATTGTCCATAGATATATAATCCGGATTAAAGTATAAGGCAATCTCATTTGATTGTAGATTTATAGGTTTTTCTCCAACAACTTTTAAAAGTCCGTTATAAGATGATTCAGGAATCAGATTAGGTGTACTTGTTCCTGTTTCTAAAGCGTTAAATAGATTAACTGCTTCTGGGTTACTAGAACTAAAATTGTAACTTTGCATTTCTCCAGATAATACTTCTTCTTTATAATCGCTTGGCAGAGCCTTAATAATTTCCTCTTTCAAATTAGACCACTCAACTAATGATAATGGCATTCCATCATCCTGATATCCTCCAGCTTTCATCCTCCCTATTTCTAAAAGGTTTAAATCACTTACATACGGTGCCATTTTTTCTGTAGTAAGAAATGCCTCTACTTCTTGGCTGTCCCCCATCATAGTAAAATCATAGACCGAGGAAATCCTATCTGAATCACTACCTGAACTGAGAAAAGTAGATGCTCCGCTGGCTATTAGTATAATTGCTAGTGTCACTAGGATAGATGTTACTGCAACAGAAGTGGATCTGTTAGCGATGTTCTCTTGAAGCTGTCTTAATGTAAATGTATGTAGCCCTTTTATAGATTTTCCATTAGATAAACTTGCCAACCAACCTAATAATTTTGAAAATCCCCTCATAAAAAACAAGATTCCTAAACTTCCAAGAGCAAGTGGTATAAATAGAAATGATTGTGCAACCTCCATAAACCTATATATAATTAACCAGTATGCAACTCCTAATAATATAGATCCTAGTAAAACATAGAACACATTGCCTTTTAAATGACCCATATCTTGTTTTTTATCCATTTGCCCATATAATAATTGGTATAATTCTTGATTGAACAATCTTCCACCAAGAATAGCTAGTGCTATAAACTGAACTAATAAAAACCCAATAGCAGTATATAAAATTGCACTTATAGACAAGCTCATTTGATGACCAATGATTCCATGACCGATTAATTTAGAAACCGTCAGACTTATTATTTCTGCTAGAAATCCACCAAATAAAATACCCCCAATAAGTGCAAGAATAGAAGTAACTAACCCTTCCACTAAAAGTTGAAAAACTAGACATCTTTTACGCATTCCTAACATGAGATAGAGTCCAAATTCTTTAGTCCTTCGATTTAATTGGTACTGATTAGCAAATAAAATTTGAAAGAATAATAAAAATAATGCAAACAAATAGACAACGGGCATTTGGGCTAAGAGTTTATCTATTGAGCTACTTTCAAACTCTCTTAAAAATAAAATAACATTTTGTCTGCCCAGTGAAAGGATTATATAAAACGAAGCTACTGCTGTTATAAGTGTTGCAAAGTATATTAGATTCTCCTTACGACTGCGTTTAGCATTACGAAAAATTAAACTAGAGAACATTTGCGCTTCCTCCTCCAAGCTGAGCTAAAAGCTTTAAAATCCTATCATAAAATTTCTCCCTGGGCTCATCTTGCTTGCGACGCAGTTCATGAAATATAATACCATCTTGAATAAATAAAATTCTTGAGCAAAAACTTGCTGCATTAGGATCGTGGCTAACCATTAAAATAGTTCTTCCACTACTTCTATTAATACCTTCCAACTTATTCATTAAAATTCTTGAAGATCGTGTATCCAATGCCCCAGTAGGTTCATCTGCAAGAACAATATCTGGATCAGAAATCAAACTGCGAGCAGCAGCCACCCTTTGTTTTTGTCCACCAGACATCTGAGATGGAAATTTATTAACAACATCCGTAATTTCTAATAAACCTGCTAGTTCTTCTAATTTAGCACGTGATTTTGCAAAGTTTACCCCGTGAATAGATAAGGGTAATAGTATATTTTCTTGTCCGGTTAGATTATCTAATAATTCGAAGTCTTGAAACAAATAACCAATTTGACTACCCCGATACTCTGCTAAATCTTTGCTGTCAAAAGCACTTATGTTTTCATCCTTTAGAAGCACACGCCCAGATGTTGGTTTTATAATTGTTGCAATGCAATTTAATAATGTTGTCTTACCAGAGCCACTTGCACCCATTATCCCTAAGAATTCTCCTGGAAGAACATCAAAACTAACACCATTTAGAGCTTTAGTAATATTATTCTTCTTTCCATAATTTTTGTATAAGTCTTGGACTTCTAATAGCTTTTCTTGTATGATCACAGTATAACACTCCTTCTACCTAGTATTTAACAATTTGTTAAAAATACACTCAACTGATTATTTGCTTATATAAATCATAACAAGAATTAAGCTCTTAAAACACTTACATTTGATGTAAGGAAAAATGATCGAAGTCCACTTTCATTACAATTGTTACTAATTTCAGGCTCAATTTTGCCCCAAAATATACCCTCGATATGTTTCTGCAGACACACATCAAGGGTTTAGGGTTTAAGTTAAGTGGACAGATTTACTTTCATTTTATAAAACCAAATGTTTTCAGGGCTTTCACAAACTTCAATTTCTCGTTATCAATACAATACACTCAACATGGGGTATCACATTAGTCTTATACAATTTAACCCATCTTTTGATGTTAACAATTCAAGATTATTAAATATCTTTTCTTCATCCCAATTCCACCACCCTAGCTTTAGTAAGAATTCTATTTTTTCATCACTAAAACGTTTTTTGATAAATTCAGCTGGGTTTCCGCCGTATACTGTATATGCCTCAATATTTTTTACTACAGTTGAGTTCGCAACAATGATTGCACCATCACCAATCTTAACACCAGGCATAATGGTTACATTTTGACCTATCCTACATGACACAGGTACATGACACAGGGACGGGGTTGCTGTCACATTATAATCTTTGGATTATTCCTCTGCTAATCCCTGTCAATCTCTCAATCTGTCTAATTGATAAGCCATATTCTTTCTTCAAGTCGCTTATGTATGAATTTCTTCGGTCCCTATCAAACTTTTGTATATCTATAGCTTGATTCACTTTACAATGATTCTTGATTATTTTGCTTGCATCATCATCGGATATTAATCGCTTTTCCATGATTTCTAAACACTTATCGTCACTGACTTTGTTTGTATACTCTATAAAACTTCTGCATGCTTTTTCTCTATCTAAACTAAAAATTTCAAGAGCAAAATCCGTATCAGTCCTATTACTTCCTTCGATATAATCAATATAATTAGTCCATATATAGTTTTCAATTTTAGCTACTATACCCGCCTTTACGGGATTTTGTAGAATATACCGTAGGACAGTGAGAAAATATGTATCATCCTCTACAGGTTCACTTTTAAACCGATCCTGAAACAAATACCCTACCCTGTTATACTTCTTGTTATACCACAGTGCATAACTCCCACATATTCTCCTCATTATAGTCTCTAACGGCTCTTTACCTTCCATTAACAATATATGGACATGATTATTCATTAGACAATAGACATATAACTTATATTCACAAATTTCCCTGTATCTTAGCAAGGTTTGAATAAACTTATCGAAATCTTCCCTGTCTTCGAATAGGGTTTGACGATTTATTCCCCTCATAATTATATGGTATATTCCACTTTTGCTTTTTATTCTTGCAGTTCTTGGCATCAAAATCACCTCTATGCATGTTATATCACAGAGGTGATTTTGTGTCAATAACCCCGTCCCCTTGTCACTTCAAATCAGCAAAACTCGCAGAAACTCTTGTTTTCTACACTTACGAACCTTTTATTTCTTAACCCTTGACATCAATACCACCGTCTCAACGTGCATCGTATGGGGGAACATATCTACTGGTTGTATTTCATTTGTTTTGAATCCACCCTTTTCTAAGTAGTTTAGATCTCTGGCTAGGGTGCTGGGGTTGCAGGATACATATACTACTCGTTTTGGTTTCATTTGGATGATGGTATCTAGCAGTTTTTCATCACAGCCCTTACGGGGGGGATCTACAACCACTACATCGGCTTTTTGTTCTTGTTTATATAATTTAGGGATTACTTTTTCTGCTTCTCCTGTATAAAATTCTACATTTTCTATATTATTTAGTTGGGCATTTCTCTTTGCATCTTTTATAGCTTGATCTACTATTTCTACTCCGATTACTTTTTTTGCTCTTTGGGCTAAAAACAGAGAGATGGTTCCAATACCACAATAGGCATCATAGACTATCTCATCCCCTTGCAGGTCTGCATATTCTAGTGCTTTTTCATATAATACCTTTGTTTGTATTGGATTAACCTGAAAGAAGGATAGTGGGGAAATTTCAAATTTTATATCTCCAATATGATCAACAATATGCTTCTTCCCATAGATTAATCTGTTTTCCTTTCCAAGAATAACATTGGATTTTGTCTTATTTATATTTAGATAAATACTAACTATCTTGGCGTTACTATCCAAAAGTCTATTAACTAATTCATCTTTATGGGGGATATCCTCTCCATTGATGACCAAAACTAACATAATCACACCAGTAGAAAATCCAACCTTAGTGACTACATGTCTTAGTAGACCTTGATGTTTTTTTTCATCATAGATAGAAATTTTATATTCATTGATAAACCTTCTAATAATCCTTGTAATCTTATCATTTTCACTATGTTGGATAAAGCAAGTATCAGTTTCTATAATATTATGACTTCCCTTAGCGTAAAAGCCTAGTACTGCTCCCCCTTCTTCTCCTATAGGGAATTGTGCTTTATTTCTATAGTTCCATGGATCTTTCATTCCTATTGTAGGGTGGATAATAATATCTTTAATTTTACCAATTCGTTCTATGTTATCTTTTACTAATTGGGTCTTATATTCTAATTGCCTTTGATAGTCAATTTGTTGTATTTGGCATCCTCCACATTTATCAGCTATAGGACAAGGGGGGCTAATTCGATGGGGTGAAGGTTTTATTATCCTTTGTAATTTACCAATTGCATAATTGCTTTTTACTTTAATAATTTTAGCCTCTATATTATCTTCTGGTATAGCACCCTCCACAAACACAGTAAAATTATCCACTTTACCTATGCCTTCTCCCCCATGGCCTAATCCACTTATATCTATTTTATAATTCATATTTTTACTTACAGGTATATCTTTTTTCATATGTAATTGCTCCTCTTTTTTTTCACTTTATTGTATTATAAGTACTATATCTAAATTTTATATAATATGCAAAAAAAAGTACATCCGCTGTCTAGGATGTACCTTTAAGGTATAGAATCAGTTTACCTCAATCTTTAACATTTTAATTATTACCAATTCATTCCATATTATTCATAAATTTTAATTTTATTCTGTAAATTTATTTAATATATGCCAAAGTTCAGGAAATTTCTTTTTTAATCTAACTGGATTTTTATCTTTATCAACAAACGCATGGGTAGTTTCGCCTTCTGCTAATAATTCTTCATCTTCCATTCGAAGTATTTCATAATGAAAGATTAGCCGAATTCCCTTAATTTCCTTTAAATATGTTCGTACTATTATATTATCATCATAAAGAGCTGGTTTTTTATATTTACAATTAACTTCTATTACAGGTAATATTATATTTTGATCCTCAAGTGCCTTATAGTCTTGATTTATTTGACGAAACCATTCTGTTCTACCTATTTCAAACCATACTATATAGTTTGTATGATATACCACTCCCATTTGATCAGTTTCTGCATATCTAACTCTTATGGTAGCATCTTTTACTAACATTTAAATGACTCCCCTTCAATTATGCTTAAATTTTCCCTTTCTTATTTCATTTTAATAGGTCTGTCTTTTAAAAGCAAGGTTAATACTATATAATAGAGATAATCGAAACTATAAAGGTTGGTGAATATTATGAATGAAAAAGTTTTAGTGGTAGATGACGAGCAATCTATATGTGAACTCATTAAACTTGATTTAGAATTCGAAGGTTATAATGTAGAAACTGCGTTTGACGGTCGAGAGGCTTTAGAAAAGGTAGAAAGTTTCCAACCCGATTTAATTATTCTTGATGTAATGCTTCCCTATATAAGCGGATATGAATTGTGTCGAAAGATTAATGAAAAGTACAATATCCCAATAATCCTTTTAACTGCCAAGACTGATATTGTAGATAAGGTTTTAGGACTTGAATTAGGTGCTGATGATTATATAACAAAACCCTTTGATAATAGGGAATTGTTGGCACGAGCGAAGGCTCTAATTCGTCGTTCTTCTCAAATTCCAGCAGCTGATGATAAAATAATAGAAAACGGCGACTTAACAATAATACCTAACGAAAGAAAGGTTTTAGTAAAAAAAGAAGAAATTCATTTAACCCCTAAGGAATATGATTTATTATATTTATTAGCTCAAAATCCAGAGCAAGTTTTCCCAAGGGAAAGTCTTTTAGAAAAAATATGGGGTTATGATTATTTTGGCGATACTCGAACTGTAGACATGCATGTACAAAGAATACGGAAAAAAATAGGTGATCACTCATCTAGCCCTAAATATTTACAAACAGTTTTTGGAGTAGGCTATAAAATAAGGAGAGTATAATTGGATGAAGTTCACCATTCAAACTAAGATTATCTTATCAAATATAATAATAATTGTGCTTGCACTTGTAGTTATCGGTACTTTAGTAATTCAAGGTATGTTATTATATAATATCGAGCAAACTGAAGAACGATTAATTAAAAGTAGCAATAATAGTAATCTCTATATTCAGCAATATATATTATCTCAACAAAATGATGATATTACAATAAAAGAGATTTTTAAAGAAAATTCAGCGTATCTAGCAGAAGAATTAGCAAAACAAATAACCAGGGTACAATTATATGATCAATCTGGGGAGCTTCTTGCAGATTCTGCTACCCTTGATATTCTAGCGCCCACTGAGTTAAGGAAAGAGGTTGAGATTGCAAAGGATCAGGGTGAAAAAGCATATATAGTTACTAAGTTGGATGAGGGAAGATTTATTTATTTTGCTTCTCCTATTATAATGGAAAACCAACAATTAGGAGTATTATCATTTTTATATTCATTGGAGGATGTTGATACTCTTATTAGACAAAGTGTTATATTATTCCTTTGGGCAGGTATTCTAGGACTATTTATACTATATTTCATTAGCTTCTATTTATCTAAAAGAATATTAAAACCTGTTTATAGCCTAATAGACACCTCTGAAGAAATTGCTAATGGTAATTATCAACAACAAATCGATTATGTTTCCAGTGATGAGATTGGCGATCTAACCCGTAGCTTTAATCTTATGGTTATTAATATACGGGAAAAAATATTTGAAATCAATTCTGAAAAACATAAATTAGAATCCGTATTATCTTCCATTGAAGATGGAGTAATTGCTGTAGATAACGAAAAAAATGTTCTTGCTGTAAATGATCCAGCTAAGGAGATATTTAATATTAAAGATACAGAAAACATTTCACTAGATGAGCTACTATCCTATGAATTTATGAATGAACTCTATATTGATATTTTAAAAGAAAAAGAAGGTATCTCTAGAGAAGTATTAATGGGGAAAAGATATTTGCTGCTTTATACTAATATTATTCATGTTCATTCAACAGCTATTGGATATATATTTGTAATCCGAGATATTTCAAAGATTAGGGAGCTGGAGGAAAGACAAAGGCAATTTATTAGTAGTGTTTCTCACGAATTGCGTACCCCTCTTACCACTGTTATAGGTTATAGTGATTTACTACAGCGTAGAGGATTTACAGACCCTAAATTATTAGAAAAGAGCATTACCTTAATTAAAAAAGAAGGAGAGCGCTTACTCCGTCTTGTAGATGATTTATTAGGTCTTTCAAAACTTGAAAGTATGGAATTTGATTTGATTAAGTCACAATTAGACATTCTGCAATTATTAGAAGATGTAGTCAATCAAATGAGAGTAAAGGGTAAAAAATATAATAATGAAATTCAATTTACTTCCTCTATGTTACCAAAAATTTATGGAGATTATGATAGATTGAAACAAGTATTTATTAATGTTATAGACAATGCCATTAAATATTCCTTCCCAGGAGATATTATACAAATATATACTGAAAAAGTAGATGAATTTGTGGTGATATTTATTCGTGACTTTGGATCAGGAATTGATGAGGATAATTTAGAAAGAATATTTGAACCCTTTTATCGTGTTGATAAAGTAAGGTCTAGGAATTTAGGCGGTAGTGGTTTAGGTTTATCCATAGTAAAGGACATTGTTGAAAATCATGGTGGTACTATTAACATTGAAAGCAAAATAGACGAAGGGACATTAGTAATTGTTAAACTCCCAATATCATAATTTTACAAAATAGTGACAACTTTAACTATGTATATTTGCACCCTTTTGCTATAATAACCAAAGGAAGGAGGGAAGCTATTGTCTAAAATATTCCTTAAAATTTCTTTTTTAATTATATTAGCTTTTATTTCTATTGGTTGTACTCCATTTTTCATTAGTGATAGCAAACCAAAAACCATACAAGAAGATGGTAATATCCTTCTAGAACAAAAGGAAATTTCTATGAATAAAATAAAAGGATTTAACAATATTACCCAGGGGGTAATTTCGGATATATGTTATAGAGGTAAAAATATTGTTATTCTAAGAGAAGGTAATTTGGATCCTGACACCCAAACAGAGGGTGAAATGACAAATAATTTAGCTCTTTATAATTTAAAAGAAGAAAAAATACAAAATATCACTTCCTCTTCAGTAAATTTATTCTTAAGCCGATTTGATGCAGATGAAGAGGGTATTTATTATTTGGAAAATAAATCAGAAGCTATTTTTCAATTATATTGGTATGATATTTCCAATAATAAAAAGATAAGAATTTCATCTACTGATCATCAAGTCAACCCTAACTTTTATGTGAAGTCAAATAATGAGGTTTATTACGGAACCAAGGATGGAAAAATTATAAGGGCGAATAGAAGTAATATATTAACTACCATAGATGTTGGTTCGGAATACTATATACAACAGGTATACTATTATGAAGATGAAGATTTGGTATTATTTTCTGCCTTTAAGGATGGAGAACTAAACTTATATTCTGTAACCCAAAGGGGGAAGAACTTTACAAAATTAATATCAAATATTAATGGTAGTTTTAATGTATCAAAGAGGGAGGATAAAATATTATATACAACCCCCATTCCTGATAGCAATAAATCTACTCTTTGGTTATTTGAATTAGATAAAAAGGAAAATACCAAATTATTAGAGGGATATCCTCAAAGAGCTGTATTTTCACCAAAGGGAGATAAAATTGCATATCTTGATAAGCCAGACTCAAATACGGATCTTAGAAATATCTGGATACTAAAGATAAAGAACCAAGAAAAAGAGCAGATTGCATCTAATTTAAAAATTACCAGCGAGATTTTTTGGCATCCAAGGGAAAATAAATTATTTTTTTCAGCTTATGAAACTAAAGATAATGAATTACACTCCATTATATATTCCCTAGATTTTGAAAATTAAATAATGGCTGATATTACTTCCTAAACAGGAGTGATATCAGCCATTTTATTCTTATAAAACCCTAACTTTTCCGCTATATACAAGACCTCTTGCACTTTCTATCGTTATTTCCTGATTGTTTTTTAATATATTTGTTGCTGTATCTGCTCCCACAACTGCTGGAATTCCTAAGTACATTGATACAACAGCCGCATGAGAGGTTAAACCTCCTTCTTCCACTATTAATCCTGATGCCCTTTTAATAGCTGGCATAAATTCCTCATCTGTAGAACTGGCTACAAGAATATCTCCTTCTTTAAAATCATCTATATCCTCTTTATCCTTTATAACCTTTACCTTTCCTGTAATCGGTTCTTTTCCAATACCTTTTCCATGTAGTAATACTTCTCCAATAGCCTGTACCTTAATCATGTTTGTGGTACCTGCAATACCAACAGGAATTCCAGCCGTTATTACAACAAGCTCTCCTGTATTTACTAAATTCTTTTCTAATGCCTTTTCTATTGTGATTTCATATATTTCATCGGTATTCTTAAATTCTTTTATGAGTACTGGATACACACCCCAAACCAATAATAACCTATTAACAACCTTGGGTTTAGGAGTAAATGCTATTATTTGTGCAGAAGGTCTGAATTTTGAAACCATTCTAGCAGTGTGACCAGAAGAAGTTGCTGTAAATATTGCCGATACACCTAATACATCAGCAGTAGTGCATGTCGCCTGACTGATTGCATTTGTTACAGAAACCTTTCTTTCAATAAACTTTTGTAATGTTTCCCTATAATCTGATGAGTCCTCTGTTGTTAGTGCAATTCTTACCATTGTCTTTACAGCTTGAATTGGATATTTACCAGATGCAGTTTCACCTGAAAGCATAATTGCGTCTGTTCCATCAAAAATGGCATTGGCTACATCTGTAACCTCGGCTCTGGTAGGTCTTGGATTTCGTATCATAGAATCTAGCATTTGAGTTGCTGTAATTACCGGTTTACCGCTTCTATTACACTTTCTAATAATTAATTTTTGTACTAAAGGAACCTCTTCTGGAGGGATTTCTACTCCTAAATCGCCCCTTGCTACCATAATTCCATCTGATACCTTAATTATTTCATCAATATTATTAACTCCTTCTTGGTTTTCAATCTTGGAAATAATATGAGTATGTCCGTCTTTATTTTCTTCTAAAACCTTTCTAATATCTAAAACATCCTGTGCTTTTCGTACAAAGGAAGCTGCAATAAAATCAATATCTTCTTTAATGCCAAATTCAATGTCCTCCCTATCCTTTTTAGTTATTGCCGGAAGATTAATCTTTACATTAGGACAATTAATACTCTTATTGTTACTTAACTCTCCTCCATTTTTAACTATACAGATAATATCCGTATCTTCTATCTTTTCTACATTTAATTTAATCAGCCCATCATCTAATAAAATCATATCTCCAGTTTTTAATTCTTCTGGTAACTTATCGTAAGAAATCCCTACCTCTTGATTGTTTCCCTTTATATCTCTAGTGGTTAGTACAAATCTCTGACCTTCCTTTAATAATACTTTACCTTCAGTGAATTGTTTAACCCTAAGCTCAGGTCCCTTTGTATCTAAAAGTATCGCCACTGGTATCTCCAATTCCTTAGAAACTTCCCTTATTAAATCAATTTTTCTTTTATGTTCTGAATATGAACCATGAGAAAAATTAAGTCTGGCTACATTCATTCCATTTTTTATTAAATCTGTTAAAACCTCTTTAGATTCTGAAGTTGGTCCTATGGTACATACAATTTTTGTTCTCTTCATAATTTATCCTCCTATATTGAAAGTATCTTTGATACATTATAAACTTCATTATTAAATTCTCTTTCCATAGATAAAGCCTCATTAATATCCATATCTAAATATTCATTTTTTTGAATACATACTACCCTACTTGTTTTACCATTCAATAATAAATCTACTGCCATTGAACCCATTCTACTTGCCAATATACGATCAAAGGCTGAGGGCGATCCCCCTCTTTGAATATATCCTAATATAGTAGTCCTAGTTTCAATACCAGTTTTATGTTGAATTTGTTTCCCTACTTCATATGCCTCTCCTGCTCCTTCGGCTAACACCACTATGCTATGTAATTTCCCTCTATTTTTCCCCTTAACTATCTTTTCACAAACTTCATCTACATTAAATCCCTTTTCCGGTACTATAATAGCCTCCGCACCTCCAGCCAACCCTGAGAATAGAGCAATATTTCCACAATTCCTACCCATTACCTCTATTATGTTAGCTCTTTCATGGGAGGTGGATGTATCCCTTATTTTGCTTATAGATTCTAATGCTGTATTTACTGCTGTATCAAATCCTATAGTATAATCAGTACATGGAATATCATTATCTATAGTCCCTGGTATACCTATAGTATTAATTCCTAATTCACTTAATTTTTGAGCTCCTCTAAATGATCCATCACCACCTATAACTATTAGGCCTTCTATATTAAATTCATTTAATGTATTCACAGCCTTTTCTTGACCTTGCTTAGCCCTAAATTCCTTACTGCGTGCTGTATGAATAACAGTACCGCCTCTTTGTAAAATATCAGATACAGATGATATTCCCATGGGTTTAATATTTTTATTTATTAATCCATTGTATCCTCTGATTATTCCCATTACCTCTATATTATTATAAATAGCTGTTCTAACCACTGCTCTAACAGCAGCATTCATTCCTGGAGCATCGCCTCCGCTAGTTAGTACACCAATTCTTTTCATTTATATCCTCCCTCGTATGCAAGCATAAATTAAATTACTCAATTATATTGATCCCTGCAAAATAAAATATTATTATACTTTATAAAAAGAAAAAATAAGGTTTAACCCCTATTTTTAAAGAATTTAATTAAATTATGAAAGTCCTAGTTCCATTATAAGATTATATGCTTCCTCTGCTTCCGTCTCAGGAACAAGAATCTGATAATAACAATTTTCATCATTTTTGTTTGTAGGCTGAATTTTAACTAAGAAACCATCTAAAGTCAACTTATTATTTATATTATTAGCTTTTTCTTCATTTGGTACAATATGAATAACAGTCCACATGTGTGTGACCTCCTTCTTTAAGGTTTCCCGTTTTGTCCATTTTATTAGATTTTTACATAAATTTCAATAGTAATTATCTTAACACACTTTTATACAATCTTCACCTAGTTTATCCTTTAATAGTTTTATTAGTTGTTTATTAGGATTTACCCAAAGTTTTCTATCAGCCATGGTTTTTTTCTTATTAGATTCAAAGTATACAATAACAGGAGTATTTCCTGCATGTTTCTTAAGAATTGGTTTAATAATTTCAAAGATTGAATGGTCTACTTCCCTTGATATTTTAATATAAAGTTTTTCCGTCTTTATATTTGTCAATGGAGATATTTTATTACAAATAATAACTGGTTCCTCTTCTTCTTTAATATTTAACTTACCTTCTATTAATAATATTTTTTCAACATCAATCATATGGGAAAAATTTTGATAGATGGTAGGGAATATAATAATCTCCATAGTGCCAAATAAGTCCTCTAGAATTATAAAAGCCATCATATTATTATTTCTAGTCATTTTCTTCTGGACATTAGTAATCATTCCTCCAACAATTACTTTTTGTCCATCATATAAAGGGCTATTTTCTTCACCTTCAGTAAATTCATTTATTTTATCACTGGTTATAGAAACCTTTTTTCTCAGAATTTCTTCATATTCTGATAGAGGATGCCCAGTAATATAAAAACCCACCATTTCTTTTTCCATTGATAACTTGATTTTATTTTCATACTCTGGTATATCGGGTAATATATCTATCTTTACAATTTCCTTTTCTTTATTTCCCATTACATCAAAAAGTGATACCTGTCCCTTGATATTCTTTCTTCTATCCTGAACAATGCCATCTATTATTTTATCATATACCGCCATTAATTGAGCTCTATATATGCCAAAGGAATCAAAGGCACCACATTTAATTAAGCTTTCTAAAGCCCTTTTATTAAGATCTTTAAAATCGAGCTTTTCACAAAAATCCATAAAGGTATTAAATTTCCCCTTTTTTTCTCTTGCATCGATGATAGATTTTATTGCGTTTATCCCAACATTTTTAACTGCAGCTAAACCAAAACGAATTTTTCCTTCAACCACTGTAAAGTTAATAAAACTTTCATTAACATCTGGTGGTAAAATAGGAATATCCATTTTACGACAATTTTGAATATATTGTGCTACTTTATTATTATTTCCCATTATACTAGTTAATAATGCTGCCATGAATTCTGATGGATAATAGGCTTTTAGCCAGGCTGTTTGATAGGCAATAACAGCATAGGCTGCTGCATGGGATTTATTAAAGGCATAATTAGCAAAGTCAATCATTTGATCAAATATTTTATCTGCGATATCCCTGGGTACTCCTCTGTTTATGGCGCCCTCAACAACCATATTCCCCGCTTTATCCTTTTCTCCGTATATAAATACTTTTCTTTCCCTCTCCATAACATCCATTTTTTTCTTAGACATTGCTCTTCGTACCATATCACTTCGTGCCATGGAATACCCTGCTACATCCCGAACAATTTGCATAACCTGTTCTTGATAAACCATACATCCGTAAGTTACATTTAGTATAGGCTCTAATATTTTATGAAGGTAATGTACCTGATTTGGATTCTTTTTGTTGGCTACATAGGTTGGAATTTGCTCCATTGGTCCTGGTCTAAATAGGGCTACACCTGCAATAATATCTTCAAAGGAATCAGGCTTAAGCTCCTTCATAAATTGTTGCATCCCGCTACTTTCAAGCTGAAAAACCCCTAAAGTATCACCATCACTAATAAGCTTATATGCTTCTGGGTCATCAAAGGTTAAATTATCTATATCTATTTCTATATTTTTACTGTGTTTTATATTTTCCAGGGTATCTCTAATAACTGTTAGTGTCCTCAGACCTAAAAAATCCATTTTTAAAAGTCCTAATTCCTCTAATAATCCCATTGGAAATTGAGTGGTAATACAATCATTATGCTTATATAAAGGCACATGTTCTACTAAGGGTTTATTAGAAATAACCACCCCTGCAGCATGGGTAGAAGCATGGCGTGGCAGTCCTTCAACCGATTTTGCCATTTTTATAAGAAAATCAGCCTCTTGCTCTTCTTTGCATAGGTTCGCTAATTCACTATTTACCTGTAGGGCCTTTTCAATAGTCATCCCTATTTCCATTGGTATTTGTTTGGCAATAGCATCAACCTTACCATAGGGGGTATTAAGTGCCCTGCCTACATCACGAATTGCTGCTCTGGCTGCCATAGTACCAAAGGTAATAATTTGTGCCACTCTGTCTTCTCCATATTTTTCAATTACATAGTCAATAACCTCTCCACGACGTTCATAACAAAAATCTATATCAATATCTGGCATACTTACTCTATCAGGATTTAAAAATCGTTCAAAAATAAGATTGTATTTTAATGGATCTATAGTAGTAATATCTAAAGCATAGGATACTAAACTTCCTGCAGCACTACCTCTTCCAGGTCCCACCATAATTTTATTATCCTTAGCATACTTAATAAAATCCCAAACTATAAGGAAATAATCATCATAGCCCATTTGATTGATAACAGATAATTCGTGCTCAAGTCTCTGTTTTATCTCTTGGGTGACTATTGGATATTTTTTCTTAACCCCCTCTAAACAAAGCTTTTTTAAATACTTACTACTATCTTCTTCATTAGGAACATCATACTTAGGCAGGTGGATATGATCAAAATCAAAGGTAACATTACATTGCTGAGCAATTTTTGTGGTATTTTCTAATGCCTCTGGAATATACCCGAAAAGCTCTTGCATCTCCTCTGGAGATTTTAAATAAAACTCATCTCCAGGGAATTTCATTCTATCTTCTTCCTCTACATTTGTTCCCGTTTGAATACATAATAAAATATCATGGGCTATAGCATCTTCTTTATTGATATAATGCACATCATTAGAGGCTACTAAAGGAGCATTAATATCCTTAGCTATAGAGATTAAACGATTATTTAATTCTATTTGTTCTTCTAATCCATGATCTTGTAATTCTAAATAGAAATTATCCCTGCCAAAAATATTTTGATATTGAGCAATAAGCTTTTTAGCTAAGGCTTCATTATTATTTAATATAGCTTGGGGTATTTCTCCTCCTATACAGGCACTCAAACATATAATGCCCTCACTATGTTGTCTTAAAAATTGGGCGTCTACCCTAGGCTTATAATAAAAACCCTCTGTAAAACCCTTTGAAACTATTATTTTTAAGTTATCATAACCTCTTTGATTTTTAGCCAATAACAAGAGGTGACTTTGGTTTTGGTCTATACCAGGTTCCTTGCTTTTTAAACTTCGAGTTGCAATATAAACCTCACAGCCTATAATTGGTTTTATTCCTTGAGCAATTGCTTCTTTATAAAATTCTACAACTCCAAACATAACTCCATGGTCAGTAATAGCTATGCTATCCATTTTCAATTCTTTAACTCTTTCTATTAGCTTTTTAATTCTACTGGAACCATCTAATAAGCTGTATTCAGTATGAACATGTAAATGTGTAAAATTACCCATGGAATTTCCTCCTTAGCATATTTCAGAAGCAAAGGGACGGTTCTCTTGCTTCCAAGTCTGGAAGCAAGAGAACCGTCCCCGCGCTTCCTTATAACTCTCCTCTTTTAATTTTTAGATCCTCAGCAATTTTATCTATTCTTCGCAATCGATGATTAATTCCTGATTTCCCCACTGGCGGATCTAACATTTGACCTAACTCCTTTAGACTGGCATCCTGGTAATTAAGTCGAAGTTCAGCAACTTCCCTAAGATTAGGGGGAAGCTTATAAAATCCAATATTTTCTTTAATATATTTTATATTTTCAATCTGTCGTAATGCAGCATTAACTGTTTTACTAAGATTAGCAGTTTCGCAATTAACAATACGGTTAACATTATTACGCATATCTTTAAAAATCCTTATATTTTCCAATTCAAATAATGCATTATGTGCTTGTATAATATTAAGAATAGTTACAATCTGTTCTCCCTCTTTTAAATATACCACATAGCTATTTTTTCTTTGTACTATTTTTGCTGAAAGCCCAAAGCTATTTATAAGTTCACACAATTCCTCTGAATATGTTTCGCTATAGGAAACAAATTCTAAATGGTAGGTTTTCTCGGGATCTGATATAGATCCTCCTCCCAAAAAAGCTCCCCTTAGATATGCTTTTTTACAATTTTCCTTTTTTATTAAATTAGAAGGTATTCCATAGTTTATATCCATTGTATTTTGGACTTGGTTTTCACCGATTATCCCAGTTTGCTTTAATATATTTTCAGCACCTAATGAAGACGAAACCATTATTGAATAAATATTATTCTTTTTTAATTGGGAATTTTTTCTTACTAATAATTCAGTTTGAGTACCAAACTTAATCTTTAATAAACTAAATACTCTTCTGGCAATTGCAGCATTTTCTGTTGTTATTCTAAAGCCTATATTGTTCTTGCCACTAAAAAATATAGATCCACCCATATGTATTAGTGCAGACAATTCTGCAAGGGCAGAATTGCTATTACTAATAGGTAACCTAGAAATTTCATTCTTTGTTCTAGTTGAAAATGTCATAGTTATCACCACTCTTAAGAACTTTTAGTTATATTGTATCCTATCTTCCCATTAATTCAAAGTATAAACAAAGGGATATTATATATAGGAAAATATGACTTTTCATATAATTAAGAAAATTTCTAATAAAATCTCTTGACTAATTGCAGAATAGATGATAAGTTTTATATCATATAAAAGTCTTTGCTGCTTTTTTATATTAATATTATAAAGATGATGAAGGAAAGTTTTGTTGTAGGATGATTGTAGAGAGTCAGTGGTTGGTGAAAACTGATAGATTCCCTTCAAAATAGCGCTCTGGAGTTGTTAAGCTGAATTTTTAAGTAGGTTTAATCGGGTAAAATCCGTTAAAGTTTGTAGATAGTGTTTCACTACCTACTAAGATTGTTATTGTGAAATAATGATGAATTAGGGTGGTATCGCGAAAGTAACCTTTCGCCCCAATATAATGGGGTGGAAGGTTTTTTATATTTTTATATAAGGAGGAGATTATTTTGTTTAATGAATATCAGCATTTGAGAATTCCAGGACCAACTCCAATTTCTCCAGAGGTACAAAGGGAGATGAATCGAACTATATTAGGACATCGTAGTGAAGGTTTTTCAAAGATACTAGGAGAAACCTGTGAGAAAGCTAAATATATTTTTCAAACAAAACAGGATGTGTATGTTGTTGCTTCTAGCGGCACTGGGGCTTTAGAGATGGCCGTTGCAAATATAATTGAACCTAATGATAAGGTTCTTGTAATTGTAACAGGGGTATTTGGAGAGAGATTTGTTAAAATCAATAAAGCATTTAAAGCAAATGTAATCATAGCTAATTATAATCCAGGAGAAGTGGCTAATCCACAAGATATTAAGAATATATTAAATAAAAACCCAGACATTAAGGCTGTTTTTGTAACTCATTGCGAAACCTCAACAGCAATAGTAAATCCTATTGAAAAAATAGGAGAAGTGGTAGTGGAAACTAATGCATTATTAATAGTAGACAGTGTTTCTGCATTAGTGGGCATGGATCTGCAAATGGATACTTGGGGTGTTGATATTGTTGTAACTGCTTCCCATAAAGCACTAGGAGTTGCTCCGGGTCTTTCATTAATTTCTGTTAGCCAAAAGGCATGGGAGGTGGTAGAAGCACATAAGGGTGCAAGATTTTATTGGGACTTAGCATCCTATAGGAAAAATTTAGAAAAGGATACAACTCCCTTCACTGGACCTGTTTCCTTAGTATTTGGCCTTTCAAAATCCCTTGATAAGATTAAAAATGAGGGATTAGATAATGTATTAAAAAGACATAAGCTAATAAGAGATATGTTAAGAGCAGCTATAAGAGCCATAAAATTAGACTTATTTATTGAAGATGATAAGAATGCCTCCTGCACTGTAACTGCAATCAAGGGAAATGATACTTGTGATGTTAATCAGCTAATAAAGGTATTAAGGGAAGATTATAAGGTTGTAATAGCAGGGGGACAAGGAGAATTTAAAGGTAAAATATTTCGTATAGGACATATGGGTTATATTCACCCTCTAGATATATTAACAACTATTAGTGCCTTGGAGATGGCTTTAAAACAAATAGGTTATCCTATTAAACTAGGTTCTGGAATGAATGCAGCAGAGGAGGTATGGTGCAATGAAAAAGGTATTAATAAGTGATATCATATCAGAAAAAGGTCTAAAAAGCCTTCTGGACGCTGAAGACATAGAGGTAGATATTAAAACTAATCTTGAGCCCCATGAGTTAAAGTCAATAATTGGAAATTACCAAGGTTTATTGGTAAGAAGCCAAACAAAGGTTACAGAGGATATTATAAAGGCTGCAAAGAATTTACTAGTTATAGGTAGAGCTGGTGTAGGTATAGATAATATAGACATAAAGTCAGCTACAGAACATGGTATAGCAGTTATAAATGCTCCTGATGGAAATACCATCTCTACTACAGAGCTTAGTTTTGCTATGATTATGTCAATGGCTCGCTGGCTTCCACAAGCACATAATGATTTAAAGCATGGACAATGGAACCGAAAAAAATATGTTGGTGTAGAATTAAATAATAAGGTCTTAGGAATTATTGGTATTGGACGCATTGGCTCAGGAGTAGCTAAAAGAGCAAAAGCCTTTAATATGGATGTAATTGCATATGATCCTTTTATTACTGGGGAACAAGCTGAAAAAATCGGGATTAAAATCGGAACTGTTGAGGAGGTAATACAGCAAGCTGATTTTATAACATTCCATACACCCCTAACAAAAGAAACCAAATATATGATTGATGATAAAGAATTTAATTTAATGAAGAAGGGTGTTCGTATAATAAATTGTGCTCGGGGGGGGATTATCAGGGAAGAAGCGTTAATTAGAGCTTTAGATAAAGGTATTGTTGATGCAGCTGCCTTTGATGTATATGAAAATGAGCCTCCTATGGATAGTCCACTATTAAAGCATCCTAGAATTATTACCACACCGCATTTAGGCGCCTCTACAAAGGAAGCACAATTAAATGTAGCAATCGATGTAGCACAGGAAGTATATAATTACCTATCGGGTGTACCTTTCAAAAATGCTATTAATATGCCATCTTTACCCTCTGATGTTCTTAAGCATGTAAGGCCTTTTATTTCCTTAGGGGAAAAATTAGGTGCATTCATATCTAATATTGTTATAGGAGCAATTAAAAAAATTGAAATCACCTATTCAGGTGATATCGCAGAGCAGGAAATTGATTATTTAACACGAAATATTATAAAGGGAATACTAAGACAGCACATGGGTATTACTGAAGTAAATGATATTAATGCAGAAATAATGGCAAGGAGAAGAAATATAGAAGTTGTAGATATTCGTTCTTCTAAAACCCATGGTTTCACAAACTTAATAACAGTTAAGCTTACAACAAATAAAGAGGAAAAGTATATTTCAGGCACCCTATTAAATGGTTATGGTCCTCGTTTTGTTAATTTTAATGGTTCTACTATTGATGTTATTCCTGAAGGTCATTTAATAATAACTGACCATATAGATAGACCTGGTATTATAGGTAAATTTGGGACAATACTCGGGGATAGTCAAATAAATATAGGTAATATGCAGGTTGGACGAAATAAATCCACGGGCACTGCCATTGGTATTTTTGGCGTTGATAAAGAAGTAGATGATACAATATTAACTAAATTAGCTCAAGTGGAAAATGTAATTAATACCTATTATATGGAGTTATAACGGAACTGTGGGCACAGTTCCCTACAATTAACGGGTCGCGTTACGCGACCCCTACAAACATGGGTTATCCAAGGGGTACCATAATTCTCTTTCTTTTTTCAAAGGTTGCTATGTTTTTAATCCCATATTTTTTCATATAGGCTATCCCTTTATCATAATCTTGCCCCACATGCTCCGGTTTATGGGCATCGGAGTTAATTAACATTGGAATTTTATGGGTTGATAATATTCCCATTAGATTTTCAGATGGATATAATTCTCCTACTGGTTTTCTTAAACCAGCAGTACTCATCTCTACTACAATTTCACTTTCCTTTATATTTATAATAATATCATTATATATCTCTAATAATAGTTCCATATGTTTTTTATGGGGTCTATGTCCTAACACCTTAATAACATCTATATGACCCAGTATATCAAATTCTTTAGTTTCTAATAGTTGCTTAATAATATTAAAGTATTTTACATACACATCTATAATTTCTTTTCCACTCCAACCATCTTTCATTTCTTCTAAGTCAAATCCCCATTCACCAATCCAATGTATTGACCCTATTACATAATCCCAGGGATAATCTTTTATAAATTTTATAATTTCTTTTTCCTTCCCTGGAATAAAGTCCAATTCAACGCCTAACTTTACTGGATATCCCTGTCTTTTAGCTTCTAATACTAAATTAATGTATTTTTCTACATCCTCAGTCTGTCGTTTTGTTATCCAAGGATTTGATAAAATTTCTTTAGATTGTTTAAAGCGATAGGCATGCTCCGAAAATCCTAGATCCGTTATCCCGCGTTCCATTGCTACCTTTAGATATCTTTCTAGCCACTTAATTGTATAAGGTCCTGTTTCTAAGTGAACATGATAATCTGTAATCATAAATCTTCCCCCCAAGAATTTAAGATATTAGTCAATTCCTTTATTTTCATTTAATAGGGATTTTAAATAATTATAATCGGTCTTTCTTTTTTTATCCTTAGCTAATCTCTCCTCAGCTATTAAATGATATATAGAATGTGCAAGCTTGTCAGCATCATGTCTAACATAGTGTTTTTTTACCTCAATTAAATCCTCTGTTATAAACTTATAGGGAAATTTATGAGGCTCTTTTTCATAGGTCACTATAGATGCTCCATCTAATTTATATTTTTCCACAAGATAATCTGGTATTTTCCCATTATTAGAAATAATCCAATCAAGAATAGGCTTTTCTGAATAATTAGAATGATCCAAGATAGCCTGTACATGGTCCATAACATTATAATTATCTGTTTCACCCGGCTGGGTCATAATATTTGTGATATATATTTTTAAAGCCTCTGCCTTAGCAATGCCATCCACTAACCCTTCTATTAATAAGTTGGGAATAATGCTTGTATATAGGCTTCCTGGACCTAAAATAATGGCATCTGCCTCCTCTATAGCCTTTAATGAATACTTTAAAGGTGCTGCCTTAGGCGGATGTATTGAAATTCGTTTTATATGCATATTCTTTTCCATTGCAATCTTAGGAATTTGAGATTCTCCCCTAACCAGTTCCCCATTTTCTAATTCTGCAACTAAGATAATATCTTCCAAGGTTACTGGCAAAACCGTACCCTTCACCTTTAAAACATCACTTGTTTTCCTAACAGCCTCTTCGAAATTACCAGTTATTTCATTCATTGCAGCAATAAATAAATTTCCGAAGCTTTGTCCCTTTAGACTTCCCTCTTGAAAGCGATATTGAAGAAGCTTCTCCATAATAGGTTCAGTATCTGCTAAGGCTAGTATGCAACTACGAATATCCCCAGGCGGCAGCATTCCTAAATCCTCTCTTAACTTACCTGAACTTCCTCCATCATCAGCAACTGTAATAATGGCAGTAATATTTGAAGTGTATTTTTTTAATCCCCTTAGAATAACTGAAGTACCGGTACCACCACCTATTACAACCACCTTTGGGCCTTTTTCCTTCAAATATTTATCCATTTTTATTCGCCTCTCTATCCTTATTTATATCCCTATGATTAATGACCACCCAATGTCCTTTCTTCTTTAAACTCTCATATAAATTACTAGATATTGTCACAGAACGATGCTTACCGCCTGTACATCCTATGCCAATTACTAATTGGGATTTTCCTTCTTTAATATAATAGGGAATTAAAAAGTCTATCATATCTTCAAGCTTTTCTATAAAGATGTTTGTTTCTGAGAAGTTCAAAACATAGTCTTGAACCTTATCATCCTTTCCTGTTAGTGCGCGTAAGTGCTCAATATAAAAGGGGTTAGGTAAAAACCTCACATCAAAAATCAAATCACCCTCTAAGGGTATACCATATTTAAATCCAAAGGATAAAATATTAATAAGCATTTTACTTTGTTTCTTTTTGTCCCTATATACCTTTACTATTTCCTCTTTTAATTCCTTAGGCTTTAGGTTAGAAGTATCAATAAATTGATTTGCCATTGTCTTAATCTGTTCTAACTTTTTTCTTTCCTTTTTTATTCCTTCAGATACTAGATTTGTAGAAGCTAATGGATGTTTTCTACGGGTTTCCTTAAATCGTTTAATCAATTCTTCATCACTGGCATCTAAAAACAATATCTCATAGGTATATTCTCCCATATTTAAACCCTTAAGCTCTTCAATTAAATCGTCAAAAAATACACCTCCCCTAATATCTATTACAAGAGCAACCTTATCCATTTTCCCCTGGGATTGAAAGCATAAATCAGCAAACTTTTGTATTAGCTTAGGTGGTAGATTATCTATACAATAGTAATCTAAGTCTTCAAATGCTTTTATAGCCTGACTTTTTCCAGCTCCAGACAATCCAGTTATAATTACAAACCTCATTTTATTCTCCTTTCTGGGCGTTTACAATGTCCTTTTCTTTAAGTCCTGCTTCAATAGCAATATTAATACCTCTTTTAAATTCCCCTACATTTTTAGGTGTATGGGCATCACTATCAATTACATAAGATACATTATATTCTTTAGCTATTTTTATAAATTCCTTAGTTAAGTATCCATGACTAGCATTAATCTCCAACCATGTACCAGATTTTGCAGCTGCTTCAGACAATCTATGGGTATCAATAGGTATCTTTGCCCCAGGATGGGTAATTATTTGGATAGGATATCGTTCAATTGCCCTGATAATTGCATCGGTATTTATTTTTTTTGCTTTATCAGCCCAGGATTTAGAAACTTTACCTAATCCATTTATTAGAGTTAGATAATATGTATCTTTAATTGTTGCTGGGCGTACTCCATAGTGAAAACCGGCTAAGATTATGTCAAATATGTCCAGTTGTTCTATTGGTACATCTATTGTACCATCTGCGCTTACAATATTTGCCTCTATTCCCATTAATACCTCTATATCTTCCATTTTATCATTAATTTCATCTATTTCCTTCCTCATTTTAAGAAAATTCTTAGTTTTTACTCCAAATCCTATATGATTTGGACCATGATCTGCTATTGCTATCTTTTTTAAACCCTTTCTTCTTGCTTCAATTACATTCTCTAAGATTGTTCCCTTACCATGGCTGTAAATTGTATGGGTATGATAATCCGCTAATATTTCCATCATTTTCTCCTTTGTTATTTGACATATATTATATTAAACTTGTTGTAGCAGTATTATTTGACAAAGGAGCAACCAGTTAAGTTGCTCCTTAAAATTATTCTTCTCCTATTATTTTTACCTCTGTTTGTAAATTTACTCCAAACTTCTCTTTTACTTTACTCTGAATATATCTAATGAGGGTAATGATTTCTTCTGCTGTGGCATCCCCCTTATTAATAACAAAGCCACTATGTAAATCTGATACCTGTGCTCTTCCCATAGAAAGACCCTTTAGTCCTGCATCCTGTACCAACTTCCCTGCATAATAACCCTCAGGTCTTCTAAAGGTACTTCCTGCACTTGGCCAATCTAATGGTTGTTTGGATTTTCTTCTAATATCTAAATCCTCCATTTTTGCCTTTATATCCTCATATTTTCCTTTTTGTAATTTCATAGTTGCTGAAAGTGCAATTAAATTATATTCTTGAATTGCACTTTTTCTATATCCTAATTGCATATCACTGCCTTTTAACTCGGATATATTACCTTCCTTATCCATAACCTCTATTTTTTCTAAAACATCTTTCATTTCACCGCCATAGGCACCAGCATTCATGGTCACCGCTCCACCTAAGGTGCCAGGAATCCCACTTGCAAATTCAAATCCTGTTAGTTCATTCCTCAATAAGAGCTTTGCCAGTCCTGAAAGCAATACCCCGGATTGAGTAATTACCCTTTCTCCTATTATTTCTATATTACTAAAATTTTTTGCTATTTTAATTACCAGACCTCTTATACCCTTATCCCTAACCAATAAGTTACTACCATTTCCCATTATAAAAAGAGGTAGCCCCTCTGTATTACTTAAACTAACAATATTCTTAATTTCATCAATGGTTTTAGGCAACACCATAAAATCTACCGGTCCACCTATTTTAAATGATGTATGATTTTTCATAGGTTCATCTACTAAGACTTGATTAATCCCTACAATCTCTGTTAGGAGTTTATATATTTTATTATCCATTTCTTCCACTCCTCAAAACTTTTTCTATTATTAGTATTACATATATTTATAAGTAAAATTCATAACAAAAGTATAACCCTTTTACCTTTAATAAACAAGAAAAAAACATGAGTCCATTGAAAAAGTCTGATTATATTATCCTAAATCATAAGGAAGGATCTTAGATTCTAGTTTCTTCTCTGTGTTTTGCATAACACAAGAACATTTTATTTTTCTATATTATCTAGTAACCCTTGAAGCTCCTTAAAAGCTTGGGTTGGCGTTTTTCTTTCGTCCAATACTGATTGTATGCTTTTTATTATTTCACCCTCTATACCTTCCCAGTTAGGATTATAGGGATGTGTCTGATATTCATACCCAATATTAAACAGACCTTCTATTAGAACTTCTTCTTTATAAAAGTCTTTTATTTTATTATTTACTGGAAATGCTCCTAATTGTTTAAGGGATTTTTGGCTTTCTTCTTGAATTAGATATTCAAGAAATTTATATATCATTTTCTGCTTTTCTTTATTATCATTTTTCAGCATAGCATAGGCTGATATATTATGAGAATACCATATAGGTATATCAATATTGCCCTTTGGATAAGGCATTACAGCATAAGAAAAACCTTCACCTTGCTTTTTTAAACTTTCTAAAACATATATGACATTACTATCTGCTGCTAAAATTAGAGTGATTTGATTCTCTAGAAAATCCTTATAAACCTCACTCTTATCCCTGAAACCAAATTCCTCATGGGTACTAGCTTTGTTTTTAATATTTATGAGTTTTTGAAGCCCTGAAACCATCTCGGGTTGATAAAAGGCAAAGCGTTGTTGGTCCTGTTGATATATTTGACCACCGTCGGATAAAAGTATAGGGAGTACACTCCCTTCCCCAAAACCTACATAGGCATCAAAGATCAAGATATCTTGCTCTTCCTTATCCCTTTCCTCTTCAATCTTGTCTATAAATTCTATAAATTCTTCATATCTCCATTCATTGCTCTGGGGGATATTATAATTATAATTTTGTAATAAATCCTTGTTTATTAATAATACATTACCTGAAGATGCAAATGGCATGGCAAGTATATCCTCTTTGTAACTTATAGCCTGTGCATATTCCTCTTTGATTTGACCCCATGTTTCTTCACTTATCCACATATTTAAGGATTCTATATTTTCTAAGGGTATTGTACTGTTTTCTATAAAAAAAGGTAAGATATCAGGTCTATCTTCTGATTCAGCAATAGCAGCTCTTTGTAAAATTTCCTTGTTATTATCATAATTCAATTCTCGCAAATCTATAAATACACCAGGATTTTCATTTTCAAAGTTAGTGATTCTTGTTTTTATCCAACCAAAGGAACTTCCAGAAATAGTATTCCTGGGTATATCCCAAAGGGTTATTACCCCCTGCCAATTTGTTGTTTCTTCTAACTCTCCATCTTTTAAACTCCCCTTATCAATCGAAAACAAGAAATAAGGGGCAATTAATAAATATAATAGTAAAACTAAACATAAAAAAAGAGTAAAAGGTTTTTTATATCCCACGAAATATTCCTCCTTATGGCTGCCCTCTACTCTATATCTATTCAAAATTTATGTCTACTATTCCATTAGGGCTTATATCCAGCCCTTATATTCCATATTTCCAACAGGAGATTGAAATCTCCCCTACCATCGTATGACAGAATATCCTGTTCTTACAAATTATAGTGTGTTCATTCCTTCAATATCAGCACGGACATCCCTAAGGGGTTGTTTCCCCTTTTCCCTTAGATAATTTAAAAGCTTATCCACACTGGTATTTATAATTAACTCCTCTGGAAAATTGACTTCCTTTACTAATTTTACTGCTTTACTAAAATCACCTACATCATCAGCATAATGGGTATCACTCCCTAATGATATGGGTATATTTAGTTCCTTACATCTTCTAATTATATATAAACAATTTTCATAACTGCCCCTTCTACTAGATACAAAGGAACTATTGTTAATTTCTATTAAAGTATTTGTTTTTGCTGCCTCCTCTACAATTAGGTCAAAATCTAATGTATATTGTGGATTTCCTGGATGAGCTATTATATCAATTAATGGATTATTCATTGCCCCTATTACAGCTTTTGTATTCTCATCCATACTTCCAGGCTTAAGACATATTTCATGTAGGCTAGCCAATACTATATCTAACTTTTTTAACCGTTTAGAATTTAGATCAACATTACCATCATAATCTATAATATTTGCTTCTATTCCCTTTAAAATTTTTACACCCTTTATTATAGGAGGTACAACCTTGAGATTTCCAAAATAATAGAAATGAGGTGCACCAGGCATATCTGGTCCATGCTCAGTAATTGCAATAAGTTCTAATCCCTTTTCCTTTGCTACATCTACTAATTCACCAATAGTACTATAGGCATGTCCACTTGCTAAGGTATGACAATGTGTATCTAGTACATATTTCATTATTTATTCTTCCTCCTTGGAATCAGTATTTTTATTAGTATTTTTATATACTTTATCCACAAATTCTTTAGCAGCATTATAACCCATAATCTTTTCTCTATGATTTCTTGCTGCTGTTTCTATAATAATCGAGAGATTTCTCCCTGGCATTACAGGGATTGTTACCTTTGGAATCGAGACATCAATTATCTTTGTAAATTCATTTTCAATGCCTAAGCGGTCATAATACTTACCCTCTAACCATTTCTCTAATTCTATAACCATATTAATTGTAACATTGTTTTTTATTGCACCTACTCCATATAGTGACTTTACATCTAAAATACCTATCCCTCTAATTTCTATATAATGTCTTAATATCTCTGGCGCTGATCCAACTAATTTAATCCCTTCTATTTGTTTAATCTCAACAAGATCATCAGCTATTAGACGATGTCCTCTATTTACTAATTCCAATGCTGTCTCGCTTTTCCCCACCCCGCTAGTGCCAGAAATAAAAATACCTATTCCATAAACCTCTACAAGGGCTCCATGAATTCTAATGGTAGGAGCCAGCTTATTATCTAAATAACTTATGATTTTATTCATAATTTTAGTTGTATGAATTGGTGTTCTAAGTACAGTTCTGTCATATTTTCTTGCACCTTCAAGTAATTCATCAAAAACCTCTAAATCCCAGGCTAATATTAAGCATGGGAAATAATGAGAGAAAAATGCATCTATTTTTTCTCTTCTGTCTTCCTTTGATAGAGAAGCCAAATAGCTCCATTCTACTTTTCCTATAATTTGAACCCTATCCTGATCAAAATATTCATAAAACCCATATAGTTGTAATCCCGGACGATTTATATCACTATTTGTTATATCTAAAATCGGATTGCTGCATTGGTATATCACTTCCAAATCTAAATCCGAGGTAATTTCCTGCACACTTAAATTTGACATTTCTATCCCTCCAGTACAAACTTTTCTAAAACTTGAGCTACTCCGTGGTTAACATTGGATTTACATATATAGTCTGCCTTATTTTTAATATCTTCATAAGCATTTTCTACAGCTACTCCCAAACCTGCATATTCAATCATAGAAATATCATTATAGCTATCCCCAATTGCAATTACTTCCTTTGGATCTATCCCCATATTCTTTGCAAGGGCAGCAAGTGCATTTCCCTTAGAGACTTCCTTATGTATAAACTCTAAAAAGAAAGGCTTGGAAATATGAAAATTTACCTTTCCTTCTAATCTGTCTTTTATTTCATAATATATTCTTTTAACCTGGTCTGGCTCATGATAGAGCAGAACCTTTGTTGGCCCATTTTTTGTTATTTTTTTTAAATCTTTCTCTAAATAAGCTGACATATTTGATAATTTAGAATATCGCTGTGTGCGTTCATTTAATTCATTTACATATAGCTTGTTATCATTAAACACAAGTATGGTAGGACTATATTCCACTGCTTCCTCTAATATATCTGATGCATCCTCAGGTTCTATTGTCTTATGATATAAAATTTCCATAGACTTTCCTTTTATAACTAGAGCTCCATTATATGTGATAAAGGGAACATCTAGTCCTAATTCCTTAACAAAGGGTAGGCAGCTTTGCAATGGTCTTCCCGTTGCAATAGTAAAAATAACCCCTTTATCTACTGTTTTCTTTATAGCTGCTTTATTTTCTGCACTTATCTTATGATCATATCCCAAAAGGGAATCATCTAAATCAACTGCTACTAATTTATAATTCATTAATTTCCCTCCATCTCTATTATTTACTATTGTAGTATAATTTTAGTCAAAAGAAAAGAATCTACAAGAGTAGATTCTACAAGCTATAGTCAAAATAATAATTAATTATTGTCATACTATATTAAATGACACCTTCTATAAATTTTTATTCAGCAATTGCCATATATTCTATAGAAGTTACTTCATCATCCTCTATTAAAAATGAAAGCTTAGAGTCTTCTAACTCATAAGTATATAATCCATGTTCTTCAGAGTAATCCTCCCCATAAGCTTCTAAAACATTATCTAGGCTGGAATATAAATATATCCCTTCCTTTGTTGAAACACTATCATCTAGAAATATAATTGATGATATATAATCATTTCCTTCTATCTCGTGGGTATGCAATTCAAATCCACCATAGGTGTATATTTTATCCATGCCTTGGAAGGCACAGCTTTCTGCTTCAAAATAGTCCATTTCCTTTCCTAAGCTCTCCAATGTAGAAGTTGCTTCATCATACATTGCTATGTTAATGTCATTATATACAAATTCATAACCCTTAATTTCTTGATTTCCTTGATTTCCTTCATTTCCTTCTTCTTCATTTCCAGCTTCAGATGTACCTTCCACATTGCTGCAACCTGCTAACAACAAAATTAATACCAATAATAATAAACTTAATTTCCTCAATTAATCTAACCTCCTTTATTGTAATACTATAAATAACCCTAATTATTTTGTGTTTCCCCTACAAGACTCTTTAGGTAGCCGTATTCTTCAAGCTCCCTTATTTGTTTATCCTTCATACTATAATAAAAATCTATTTTTTTATCCCATATCTTACTTAATCTTTCATCATTTCTCCTATCCTCTAATTGATAGGTTCTTCTTAAAAAATCCCCAAAATGATATGCTAATTTTTCTGCACCTGATACATTTAAATGCAACCCAGCATCATAAGTATCCTGGTTAAAATCAATACCTACTTCATCAATTAATTCGAGATAATTAATATACTCTAAATCATGAGCTTTTGCATATTCCTCTATTTGGACTTCCCACTCATCATACCAATAGGGGTATAAGCTTGGAGCCTTGATTAATACCAGCTCAATATCTTTTTCTTTAGTTAGTTCTACTATCTTATCAAGATAATAATAAGCATTTTCGCCAAACTCATAATTTGGTAGCTTTTTACCCTTAGGTATAGTATCCACAGGTTTAACATCTGCTCTCATATAATATCCATTATGGAACATATCATCTTTTTCAAAAAGATATTGAAAATCTTCCTTCTTAATCTCACTCCATCTTGAGTGATATCTTAATAATGGAAATAGGTAATCAATAAGATTTTCATCTTCAGTCATTGATGCCCTAATTGATTTTAACTTTGGTAAAGACATCTTCATTCCATCTAAGGACATGCGATTATATGCTTCCTTCTGTGGTTCATCATACTTCATCGCTAAAACATTAAATACGACCACCTCTGGTTTCTCATATTTTAGAGTTTCTTCCAATAGATAATAGGACTGCCAGATAAGTTGTTGAGCACTACCTCTTATATAGCTGGTAATACCATATTCTTCCCAAAGTGTTATTGGAGAAAAATTTTCATATACTTCACAATCTCCAATAAATATAACATCGTTATCCTTTTCCACACTATAATAATCCTCTATTAAAGAACCTTCAATTGTACCAAACACATGCTTTGGCATTAATAATTTTTGTAATAAGAAGAGATTACCTAATAAAATGCATACTAATACTAAACTGATGAATAATCTTTTCTTTCCCATAAAACCCTCCTAAAACTGATTATAAATAAATTGACTTGCATCATATCCTACTCCATAAGCGCCAAAAACAAGAATTAGTATAATCAAGGCATAATTTACAGCGAAACCAATAGCAATATGACTATCAGCAATCTTTCCTCTAACACTTCCAGTTCTCTGAAGTAAGCTTACCATAACTAAAACTACTAGTCCCATTAGAAGAATGATATAATCGCTTATATTTAAACCTAGATTAATTAATGATCCATTGAATAATTCATTGATTTTGAAGTTTGTAAACATTGTGCCAAACATTCTAAAGGTCATTGGCACATCCCTATATAAATCAAACAGTCTTATTGCACTCATTAATAATATAGTCCGAATAACTTGGAATAATCTAAATCCAAAGGTATGCTTTACCCTAAATCTATTATGGAACCTTTCATAAAGAGGTTTGCATTCTAGAGAAAGAATTATAACAATACCATTGGTAAGTCCCCATACAATAAAATTCCAATTTGCTCCATGCCATAGACCTGTTGTAAACCAAACCACTAAGGTAGTAATATATACTGGAATTTTTTTACCTATGGTGTCCCCAAAGTGTTTTCTTGTAAACTTACCAAAGTTTAACATTGGCCTCCAAACAGAAAGAGGATAGAATAGATAATCCTTAAACCAGGTTCCCATCGTTATATGCCATCTTCTCCAGAATTCTGTTATGGATTTTGAGAAATAAGGTCTTTCAAAGTTTTCCTTAACTTTAATACCAAGTACTTCAGCAATACCAATAGTTATATCTATTCCTCCTGTAAAATCTGCATATAATTGATAGGCATAGAACAGCATACCTACAAACACAAAAGCTCCTTGATAAGTTTCAGGATCCGCAATTAATGTATTTACTGCAACTAACATACGATCAGCAATCACTAGCTTCTTAAAAAATCCCCACATAATCCTTTGTAGACCAAAATTAAGATTTCTACTATTAAATTTATGCTCTTGAAATAAGGTTTTTGATAGATCATCAAACCGGCTTATAGGTCCTTGAATTAATTGTGGGAAGAAGGATACAAATAAGGCAAATTTAAAAATATTTTTTTCCGGTGGGTATTTCCCTCTATAAACATCAATGATATATCCCATAGTTTGAAATGTATAAAAGGATATTCCCATAGGTAGTGCTATATCCCAAAATGAAAGCTGCTTCTCACTACCAAAGGTATTAAAAAGCATATTTATATTTTCAATTGTAAAATTAGTATACTTTGTAAAGGCTAAAACTCCAAAGTTTAATAGCAAACAAGCCAATAGCCACTTCCATAGTTTATTTTTCATTAAAGCCTTATAAGATTTCTTCTCATCTCTTGACAATAAGCCCTTATGCTTAATTAAATACTCTGATTGTATTTGATGAAGCTCTCCAATTTTTCTACTTACAAAATAGGTAGAAATTGTTGTTAATAATATATATAGTAGAAATTTAACTCCTACAAAGCTATAAAATAAATAACTTGCTCCTAGTAGTAGTATCCATTGATATTTTTTTGGGATGAGATAATATATTAAAAATAATAAGGAAATAAAAATTACAAAGCTATAAGTTGTAAAAAGCATAGTCTCCTCCTATTAGTCGTCAGATAATCTTTCTATCATGTCATATAACGCCTTGGCTGAATTAAAATTTTCAGGTATTATTTCTTCCGCAGGTATAGCTATATCAAATTCTTCATTAATTTCAGTAATCAGTGAAATAATATCAAATGAATCTAATATTTTATCATCGATCAATCTAGTATGTGTTTCAAAGTCAACATCCCCGTGTAAATCTTGTAATAATTCAATTAAAGTTTCCATTTCTTATTCTCCTTTGTAATTATTTTTTATTATAGTTTTTTAAAAAAACCCTATCAATTTTTCCATTGGCAGTTAAAGGCATAGTTTCTAATGCTTTAATCTGATTTGGGACCATATATCTAGGTAATATACTCTTTAAATTAGTTGCTAACTCTCTAGTTTCTATATCTCCAACATAAAATAAAATGATCTTTCCTTTATCCTTGTTATATATACAGCAAGTACTTTTTATCCCATCTATCATATTTACATTTACTTCTATTTCTCCCAGTTCAATACGATGTCCCATATGTTTAACCTGATAATCCTTACGGGATACAAATATTAATTCTCCTCTTTTATTGTATTTCCCAATATCCCCTGTTCGGTATATTAATTCAGGATAAACATCATTTACGGGATTTTGAACAAATACTTCCTTAGTTTTTTCAAAATCCTTATAATAACCTAATGTAAGAGATGTCCCTCTAATACATATCTCCCCATATTCTCCCTTAGCAGCAACTGTATTTTCTTCATTTAACAGTATAATTTCAGTATTTTTAAAGGGTCTCCCAATAGGTAAAACTTCTCCCTCTTCAAAGTCACGCTGTACTTTAAAATAACAACACATTCCAGTAGCCTCAGTTGGTCCATATAAATTAATAAATTTAGTATTTGGCAACGCCCTTCTCCAAATATTAAACTGCTTAATAGGAAAGACCTCACTGCCAAAGGCTATTGTGTGTAAATACTTTGGAATAATTTTGTCCAGAACCCTAAAGGAAGATATCATAGTTAATGCGGTGACTACCCAGCATACAGTATTAATCTTATATTCATTTAAAAAATCTACCAATTTAATAGGAAATGAAAATAAACTCTTTGGAATTAAATAAGTTGTAGCACCCATTTTTAGGGTAGAGTATAATTCCTTTAAACTTGCATCAAAATATAATGGTGTCTGATTACCAAAGATTGTGTTCTGATTTATTTCTAGAACTTCAGTCAGATTTTCAATATAATCAATAACTGAACGATGATTAGCTACTACTCCCTTTGGAATACCTGTTGAACCAGATGTAAATACAATATAAATTGGGTCTGTGTCAATGGCAACTTCCCGTATTCCCTGTAGAGAATCTTCATCTATTTTTGTTTTGATAATATTATCATATAGATATACTTCTCCATTGTATTTAAATGTTTCAACAATTTTTTCAGTTGTATTATCACATATAATTGCCTCTGGTTTTAAATTCTTTAGTATTAGTTCTATTCTAAAGCGTGGCATTTCTTCATCAATAGGTACATAATGATTACCTCCATATACCGATCCATAAAATGCCGCAATCGCCTTTGGACCTTTTTCCATAAACACAACAACTGGTTTTTTATAAATGTCCTTTTTATTAAGAAATGTCCCAATAGCTCTCCCTTGGTCATAAACTTCTTTAAAGGTTATAGCTACTTTTTCATCTGCATATGCAATTTTTTCGGGAAGTCGCTGCACAGTATTATCTAGATACTCTAATATATTGATTTGCATAAGCTCCTCCTTAATTATTTTTAATTATTTTATTTTGGTGTAGCTGGATACTTGTCCTTATCCCACACATGGCTATTTTTATGCTTTTTAGAATACTTTTCTAATTGAGAATCGGTTAGCATAAAGAAATAGTCATCATCTCCTACACGAGGTGTTGCATCAAAATGATACCAGCCTTCCCCAAGATTTATCATGCTCCAATAGTGACCTCCTCCAGTCTTTACTATGTCTTGATTTTGAATGTTTGCTCTGTTTAATAATTCCTGTGCAGTTGCAAAGTATACATAACAATCACCACTTTTTTTCTTAATGCCCTGTATAGCAGCTTTAATCACATCTGACTTATCTGAAGTATTTACATAGGCTATATTATATCTAGCCCAATTATAGATTGCTTTTGCTTTTTCTTTTTCAGACATACCCTCGTTAATAATAGAATCTAAAACTTCACTTGCTAACTCATCTAATTCTTCCCTATCTGGGTCAACTTCTGGGACATCTTCTATATTTTCTTCTACCTTTTCTTTAACTATGATTGTTTTAGTCTCGGTAGAAGTATTACCTTCAGAGTCTATCGCTTTATAGATTACACTATAGGATCCAGGTTCTTTTAGATTTACAGAGCTGCTATCAACAATTAACTCTACACTCTCATCAATATTATCTATAACTGTAACTCCACTTTTATAAGAAACTTTTTCTCCTATAAATACGGTTTGATCTTTAGCACCTTCTATCTTTGGTGGTTCTTTATCTTCTATATTTGCTGCTTTATTTATTTCCCTTGTGATTAAAGGGATTATTATAATCCCACTAATTACTACAAAAATAGTAAATAGAAAGAATACATGTTTTTTCCTTTTAGCTCTTCTTTTTTTTATCTTTTCTTCTCTTCTTGTCATTTTAGAACCCCTTTATTGTTCTTTATGTATTATTGTAAATTTCCTTATTTTGATTTATTTCCAATTATTTATTAAATATTACAAATATAATATATAAATATGACTTAAGAATATATATTTTTTAGATATGCTTACATAATATATACCTTAATTAGATATAAAAAAGTTTTCATAAACTGCAATTTTTTAAAAATAAAAAACAACTCCCCCTTTCCATGCTTTTATTAAAGCATTAAAATTGAAGTTGTTTTTTAATTTGAACTTATTAAAATCTTAAGATTTTCTTATCTTTAATATATAATATTATTCAAGTTAAGTTTTTTTGTTTGAATCTTGAAAAAATCCATAAACATTTTGTGCAGCCTTTTCATTCATACCTTCTACTTCTTTAAGCTCATCTAAAGTTGCCTTCTTTATTCCTTCCAAACCCCCATAATGTTTTAATAAGGCTTTTTTTCGAGTTGGTCCAATACCCGTAATATCATCTAAGATAGAGAATAAAGAGGTTTTACCCCTTAGGTTTTGGTGATAAGCCAATGCGAATCTATGGGTTTCGTCTTGAATACGAGTAATCATTTGAAAAATTTCTGATCTTTTATCCATTAAAAGTTCTTTTCCCCTATAGATTAAGCCCCTTGTGTGATGCTTGTCATCCTTTACCATACCACAAATTGGTAAGTCAATATTCATTTGATCAAGCAACTTCTCAATAACTTGTACATGCCCTATTCCTCCGTCAATCAGTACAATGTCCGGAAATTTAGAAAATTTCCCCTGCTCTAATGATATATTCTTTGCCCGTAAGTTTTCCAACTCTTCAATTCCTCGCCTAAATCTTCTTAGAACAATTTCCTGCATACTAGCATAGTCATTTGCCCCTTGCACCCATTTAATTTTAAATCTCCTATAATCACTTTTTTTAGCTTTACCCCCTTCAAATACCACCATTGAACCTACACTATCTGTACCTTGTATATTGGAAATATCAAAACCTTCTATACGGTAAGGGGTTGTGTTTAATTGAAGTAATTCTTTAAATTGCAAGAGGGCTTTTTCTCCCCGTTGATTGTCTCTTTTCATCTTCTCACTAAATTGTTCTAGAGTTAATAATGCATTTTTCCCTACCATTTCCACCAATTTTTTCTTTTCTCCCCTATAGGGAGTTTTAATTAAAACCTTACCACCTCTTTTTTCGCTTAACCAGTGACTTATTATTTCTAACTCATTGATTTCCTCCTGTAATAAAATCTCCCTAGGAATAAAAGGAGTTCCTCCATAAAATTGCTTAACAAATTGAGTTATAATTTCCTTTCTTTCCATATCTGCTATTCCATCAAGCATAAAATGTTCTCTACCAATCAGCTTTCCACCGCGCACAAAAAATACTTGAACACATACTTCCTCTATTCCTCTTGCAATAGCTATAACATCTTGATCCACTATGGATGAAGATACCATCTTTTGCTTTTCAGTGATTTGTTGTAGGGAATTCAACTGATCTCTTAAATTTGCAGCTTTTTCAAATTCCATATTTTCTGCAGCTAATTGCATTTCCATCTGCAGTTTTTCCACTAGCTTATCCTGTTTTCCCTCTAAGATTTGTACAATTTCTTTAATTATTTCTCTATATTCTTTCGTGCTTACCCTTCCAGTACAAGGTCCCACACATTGTTTAATATGGTAATTCAGACAGGGTCTTTCTACACTTCCATCTTCATTAATCTTTTTATTACATACCCTAATGGGATAGGCTCTATTAATCGCCTCTAAAGTATTTTTCACTGCAAAGGATGAAGTATAAGGTCCAAAATATTTAGAACCATCCTTTAAAACTCTTCTAGTAATCAACACCCTAGGATATGGTTCCTGTAAAGTGACCTTAATATATGGATAGGTCTTATCGTCCTTTAGCAATACATTATATCTAGGTCTATGTTTTTTTATTAGGTTGCATTCTAATATTAATGCTTCTAATTCTGAATCTGTTACTATATATTCAAAATCATTTATTTGCTGTACCATGGAACGGACCTTTATAGAATGATTTTTTGAAGATTGAAAATATTGTCTCACCCTGTTTTTAAGAGAAATAGCTTTCCCAATATAAATTATTTCATTCTTGTTGTTCCTCATTATATATACTCCCGGTTTTTCGGGAAGATTTTTTAATTGTTCCTCTTGATTAAGCATTTTTTCACCACCTGTAAACTTAAAAAAACAAAAATAATTTTGTAAATCTTAATTAAATTGTTATAATAATAGGATAAATATAATGAATGAAACTTATAACATGGTGTATATATATACTATACCCTATAGATATTTATATAGAAAGAGGAGATATTATGAAAATTAAAAGGAAAAGTGATAATATAGTGATTTCAAATAGCAACTTTGAAGTTTATATACAGAAAAAAATCTATGGTGGTTATTATTTAAAAAAATTTGTTAAAAACTCACCCTTTGAGATGATAGAAATGAGAGAAATTCGAGTAGACATTTCTGAAGATGATGCCATTGAAATTGCTAAAGAGCTATTAGCAAAAGTATATAACTCAGCAAAAGACTTTAATAATTTTGGAATATTACCCACTTAAGTAGTGTATAAATCCAGTTTAAGAACTTTCTTAAACTGGATTTAATTTTTATTTTACTCAGGAACGCATGCAATGAATCCCCTACTTTTGGGTGTGATACATTCACTGGTTTTATAGCAGTAAAATATTTCATAAGCTGACGACTTAATGGAGCCTTTTTTTCTCCTTACCTGGTTTACCCATAGGAAAATAAGGCGACATTTCCGGAGGAGGCGCTGAAGATATTTTACCATATTAGCAATATCTGAATAACTCAAACCTGACCCCAATTTTCCACTTAATTTATTACCTATCTAAGACCTTTTTTAAAAATTTTCCTGTATAGGAATTCTCCTGCTTAGCAATCTCCTCTGGTGTTCCTTGGGCAATTACCATACCTCCACGATACCCACCTTCTGGTCCTAAGTCAATTATATGATCCGCTCTTTTAATTATATCTAGATTGTGTTCTATAATAATAATGCTATTCCCACCTTCTGCAAGGCGATCTAATAATCCAGTAAGCTTATGGACATCTGCAAAGTGAAGTCCTGTTGTTGGTTCATCTAAAATATATAATGTTTTGCCTGTATTTCTTTTACTTAATTCACTTGCAAGTTTTATTCTTTGTGCTTCTCCTCCTGATAATTGAGTAGATGGCTGTCCAAGCTTTATATAGGATAGTCCTACTTCAAATAAAGTTTGTATTTTCCGTTTTATCTTTGGAATATTTTCAAAGAAATCTAAAGCCTCTTCTACTGTCATATCTAAGATATCTGAAATATTTTTACCCTTATATTTTATTTCTAGTGTTTCTCTATTATATCTTTTACCCTTGCATACCTCACAAGGAACATAAACATCAGATAAAAACTGCATTTCAATCTTAATTATTCCATCACCATTACATGCATTACATCTTCCGCCCTTAACATTAAAGCTAAATCTGCCCTTATTATAACCCCTTGCTTTAGCTTCCGGTGTTTGTGAAAAAATATCCCTTATATGGTCAAATGTACCAGTGTAGGTCGCAGGGTTTGAACGGGGTGTCCTCCCTATAGCAGATTGGTCAATATTTATTATTTTATCTATATTTTCTATACCCTTTATTTTATCATGCTCACCTGCTTTTATCCTTGAATGATTAATTATTTGAGATATCCCTCTATATAAAATATCATTAACTAATGTACTCTTTCCTGAACCTGATACCCCTGTCACACAGGTAAATACTCCTAATGGAATTTTTATATCTATATCCTTTAAATTATTTTCCCTTGCTCCTAAGATTTCTAAGCATTTTCCATTTGGTTTTCTGTGAGCAGTAGGTATTGGAATGCTTTTTTTACCACTTAAATATTGTCCAGTAATAGAATTCTTATTTCTTATTATATCCTGTGCGGTACCTTGGGCTACCACATATCCCCCATGCTTACCTGCTCCCGGTCCTATATCCACTATATGGTCTGCAGCAAACATAGTTTCTTCATCATGTTCTACCACCAAAAGAGTATTTCCAAGTTCAGTAAGTTCTCGTAGTGCTTTGAGTAATCTATCATTATCCCTTTGGTGTAAGCCTATACTTGGCTCATCTAAGATATATATTACTCCTACCAAACCAGAACCAATTTGAGTAGCTAATCGAATACGCTGAGATTCTCCTCCCGACAGTGTTCCTGATGCACGGGAAAGATTTAGATAGTCCAAGCCAACATTCATAAGAAATTGTAACCTGGCATCGAGCTCCTTTACAATTTGAGCAGAGATAACACTTTGTTTCTCACTAAGAACTAAGGATTTTATAAAATCTAAGGTTTCGTGGATAGCTAAATCAGATACCTCTGCAATATTCTTATCATTAATGGTTACTGCTAAACTTTCCTTACTTAACCTTTTTCCATTACAGGTAGGGCATGGATCCATAGCCATATATCTTTCAATTTCTGTTCGCATATAGCTGGAATAGGTTTCTCTATATCTTCGTTGTAAGTTATTTATAATGCCTTCATAGGCAACATCATATTCTCCCCTTCTGCCTTCCTTAATATAATTAACCGTTATCCTTTTTCCTTGGGTACCATATAAAATAATATTAACTATCTTGCTGCTAAGATTTTCAATTGGTGTATTTAGGCCAAAACCATAGTGTTTTGCAACCGCTTTTAATAAACTATAGTACCAAGAATCTTCTTTCATCTTACTCCAAGGTGCAAGTCCTCCCTCTTCAATAGTTTTTGTTGGGTCTGGAATAACAAGACTTGGATCTATTTTTAAAAGGGTACCTAATCCATCACATGTTGGACATTTCCCAAAGGGACTGTTAAAGGAAAAGTTTCTAGGTGCTATTTCCCCAAGCCCTATACCACAATCTATACAAGCATAATTTTCACTAAATAAAAGTTCCTTACCTTCATCTAAAATATCAACTAACAATATTCCATTGCTCAAATCCATTATAGTTTCAATTGAATCGGTTAATCGTTTATTTATTCCATTCTTAACTTTAATTCTATCTACGACGATCTCAATATTATGTTTCTTATTCTTTTCTAGATATATATCATCGCTAAGTTCTATTATCTCACCATCTATTCTTACTCTAACAAATCCACTTTTTTTTGCTTGTTCTAGAAGCTTTATATGCTCTCCCTTTCGTCCTGTAACTATCGGTGCAAGGAGTTGAATTCTGGTACCTTCCTCTAGTTCTAAGATTTGATCTACCATTTGATCTATGGTCTGTTGTGTAATCTCTTTTCCACAATTAGGACAATGGGGGGTTCCAATTTTAGCATAGAGAAGTCTTAAATAATCATATATTTCAGTTATTGTACCCACAGTAGAACGAGGATTTTTACTGGTGGTCTTTTGATCAATTGATATAGCCGGAGATAAACCTTCAATATAATCTACATCAGGTTTATCCATTTGTCCTAGAAATTGTCTTGCATATGCTGACAATGATTCTACATATCTTCTTTGACCTTCAGCATAAAGAGTATCAAAGGCTAGGGATGATTTCCCAGAGCCACTAAGTCCAGTAAGAACAACAAATTTATCCCTAGGAATTTCTAAATGAAAATCCTTTAAATTATTTTCTCTTGCTCCATGTATTATAATTTTGTCCTTTGCCATTTTTTCCTCCTACATTAATACTAAAGATTAAATTCCTTAAGTTGTTTAATTTTATCTCTAAGTTCAGCAGCTCTTTCAAATTGTAAATCTAAAGCTGCATCCTTCATTTCCAGCTCAAGTTTAGAAATTAGTTCAGCTATATCTTCTTTTTCCATTATATCTACTGGTTTATCCATACCATATTTTTCTGCTTCCTCTGCCACTTTAGTAGCTTCAATTACATCACTTACTTTTTTCTTTATACTCTGGGGTACTATGCCATGAAGACTATTAAATTCCTCTTGAATTAATCGTCTTCTATTGGTTTCATTGATAGCTACTTCCATTGAATGGGTAATTTTATCTGCATACATGATTACTTTACCCTCTACATTTCGAGCTGCTCTACCTATAGTTTGAATTAAGGATCTCTCAGACCTTAAAAATCCTTCCTTATCTGCATCTAGTATTGCGACTAACCCTACTTCTGGCAGATCTAAACCTTCTCTTAATAGATTAATACCCACTAATACATCAAATTTGCCTAATCTTAAGTCCCTTATTATTTCCATTCTCTCAAGGGTTTCAATATCTGAGTGAAGATATCTTACCCGAATATCAACCTCTCTTATATAATTAGTTAAGTCCTCTGCCATTTTTTTTGTTAGTGTAGTAACTAACACTCTTTGATCCTTTTTGATCTTACCATTAATTTCTCCTATTAAATCATCTATTTGCCCCTTAATAGGCTTTACTTTAATTTCAGGATCAATAAGACCAGTAGGGCGTATTATCTGCTCTATTACTTGCTGACTATGTTCATTCTCATAGGGACCAGGAGTTGCTGAAGTGAAAATTATTTGATTAATTTTTTGCTCAAATTCCTCAAAGGTCAAGGGTCTATTATCAAATGCTGAAGGTAAACGGAATCCATAATCTACTAGGGATTTTTTTCTGGAGTAATCTCCCGCATACATACCACGAACCTGAGGTATACTCACATGGGATTCATCTGCTATAATTAAAAAATCCTCCGGGAAATAATCGATCAGGGTAAAGGGTGCACTCCCCTTAGGTCTACCGCTTATATGTCTAGAATAATTTTCAACACCATTGCAATAGCCCATTTCCTTAAGCATTTCTATATCAAAATTAGTTCTCTGCATTATTCTTTGAGCTTCTAATAATTTTCCCTCTGAAATTAACTCTTGGTGTCTTTCCTCTAATTCCCTTTCTATACTTTGGATTGCTACTTCTAATTTATCCTTAGAGGTAGCATAGTGGGAAGCCGGGAATATAGAGATATGATTACGCAACCCAATTATTTCTCCAGTTAATACATCTATTTCTGTAATTCTATCCACCTCATCCCCGAAAAACTCAATACGAACAGCTCGTTCCGAGGAGGAAGCCGGAAAAATCTCAAGAACATCACCACGAACCCTAAAGGTACCCCGGGTAAAGTTTATATCATTCCTAAGATATTGTATATCCACAAGCTTTCTAATTACATCATCTCTATCCTTTTCCATACCAGGCCTTAGAGAAACCACTAAGTTTTCATAATCTATAGGGTCTCCCAATCCATATATACAGGACACACTAGCTACTATAATAACATCCTTTCTTTCATAAAGAGCTGCCGTAGCAGAGTGTCTTAATTTATCTATTTCATCATTAATTGAAGCATCCTTTTCTATATAAGTATCCGAGCTTGGTACATAGGCCTCTGGTTGATAATAATCATAGTAGCTTACAAAATACTCAACAGCATTATTGGGGAAAAAAGATTTGAATTCACTAGCCAATTGAGCTGCTAAGGTTTTATTATGAGCCATAACCAGGGTAGGTTTTTGCACTGCTTCAATAACCTTTGCCATGGTATAAGTTTTCCCTGAACCAGTAACTCCCAATAAGGTTTGGAATTTTTTATTATTTATAATACCTTCACTTAAAGACTTAATTGCCCTAGGTTGATCCCCCTTAGGCTCAAAGTCTGAAACCACTTCAAATCTATTCATTTTCCTTCACCACCACCTAATTATTACATCTGATTATTATAACACAACGCATAAGGTTTACATAATGTTATAATGCTCCAAAACATATGTTCGCTCTTATGATTATATCCTTTCTTTTTATCTATGTCAAAATGTTATTCATCATATTTACATTTTTAGTATATGCTATAATATTATATGTAAATTTAAAATCTAATAGAGAGGGTGTTTAAAATAGAATTTAAAAAATACATAGAAGCTGTATATTTAGATGAACAAAATTCTTGTTTGGTAATATTAGATCAAACCCTTTTACCTAATAAAGAACATTATATAAAACTTTATACTTCAAAGGAAGTTTGGGAGGCTATATTCAAGCTGCAGGTAAGAGGAGCACCTGCTATAGGCATAGCTGCTGCCTATGGCTTATATATTATATTAAAAAATAGTAATGTCACCACAATTATTGAACTAGAAGAAATATTAATTAAAACTAAAAAATACTTAGAAACTTCACGTCCTACGGCTGTTAATCTTTTTTGGGCATTAAACCGAATGGAAGAACAATTTAAGAAAGCTATATTAAAGGGTATTGATGTTAATGATACACTAAAAGTTCTAAAGGATGAAGCTTGCTCTATACATTTAGAAGATGAAAATGTATGTAAGCAAATAGGAGAAAACGCACTCACTTTATTAAAACCTGAGTATGGTATATTAACCCATTGCAATGCTGGTACTATTGCAACGGCAAAATATGGAACTGCTTTGGCGCCAATTTATCTAGGGCATGAACGAGGTTATAATTTTAAGGTATATGCAGATGAAACCCGTCCTCTTCTTCAGGGTGCACGCTTAACTGCATGGGAGCTTGAAAAAGCTGGCATTGATATTACACTTATATGTGATAATATGGCCGCCACTATTATGAGTCAGGGAAAAATAGATGCAATATTGGTTGGTTGTGATCGTGTAGCATCTAATGGCGATGTTGCTAATAAAATAGGTACCATGAATATAGCCATTCTTGCTAAATATTTTAATATTCCTTTTTATGTTTGTGCACCAAAATCAACAATTGATATGAAATGTAAAAGCGCCAAGGATATAAAGATCGAAATTCGTCCTGATAGGGAAATTACCGAAGCTTGGTTTGAAAAAAGAATGGCTCCAGAAAATATAAAAACCTATAATCCAGCCTTCGATATAACTGATAGCAGTCTTATTACAGCTATAATAACTGAAGATAAAATTATATATCCACCCTTTAAGTCTGAACTTTCAATGCTTATGGGAAAATAGAAAGATAAACCTCTTTATTTTAAAATTAAATACTATATGCTATAATTTAATAAGCTTAAATTATTATACCTAGACAACATAGGAAAAACAAGGTATATGAGGGGCGGAGCACTGGGAAGCATTGGGGACGGTTCTTTTTGCTTCTCCTTTGGGAAGCATTGGGGACGGTTCTTTTTGCTTCTCCTTTAGAATATTTAAATGAAAGGATTTTTGTATGAATTGGCTAAACAATTTAGAAAGAAAATTTGGAAGATATGCAATATCAAACCTTATGACCTATATAGTGGGAATATCCGCTGGAGTTTATATTATACAAAATATACTTCGTATTCCCTTAACTTACTATTTAGCATTTATTCCAGAATTAATTATGGAAGGTCAGGTTTGGAGAATAATAACCTTTATATTTATACCCCCAAGTGCTTCCATGATATTTATTATCTTTGTTTTTTACTTTTACTATATGATTGGAAATACTCTAGAAAATGAATGGGGAACCTTTAAATTTAACCTTTATTACCTTTTTGGAATGTTAGGAACAATAATTGCAGCATTAATAACTGGATATGGGACAAGTGTCTACTTGAATTTATCACTATTTTTAGGCTTTGCCTATTTATTTCCCAATATTGAGATTTTATTGTTTTTTATAATACCTGTTAAAATAAAGTGGCTTGCATATTTAAATTGGGCATTTTTTATTTTAAATTTAATTACTGGAACAATGGGTGAAAGAGTAGCCATAATAGCATCTTTGATTAACTTCTTTATTTTCTTTGGAAAAGATTTTATAGATTATATAAAATTTCAAAGAAAGTATGGATCCAATAGAAGAAATTTTAAAAGAGAAATGAAAAAATACAGAAGATATTAACTATAAAGGCCAGCTTTGCTGGTCTATTTACTGCGTTCTAGATGAAAAAGGCGTCATTGAATTTACTTTAGAGAGATAAAATATCTTCATATACTTCTCCGCAAATGTCGCCCTATTTTATATAGGTAAACCTGATAAGGATAAAAAGGGCTCCATTAAGTCGTCGCTTTATGAAATATTTTATCCCGTTAGGCAGTCATACTGAATATAATGAAGGATCTTTACCCAAGATTCCTCGCTATGCTCGGATAAGCAGAAGACCAAAACCGTAACTTATGGTTTTTCGTCTATCGCTTAGGTTCTTCATCAATGACAATGCCCTAGAGCACAACATGGAATCCGACCCTTAATAATCTATAAATAAACTTACAAAGTGACGACTTGGCAGCTGATGGTCATAATACCCAATGAGTGGAAATGTAAATTCGTTAAGAAGCTTGGGTTGTTTGAGCGAAGCGAGTTCCCCAAGATTTAGAATTTACATTGGAATGAATTGCTGGTATTATCCATCAATGCCACCGGAGGAACGTGTAAATTTATTTATTAATATACATCCAACGACGCATAATTCATCCTATACGACAAAGACGCCTTTTTCATCTGCTATGACACAACCTACAATAACGCTAATAATATAAGCCCGCCCCATCTTTAACGAAAAAAAGGAAGCAAAAAGAACCGTCCCCTTTGCTTCCTTTACTTATTTTTTAAACTTTTTCTTCCATAGCCTTGTAAGTATACCATCCTTCTCCTGCATTACATAGGAAATACTTGAATACTGGGGTAGTATCATAATACCTAGAGTTCTCAAACCATAGGGATAAACTTTTAGTTCCTTGGTGTATTTTTCTCCCTTATAATTTTCTCCGTCTATCCATACAAAGGTAGGATATTGATTAAGAACTTCAGAAATATCCTCTTCACTATTAATAGGGATATTATTAATAGAATTTATTATATCACCTCTATTAATGTTCATTTTTTCAGAAGCTGATCCCTCTAACACTTCCAAAACCCTAATTCCTTTTTGGGGTAGAGTAAATATGGGTATTCCTTCTCTCTCCTCTTTTCTCCCATGGATAATTATAAGTTCGTGAGCGATGGGAGCAAATAACGCTGCTATCCATTGAAATATTTGAATTCTTGATGAAATAATAGATAAAGCAAGAAGGATTATACTGTAGAGTCCTAATTTTAGAGCTGATATTCTAACTTTAGTCTTTGGCATTTGTGTAAAGGCTACATCACCATATCCAAGAGCTGCTACAATACTTACCATAAAGAATGTAACCCCATCTATATTTGAAATTCCAGTAGGTTTAATTATAGGCCACCAATTTGGCATTTGGATTAAGGATGTTGTATCAACTTGATTTTGGAATATAATAGTCATAATAATTATTGGGATAGGCCAAAATCTTTGTAGGCTATAACCGCCTATATGTTTTCCATTACCCTTATCCACAATAATTGGTAAACTATTATGTTTTCCATTGGTAAATATTAAAAAGCTCTCTACAAAGTGTAATACTGCTACCAATGCCATAAGACCTGGTACATCTATTAATGGGAATCCAAATAAAAGAGAAAATAATGATAATAAACCTCCTGCATAGGAGAAACAAAGATAGCGTGATTTAATCATAAATAATAATATAGCAATTGGCCATATATAAATTAAACCTTCTTGTCTAATAGAAACACCTATTATTATCATTATAATACTCCCTATAATTCCTCCTAATAAACCATAGAGAGTAGCATTTAAAGTTTTTCCAATAATATTTTCCCGTTCAATTCCCAACATTTTTTTTTCTGCTTCTATTTGCTTTTTATATTGCGTGGAAACGATATATATGACCACCCAAAAAACAGGATGAAAAATAATTTGGATTAAAGATAATATCCCCATCCAAAGGGCTTGAATTATGGAGTCCATTATTTCCCCCCTTATTCAATTGTTATTTTAGATTTTAGTACCTCTAATGCTTCTGTGAATTGTGGGTCATCCTTTAATTCAATTTTTGTTGTTTGTTCCAACAATTCTTCAGGAATTTCAACTATAATATCAGGTTCGATACCTATTCCATGAATATTAATTCCGTTTGGGGTAAAATATTCCGATGATGTGTACTTTATTCCGGATCCATCTGATAAATCTTCAACATTCTGTACAATTCCCTTTCCAAAGGTTGTAGTTCCTATTAAAGTTCCAGAATTACTATCTTTTACTGCTCCAGCTAATATTTCAGACGCACTTGCACTGCCACCATCCACTAATAGGACTAGAGGAATATCTAATTTATTCTTTTCATCAGAATAGTTGTTTTTTCTGTTACCGTCTCTGTCCTCTGTATAAACAATAATCTGTTCCCCTAGAATTCTATCAGATATTTTTACAACCTCATTTAGTAAACCTCCAGGATTGCTTCTTAGGTCAATAATTAAACCCTTTATACTATTATCCTCTATGGTTTTTAAATGATCTTCAAAGTCCTTAGATGTATTTCTATCAAACATACTTATTCTAATATATCCGATCTCTTCATCTATGATATCGCTTCTTACAGTTTTTATTTTTATAATTTCTCTTGTGATTTCTTTTTCTATATAATCTTCTCTTCCCTCTCTGATAATTGTAAGGTTAACCCTTGTACCCGGCTCCCCCTTCATTTTTGACACTACTTCATCTAAATCTTTATTTACCACATCTTCTCCATCTACCTTTATAACCTTATCTCCACTTTTTAATCCGACCCTTTCACCAGGTGTATCCTCAATGGGTGCAATAATAGTAATAAGTCCATTTTCATCTACTGATACATGAATGCCGATTCCACCAAATGACCCCTCTGTCTCTGTCATGAAGCTATCATATTCACTAGGGCTCATATATATAGTATAAGGATCTCCAATTGAATTAAACATCCCCTTTATCGACCCTTCCATTAATGTTTCTTCTTCTATAGGCTGATAATAATTCTCTTGTAAAAAATCCTTAAGCATTATCAATTTTTTTACATTAACTGCGGTATTTGGGCTGTCAGTTGTTAATAAAACTTTATTTCCAAAGGCTAAGGACAGTGTATTAGACAGTAAAAAAGTAGCTGCATTAGTAACTATTAGAAGAAGAATAACAGCCAGCCATAACAATTTTTTTTTCAATTGATAACCACCTCATTAAATGTTAAGAATTTAGTTTAACTTACCTAAGTATATGCCAATATTTTGGCTTTTATTATTATCTATAATTATAACACTTCAAATGGTATTTACAAAAAAACCAATATCCAGCATTTTAACCTGAACTTACTATTCAAAATCGAGTAGGTGGTAGATAATTATTTTATCTACCGACCTCTCACACCACCGTGCGTACCGTTCGGTACACGGCGGTTCCCTAGTTTACGATATAACTTGTCTATAGTAATCATAGAAGAATAAATATCCAAATTCCTTAAGAATTTCATTTCCAAGGGATTTGTTTAGTATCGGGCTCTTCGATATTCTCCAGTAGCTCTTTCTTGTATTTGCATACTCCCATGACTTCTGTTTATTTATGCCTAGTGATTGAAGTTTCTTGAACTTAGTTCTAACTCTCTTCCAATGTTTCCAGTAAATCATACGAATTCGTCTTCTCATCCATTGGTCTACCCTCTTTAGCAGGCTCTTCATATCTGCTAGTTTAAAATAGTTTATCCATCCTATTATATAGCGCCTTAGTTTCTTAATTCTTATTTCATTACTCCAGCCGTTGCTTCTTGCTGTTAGTTCTTTTACTTTTCTTTTCATCTTTGTTATTGATTTAGGATGTATTCTTAGTCTTGCTTCCCCTTTATACATATAAAATGTAAATCCTAGAAATTTTACTCTTCCTATATAATCTACCTTTGTTTTCTCTTGGTTTACTTTTAGGAATAGTTTCTTTTCTATGTAGGGTAGTATGTTCTTTAGTGTGCGCTTCGCACTTCTCCTACTTTTCAAAAATATCATTAGGTCGTCTGCATAGCGCACAAACCGGTGTCCCCTTCTTTCTAGTTCTTTATCTAATTCATTTAGCATGATGTTGCTAAGTAGAGGACTTAAGGGTCCACCTTGGGGTACTCCATCTTTTGTTTCTTCAAACTTATGCTTTACTACTACTCCTGCTTTCAGGTATTTATGGATTAATGATATGACTCTTCCATCTTTGATTGTTCTGGATAGCACTTCTATTAGCCTACTTTGGTTAACTGTATCAAAGTACTTTTCTAAGTCCATGTCTACTACATATTTGTAGCCTTCTTTCATGTTTTCTTGGCATTTCCTAATGGCTCCATGGGCACTTCGCTTTGGTCTGAAACCATAACTATTATCTGAGAATTGTTTCTCAAATATCGGTGTTAGTACCTGGGCTATTGCTTGTTGTATTACTCTATCTACTACTGTTGGTATCCCAAGCTTTCTTACTTTGCCATTTTCTTCTTTGGGTATTTCTACCCTTCTTACTGGATTAGGATGGTATTTCCCATCCCTAATAGACTTTATGAGTGGCTCTTTGTTGTCTTTGAGATATTGTAGAAGTTCATCTACTCCCATCCCATCAACTCCTCCAGCTCCTTTATTGGACTTTACTTTCTTGTATGCCTTGTTCATGTTGCTTTTATCCAATATTTCCTCAAGCAATCTATTCCCCGACAAGTTTTCGTTGGTGATGTTGTTTTCAGTTATCCTTGAAGAAGCGTATGCTCCTGAATATCCTTCGTGTTCCGCACTATTCTTCTCCTGGCAGCCCTCTTTTTGAAGTTTTCTATACTTTATTTCTTCCTTGGTAACATTCATTTACTTTCACCTCCTAAGGTTCAACCCTTCCCCTATGTTGTCGACTACATAGGGTACTATGGTATCTGCTGACTTCTCATGACAAATCTTATTTCAACCATGCTTCATACTCTGTTTCCACATGTCCATGAGACCTCCCGCGGTAAGACGAATTACTTTCCTTCCATGTACCCACATCATTTACACTAACATGTCCGTGTAGTTTATTGGACTTCGTTTTGTATTGCAAACTCATCCCATGTCTTGTGCCTGATGATGTTCGTGTTCCTCGGGTCGGAATTTTGCCTTAAGCTTCCTTTAGATTCCACCTCACGATGGACACCCTTGCTCTTAGCTAATGGTTGGCAACTACCAGCCCCCATAGTGGACTTTCACCACCTAGTTATTCGCCATGCACGGCGCACAATAATAATAGCAGTAAGCCTTTTCGCTTACTGCTATTATCTATCTTTATTATTTATTTTACATAGGAAATTGGATTGGTATGATTACCGTTTTTCCTAACCTCAAAATGAGAATGAGGTCCAGTAGAATTACCAGTAGATCCAATTTTTGCAATGGTTTGTCCTTTTTGAACGCTTTGTCCCACATTAACTAATAAACTACTATTATGTGCCCCTAGAATTGAAAGTCCTCCTCCTAAGTCAACGATAACTACTTTACCATATCCCCCAAGATAATCTGAATAGGTCACTACTCCGTCTGCTGGTGCTATAAATGGTGTACCTGTTGGTGCTGGAATATCTATCCCTGTGTGCATTTTCCTTACCCTTGAAATAGGATGTATTCTCATACCATAGGGAGAACTAATACGGGTGTGTCCTGGCACAGGCCATCTTAAGGCTCCGCCTGTATATGGACCAGAGCTTCCAGAGCTACCATTATTTTTAGCAGCTGCTGCCTGAGCCGCTTGAATGATTCTTTTAGCTTCTGCTGCATCCCTTTCTAAATCTTTCATTTCTTTCTCATAGGCAGCTATCTCACTATCCATTTTACTTATGTAGTTTTGTCTTGATACCTGCAAAGTTTTTACCTGACTTGCCTTGCTTTCTAGTTGATTTTTTAAAGTAAGAATCCTTTGTTGTTCCTTTTCTATTTCTTCCTTTTTGTCCTCTATTTCATCTCTTTTTTCTTCTAAGGAATTTAATAATTCAAAATCATATTCCATTATGGTTTTTATCATTTCAAAACGAGTGATAAGTTCAGAGAAACTATTTGCCTCTAGTAGCACTTCTAAATATCCTATGTTTCCATTCTTATACATTACCCTGATACGCTCATGAAGAGAAACATTCTGCTCTTCCATTGCTTTTTCTGCTTCAGATAATTCTTCCTTAGCTTTCTCTAATGATTGATTTGTTTTATTCAATTCTGCTTTTGTACTTTCTAATTTGCTATTAGCCTCTTGTAATTTTTTATCTAATTCTTCTAGTTCATTTTTTGCTTCCTTTTTTTCTTCCTTTGAGTCCTTAATTTTCTCTTGAACATTTTTTATGCCTTTATTTGCATTATTAAGCTTTTCTTCACTCTTTTTTACATCCGAAGCCATAGCCATAGTAGGTAATATTAATCCTAATAATAAAAAACTCAATAAAATAATTGATACCAATTTCTTCATCCAAGACTTCCCCCTTTTCCTATGTACTTACGAGCTTTCGGAACGCATACAATGCGTTCCTTTGTGTTACACTCTTAAAAATCTTCTAATAGATAAGATGCTACCAACTACTCCAATAACCACTCCTGCTATTATAAAATACAATGTAATCTGACTTATCATTTCACCTGCAGGTACTAATGAATTTGAAATTATAGACAAAGCTGTATTTTGTGCCATTCCCGTAAAATAATAATATGAATAACCAAGGAGTAATAATGAGAATAAAGCGCCAATCAATCCTAGAATTGCTCCTTCTATTAAAAATGGCCAACGCACATACCAATTTGTAGCACCTACATATTTCATAATATTTATTTCTTTTTTCCTTGAAAAAACAGTTAGCTTTATAGTATTTGAAATAATAAAAATAGATACTGTAGCTAATATCAATGTAATTATAATAGTAAATGTTCTAATAAATTTTGTAGATTGAAGTACCTTATCCACTACTTCTTCTCCATATTTCACCTCTTCAACACCCTCAATATTTGCAATTGTTTCTGCAATTACATTTGCTTCACTAGGATCTTTTATGCTTAATATAAAGGAATTTTGAAGAGGATTGTTTTCCTCTAAGCCAGATATTAAATCTTTTCTATCTCCGATTTGTTCTGAAAATTTTTCTAAAGCCTGTTCCTTAGATTCAAATGTGATATTATCAATTTTTTCATTTGTTTCTAGTTGAGCTTTAATACCATTAATTTCATCCTGACCAATGTCAACCTCTAAGAAAGCTTTAAGTTCTATCGTATCTTCAACTATACTTGCTACATATTGAATATTAACCATAAATATTAATATAAGACCAATAATCACCAGAACTGCTACCACTGAGCTTATAGAAGCTAAACTCATCCAAGAATTACGCCATATATTTTGTATCGCATCCCTTGAGAAAATTCGAAAGGTATTAATCTTCATAATTATATCCACCTTTCTGCTGGTCAGAAATAACCTCTCCATTTTTTAATGTAATAACTCTTTTTTGAGCATCATCTACAATGTCTCTAGCATGGGTTGCCATTATAATTGTTGTTCCCCTATAATTAATATCATTTAATTGTTCCATAATATCCTTAGATGTACTAGGATCTAAATTTCCTGTAGGTTCATCACATATTAAAAGTTGAGGGTTGTTCACAATCGCCCGTGCTAAGGAAACTCTTTGTTGTTCTCCCCCTGATAATTGATGGGGATAATTTCTTGAACGCTCGCTTAACCCTACCATGCCTAGCACCATAGGTACTTGTCTTCTTATATATTTCGGCTGTTCTTCAATAATTTCCATAGCAAATGCTACATTTTCATATACAGTTTTATTAGGTAATAATCTGAAATCCTGAAATACTACACCCATATTCCTTCTAAGATAAGGGATTTCCCTTTGTTTAAGGTATGTAATATCCCTATTGTCTAATAGAATTCTGCCATTAGTAGGATTTTCTTCCTTTAATAATAATTTTATAAATGTGGATTTTCCTGCTCCGCTAGCTCCTACTACAAAGACGAATTCTCCCTTTTCTACCTTAATATTCAATCCATTTAAAGCTCTATGTCCATTTTTATAATCCTTATATATATCAATCAATTGAATCATTGTATTTCACTCCTATGTCCAACCATTAATTCTTGAAATTTGTAAAGAAATTGTATCTATTGTCTTAATTTATTATAACAAACTTTCATCAATTTACATAATGTATATTTTTTCTAATTATTAATATATTTTATATTATTTTTCTAGACAATCCATCAAAATCCTTTATTTTTCTCAAATTTTTGTTATATTATAAATTATTATATTTTATTATTGTTTTAATTTTTTTTTTAGTAGATAATAATAAAAGATACAAATATTATTGAGGAGTTTTAATATAATGAATAAAAAAGATTTACGGGAAAAAATTATTACAAAAAGAAATTCTCTATCCCAAGAACAAATCAAGAAACTTAGTGACAAAATTTTTAATCAACTATACTCTTCACCTATCTATAATGAAGCAGCAACAATTATGTCCTATGTAAGCATTGAAAAAGAGATATTTACCCATAATTTTATTAAAGAAGCTATGGAGGATGGAAAAAAAATACTTATACCTGTGACTAGACCAGCTAAAAAGGAAATTATTTTATCCCACCTTATTGATTTTAATAAGGACTTAGAAATGGGTCATTGGGGACTTTTAGAACCTAAAAAGGAGACTTTGCGTCTCCAATCCAGTGAAATATTAGATTTAATTTTAGTTCCCGGACTTGCCTTTACAGAAAATGGCCATCGTTTAGGTTATGGCGGAGGATATTATGATCGATTCTTATCATCCCTTACTAAACCTGTAACTACTATTTCCCTTGCCTTTAAGTTTCAGATTATTGAAACATTACCTATTGAATCCTTCGATGTTCCAGTGGATTATATTTTAACCGAGGAAAAATTAATTTATTGTAAGAATTATAGAGAAGATTAGTCATTAAGATTTTTGGTACTCTCCATGAACCCCTTGAGTTTTTCTGCCACTCTTCTATATATACTATCCCCCTCATATTCACCCTTCTCATTTTTATGTTCTGCCTTCATGCCAGTAAGCAATTCAATACCCTCTTCTACCGTTTTTACCTGATATATATGAAATTGTCCATTTCTTACAGCCTCTATCACTTCATCCTTTAGCATGAGATTCTTAACATTCTGGTGTGGAATTAATACTCCTTGATCCCCAGTGAGTTTTTTGCTTTTACAAACATCAAAGAAACCTTCTATCTTCTCATTTACTCCTCCAATAGGTTGTATTTCTCCTTTTTGATTTATTGAACCTGTAACCGCTAATCCTTGATTAATAGGTACCTCTGCCAAGCTGGATAATAATGCATATAATTCTGTACTAGAGGCACTATCACCATCTACCCCTCCATAGGATTGTTCAAAGGCAAGGTTTGCTGAAAGTGATAAGGGCTGTTCCTGAGCAAATTTATCTCCTAGGTATCCCCCTAATATATATACTCCTTTATTGTGTATATTACCGCTCATTTTACTTTCTCTTTCTATATTTATAATGCCTTTTTGTCCTACATATGTGGTAGCTGTAATTCTTGAGGGTTTTCCAAAACTATATTGACCCGATTGATAAACAGCCAATCCATTAACCTGACCAATTTTCTCCCCCTGGGTATCTATCAGAATTGAACCTTCATCTATGCTTTCTTGTAATTTTATTTCATATAGATTTGATCGGTAATTCTTTTCATTTATCGCCCTATCGATATGTTTAGCATTTACTATATCCTCTCCCATTAATTCAGCCCAAGCATCGGCTTCATATAGAATTTCTACAATATGATTAAACCTTGTAGATAACTTCTTCTGATGTCCAGCCAATCTTGTACTATATTCCACAATCTTGGCAACAGCACTTCTATCAAAATTCCTTAAATTATCTTCCTCACAGCGAGTTCTTATAAAACTAGCTAATCTACTGATATTTTCAATATTGCTATCCATTTCAATATCAAAATCTGCTTTAATTTTAAATAGCTTTCTAAAATCTTCATCATAGTTATAAAGTAATTGATATATATCTGAAGAACCAATTAAAATTACTTTTATATCTAAGGGAATTGGTTCTGGTTTTATCGAAGAGGTTGCAACTAAACCCATTTGCTCACCTATATTTTCAATGTTTAATTTATGGTTTTTTATGGCTCTTTTTAAAGCTTCCCAATTATTATTGTTTGATAATATATCTAATGATTGAATTATGATATATCCGCCATTTGCTTGATGAAGATATCCAGGTTTTATTTTTGTAAAATCTGTACTTAAAACACCCATTTTATTCTCATATTCAACCTTACCGATTAGATTATAATATGTAGGATTATCAGCAATAACTACAGGTGCTCCTATAGTTTCACTATTATCCACAAATAAGTTTACCCTATACTTATTAATAAAGTCATCAGACTTTTGCTCCTTTAAAAAGCTTAATGGATTAGCATTTTCCTCCTCTGTCTGCTCCTTAAAATCACCTATATTATTTAGTATATCTTTCTTAGTTTCCTCTAAATATTTTATTATTTCCACACATTTAACATACTTTCCCTTTAATTCATCAATATAAAATCCAACAGAGGCAAGAGCAATCTTGCTATCTAAATTTTCTAAGGTTTTCTTTGCTTCTTTTTCAATTATTCGTATTTCATTTGTTATTTCTATTGATTTTTGTTGTAGCATAGCTGATTTTGTTTCTATCTCCTTCAATTGTTCAGTGCTTAATTTATTATATTGGGCTTCATTTATTGGTTCTCCATCTATTAATGGAATACTTTTAAATCCTGAACCTGATTGTCTAATGATAAACCCATATTCCTTAGCTAGATTATTTAATTTTTCAATGGTATCGCTGCTTTTTTCTTGGATATCCCGTATTATAGCAGCTCGTTCCTTTTGATAGCTTTCTCCACTAAAAACTCTGGGTATATCATTTTTTAAATCCTGTACCAAGGATTTCATATCATTCTGAAAGTCTTTACCCATGCCAACAGGCAATCGTAGCATTTTAGGCTTGTATTTATCCTCATAATTATAGACATAGCACCAATCATATAGTTTTGTATCCTTTTTAGCAAACTCTCTTACTATTGAATTAGTATAACTAGTTTTACCAGTGCCTGATATTCCTGCTACATAAATATTATAACCTACCTTGTTCACATTTAGACCGAACCTCATCGCTGCTCTTCCTCGTTCTTGACCGACAATACCAGTCAGTTGTGGTACTTGCTCTGTTGTTTCAAAATCAAACATCATGTAATCAATAGTATTTTTTAATTCCCTGTGGGATAATTCTTTATTATCCATATCCTTCCCCCTTATATGTTTGTTAATAGTATTTTATTATGTAATTATGCTTTTATAACTTTTACCCATACATTTTATATAAAAACAATAGGAACAAAACTAAATATATATGCCTAGAAAATTTACTCATAAAAAAAGCAGCAAAGCTGCTTCCACTGGGTGAAACAACTAAGCGATCAGCGAAATTTAGCAAACTAAATTGGCTGCCTGCTTATAGGGAAACCTAGTTTCCCTTTGGCGATGGCAAAACCAGCCATCTGAGCACCCTTCTTAATACGGCAGGGGTTCTTCCCCTACAACCCCTTATTTTTATATTATAGGATAGTAGAACTTGTAGAGTAAAACTTTGGCTTTAGGCTATAAAGCCTTCTGCCAAAG
>CAZHJK010000013.1:0-76569 GCA_964533275.1 uncultured Eubacteriaceae bacterium | reverse complement strand
GTTGTTTGAGCGAAGCGAGTTCCCCAAGCTTTAGAATTTACATTGGAATGAATTGTCGGTATTATCCATCAATGCCACTGGAGGAATGTGTAATTTTATTTATTACTATGCATCCAATACGACGCCTTTTTTATCCTATATGATACTTTCTTGTCCCCCTGGCGCCATACCAATGAAAGGGCTTAACTATATCCACTTTCCAAATGAGATTTAAGCCTGTATTTGCCCTTTACTATGTATGGCGATTAGTCAAAAAATTCTTTATGAATTCTTTCCTTAACTGCTTCCTTCTCAAAATCTATATCTCCGGATAGATAAAGCACTATATTGTCCCTTTGAATTAAAAGCTCATCTCTATCCTCGCTTAGTATCAGCTTTTCCACATCCCATCCTTGTCTTAACGCTTTATCTTTTATAGTAGTTTTATTCATATAGCCTAATATTCTTTGTCTTTCCTTAGTTTTTCCGTCAAAGACGATATCTGCAAAATAGCTATTTATAGCTCTATAGTAGCTGATGACAAATTTAGTTCCATGACAATCATAGGACAAAGGAACGATAGGACTCATCCTTGGCTGAAAATCCCACCAAAGTATTTTTCCCTCCTGGACATCTGTTCCAGTTAATTCCCCTTTGGTTACTATAGGATAGTCCTCAGGTATATCTTCTTGGTAAATTGGCTGGTCTTTATCTATTGTGTCTGCAAAATTGTATGAAATTGCCATCGGAAGTATAAATAATAATATAATAGCACCAAATACTAGATATTGAATACTCTTCTCCTCGGTTTTAGCCTTCTTTATAAAAAAGCTAAGGAGGACTGTTGCAGCAATGATAATCATTGTGCCTATTAGTATAGGAACATATTCATTGGATATAAACAAGGCATCCCCAATAAAGATAAGAAACAATAAAAGTAAGACAAGCCACTGTAATCCATTAAATAAGATTGCCCGCCTTTTGGCACCTTTTAAGCTAGGTCTCTTCTTCATCCCTAATCTCTTACTCGTATTTCTCTTGTATGTTTTATTCCAGTATATATAATAACTAATCTTAAGAAGCAATAATACAAATATAAGGGGAGTTACAATGGTAATAGCAATCCCCGAATAGCTTAATAAATTTATATGACTAATGGGAAATAACTTAAAGATATAGCTAAATAGCAGAATATAAAATACTAAATTTGTATTGACTAAAAGTACCCTCTTCAGTAGTGATGATTTAACGATAGTTTGCTCTAGAGCTTCATCGGTTTGTATAGGGGTGGGCTCTTGACCTTCCTCAGCATAAAAGAATTGTAAATAGTATTTAGAGGTAATAAAGGTCCATCCCGATTCCTCACATAGCTTCCTATACTCTTCAGATTCCATAGAATTCTCTCGGAAAAGAAAACTTTTATCCTCAAAAACATCTATGTAAAATTTTAGGTTTTTAGGCTCAATCCTTCTGAATTTAGCGGTAAGTACTCCTAGCTTTTCTAACATCCAACCTTTTTTAGCCATTTCCTCTAAATATTTTTCCATGGCTTTATAGTCAGTGGATAAAAATCCCCAAAATACTCTTTTGGTTTTCATGGACTCACCTTCCCTCCTCTAAAATTTCTCTTCGTCACCGATAAAGTATTCCTCCGTAATGGTTTGTATCAGCTCTTCATTCTCAAAATCCATTAAGCTACACTTTAGATATAGCACATATTGATCACTTCTAAGGATAATAGTATTCCTTGTCTCACTTAATATAAGTTCATCTACCTGCCATTTTTTCCTTAGTTCCTCATCCTCCATGATAGATTGATGAAAATTGTTTAAATATTTCTTTAACTCTCTAACCTTCCCTTTGAATATTAGTTTACTAAAAAATGGATCCTCTATGCTTCTATAATAGCTAATCTGTAAATAAGCTCCATTTATATCTCCCCTTGAATTATAGGATAGGGGAATTATAGGGCTGGTATTTGATTTAAAATCCCACCAAGGATTTCCCTTTATGTCCCTTTCCACTAATTCCTCCACCTTCACCATAGGATAGTCTTTGGGAATAACATTATTATATTCATAATCCTCTTCCATAAATACTCCCCATAGTAGTTTAGTCATTAGAGCAAAGAATGCAAGCACAAGAAAAGCGCCAACAAAAGAGTAATATAAGCCATCATCCTTTGCCTTGCCCTTTTTCTTAACAATAAATCTAAAGAGATTTCCAATAGCTATAACCATCCCTACTATTATCAAAATAAAAATAATTTCATTAGTCCTTATAGTTTCATCACTCAATATAAAAATAGATGCAACAATTAGGGTTAAGGTTTGAATGCCAATAAATGCAAAAGCCCTAATCTTGGCGGCATTTAGGTTGGGTCTTTCCATACCTAAACCCTTTTTTACCCGTCTATTAGATTTAATCATCCAAGCTAAGAAGTAGCCAATCATTCCTATATTATTTAGGATGAAAATAAGGAAGCTAATCCCTAATGCCATTCTAGTAGTGCTTATAAAAAAGGTGTAGGAAGTAAAAAAAAGGTCGTATAAGATATTCCGAAATAAAAAAATCATAAATGGAATAGATAAAAATTCTCTCTTTAATAAGGTTTTTTTAACTAGGCTTAATTCCAACTCCTCATCTGTTTGGATAGGAGTAGGATTTTGACCTTCATCTGCATAGAAGTATTGCAGGTAGTCCTGGGAGGTGATAAAATGCCAGCCGGAAGCCTCACAAAGGCTGCGATATTCTCTAGAATCTGGTGTATTTTCTGGAACAAGAGGTCCCTCATCTTTAAAAACATCTATATAAAACCTCAATTTGCTAGGTTGGATTCTCTTAAAAGTTGCAATCCCCTGTCCTAGTTTTTCTAACATCCAACCTTTTTTAGCCATTTCTTCTAAATATTCCTCCATGGCCTTATAATCGGTGGATAGAAAATGCCAAATTACCCTTTTCGTTTTCCTTTTCATTAGATCACCTTCCCTCCTCTAAGAATTCACTTCCATCGACGATCAATTGCTGTAATCGCTTATATTCATCCCTTAAAATATCCATTCCTTTATCCGTAATCCTATAGGTCTTTCTACGATTGCCCTCAGAAATCTGCTGTATAAACTCCTCCTCCTCAAATCTAGACAGTAGATTATATAGGGTGCCTGCTCCTATCTTTACCCTACCCTCCGTGCGTCGTTCCACCTCCTGCATAATACCATAACCATGTTGAGGTGTGATTAAGGACAAAAGAATATAATACATGGGCTCTGTTAAGTTTTTTAGCTGTTCTCTTGCCATGGAATCATCTCCAATATCGTTATATCGATACTCGTTATATCTATTATCTATATAGTAGCATCTCAGGAAAAACCTGTCAATACAAAAACAAAAAAGCAGAGCTTTTAAACCCTGCTTAATATCTTAATTTTTTTATCATAGGATGTAATTATTAACAATCATCATAATCAGGCATCATTGGGTAATCTGGATACCTATCACAATCATCATAATCAGGCATCATACCATAATCAGGCATCATTCCGTAGTCTGGCATCATACCATAATCAGGCATCATTCCATAACCACAATCATGCATTGGGTAGGGTACACAATAGCAATACATTCCCATTCCATGACAGGGCATCATTCCGGGGCCCATTCCCATTCCGGGGCCCATTCCCATTCCGGGGCCGTATCCGGGCATCATTCCATTATCTGGCGTCATTGGATATTGCATATCAGGCATTTCTGGATATTCTTCTCTTTTTCTTTTTTTCCTTGCCACAAAGATTCCTCCTTACTCATTAAGGTTTGAATATAAAAACTAGGTACTCCTAGCTAATACTCCTAGCTCAATATTATTATATGAGTGTAAGAATCTTTGGTGACAACAAGTGTGGTATAAGGTAGAGGCTTTCGAGTGTTCCAATTAAGTCTGGTAGGAGGTAGAAGGGAAAACAGGTTTCTATACCATCTACCAGACCTCTAAGAAATACCCATTAGTATCTACCATATCCCTGTTTCCTAAACAATCCCAAAAAGCCTCTTTGCATTCTCAGTGGTTTTTTCTGCAACTTCTTCTACAGAAATTCCTTTAATCTCAGCAATTTTTTCTGCTACATATTTTACCATAGCAGGATGATTTTTTTTGCCCCTAAAGGGTACTGGTGTTAAATATGGACTGTCGGTTTCTATTAAAAGATGTTCTAATGGAATTTCCCTTACTACCTCCACGGTCTTCTTGGCATTTTTAAAGGTAACAGGCCCAGATATAGATAGATACATCCCTAAATCTATAATCCTATATGCCATTTCTACACTTCCGCTATAACTATGCAAAACCCCACCACTATCCTTGCTAAAGTAACTTTGTAGTATTTCAAAGGTATCACCATGTGCCTCCCTGTCATGTACTATAATAGGAAGCTTTAAGCTCCCTGCCAATTGTATTTGACCTTGAAATACTTGTTTTTGAATATCTTGAGGGGAATGGTTATAATGATAATCTAAACCAATTTCCCCTATGGCAACTACCTTTGGATGATTAGCTAATTGCTCTAGCTGTCTATAGGTATCCTCCCTAACCTCTTTTGCATTATGGGGATGCACACCAACAGCTGCATATATAAAATCATATTTATCTGCTAAGGATATAGCCTTTTTAGAGGAGGAGATATCATCGCCAGGGTTTACTATTAAGCCTATTCCCTCTGTCTTTGCCTTTTGTATTAATTTATCCCTATCATCATTAAACTTTCTATCATCTAGATGAGCATGACTGTCGAAATACAATCTAAATCCTTCCCTTCTATCTTACGATTTGGAAGCAAGAGAACCGTCCCCACGCTTCTTTCTACTATCTTACCTTGGTTCCGGTATCAATGTCATCTTCTATAGTGACTAGGGTAAGCTTTTTCCCCTTGGAGGCTGCTAAAATCATTCCATTGGATTCTTCGCCCCTAAGGTTTACAGGTTTTAGATTGGCTACTACTATTAGGGTTTTACCTATTAGTTCCTCTGGTGTATAGTATTTTGCAATACCTGACACTACTTGTCTTTTCTCCTTACCCATTTCTAGCTGCATTTTTATTAATTTATCTGCACCCTCTACCTTTTCCGCTTCTATTACCTTTGCGGTGCGAAAATCTATCTTTGCAAAATCCTCTATTGTGATAAATTCCTCTTGGGTTTGCTTTTCTTCCTGTTTTTCTTCCTTCTTTGTATCCTTTTTCTTTTCTTTCTTTTCTTTTTTCTCTTCCTTTACTTCCTCTTCCTTTTCAATTTCAATTCTTGGGAAGATGACCTTTCCCCTATTAACCTTTGCGTCGCTCGGATAATTACCAAATTCCTTAAGGCTGTTCCAGGTAGTAAGCTCACCCTCTTCTATGCCTAGTTGTTCCCTCATTACCTTTGGTGTGTTTGGCATAAATGGGGTTATTAATACAGATATAAATCGAAGGCTTTCTAATAGATTATATAATACAGCAGCTAATCGTGGCTTTTTATCCTCATCCTTTGCTAATATCCAAGGCATTGTTTCATCAATATATTTATTGGTCCTAGATATTAGTGTCCAGATATCCACTAATGCATTGCTAAATAGCAGCTGTTCAATATACTCCTCAACCTTAATTGGTGTTTCTAGAGCAAGCTGGATAAGTTGATCATCAAATTCACCGGCTTCCTGTTCACCCGGTAATTGTCCTCCAAAGTATTTATCCACCATTGCCACGGTTCTACTAATTAAATTACCTAAATCATTGGCTAAATCTGAATTTATTCTATTTATTAGATTATCCTCTGAATATACACCATCCGAGCCAAAGGGCAATTCCCTAAGTACATAGTACCTAATAGCGTCTACTCCATATTTTTCTGTCAATATAACGGGATCTACTACATTGCCCTTGGATTTTGACATTTTTCCTCCCTGGAGAAGTATCCAGCCATGACCAAATACCTTCTTAGGTAGTGGTAAATCAAGAGCCATAAGCATTGCAGGCCATATTATAGTGTGAAATCTAGCTATATCCTTTCCTACTAAATGAACATCTGCCGGCCAATATTTTTTATACTGTTCATCATTATCTGAGGTATAGCCCAGGGCTGTAATATAATTCGAAAGGGCATCAATCCAAACATAAACCACATGTCCCGGATCAAAGTCTACCGGTACTCCCCAGCTAAAGGAGGTTCTAGATACGCATAGGTCCTCTAAGCCTGGTTTTAGAAAATTGTTTATCATTTCATTTTTTATTTTTTGTGGTTGAATAAAATCAGGATTCTTCTCTATATGCTCCATTATCCTATCTTGATATTTAGACATCTTAAAGAAATAGGCTTCTTCCTTAGTTAATTCTACCTCTCGCTCACAATCTGGGCATTTGCCATCCTTTAATTGTGCCTCTGTCCAAAAGGATTCACAGGGTGTACAATACCATCCCTCATAATGTGATTTATAAATATCCCCTTGGTCGTATAATTTTTTAAAGATCTTTTTAACAGCTTCCTTATGGTATTCATCTGTTGTCCTTATAAATTGGTCATTTGAAATATCTAAGGTCTCCCAAAGCTTCTTTATACCTGCAACCACTTCATCCACATATTCCTTGGGTGTGGTTCCCTGCTCCTCTGCTTTTCTTTGAATTTTTTGTCCATGCTCATCGGTTCCTGTTAGGAATTTTACATCATATCCTGTCATTCGCTTAAATCTAGATATGGCATCTGCTGCAATGGTTGTGTATGAGTGACCGATATGTAGCTTGTCACTGGGATAATAAATCGGTGTTGTAATATAAAATGTTTCTTTACTCATTTTATTCATTCCTTTCTTTATATAAAGTTGTTAGTTTTCTCTACATTATACCTTCTAGCATCTGTTCCCTGTTCCCTATTCTCTGTTCCCTAGTAAAAATAAAAAAAGCCCTCTCCCTATGTAAGGGACGAGAGTTCACTTCGCCGTACCACCCTTTTTTGCTGTTACCTCACGGTTCCAGCCTCAATAGGTGAAAAAAATATCTATCACCTTGTTATAATAACGGTAACAACTCCGTTCTAACCTAAAGCATACCACCCTCGATTAGACTGTTCCGGGACCATTTCTAAAGGCTCGTACACAACTGGCTTTCACCTAACCCAGCTCTCTTTTCTATGCTAAAACCAATAGTTTTCCCTTCATTACATTTCTTTCTTTACTAATTATTCCTATTATATACATAATTACTAGAAAAATTCAAGGTCTATTCTATTTATCTATAAAACCAATTCAATATAAGTTCCAAAATAATATCAATTCCTATATTATAATTTAACTGATTAGTTTGTGCCCATTCAAATACAATTAAAAACTGCCCAGGGAATTTAATCCCAAGGCAATAGTTAAACTAGTTCACTATTATATTTTTTACTAGCTTCTTCATTAAATATTTTTTACAAAGGAGTTGATGCTGAATAGGCACACATAATTCCACCATAATTCTTTTTTTCTGGAACACTAAGCTGCCCATTACATACTTTTAGGAGATATTCGATACTATATTCTCCTAACTCTTCCAGTGTCATACCTTCGGAAATTACCGCCCCAGCATTGATATCCATATCGCCATTTTTACCACCGACTCTATAGTAGGTACTACTGTTAGAACAGATCTTAATGCATGGTGCTACCGGATATCCTAAAGGATTTCCCCGGCCCGTCGAAAACAAGAATACTTGTGCGCCTGTTGCAAAAAGTCCTGTCAGAGAAACCGGATCATAGCCAGGACCATGCATAATCACAAGTCCTTTACGCTCACCAATGGGTTCAGCATAATCTAGAACATCCATAATCGTAGATGTGCCGCCCTTTCTAATGCATCCTAAAGCCTTCTCCTGTATGGTGGTCAAGCCACCCTTCATATTACCTCGGGCAATAATTCGTGAGGCATCCGGACCCAGATATTTTCTGACTTCTAGTTCTTCACGTTCAATCATTGCGCGGATTTTGGCACCAACATCAGGGTTGATTGCTCTTGCCGAGAGAATATCTTCAGTACCTATCATTTCTGCAGCTTCAGATAAAAGAGAAGTACCTCCGTTAGCTACTAACCAATCAGAAACATAACCTATTGTCGGATTTGCAGTGATACCGGAAAGTGCATCTGAACCACCACACTCAGTACCTAGTACCAACTTGCTTACAGGGACAGGTACACGCTTGCATTCTGCAGCCTGTCCCAGTAATTCCCTCGCCTTTTCAACACACTTTCGGACCACTTCATCGCCACCACCATCATCTTGTACAATCTGGGCAAATACAGGCATCTTGCTTATCTCATGGATCCGTGCGCCCATCTCCTTGGCATCGTCGGTCTCACAACCAACTCCAACCAAAATGACACCATAGATATTAGGATTGGTACAAACACCTGTAAGTACCCTTCTCCATCGGTCATATTCTCCGGGTATCGAGCATCCATAGGTGTGAAGCATAGGAACGGCATCCGGAACTTGAGCCGCGATATTATTAACAATACCATTGGCGCAGCTGCAGTTTGAAATAATCATGATATGATTTCGGATACCAACCCGCCCAGTTGGTCTCTCATAGCCGTTAAAAGTCACCATATTCTGTCCTCCTATTTCATCATCTTCTCTGAATCAACATTGTGTACATGCACATGTTGACCTGCTTTTATCTCACTTGTAGCATAGCCCATAACCATCCCATATTTGATTACATCGTCACCTGGTTTTAAATCGACTATTGCAATCTTATGGGGAAGGTCGATGGTATCAAGAGCGGTTATGATCTTCCCTGCAATTTCTATTTGATCACCGGGAAGAACACTCTCGGTCACTATTCCTACATTATCTCTTGCGTCTATTAATATCACTCTTTTCACAGCATAGCCTCCATTTCCTTTAACGTACCACTCTTCCTGAACCGTCACCATTAATTAGGTTTAGAACCTCTTCCGGGGTGGACAGGTTAAAATCATACTCGATAGAATGCTTCAAACAGGAAGCACCAGCGGCAAACTCGGCTATTTTCTGTGTATCAAAATCATTTAGACATGCATAAACAAGACCTGATGCGAAGGAATCCCCTCCACCTACCCTATCTACAATCTGCATGTTATATTTCTTTGATACATGTGCCTTACCTTTGTGATATATAAGGGCAGACCAGTTGTTAACAGATGCAGATATGGACTCCCGTAGAGTAATTCCTATCATTTCAAAATTATATTCATCCGTTAGCTTTTTCGCCAACGCTTTGTAACCTTCCACACTCAATTTTCCAGCAGTGATATCGGTATCGGCTGCTTTTATGCCAAGTGCCTTCTCAGAATCCTCCTCATTGCCTATTAGAACATCTACATACTGCATAAGAGGTTTCATTACTTTCTGAGCTTCCTCAGTGGTCCACAGTGTCTTTCTATAATTAAGATCACAACTTACCTTTACACCATGTTTCTTCGCAGCTATACATGCTTGTTTGCAAATTTCCTGAAGGTTTTTGCTTAACGCTAAGGTGATACCGGTAAAATGGAACCATGCAGCATCTTCGAAAATCTCATTCCAATTAAAATCTTCAGGGTTGGCTTCAGAAATGGCTGTATGCTTGCGGTCATAAATGACCTTTGATGGCCTTTGGGAAGCACCTCGTTCCAAATAATACAAGCCAAGCCTGTCACCTCCCCAGGCAATATGATCAGTTTTTACACCATACTTGTCCAGTGTTCTTTTCGCACAGCGTCCGATATCATTATCCGGAAGTTTTGTGACCATTTCCGCCGGCATTCCCATATGTGATAGTGCGATAGCCATATTACCTTCCGCACCGGAGTAGCTTGAATTATATCGCTCTGCCTGGGAAAATCTTAGATATCCGTCCGGTGATAACCTTAAAAGCATTTCACCAAAACCTACAAATTTCTTTCGTTCCATCAATTTTCCACCTCTTTATTTAATATTATTTATAATAGACATGAAGTTAGAAGATCTTTTAGTTATCTCCGCAAAGTTGCCATTTTCAATAAGTTTCTTATTAGTAAGTCTTCCGCTGATACCCGCTCCGGCAAAGCCCATATCAATGTATTGTTGAAGATTTTCTTCCTTTACACCGCCGGTTGCAATCAACTTGACATGGGTGATTGGTCCAAGAATATCTTTTATATATGGGAATCCAAGCCATGTTGCAGGAAACAGCTTTACAAAATCTGCTCCGCTATCATGGGCGGTAAGTATGTCGCTGGGTGTCATTGCGCCAGGAATAGATACCAACCCGCAAGCTTTCGTATACTTTATTACCTCAACATTTGTATTAGGAGAAATGATGTACTCTGCTCCTGCAGACTTGGCAGCATCAACTTGATCCTTGTTAAGTACGGTCCCCGCACCAAACCTCATTTCATCGCCAAACTCCCCACAAAGATCTGCAATGGCATCCACGGTCTTGGATGTACACTCTGGATCATTTTGATCATAGGTCACTTCAATCATTCTAATACCACCGTCATAAAGAGCATGAGCAAGTTTCATCAAATCCTCACCATATAGCTTACGGCAAATACAAATGATCTTGTATTTTTCAATATAATCTTTTATATTCATTAGTTAATCCTCCAATTATGAAATTTTGTACTTCGTCGTCATTCCTTAAATCAAAAGGAGATTATCAAAGTATATTTACGGGTATTCTTACACCCTTTGTTTTTACCACAGTAGATTTACAAGTCCCAATGATATACCAGGGACATAAGTAATTAAAATCAAACAGATTACAAGCAATATAAAATAGGGAACGGCTTCCCTTAAAAAGCCCTTTATATTACAATTAGTGACGCCACAGGTTACATACATTAAAGTTCCCATAGGAGGAGTGATGTTTCCAATAGACATGTTGAAAACCCAGATCATTCCAAAGTGTATCAAACTGATATCGTATGCTGATGCAATAGGAGCTAAAATTGGTATCAACATAACCGCTGCTGCATTACCTTCTACAAACATACCTACCACAATCAAGAATATGTTAACTAGAAACAGAAAAATATACTTATTGTCTATATTGGTAACAATGAATTGAAGTAGAGTTTGAGGAATCCTTTCCTTTGTAAATACCCAGGCGATGGCTGATACGGCACCTATGATTAGCATTATGCTTGATGTTGTCAGCAATGTTTCCTTTAATGCCATAAATATCTTTTTAAAGTTCAACTCACGATATACAAAACCAAGTATCACAGCATAAATAACGGCAGTAGCGCCCGCCTCTGTGGGAGTAATAATTCCGATACGAATACCACCTATAATCACGATGGGTAGACAAAGTGGAAGTATAGCTTCCTTTAACGCCATCATAAATTCCCTTGAGGAAACCTTATCTTCTCTTATCGCCTTGTAACCACGCTTTTTAGAAATAAAGTAGTTTAAAGTCATCATAGCAATCATCAGCATAAGTCCAACACTAATACCGGCAATAAATAGACGACCGATTGATGCATTAGCTAGCGACCCATATACTATCATGCCTATTCCAGGTGGAATCAGCGGTGTGATCATCGATGAAACCGCGGTTACCACCGTAGAGAATTCCTTAGAATAACCACGCTTTTCCATTTCCGGCACTAGAAGTTTTCCTTGCATAGCGGCATCTGCCAAATTAGAGCCCGATAATCCGCCCATTAGCGTGGAAAGAAGAACATTCACCTGTGCCAAGCCACCAGCCATGCGCCCTGTAACAGCAACACAAAAGTTCATGATTCTATGAGTTATACCTGATAAGTTCATAAGGATACCAGCTCCTACAAAAAATGCAATTGCCAGTAGTGGAATACTGCTCATACCTGCGAGCACCTTCTGAACGACTACAATACCGTCAACCGAGGGGGTCATTGCCAGATAAGTACATGTTCCAGCCAGAACTGCTGCAAATACAGGCACCTTAAGAAACATCAGAACAAGAAAGACTAGTAATGTTATAATGATTGTCACATTCAAGCTGATTCCCCCTTTTTTAAATTATCATGAAGAAAATACTTCTTAACCATGTAATATGCACTACTTATCATCATCCAAATACACCCCACAGGTACTATCCAATATATCTTGTTACTGGGTATTTTTAGAATAGCCGTCGTTTTACTCATCTCGATAAACAGCGTGTTAAGCTTAAACCCATAATATGTGACAAATATTAACACTGCCCATGTACAAATAAAGCCGAACCATTCTACTACAACCTGAACTTTGCGGGGAAATGTATCTACAAGTACTTCAATAGAGACATGCGAGCCATATCGGAATGCATATCCAGCACCGCAGAAGATCGCCCAGATAATCATCCATATCTGAACCTCTTCCATCCATATAAATGGATTGTTGAAAAAATAGCGCATAATTGCTCCGAGGAATGTCGTTACTATGAGTACCGTTAGGCAGGCTGTCCCAAGAAGCATATCCAGATTCAAAAAGTAATCAATATATCGTATTAATTTATTATTTTTCATATAAGTAGTCTCACCTCCGAAGCTCAAAAGTCATGAATAATATATAAATAGTCCCGGAAGGGAATAATTCCCAACCAGTCCTTTCTCGTCAAAAAGAAAATCGCCAGTAGCAAATGTACCAAATGCTCTGGCTGATTTTTAATAACGGAAGATTTATTTTCCGTTTATTACTTCAAGAACACGCTCATGTAGTCCATCTGACCATGTTTTAGAAGTCTCGGAATCTGTGTAAAAGGACTTAGCAGCTTCGGCGAAAGTATCAAAATCGATCTCGCTAATTTCTACGCCTCTGTCTATAAGTTCCTGAATATTTTCTTCTTCAGCCTTTTCCATTAGTTCGTTTTGGTACTCACCAGCTTCAGTACCTGTTTCTATCAACCAATTTTGCTGTTGCTCGGTCAAAGAATCGTAGAAATCGGTACCAATGACAACGAACTGTATCTGGTAAACATGGCGATCTAAAACTGCATACTTACATACTTCATCGAAGTAATTTGCTAACAAAGTAGAAAGCGGATTCTCAACTGATTCAATAGTCTTTTGTTGAAGTGCGGAATACACCTCGCTTAAGCCCATTGTTACGGGACTAGCTCCCAACGCTTCCATACCTTCCACCTGCACAGTGTTACCAGGCACACGGATTTTCAAACCTTGAAAATCTTCAGGTTTCTCAATCTTAGTTGTAGCCATCGTGGATCGTGCACCATATTGCCAATTATCTCCAACAATGGTCATACCTGCATCAGCCATCTGACCCTTAAGATCAGTCCAAAGATCACTATTAACAAGTTTGTTTACCTGATCCCAATTATTAAATAGATATGGTCCCATGGTAATGCCCATGTCATTCACACCATAATCAGCTGCAAAACCACCGTCTCCAACGACCATCACAGCATCACCTGCCATCATCTGATCAAGAAGATCATTCTTGCTTCCCAAAGAACTGGAATCGTAAACATCCAGTACCATGGTTCCTCCAGAGACCTCTTCTAATTTTTCAGCCCAAAACTCAGCAGCCTCTGTTAGTGGCTCACCTGGCATATTGTCATGACCAAACTGTATTCGGATTACTGAATCTTCCGACTCATTTTTAGTATCCGATGTTTCATTGTTTGAGCATCCTGATAAACTTGCCACAATCAGCATGGCAATTAACAATGTAATGACTATGGTTTTTTTCTTTTTCATTTTATGCTCTCTCCTTTAGGTAGTAGTTTTTGCAGGCGATGGATATTTTAGATCAGCATCTTTCTATATGTAAAAATAAAAAAAGCATCTGCTGACTCGCCATGCATTAAAGATATAATAGCATTTCAACAGATACTTGTCAATAATATAATAACAACTACACAATTTACCATGTGAAATTAACAATTTATTTGTTAATTTCTAGTAGTTTTGTGTTATTTTTTTGTGCTAATGCTCTGATTTCTTCAGTTATTTCATCACATACCCAATAGTCTATATCCCCTAAATTGGCAAAGCTAAAGATTTCAGAGTGATTTATTTTTTTAGAGTCTGCCATTAGGATCACTGTATTACTAACCCTAATTGCTGTATTCTTTATTTTTGCGTCTATATTTAATGTTGAGGATAACTCTCCCTTTAAAGATATTCCTCGAGATCCAATAAATGCCTTTTGAATATTATATAATTTAAGACTATCGATGGTTTCCAGGCTAGCAATTGCATTTAATTGACGGTCTACTTTTCCAGGTAATACAAACACCGTATATTCTGTACTTCGTGATGTCCAAGTTAATACATCTAAATTATTTGTAATTATTGTTAAATGCTTTGGTAATTCAGCAATATTTTTGAAAAGCATAAGCGCCGTAGTACCTGAATCCACGAAGATCACATCATTTTCATTCAAAAGAGTCATTGCAGTTTGACCAATTCTCTCTTTTGAAAGAGTGTTTTTTCTTTGACGCTCAAAAAAACTGGTTGGTAAGTTATGTGTTACATTTGCGACCCCGCCATATCGCTTTTCGACAACACCCTTCTCTACTAATTCCTTAATGTCCGCTCTTACTGTGTTGGGATGGACTTTAAACCTATCACATAATTCGTTAATTGTAACAAACTCACTTTCAATAATAAATTGTTCCATTTGCTTCAATCGTACAGTTTTCATTTAAATAACACATCCTATACAACCTACAGTACTACTTGCATTATGTCCTTCTACTCCAAAATGTCTGTAACCTATGTTATTCTTTATGTATTTTTGCTTATAAAATAATATTAGTGCATTTTTACCCATCATAAAATCACCTTTCTTTTATCCATATAGTAGTTCAATAAGTACATTATAACTAAAAGTAAGTTTATTTAAAAGGTAATATAGGAAAGGCATTATAGAAAAAAGCATATTATTTGCATAATTACTAGAAAAATTCAAGATCTTATGGATTAATTATCGTTTATATCAAGTAGTTATCTGCGAATTATTTGCGGATCATCTCCGGATTATCTGCGAATCTATAAACAACCTCGACTCACTTTGTTCGCCTCGGTCATTTATAGATTCCTATGAAAGACAAAGAAGCATAATAAAAGTAAGTAAACTTCCTTTTCTTCTGCTTCTTTGTCTTTCGCAGATAATCCTATCTTTTTGAAAGTTCTCCCCTTAGGTTTGTTACCATTAGCTTTTTTATAGTATCCATATCATAGTTTAGGCTCAATAAATAGTAAAGCTTTGTGATAGCTGCCTCTACAGTCATATCGTAGCCGCTGACCGCACCGGCATTTGAAAGATCCCAACTGGATTCATATTCTCCTATAATCGCTGACCCTCTTACACATTGTGTACAGACAACAATTATTGTTTCATTTTCAATTGCTTTTTTAAGTAATTTCTCTAAAATACCTCCACTTTCTGGGATATTCCCAGCTCCAAAGGCTTCTATAACTATACCCTTTAAATCCGTAGTCATAATGTTTTCAAATACCTCAAATTGAATACCTGGGAAAATTTTTAATACAGCAATTTGGTGGTTTTGAAATTTCCTAACCTCCAGCTTCTCTCCAGCTTCTCTTATGTTTTTCCAATTTAAATCTATTCTAACCCCAGCCTCTGCAAGGGGAGGGTAATTAGGTGAATCAAAGGCAATTAGATCATCAGAGCTAATTTTAGTAGCACGATTCCCCCTAAATAGCTTGTTCCCAAAATATAAACAGACCTCTGGTATATTATAATTTGCAGCAATCATCAATGCTGCTATTATATTATCCCTTCCATCATTTCTTATTTCAAATAGGGGTATCTGGGATCCCGTTAAAATAACCGGCTTAGAAATGCCCTCTAACATAAAGGAAAGCGCCGATGCAGTGTATGCCATAGTGTCCGTTCCATGCAATATAACAAATCCATCGTATTTATCATATCTCTTTTCAATATCCTCCGCTATTTTTATCCATTGCTTTACAGAAATATTTGAGGAATCTAATAATGGATCATACTCCACTAAATCATAATCAGGCATCCCTTCAGAAATTAATTCGTTAATTTCCGATAATGCTGTCTTGATAAAGTTCTTCTGTGGTGCATAACCATATATTGTTCTAGTCATACCTATTGTTCCACCTGTATAAATAACACAAACTCTTTTTTTCATAAGTCACTCTTCCTTTATAAACAGTAATCTTAATGATTATTATACCATATAAGGTATATTTTAACTTAAACTAGGCGCCAAACACCCAGCTACAAATAACTACCGATGCGATTAATGCTGAGAAATCTGCTATCAGCGCAGCCGGAAGGGTATGTCTAAAATCCCTAATACCAATGGAACCAAAATATATTGCTAGGGTATAAAAAATAGTTTCAGCGGACCCCATCATAGTAGATGCCACCCTGCCTATAAAGGAATCTGGATGATAATTCTCTAAAATGTCTGTTAATATAGCGAGTCCTCCAGAGCCTGATAGTGGTCGCAATAGGGCAAGGGGCAGGACTTCCTTAGGCACACCTATTAATCCAAAAACTGGACCTAGTATCTTTAGTAAATAATCCAAGGCACCGGATGCTCTAAAAATCCCTATAGCCACTAGCATAGTCAGTAAATAGGGAAATACCTTAAGGGCGGTAGTAACTCCATCCTTAGCACCCTCTACAAAGCAATCATAAACCTTTACCTTCTTTACAAATCCTATTGTTAAAATTACCAAAAGAAATATAGGAATAATAGCAGAGGAAATCCATTGTATCATACTATCCACCCTCCCTTTGAAGAAGCTTTACACTTATTAATCCCACAATAGTTGAGATGGTGGTCGCTATCATCGCTGTACCTATAATTTCAGTAGGATTACTTGACCCGGTTGACATTCTTATTGCTATTACAGTGGTGGGGATTAATTGAATAGATGAGGTATTGATAACTAAAAAAGTACACATAGCGTTACTTGCCTTTGTTTTATTAATATTAAGCTTTTGTAATTCCTTCATTGCCTTAAGTCCCAGAGGGGTTGCTGCGTTTCCCAAGCCCATCATATTTGCAGCCATATTCATTACCATAGCGCCCATGGCAGGATGATCCTTTGGAACCTTAGGAAATATCAATCTTGTTATAGGAGAAAGCACCTTTGCAATTCCATTAATAAAACCGGATTTTTCAGCAACCTTCATTAAGCCTAACCATAATGCCCAAATACCTATAAATCCTATACACATCTGTACTGCCAATGCTGCAGAATCCATAGCTGCCTGGGTTACTTCTTCCAGCCTTCCATTTATAACTCCCACTAAAACCCCAAGGGCAATCATAAAGAACCATATAATATTAATCATAATATTAACCTCACTTTAAACTTTCCCAAAGGAGGAACCTTAGGTTCCCCTTAACGGTTAAAGAATATTAACTTTAACATTAACATCAACTTCAACATTATCATCATAATTAATCTATATAGTGAAATAATATAATTTATGATATAATTGGGTTTGAAATTTTACAGGAGGGTAGTATATGAATTCAGATGATAGAAGTAAAGAAATCAGCGATTCTATTGATAATGAAATTAATAATGCCATTTCAACTATTTCAGAGTTAGAAGAATGGGTTAAAAAGTTTTCTAATGATAATGGAATGGTAAGAATTGAACAGAAAAGCCCTATTAAAGCTAAGTTTAGCAAGCTACATAAAGAGGTGCAATTATTGACCCAGGAATTAATAGAATTAGGAATTTTGACTGAGGATGATTTATTGGAGTAAGTAAAAAACCCGAGTAAACTCGGGTTTTCAGATTTTTTCATATCTATTAATAGTTTTCAGATCTTCTTTCAAAATGTGCCCTTGGATGATCACAAACTGGACAAACATTTGGGGCTTTATCTCCAACATGAATATGACCACAATTTCTACACTTCCAAGCAACTACACCTTCACTTATATATACAGTCTTTGATTCTACTTTTTCTAATAACTTTTTATATCGCTCTTCATGTTCCTTTTCTATCTTTGCAACGCCTTCGAATCTCTCAGCAATTTCGTCAAAACCTTCTTCTCTAGCAGTTTGGGCAAATTCCTTATACATTTCTGTCCATTCATAATTTTCACCCTCAGCTGCACTTTTAAGATTCTCAGCTGTTTTACCAATACCATTTAAATATTTAAACCATAATTTCGCATGTTCCTTTTCATTTTTTTGAGTCTCACTAAAAATTGCACTTATTTGCTCATAGCCCTCTTTCTTTGCTACACTGGCAAAATACCCATATTTATTTGTAGCTTGGGACTCCCCTGAAAATGCTTCCATTAAATTCTTTTCTGTTTTAGTACCTTTTAAATCCTTCATCGATTGCTTCCTCCTTTTAATTCAATAATTCTTTTACATATATTTTATACCCCATTCAATAGCATGTAAACAAAAATAGCTCATTTGTTAATTTTTTATTTTTTGACTATCAATAACTCCTTATATAACTACTTAAAATTTTCTTAGTGGGTACGATCTCATTATATTAACTGTGAAGTATTTATCAAATAGGAAAGAGGAAATCTATGAAATCTCATAAATTTCCTCTTAAACTACATAGGATTATAATAACCCTTTATTCATATTTCTTAAAACTCTATTATCTGGCCTACGCCCTTTTCAATAGCCTTTTCATAAATTCTTCTAGCGGTTACAATATCCAATACGCCGCTGCCTACGGTTTTAAAGAAGGTTATTTCTTCGTCGCTCTCTCTAGATGGAGCTTTCCCAAGGATTACTTCTCCAAGCTCCCCGGTTACAATATCTTCTTTGCATTTGCCTTCATTTATTGGAATAATAAAGTCCCCACTTTCATTAAGCACTCCATCCCTAGTATCTACATATACCTTTTCTGCATTTAATAGAGTGTACTCATCAATTTCCTGCATATCCGGTTGGAAGGACCCAACACCATTAATATGTGCTCCTTTTTTCACTAATTTTCCATTGAATGTTGGCTTTTTAGTTGTTGTTACACTGGTAATAATATCTGCATTATAAATAGCTTCATCTGAAGTTTTTGCTACCACAAATTTAGCATCAAATTTATCCTTGAATTGCTCCGCCATTTTGTCAGCAAATTCTTGTGCACGCTCACTACTGATATCAAAGACCCGCACCTCCTTAATATCTCTTACAGTAAGAACAGCCTCCAATTGGCTTTCTGCCTGTCCTCCTGTACCAAATAGGGCAAATACCTCAGAATCCTTTCTCGCCAATATATCTGTTGCGGCTCCGGACACAGCTCCTGTTCTTACTCTCGTAAGATAGGTCCCATCCATCATGGAACACACTTCACCTGTATCCTCATTCACCAATACCATGGTTGCTGGAACAGAGGTTAATCCCTTTTCTATATTATTAGGATAAACAGAAACAATCTTTACTCCTAAGGCATTAGCCTCTGCTGCATAGCCAGTCATATATAAGCTTTGTCCTTCTTCCTTAGGAACATCCAAATTTGTTCTTAGGGGAGTATTACTTCCTCCCTTTGAGTAAATCTCTAAGGCATCCTTATCTGCTTGAATGGCATCCTCCATGGTAAATACTTTTTTGATGTCTTCTTCTTTTAGAACTACGATTTTCATCTCTGTATTCTCCCTTTCATTATTTTATTACTCAGTTAAGGAAATTTTTTCTTACATTTATGCTTCTACATTATCTTTTTTTGCTTTAATTATATCCATAATCATTGTTATAGAACTATAAATCAATACCGCAGCAACCACCCATTGTAGCATTGCAACATCCATACTCTTTACTATGAATACTGCAACTAATACTCCCATTGAACCAAATATTGCTGCAAACAATGTGATTTTTCTTGAATAGGATTTAAATTTAATAAATTGCATGCTTCCTATAGGAACAGAGAATGTACAAGCACCCATCATTATTGGGAATGATACCCCTGGGTTTAGCCCTAGTGCATATACTGTTGCCATAGTCAATGCATAAGAGCCGATCCCTACATTATTTAATGCCCCATATGCAAAGGATAACACTCCAAGTAAAACTAATTTAAATCCTGTTAAACCTGTGGCTTCGCCACCTGAAGGATAAATCCCAACTTTACCCATTAAAATTAATGCGGCAGCTATTAATAAACCAGCTGAAATAAATTTCTTAATTAGATTTACATTCATCTTTACAACATATCTCGGTCCTATATAAGCACCTAAAACCTGTGCTAGAATTGCTATTATTAAAGTTGCAAGATCTACATCTATGGATGAGATATATGCCAATGCCATAACTGCAACAGGAATTACACATTGGGTATTTAATGTTCCAGGTAAAATTTTAGCATTAGTCCATTTTAACTTACTGTATAAAACTGTACCTATGGCAAAATCTGATATTCCAAAGGTAGATAAAAGAAACATAATAAAAGTAGAAATAGCCATTGCTATAGGGTTGCCAGGCTCCTTCTTTGCTTCTCCCCTATTAGCAACAAAATCTTGTATAAACTTAATTGCAAATATTCCATTAACTAAAACTATTAGTACTAATATAATATTAACTATCATGTCGGTACCCCCTAAGTATTATTTTATTACAAATACATCCCGGATACCCTCCATATTCTCTCCAAACACTTCCTTTACTCTATCCCCTAGTGCATCAATTAATCTAAGGCAATAGGCATCATGCTTTATATATTCATGGGCAAAGAATACCATCCCTGAATTTTTCGTATATATTCCTTCTGCTACCTTTTCATTTTGAATAGTAGCATGTAGCATTTCATTAGAGTCAATGGTAAGGGTGATCCATCTACTTCCAGTATCCTTAAGTTTGCTTCTTTCAAATCTATGCCTATAATAATTTTTTATCCTGGTGTCATACAAACTTTGAGTGTCGTAAAGAATTATAAGCACTCGGCCTAAAGAATTTTGTTTTTCAATAATGATGTCTTCCAAACGGGGTGTTAAATCATCCGCCCATATTTGGATTAAAATTTCTTGTTCTGCTCTTTCAATAATCTCCAGACATTTATTAATGATTATTTCATAACCATTTAAGTTCCAGATTTGATCATTATCCTTTTCTACTTTAAAACTCTCCATCTGCTTACTTAGTAAATTAAGCTTGTCTTCAGTTGAATTTTTAATAAGTCTTGTTATGTGCTCAATCGGTTCTGCTTTATATAGAAGTGCTTTCCCATCCCTTGTATTTGTAACAAAACCTTTATTATAAAGATTTTCTAAAATATTATAAATTTTTGAACGAGGCACTCCTGATAACTTGCTAACCTCATAACCTGAGCATGTCCCATTCTTCACTAATGAGATATATGCCTTAGCTTCAGATTCAGTAAAATCAAAGTTTTTTAATAAATTAATTGTCTTATCCATCTTTATTCTCCTTTAATCTATGATTTTCGTTATTATGTTAACTATAAAGTTTCAAATTATATGTGTCTAATTATATCACAGATTGCAGGATTTGAATTTGATAAAGATATACAAAACCTGATATTACTGGAGCAGTTTGATACTTTTCTACTTCAAATTACAGTGTTCAAATATTAATTTTAAATGGTAGCTACCTTTGGTAACTATTATAGCAACCAGTATAATCTTTGTCAACAATAAAACGATAAATTTTTAACGAAATTTAATGTAATTTTTTATTAGCAAAGTTTTTCTACTGAAAAAGATAATTAAAATGCAATAAAAAAAAACCATTTACAATGGGAGTAACACATTGTAAATGGTTTTAAATAAACTCTTACTTTTGTAATAGGTGTATTGCAAAATTGCCTATTTCTTTTTTTAAGTATATTGCAATGATTTTATCTTCTTTATATTTGCATGTATCCTTTAATACTTCAAATCCTCTATCTTTTAAATAGTAAATGGCCCTTTGTACATTGTTTGTACAAATAGCTATATGTCCGTTCTTACCTAACCCTGCCTTTTTCATAACCTCAATTCCAGATCCGGCAAAGTTAGAACTATTCCCATACTTTGGAGATAGATTAAATGATTCTTGAAACTCTTTTACAATCTGTATAGATTCCTCATCATTCTCTCCATTTATCCCTATGTGGGCAAGTTCGAAACCTAAGAGAATATCAACAGCTTTTGATGCAATATCAGTAATATTTTTAAAATTATGGTTGGTTATGTCCTTTGTATTGCATAGCCATCCTCCTCCAATTGCGTGGATAAATGACTTGTCTGCATATTCTGCCAAATTATCATTGTTTACACCACCTGTGGGTATAAACTTTACATCTGCAGACTTATAAGGTCCATTTAATGCTTTACAGCCCTTTACACCTCCATATACACTTGCAGGGAAGAATTTTAATACCTTCAGTCCATATGATAATGCCTGTTCTATTTCAGTAGGAGTAACACACCCTGGTGTAATTGGTATATCGTGTTCAACACACCATTTTACAACAATTGGATTAAATCCAGGAGATACAATAAACTGTGCCCCTGCATTAACAGCTTCCTTTGCTTTCTCTAAAGATAATATTGTTCCTGCACCTACAAGCATGTCTGGGCAAGCCTCTCTTACATTAGCAATTGCCTGAATCCCGGCATCAGTACGCATTGTAATTTCCATAACATTTACACCTGCATCCATTAATGCTTTTGCAGCTGGTACCGCATCTTCTGCTTTTTCAATTACAACTACCGGGACTAGTCCAGTATTTCCTATTCGTTCTAATATATTCATTTTTAGTCCTCCTAATATTATATGTTTAAACTTATTTTTTAGGCGGTCTTAGCATATTATTATCAATTTTTTATACTTCTTTAATTACTTTTAAATTATTACTAATAAAATCTCTATTGTACAGCTTTTATGCAGGGCACTCATTAAAACTAGGATAAAGATTATGAATAAGAATAATAAGATTATATTAAATTTAAAGGATATTGGAAGTTATTACTCTACTAATAAAGTTAAATCCTTTATCTCTTATTTTCAGTCCCTAATTCTCGATTTCCCTTAGACATTCAATCTTTCTGAGAACCCACACCCGTATACATTTCTAATACCTTAATATGTATTGCCTCATCACTTTTTTTCTGATTGTAACAAACCTTTAGATTCAGTTTAATTTTAACATATAGACAAAAAAACTTTTTTGGCATCTTCTAATGTTGGTCTCTTGGGATTTGTCAATGTAGCTCCATTTTTCAATGCATTCTCAGCCATAAAATCTATTTTACTTATATAATCTTCCTTATTTATACCTAAATCTTGAATCTTAGTAGGAAAGTCTATTTTATCCATTAGCTTTTTTATTGTGTGAAAGAGTTTTTGAATAGTTCTTACCTTTTCACCCTCATCAATTCCTAGGTAACGGGAAATTTCAAGGTACTCATTTATACATTCATCATAGTTAAATCTCATCACAGCTTCTAGAACTATGGAAACAGAAAGCCCATGTCTCACATTAAATACTGGACCGAGTTGCTGACCTGTTCCATGAGCAAGACCAGTGCCCTTGTTAGCTATAGCAATACCTGCCATCGTGGCAGCTTCTTGCATCTTTGTTCTTGCCTCGATATCATTGCTATCTTTGTAAGCCCTTGGCAAATATTCAAAAATTAACTTAATAGCTTTAAGTGCATATTCGTCAGTGAAAACACTCCCTGGTTTTTTAGAAATATATGCTTCTATTGCATGTACTAGAGCATCCATACCCGTGCTTGCTGAAATACTAGGAGGTATACTTACTGTTAATGATGGATCAAGTATAACAACATCAGGTATTAGTTGATAATCAACCACAGAGCTCTTTATGTAAGGAATATCAGAATTATCTGATTTAATATAAACTACATTATGAGGTGTAACTTCAGAGCCTGTACCGCTTGTGGTTGGAATTGCTACAACTTTCGCCCTGTTAGTTAAAGGAGGTAGATTAAATCTATCAAACAATGACCTGTCGCTTATATTTGGATACTCATATAAAACTTTCATTATCTTAGCTGCATCCAGTGTGGAACCACCACCAACTGCAATAATGTAGTCAGGAGCAAACATTTGTAACTGTATAGAAGAATCTCTCACATATTCTAAAGTAGGTTCCTGTCCCTGGCTGTAAATTATTTTATATTTAAAACCAGCTTGTGTAAGATACTTCGTTATTAATGAAACTCCATAACTATTACTTTTTGCAAACAAGCCTGACATAACAATAAAAGCTCTCATACCTTTTAAATCTTTTAAATAATCTAATGAATTTACACCACTTATAATTAATTTTGGAAATATCATTTCTACAGACACTAAACTCCATCCTTCCATCTATATTTATGGAATAATAAGAAAACATTATTCTTAGTCGTATATTAAATTTTTCTAAGGATCTGTACTAAAATTTATTTATAGTTAATTATTTGATTTAGCTCTTCTTCTAAAACTTTAGAAGCTTACGGCTTAAATGATGTTAATATCTACAAATAACAATTTAATTCTTACAACTTACAAAACAACATTATGTTCACTAATATCAGGAATTGTGTGTATAGTATATTTATAAGTCTTCTTTTTTATAATTTGCTTTATTACTTAATATAGGCATTTTTGTTGTAATCCCAATAATGTAGACGAAATTAATTTGATATTGATAGCCTTTTTCATTCTGATGTATGCTATTTATCATACTCTTATATAATGTTTTAGCCAGACTCAAATGTTCGGTTTTTCATATTATTTTATAGTGTACCTTCTATAAACTATTTCTTATATTTTTCCACTATATCATTGCAATATTGATAAAATAGTCCCACATCAACGGAATAAGAAATATACTGCACTCCTAATCCCTTCCACAGTTTTGCATTTTCCATATTATCGACGAATGTACCAACAACTATTTCTTTTCCCCTTGCTTTTTCAATTATATACTTCATCTTCATATGCACTTCAGGATGATTTACCTGTCCTGGAACTCCTAATGACTGAGAAAGATCATATGGCCCTATAAATATTATATCGATACCCTTTACCTCTAAAATTTCTTCTAAATTTTCTATTGCCTCTGTCCCCTCAAGTTGTAAAATAAGTAAATTTTCATTTGCTTCTTTAAAGAATTCAAATTTATCTTTTGCTGAATAATTTGCACTTCTTACAAATCTACAAACTCCCCTATTTCCATCTGGAGAAAACCTTGCAGCTTTTATCACTTCATTAGCTTGTTGTGCGCTCTTTATCTGTGGAACTTGTATCCCCATGGCCCCTACATCTAGAGCTTTATTAATTGATATTTCAGAAGCATCTTGAACTCTAACCACAGGAAAAATATTTGAACACTGAGCTGCCCTTATTAAATTTTGTAACATTATTATATCTATTGGCCCATGTTCCATATCTAGTATTGCAAAATCAAATCCTGCATGTCCAGCAATTTCTACAAAAGCAGGATCACTTGTTTTCATGAAAGGTCCTAAAACATTCTGGCCTTTTTGTAAATTATCTTTAAATTTTTTTAACACTTATATATACCTCCTTCTACATTCTCTCTTTTGCACACTAACATATTTCTTGTCTTTATTATTTATATAAAAAAACTTAATAAGTACTATTTATATATAGCAAGAGAATATATGTCGAAATATTTCTTTAACTCATCATACAATTTACTAAATTTTAAATATATACTATTAAGTGGTAACCATCTATATTTGTTTAATTCTAATAACTCCTAATCAATTCTATATTTGTTTATTATATCCTCTCTTAATTCAATGCCAAGTCCAGGCTTATCAGTAAGATAAACATACCCTTCATTATCAATTGTAAATGCATCTTTACTAAGTTCAGTTCTAAGCGCATTAGGATTTTGATCAAATTCTAAAAATTTCCCGTTTGGGATTGATGCTAGAAAATGGAGACTTGCAGCTATTGCTACTACTGAAGAAAAACTATGTGGCACACACATCTTGTTATATGCATATGCCATGCTAGATATCCTGTAACATTCGGTAAATCCACCTGACCAAGTCAAATCTGGTTGTACGACATCAACTGCCTCATTTATTATAAGCTCTCTAAATCCATAAATACCTTGCTCCGTTTCATAACCTGTAACTAAAATATCTAACTGATCAGCTATATGTGCACTGCCTTTAATATCATCTGTCGAAGTAGGTTCCTCAATCCAATAGACTTTCATCTTCTCTAATTCACGACCAACTACTAAAGCTGTATGCACATCCCAAGCACCATTTGCATCAACCATTAGAGTAATATCATTTCCAATTGCTTTCCTAACAGCTTGAACTCTCTTGATATCTTCCTCTACAGATGTATGTATCTCATTTTCAGGCATAAATTGTATAGGATTCATTGCCGTTTGAGGTGTTCTTCCTACCTTCATTTTTACTGCCTTAAATCCTTTCCTAACATAAGATGACATCTCTTCTACTAACTCATTTTCCCCTTTATTTTCTGCATAAAAACCTCCACTTGCATACGCCTGAATTTTATTCTTAAAGCCACCTAATAGTTTATATACTGGCATATTAGATACTTTCCCTAGTATATCCCATAGTGCGATATCAACACCACTTATAGCGCACATAACAATACCGCGTCTTCCATGTTGAATGGATCTCCTATATAGTTTTTGCCAAATCCATTCTATTTTAAGTGGATCTTCGCCAATTAAATTTGGAGCTAACTCTTTTTCCACAACTACTTTTGTGGTCTCAGGTGGTCCTCCAAAGCAAGCAGCTTCACCAATTCCATAAACTCCAATATCTGTTTCAATTTTAATTAAAAGTGCCTGTCTATATTTAATATAGTATAATGCATCCATAATTGGTTTTTCATATGGAAAAATAAGAGGTATTGCTGTAACATTAGTAATTTTCATTATAATTCCTCCAATTTATTATTTTTAGTTTATTAGTCCTAATACTCTTGGCAAGAATAAAGTAATATCAGGGAAAATAGTTAAAATAAGCAGTGCTACCAAAAGTCCACCAAGCCATGGAAGAATTTCTCGAGTAAGTTTTGGTATAGAAACTTCACCTACTCGTGAGATTACAAATAAAACTAACCCAAATGGTGGAGTAAGAACACCAATCATTAAGTTTAGAATCATTATGACTCCAAAATGTACTGGGTCTATCCCTGTAACATCTAATAGTGGAACAATTAATGGCATCATTATTGTTATTGCAGATACGGTCTCCATAAAACAGCCAACGATTAAAAGGAAAAAATTCAATACAAATAACATAACAAGAGGTGATTGAATTGTATCAGTGAGTACACCTAAAATACTTTGTGGAATTTGTGCTCTAATAATTACATTCCCATATAATGTGGCTGCTCCAAGTATAAGCCCAATTGAAGCACTATCACGAACTGTTTCACATAGGATTTGCTTAAGTTTTAACCATGACATTTCCTTATAAACAAATTTAGCTAGAAAAAGTGAATAGATTACTGCTACAACAGCAGCTTCAGTAGGTGTGAAAAACCCAGTATATATACCACCTATTATTATACCTGGTGTTAATAACGGTAATATCCCTCTCTTTAATGCAGTCAAGAATTCCTTGAATGTAGGAAATGGCTCTCTTGGATAGTTATTCCTTTTAGCTTTAATCGCTACTATAATCATCATAATAAATGCCATTACAAGACCTGGTATAATACCAGCCATAAAAAGGGCACCAACTGATACCGATGCCATCATCCCATATATTACCATTGGCAAACTAGGTGGAATGATAGGTCCTATAGTAGAAGAAGCAGCTGTTAATGCACATGCAAATTCATTATCATATCCATTCTCCCTCATTGCCTTAATCTCCACAAGTCCGAGTCCACCCGCATCTGAAACTGCAGTCCCTGACATTCCAGCAAATATAATACTTGCTAAAACATTTACATGACCTAAACCTCCTGGCAAGAATCCTACACATTTCCTACAAAAGTCAAATAGTCTAATTGTAATTCCACCTATATTCATAATCTTACCAGCTAAAAGGAACAAGGGTACAGCTATAATGGTAAATGTATTTACTCCTGATGCCATCAATTGTGGTATTGAAGCAAAATTTATAGTTCCTGTATTTAAGAACATAATTAATAATGCTGTTATTCCAAGACTAAATGCTACTGGAACTCCTAATATGAATAGAAGAATTAATGCTACTATAAAAACTATACTAATCATTATTATATCCCTCCTTCTTATTCATACAAATAGATTTAATAATATTTGCTATCTGAAAAACAAACATCAAAATAAATCCTAAAATAACACCACCATAAACATAATTCATTTTAAACCACTTTAAAGAAGCTGCAGATACCACACTATTTACCTTTAGTGTATTTATACCTCCATAAATTGCAATTGCTAGAAAAATTATTATAATAACATTAATAAAAGTTTCCATCATCCTTCTCTTATTTTTACTAAGACGATTTAACATAAAGTCTATTACTATATGCCCACTTTCCTTTATCAATAATACAGAACCAAAAAAAGTAACATATATATAGCAAAATCGAGCCAACTCCTCTGTCCACGGAGCAGAGACTTTAATAAATCTAAAAATGACCTGAAATGCTGTTAGTAATACTAATAAAATAAGCAATATAACAGTTATTATTTCAACTAGTTTCAAAATTCTTTTTTCAATTGACTTCATTGTTATACCCCCTAGAAGTAGTACACTAAGCAGTATATTATACTGCTTAGTGTATATAAACATTTTATTTTGAATAATCCATTACTTCTTCATAAGTTGTAACAGTCCATGAAGTTTCAAACATTTTTTTAAGACCAGGTTCTGCTGTTTCAAAGAATGTTTCTAAATCTGGTTTAATAAATTCCGAACCATTATCAGTCATCTCCTTCAAGAACCCGCTCGCCATCTCTTCAGCAAGTTCATCTGCATAAAGCATAGCTTCATTAGCAGAAGAAATTATTATATTTCGCTGTTCCTCAGGAAGTGAATCTAAGAAAGTTTTACTTATATAAAGCCAACATGGTTCATAGACATGATTAGTTTCTATAACATAGTCTTGAACTTCATAAAGTTTAAAAGTTGCCATTTGTTCATAAGGACCTTCTGATGCATCGACAACATTTGTCTGAAGTGCACCGTAAAGCTCTGGCAATGCAACGGGAGTAGGCATTGCTCCTATGTCCTTCCATGAAGCTACCCATGATTCTACCTCAGGTAGGCGAAGTTTTAGTCCCTTCATATCTTCTGCTGTTCTAATAGGTTTATTAGCTGAGGTATTTCTTATTCCACGGTAATTAGTTGCAAGCATATGCACATTTTCCTTATCAAGTGCACTAATCATTTCTTTGCCAAGATCACCTTCTAGTATTGACCTTATATGATCCCAATCTTTAATAAGGTAAGGTGCTGTTATAAACATATATTCACTTGCAAATTGATCAACACCCTGAATACCCCCAAGGATCATTTGAAGTTCATCCCCTGCCAATTGATTAAATGTATCCTTTTCTGATCCTAAAGCTCCACTAGCAAAAATATTTACTTCAATTAAACCATTGCTTTTTTCTTCTACGAGTTCTTTGAACTTTGCAGTACCTAATGTAGGTGGTGCCTTACCATCATAAATAGTTGCTATGTCAATTTTCGTCACACTTCCTGTTTCTTCACTACTTCCTGTTTCTTCACTACTTCCTGTTTCTTCACTACTTCCTGTCTCTTCACCACTACATCCTGTAAATATTATGCTAATAACAAATATTAACATAACCATAAATAATAATCTTTTTTTCATTTTATTTCCTCCTTCTTATTAATAGTACTAGGCGTTTGCGAAACGCCACAACCCGTATAAACACGGGATTTTTTTGTTGCAAAACAACTCCTTACTGGTTTGCAGTAAAATTTAAGTATGAACAAAAAACTTTCCACATATCAAACCTCGAAAGGAGTTGTACACTTTAAAGATAACATACAAACAGCTTTTTTTGGCAAGATATTTTTTCAGATTGTCAAGATAGATTTGAAAATGACAAACCTGAGTTTTTGTCGCTACTCAAATAGAACATTAACCTTGATGAAATTGTCCAGGTTTCTTTTCGAAACCATTTTTATGCATCAACGGGGCGTTCCCGTAAATACCCTTTAAATGCTTTACTCTGGGCTTTTATTATACAATGTATTTTCTCTATCCCTACAGATTCATTACTTCTAGTTTTTCTTCATTACTCCAAAACTTTACGAGATTTCTGTGGCTTCACTAAAATTCCTGACGCTTCGAAAATCAACCGTTTTAAACAACTTCTTACCAGACTTACAATTAGTTTTTGAGCGTCTCGTTGACATCACAGAGCCTATATGCCAGGATTTAGATCCTGGAAAGCTACCATGTCAATCTTTGTTTCTTCAGGCATCGAGGCTTTTGTTACTTAAGATAATCCTAAATATTCAAACCGCATTATCAAACAGCTTTATATCAATGGTCATTTCTGTTATGTTTATAAGTTTGGTCTTTTCACTAATGGGCTTGGTATCCCTAAAACAATCACTTTTTATAATAAAGATTTTTTCAATACTCATCCTGAAATTTTTTATTTATTTAATTTATATTGCTTAAGTACATCATAATTTATATCTATTCCCAAACCTGGTCTTTCAGGAATAGCAACATAACCATTAATTGCTACAAAAGGTTTCTTAATCAGTTCTGTCCTAAACGGATGTGTTGATCTATCGTATTCTAACATTGGCTCATTAGGATAAATGCTAATAGGATTTGGCGGTATCATAGCCAGCATATTGAGTGCAGCTGCTATTCCAATTCCTGTCCCCCAACAATGCGGATTATAAGATACCCCCCAAGCAGATGCCATAGCTAAAATCCTCTTGCATTCTGTAAAACCTCCAGACTGACATGTATTAGGCTGTATTATATCTACTGCTCTATTAACAAACCAATCTTTAAAACCAATTCTTGTAAATTCATTCTCTCCACATGCGAGAGGTATATTTATCATCTGCTTTAGTTCGTAGTACCCCTGGATATCCTCGGGTGCAATGGGTTCTTCAAACCATGTTATATCATAAGTCTCCAATTCCAGAGCAAGTCTTTTAGCATCAATTAGATTATAACCATGATTTGCATCTACCATTATCTGATAATCAGGTCCAATCGCATCTCGAACAGCTTCGACATTCTTAATATCTTCCCTAACTCCTAATCCTATTTTAAGCTTCATTCCATTAAATCCTGCTTCTATGTGAGTCTTTGCTTCTTCAATCCATTTATCTCTAAGATCTGTTTCTTTTCCTTGTCGATAAAATCCTGTTGCATATGATTTAATCTTTGTTCTATGGGCTCCACCCAAAACCTTATAAACAGGAAGATTATGATATTTACCAATAATATCCCAGAGAGCAACATCAATACTACTTATTGCACCTATAACAACCCCTTTTTGTCCATAATCTTTAGTTTGGTTGTACATTATATCCCAAAGAACTTCAACATCTAAAGGATCTTTCCCAATTATTAAAGGTTTTAAAGCGTATTCAACAGTAGCTGCGGCAATCTCTGGTGGTTGAAGACCCTGACATAATGCCTCTCCCCAACCAATTATGCCTTCGTCTGTTACAATTTCAACTATCATAGCGGATCGATTATGTACCCATCCTTGAGAAAATGCAAAAGGCACCGATAATGGAGCAGATAAAACATGTGTCTTGATATCAATAACTTTCATACAAGCCCTCCTATAAAATTTTATATTTTTCAACTATATCATAATCTAATTCAATTCCTAGTCCAGGTTTTTCAGGAACTATAAGCTCTCCTCCCTCTCTTATTATAGGATTTATTGAGAGGTCGTCACGCAGAGGATTATCATCTAGGGTAAGTTCTATTATGGGAATATTTTTTGCAGATGCTGCAAAATGGAGATTAGCAGCTAATGAAACCACACCTGCAGAGAAGTGAGGTATACATTTCATTTTCCAAGCGGAGGCAAGATTAGCAATATTTCTCCCCTCAGTAATTCCTCCTGCCCATATTACATCTGTTTGAACAATATCAACTCCTCTACATGATATGAAATCTCTAAGTGCATAACGAGTAAGCTCCGTTTCATATCCAGCAATTGGTATATCTGTCTTATTAGCAAGCCGTACACTATCTTCTAAAGTATCACCTGATAGAGGTTCTTCGAAAAAAGCTATATTTAAAGGTTCTAGCATTCTAGCCATTTTAACCGCTGAATTTAAATCATATGAATTATTTGCATCTACAGCAAGATCCATCTCCTTACCTATTGCCTCTCTTACAGATTGTACTCTCAATAAATCATCTTCTAAAGATAGTGCTCCGATTTTCATTTTCATTATGTCGAAACCCATTTTTTTATACTTAGTAGCTTCATCTGCAAGTTCTATAATCCCTTTACCCTCTTCATAATATCCAGCACTTGCATATGCTTTAATTCGATTTTTATCAGCACCCAATAATTTATATACTGGTGTTCCAGAAGCCTTTCCAACAATATCCCAAAGTGCTATATCAATGGCACTTAATACAGCCATGACTATACCTCGACGCCCATAACGATATGTCCCTTTATATACTTTTTCCCAAATTTTTGTTATATAGTAAGGATCCTCTCCTAAAATATGCGGTGCAACTGTTTCTTCTAAAACTACTTGCATAGAATTTAAAGACCCTAATGCAAAACCTTCCCCAATCCCTATTATACCTTCATCTGTATGTACTTCCACCAAAAATGCATCCCGATAAGCGATGGGTGCTTGTCCATCTGCAAAGTTTTTCTTAGTAGCATATTGTAACTTTATCGTTTTAATATCTGTAATTTTCATACCTATCTCTCCCGTCTTTTAGACTGTATCGTTATTTTTATAAACAAATTTATAACCTTAAGAAAACGATCCCATTTTGAAAAATGCCTATTTTTATATATTAAAAATAATATACTACAATTTAGTAAAATTAGTTTTTAAAAATATACCTATATTTAATATAGGTATGATATTTATGGTTATTTTTTATAAAAACATGCCTCCTTTATGCTTAGATGTTTTACTATGCGATACTCATATTCGTATTATGAATTTATAATGATATTTTAACTTATAAAATGTTTTAATGCAAGATTTTTATGATTGTTTTGTGATTGTTTTTATTTGTTTTTATTTTTTTATAGAGATATTATAACCTTAATAAATATCTTTCTATTAATTCATCTTAAGAACTTAAATAGAATTAGAATTTATTTTAGTAATTTCAATTTTTATTATTCTTCTTTGTTCCTGGAAAGTTTAATACTTTAACATATTTAATTCTTCTTACTAAACCTGTCTACAATAGGAACGACATCAGATATAACAATAGTCAATATAGATAATAGACATGTTTAATTTATATAACCCAGCTCCTTTGAAATTAAATTCCCATATTTAATAACTTCCTTAGAAATTTCATCTATATCTTTTTCTTTTACTCTTATGGTCGGTCCTGAAATACTAATCGCTCCCTCTACTTCACCAAATCTATTAAATATTGGTGCCCCTATACATCTTACTCCAATTTCATTTTCTTCATTATCTATTCCATAACCCTTTTCTCTTACAGTATCCAATTCCTTTTTCATCTCTTCAAAATCAGTAATAGTATATTTTGTCAGCTTTTCAATTTTACTAATGTTCCATATGTTTTTTATCTCCTCATCTGGTAAATAGGCTAAAATAGCTTTCCCAACAGAAGTACAATACATAGGATTTCTTTTCCCAATAGTTGAAGCCATTCTAATGGTATTATTAATAGCCTCTACTTTGTCTATATATACAATTTTATTGCCTTCTCTTACTACAAGATGAACTACCTCATTTACACTTTCCATTAGCTTCTTAGTATACAGCTTTGAAGCACTTAATAAATCAATATCCTTCAATTTTTTATTTCCTAGTTCGTATAATTTAAAAGTTACTCTATATTTATTAGTTCCTAAATCTTGTACAACATAATCTTTATAAATTAGCGTTGATAATAATCTATAAACTGTACTTTTATGAAGGTTTACTTTTTCACTTATTTCAACAACTCCTAATCCTTCATTATAATCTACTAGTAATTCTAGTATTGATAATGCTCTATCAATAGATTGGACTATTTCTCCCATTTAAAATTACACACCTTTCTATTTTAGTAATATTGAGAATATTTCCCTCAATATTACAATTATAACAAAATATAAATAATCCTTGCATAAGTTATATTCATTTATTATAATATAACATAAATGGTTTCATAATACAAACACTAATTTCACTATATGAAATACACATAATTAAAGGAGGGTCTTTTTTGAATAAATACAATGTTTTGAAAAGAATTGAAGACATCGGCATTGTTGCTGTAGTTAGAGCAGAGAATGAAGAAAAGGCAAAGTACATAGCATACGCCTGTATGGAGGGGGGTATTGATGCCATAGAGGTCACCTTTACAGTACCTGGTGCCCATAGGGTTATCGAAGCACTAGTTGAAGAATTCGGAGATACCCTATTAGTTGGAGCAGGAACTGTTCTTGATAGTGAAACTGCTAGGGCAGCTATTTTAGCTGGAGCTAATTATATTGTAAGTCCAGCCTTTGACTTAAATACTGCTAAGCTATGTAATAGATATCAAATCCCTTATATGCCCGGATGCTCCACACCTACTGAAATTATTACAGCCATGGAGGCTGGAGTTGATGTTATTAAAGTCTTCCCTGGAGATGCATTCGGTCCATCCTTTATAAAGGCTATTAAAGGGCCATTACCACAGGCAAATCTTATGCCTACCGGTGGTGTTAGCTTAGATAATGTAGACCAGTGGATAAGAAATGGCTGCATTGCCGTTGGAGCAGGCAGTGCCCTTACTAAGGGTTCAAAAGAAGATATTACTAAAACTGCCAGACAATTCGTTGCAAAAATTAAAGAAGCTAGAAAGTAATAATAATACCTAATCCAGTTTTGGACATTTATATTTATTAGTTTTAATTACATTATAGGAGGTAATAACATGAAAAAAGTTGTAACCCTTGGAGAGATAATGCTAAGATTATCCACCCCAAGATATGAAAGATTTGTTCAATCAAATTCATTCGATGTGGTTTATGGTGGTGGGGAGGCTAATGTTGCTGCGTCTCTAGCAAATTATGGTCTTGATTCCTGCTTTGTTTCAAAACTACCTAAAAATGAGATTGGTCAGGCAGCGATTAATCATCTTAGGAGATTCGGTGTAAATACCAAGTGGATTTCAAGAGGTGGTGAAAGGGTTGGTATTTACTACTTAGAATCTGGAGCTTCCATGAGACCTTCAAAGGTAGTATACGATAGGGCTCACTCCTCCATCTCCGAAGCAGATATTTCTGATTTTGATTTTGATGAGATCTTTAAGGATGCAGATTGGTTCCACTTCTCTGGAATTACTCCTGCCATAAGTAAAAAAGCTGCTGTACTTACTGAAGAGGCTTTAAAGGCTGCTAAAAAACATAATGTGACGGTTTCTGTGGACCTAAATTATAGAAAAAAACTATGGACGCCTGAAGAAGCTAAAGAGACCATGACTAAATTAATGCAATATGTGGATGTGTGTATTGGTAATGAGGAAGATGCAGAGTTAACCTTAGGCTTTAAACCTGGAAAAACTGATGTAACCTCTGGAGAATTAGAATTAGAGGGTTATAAAAGTATCTTTAAGCAAATGATAGATAAGTTTAACTTTAAATATGTAATTTCCTCCCTTAGGGAATCCTATTCAGCCTCTGATAATGGTTGGTCGGCATGTATTTATGATGGTAATGAATTCTATCATTCTAGAAAATATGATATTAGAATTGTGGATAGGGTTGGTGGTGGAGATTCCTTTGCCTCTGGATTTATATATAGTATTTTAAATAATAAGGACTTTAAAGAAGCTTTGGAATTTGGTGTAGCTGCCTCTGCTCTAAAACATACAATTCACGGTGATTTTAATATGGTTACAGTGGAAGAGGTTGAAAAATTATTGCAGGGAGATGCATCTGGAAGAGTTCAAAGATAATATCCTATAAATTAAAAGTATAATAAAAACAAGGAAGTTTCACACTGTGATTACTTCCTTGTTTTATATCCTATTCTGCCTTTTCTCCTAAATCTCCGTATGATATGAAGTCATCTGGGATATGGTATATTTCATTGTTTATAAATATCTCTTGTAGTTCTTCCTTGGAACCTAATGGTTCTTTTATTTGGCTTACTTCTTTATGAATATTTTCCATCTTTTTGTCTAATTGTGATACTGTTATAGCTGCCTCTTTAAGCTCGTCTAATAAATGCTGGGGTACTTCTTTATCATATTTGTAATAGATTTTATGTTCTAAACTCGCCCAGAAATCCATTGCAATGGTCCTTATCTGAACCTCTACGCAGACATTTTCTATTTGATCAGACATAAAAATTGGCACCTCAAGTATTAGGTGTAAGCTTTTATAGCCGTTTGGTTTTGGATTTTTTATATAGTCCTTAATCTCAATAAGTTTTATATCTTTTTGTCTCTGTAGCATATCACTTATTTCATAGATATCTGAAGTAAATGAACATGTAATACGAATTCCTGCAATATCCTTAACATTTTCCCTAATGGAAGGTAATGATAATTCATATCCCTTTCTATAAACCTTTTTTATAATGCTCTCTGGAGTTTTAAGTCTTGATTTTACATGTTCTATAGGATTGTATTCATAACTATAGTGAAATTCTTGTTTTAAAATATCAATCTTAGTATTAATTTCATCTAAAGCAAATTTATATATCATCATAAACCTTGTTAATTTCATTCTTACTGCTCTTATTTTTTCTAAATCCGAAACTTGTGTAACCTTCATTATTTTTGCTCCTTTATCAGATTTTGAAATATAATTTTCTTAAAAATCTTAATTATGTTTTATCTTTATAGTTATATTGTAACTTAAAACACAGTTGAAACAAAATTAAAATCTAGTTATCCTAAACTTTTTCTTAAGTGCCTTAACCATAATATCAACTTCTTCAATCCTCATAAAAATAATAATAATGAAGTAAATAATAGCTCCTACACCTATTGAAAGAAGTAAAGATAAGTTCCCCCCGATATAATTATTTAATAAATAATAAAATGTTTTTGCTATTAAACCCATAATAGAAGAAGCTATAAGTATTTTTATAAGGGATATTCCTATGGTCTTCATTCCAAAGCCACCAACCTTCCTTCTAAAACTTATAAATAATAATAGGGTAGAAAAAATAATAGATATGCTTGTAGCTAGTGCTATCCCGCTTATTCCAAGGTATTTATAAAACATCATATTTAGTATTACATTCAGTCCTATGGCTATTAAGGCATTGAAAAGTGGTGCCTTAGTCCCCTGCAGGGAGTAAAATGCTCTTAATAATATCTCCCTTAGTCCATAGCCTATCATCCCAATGGAGTAAAAGAACAGGGCTTTAGAAGTCATGGATATTGCTTGGCTGTCAAAGGCTCCTCTTCCAAATAAAAGTATTATTATGGGCTCTGCAAAGATTAATGCTCCTATGGAGGCGGGAATTACAAATAGATTTATTCCTCCCATTGTTTGAAATATAGTTTTTTTAAGTCCTTCTATATTTTTTTCCGCAGCCATTTTAGAAATCATTGGATACATTATAGTAGCTAGGGTCATGACAAAAATGTCTTGAATAAAGGCATCTAGCTTAAAGGCATAATTTATTGCTGAAACTCCTCCTATGGTAATATTTGAAGCAAAGCTCCTATCTATTAATCTATTAATCTGACTAACCGAAGCTCCAATGATTATTGGAACAGCTAAATAAGATATTTTCTTAATATACTTATCGGCTTTATCGAATACAAATGAGTACCTAAATCCTTTTTTTCGAATAAATGGTATCAATAATAAAAATTGCAGCAACACAGATAGAGTATTTCCAATAGAAAGAACAACCACATTAGTTTTAGCACTTATTACTATTGATAGTAATATGGTCATATTAAGGGGAATAACCATTATGGCTGGACTGATAAAGTCACCATTTATCTGTAAATACCCATTAAATATATATACAAGACCGGTAAAGCCAAGATTTAATATTGCAATCCTTGTAAATAAAATAGTTAATCTAAGGGTTTCACCTGTAAAGCCTGAAGCTAATATTCCTACAATTTGCTTGGTAAAAATTAGGGTTAAAGTTATTATAATAAAACATAGAGTCATTAAAAAGCTGATGAGATTATTGGTAAACCTATCAGCATGATTTATACCCTTTTCTTTTATAACATTGTTATATACAGGAATATATCCTGTACTTATTCCTACCCCGATTAATGAAAATAAAACACTTGGTATGGTTAAAGATATTAAATAAGCATCACTAATGCTTGATGTACCATAAAAGTAGGATAGTGCAATTTCCCCTGCAAAGCCAAATAATTTTGCTATAATTGTTATTATCATTAGTAACAGCGCTGTTTTTTTCATTTATACACCTCGAGACAAGGGAGATTTCATTTATTTTACTCTGTTATAACCTTTGTATCATTACGAACTATTTGGATAAAAGTCTTTCCTGGTTTAAATGGAATCTTCTCGCCATTTTCATCAAAGTACATTGTAGGGGAATCTATATCTTCCCTCTCCCATCTTCCAGTTCTCTTTATTCCATCGGTAAAGTATTCTGCTGTACCACTACCTATAAGATCAATATTAGTATACACTGTATCTGTTACTTTATAATGATTAGCATATTGTACTACTATGTTTTTAACTGCCACTTGTTGATTATTTTCTATATCTATCATTTGTTCTCCATTAATATAACGTTCATACTCATTAGTTTCACTATTATATCTATATTCTATTTTATTATCTGCGCGATACATAAGTGAAATCTTTTCTGCTGTCTCTCCATCTATTTCTACATTTTCATCATAATAAATAGTTCGTCTCTCTGGTTTATAGTCATAGGTATTATCTATTAAGTTGGAAAGATTTAAATAGGAATTATGGGGTGATTTCCTATCTTTTGATCGGGAAAATTCCTTGCCACTCCCCATACCATCATTATCTGGTGAATTAATTTCCAATTCTTCTTTAATTTCATAAATGTTTTGTCCCTCTTTTTCCGACCCTCCAAAATATGAAAATAGGTAATCCCATTCACTCCAAAGATGTATTTGTTGTTTTCTTGCACTCCTAACAGGACCTACTTTTTCGGGATATTCACTTAGAAAAAATGCTGTAAGCCTTGTTATAGTACTTTCAACCTCCATCTCATAAATAAGATCGGCATGGGCTATTCCACTCTGTGGTCTAGCCTCAATGGTATTTTCAATCTGCACTATAATTGCTCGCCCATCTCCATGGTAATGAAGTCCAGTCAGAGGTGAAACACCCTCTGGAATTTCATAATATTGACTTACTGGGATGGGTTCGTTCTCTTTATCTGGCGTATTATCTCCCGGGATTTCAGAGGTTTTTGAACATGCTGCTAACATTAACACAAATGCAAAACACATAGTAATAATAAAGTATTTTTTCATTTAGTTTCCCTCCTTTTTAAGATACTCGTCCTTCTAGTTTAATTTATATTCCCTCAAGATTTATTTATACCCTAACCCGTCATCTGAGCACCCTTCCTAATTAAAGTCAATTTAAGTAGTATAGTAATTATAAATCTCACCTATATCATGGAAAATATAATCTGGTTTATATTTAGATTTTGATAAATCCTCTTTTTTAGTTTCCCCTGAAAGTACAAGAGCTGTTGAAACCTTAGCATTTATACCACAGGCAATATCCGTATATAGTCTATCACCTATTACAATAGTTTCTCCCTTAGCAAATCTACTATTCTTAACTGCAAGCTCTACCATTGTGGGATTAGGTTTTCCTATGTATTTTGCTTTTCTTTTTGTGGCAACCTTTAGCATGTCACATATAGATCCGCAATCTGGAACATAGCCAAAGGATACTGGGCATATAAGGTCAGGATTTGTTGCGATAAAGTCTATGTCCTTAGTTATTAATAACCTACATGCATCAACTAACTTAGAATAGGTAAGCTCTGTATCATATCCCACTACCAGACAATTAATATCATCCTCATATTTATCTGTTATCCAGATATTATTATCTTCAAATTCTTTCTTTAAGGACTTCGTTCCCAAAACATATATCTTTTTATCCCCATAATTCTCCTTTAAGTATAGAGCTGTTGCTTGGGAGGAGGTTAAAAAGTTAGACTTATTCACTTTGATACCTAGCCTTGAAAGCCTTACAATATAATCATTTACACCTTTCGAGGAGTTATTTGTTAGAAATACAAATTCCCCGCCCTTTGCCTTAATCGCATTTAAAAACTTAAGGCTATGTTCAAATAATACATCGTCTATATAGATAGTCCCATCCATATCCAATAGAAATAACTTTTTATTTTTTAATTCACCATTCATATTTATCCCTGCTTTCTTAAGATCCTTCCTTTATTATATCTTATATCTCCACAAAAACCCAAAAATATACTACTTCCGCTAGGGAACCTTAGGTTCCCTTCGGCGATGGCAAAATGTGTGCTTCTTTTTATTATATAAGACCTTTATAATAAAAAAGCAGGTGCGAATTTATCTTCGCCCTGCTAATCATCAGCTCTTTATTTCTTATTTAAACCTAATTTTGCATCCTTTTGTTTAACCTTATACACTCCCAATGTAACCACTGGTACTACATAGAATATGAAGAATCCCCAGGTAATGGTTCCATATCCTTGGGCTATTAAACCTAATAATCCAAATTGAGCTATAAATACTCCTAATGCTAACATAGCAAGTGTTATTGTTAATGTCACCTTAGGTGATAATGTCTTTTTTTGTTCCTTATAGGTTCCAGATACACGTTCAGTAACAGCGAATATAAACCCAGTACCAGTTTCTATTAATGTTCCAAATAAAATGATTTGGAATGTATATTGTAGTAATGGTGAGTTTATTGCGTCAAGAATATAAATTGTGGGAACAGCTGCTGTTAAAATATCAGGATAAAAACCAATCATAGCGATTAATAATAAGGCTCCTGGAATAATTCCTATTACTCCTGCTAAAATACCGGCAGTTACAGCTTCTTTTCTAGTTTCTAAATGTCTTGCAGTAAATAATACCGCTGGTATGATTCCTAGATTATAAAAGGCATATTTTAGTCCTCCTAATACCCATCCGCTTTCCATTGAACCCGTTGATAAAGCTTCGGAGATATTAGTTCCAAACTTTGTAAATGTTACAGCTAGAAATGTAATGTATAATGCATAAAGCAAAAAGGACCAATAGGATAAGAATTTTTCTATAGTATCAGTTCCCTTTAAAACTAAGGCACCTACACCTATCATCATTCCAATTACGCCAACATAATAATTTAAACCAAACAATTCATTTAATATAGTACCTGCTGAGGAAGCTATAACCGCTAAAACAATAAGCAATAGTACTAAATAGCATACCTCATAAAGCCACCAATACTTGCCTAGTAACCTCTTAAAAAAGGTCCTGTAATCAAATGCCTTAAATACCCTGGCAAATTCAAATGTCGCAGCACAAACAACTGACCATATAACCCCTGAAATAGCAAGCATAGCCACTAAGCCACCAACCGTTCCAAAGTTCAAAAAGAACTCTAACAGCTCTGCACCAGTTCCATAACCTCCTGCTATTACTACTGATTGAAATACTATGCCAGGTACAAAGTATTTCTTAAATGTATCACTCTTTACAAAATTCATATATAATTCCTCCTTTATAAATATCTAAATATTTATTGTAATATTTAGTTTAACTGGTATTTTTACCAACCCTTTGCAACTTTTAATACTTCATCAGGAATATCTCCATTTAAATATTCTTCAATAGATTTCTCTATAATATCCAATGCCCTATCTAGTTCTTCTTTAGATATCACCAACGGAGGTTGCACTCTTAAAACTCCTGAGGCTAAAAAAATTAAAATAATTCCCTTTTCCCAGCATCTATAACATATCTTAGCTGCTGCTTTTTTATTTCCTATTTTCGTTTCCCTATTCTCTACTAAGTCAACCCCTATAGACAAACCATAACCCCTTACATCTCCAATAATGTCGTACCTTGCTTTCATATTTTCAAATCTCTGTTTTGTATAGGCTCCCAGCTCTTTTGACTTTTCAAGGAGATTTTCATCCTTTAAAACATTTATTGTTTCTATAGAAGCACTACAGGATAGGGCATTGCCACTCATTGTAAATAAATGAGCCGGGGTTCCTAAGGAATCTGTTATTTCCTTTCTAGCAACAATGGCACTTAACGGGACACCAGAAGCCATTGATTTTCCCATAATTATCATGTCAGGTACAATATCAAAATGTTCAATGGCGAACCACTTTCCTGTTCTTCCAAAACCCTGTTGCACCTCTTCGCTGACAAATAAGATGTTATTATCTTTACAAATTCTATAAAGTTCATTCACATATTTTTTCGGTGGTACTATAAGACCCGCATCCCCTGCTATAGGTTCCATAATAATAGCTGCTACCTCATCTGCAGGTATATGATTATTCAGGGCTGCTTTAAAGTCATTTAAACATTCCAGATTACATGTATGGCAATCCTTGTTATAATCACATCTATAACATTCAGGATATTTAATATGCTCGATATCAGGTAAAAGAGGTCCTATCTTCCTTCTCATATTTGAGCTGATTGCGGAAAGTGAGATAGCCCCATAGGTTGCTCCGTGATATGCGCCAATAAAGGAAATAATTATTTTTCTTCCCGTATAAGCTCGTGCCAGCTTTATGGCTCCATCATTGGAATCAGAACCTGTTAGTCCATAAACTACTCTTTTTTCAAAATCTCCCGGGGTGATCTTGCAAAGCTCCTCCCCCAATGTTACCAAGGGCTCAGAATAGGTATAGGCGGCTGTATAACTGATAAAATCATCTAGTTGGGATTTTAAAGCATCTACTATCCTTGGATGGCTATGCCCCGTGTTTAATGAGGACGCACTAGATAACATATCAATAAACTGGTTTCCGTCCATATCTTCAATAATTGCTCCTTTTCCTCTTTTTATAGCTAAAGGATAATAGGGTATCCTAGCAAATTCAGGATAGATTTCTCCGTCCCTTTCTACGACTGCCTTCGATTTTTCATACTTATCTTGACTCATGCGTATCCTCCTCTTTTAATGCTTTTCTAGCTGTTTTTCTATATCCTTAAATTTTTTTATAAGCCCTTCTATATCATTGGGCATTCTAAGTCTTACATAACTTTTATCTAGGCCAATAAACCCTTCTCCTGATACTGATAAAATTCCATGCCCCATTAAATATTTTTCTAAATCCACTTGTGAATCCGGGTGTTTAATAGTCATAATGGGAACCCCCAAATCTGTATTCAGTGGATTAAATACTTTTAAGGAATCAATCAATCTCTTTTTTGCTTCTCTAATACTTTCATTTGATTTCTTAATGAAATTTGAATCCCTTATGGCATATACAGCTAAATACCTTGCTACTGCATTCATCTCATAGGGATTAGATATTAGGGTATAATATTTCCCAAAATTCCTTGAGGTAATAAGGTATCCTGCCCTAAGTCCGGCAAGCCCTAATCCTTTAGAAAAAGTCCTAATTACAAATAAATTATGGTAATTATTAATTAGGGATATTGCCGATTGACTTAAGTTCATAAAATCACCATATGCCTCATCAATAATTACCGGTCTATTTAAGCTCTTAGCTTTTTTTAGGATTTGTTCTATTGTCTTAATATCTATAATTTGACCTGTTGGATTGTTTGGATTATCCAGATAAAATAAATTATGACTATCTTCCATTTTGTTCAAGAATAATTGAAGGTCAAATTTAAAATTTTTTTCTTTATTTAATAAACAGTATTCATATTTACCTCCATAGCTTTTTACATCATCAATATAATCTGTAAACTGGGGTGAATAACCTAACACCCTAGAGCTTTTCTCTAAAAATAGTTTATTTATCTTATAAATAATTCCTATGGATCCATCTCCTAAAAAGATTTGATTTTTTTTTAAATCAGCTACCTCTTCCCAATACTGGGCAATACATTGTTTTATATCCATGCTTGATTCTGGATAACAATTCACATCTTCCCAGCTAAGTTTTTTTAGCCTTTCTTTCACTTCACCTGAGCAGCCAAAGGGATTTATGCCAGATGAACAATCTATATAATTTGATAAGTCCTTTGGTAAATGATCTTCCTTTGCATAACTATTCTTTTCAATATCTAGAATGCTTTTTCTGATTCCATAAACCATTCTTCCCACCTCCTTTTCTATTTGAGGATTGACTCTATTAATTAGCAATATCTATGCCAACTTTTCCTTATAAATAAAATTTATATAGTTAAATAATGTGAAACCCTCTAATTTACGACTTTATTTTTATAATTTTGGTAAAAATAATTTTAGATTGTTTTGTAAACTCCTTGATTTTTAAATAGGGTTTAGGTATACTCAATAGAAATTGTTGCAAATTGTGACATGGTCAAGAAAATTCACTGTTCTAATTTGTAACATGTTGCACTTTATAAAGGTGAGGGATAAAATGGAAGCTCAAAAACTAAAGGACTACATTAACTCTAAAATTAGTAAAAATAAGAATACTACACCTGCTTATTCTATTGAAGAAAGGATAAGGGTATCATTTGATAGCATTGTTTCGGTTATATTAGATTCTAATCTTTGGATATTTATGTTAGATGATAATTCAAGAATAATTTGTTCTTATTCTGATGGAGAGAACAAAGATGAATATTATAATTGTGTATTTAATGATGAAAAGTTTAAAAGTGAAAAATTTTTTCTGGACAGTCAAGGGGATTTAAGTATCAATATCTTTGTTTCTTCATTGCACCATCTTTCTATAGACAATATAGATTATAGATTTGTAGTTATTTCTTTAGACATGGAAGAAATAAAACTGAGGAATCTTTCAGATAGGATAAATAAAGGTTTTATGCAGTTAATAAACCATCAGTCAAAGGAATTGAGAGATTATAATAATCTATTAACCTATTTAGATGCTGTGGATGATGGCATTTCAGCATGTGATAAAAATGGAATTGTTACCTATATAAATAAATCAGGCTATTCTATTATTGGAGCTAAGAAAGAGGACATTCTTAACAAAGATATAAAGAGTATCCTAGATTCTGACCCCATATTAGCTAAAGTGGTAGAAAATAAACAAACCTATATGGACTTTGAATATCACATAAATTACAAAAATAAAAGTTTCCATTTAATTAATTCAGCATTTCCTGTCTTCGATAAAAATAATGAAATAATTGGAGCCATAGATATATATAGAAGAATAAAACGTTCCTATAAAGCTGCTGCTAATCTAGCTGGATATAAAGCTATATATAAGTTTAAAAATTTTGTTGGCAATAGTAAGGCTCTTTCTGATGCTATTGCCATATCTAAAAAATTTTCCCATAGCAATAAAAACATTCTTTTAATAGGAGAAAGCGGCACAGGAAAAGAGCTATTCGCCCAAGCTATACACAATTATAGTTCTAGGAGAGATGGCCCCTTTGTAGCTATTAATTGTGCCAGCTATCCTAAGGAGCTATTTGATAGCGAACTCTTTGGTTATGTGGAAGGCGCCTTTACAGGTGCAAAAAAAGGCGGTAAAACTGGTAAGTTTGAATTAGCAGATGGAGGCACTCTATTTTTAGATGAAATTGGAGAAATGCCCTTACACCTACAATCAAAACTACTTAGGGTTATAGAAACAAAGTCCTTAAGTAGGATTGGGAGCAATAAAACAATTCAAATTGATGTAAGAATTATTTCAGCCACCAATAGAAATTTAGAGAAAATGATACAGGATAAGAGATTTAGAGAGGATCTTTATTATAGACTAAAGGTACTATATCTTCCATTAGAACCATTACGAAACAGAGGGGAAGATGCTGTTCTTCTTTGTAATCATTTTATAAAGAAATTTTCCGAGGACTCTGAAAAGAAAGTTATTAGTTTAGATCAGGAGGCAACTGAACTTGTAAGAAATTATAAATGGCCAGGCAATATTAGAGAGCTGGAAAATATAATTGCACTATCGCTATTTTATTGTGAAGAAAAATATTTAACTAAGGACAGCTTAATAAAATCTGGTTTAAAGGAAGTTGATGAAACTGTTAATCACGAAGAAAAAACAAATGAAAAATTATCAAATATTACTAATGATATTATTTTAAATACCTTAGAAAAAAATAATGGAAATAAGAAAAAAACTGCAGAAGAACTTGGTATATCAAGAAACACGATTTATAGACTACTTAAAAAATAAGGATTAGAAAAACAACCCCTTGTTCCGTAACTTCTAAAAAATTTCCTTTATTAAGATGTTAAGAATATTTTCAATTTCCTCTAGTTCTAGTCCACTATAGGGAAAGACTACTAATTTCTTGACTTGGTGGAAACTTTCTACCATTTCTATATAGATATTATGATTTGCTGCTTGCATTACTATCTCTTTATTAGGTTTATCCGTATATATCTCAAACATCATATGCAGTCCTGAGTCATGGCCAAGGATTTTTATTTTATCCTTTGCCTTTTTTTCTATATAATTTACTATGATTTCATTTTTTTTACGATATAGCTTTCTAATTTTCCTTAGATGTTTTTCTAAATGTCCTTCCTGCATAAATTTCGCTAGGGTTAATTGTTCAATTTTTGAAGATGTTTGAGCATATCGTCTTTTTTCTTTATCAAAAATTTTTAAAATATCCAAGGGGAGTATAATATAACTAATCCTTATGGAGGGTAATAAAATCTTAGAAAAGGATCCAAGATATATTACATGTCCTGTCTTATCTAAACCTTGTAAAGCAGGTATAGGACGGGACTCATATCTTATAAGGCAATCATAATCGTCTTCTATGATTACAGCATGATTTTTTTGTGCCCAATTTAAAATCTCGATTCTTTTATCAATGGGCATTACCGACCCTGTAGGGTACTGGTGAGAGGGACTTAGGTATACCATCTTTGCTTGGGATTTTTTTAATTCTTCCAAATCTATACCCTCTTGATAAACAGGTATGGATATAATATCCATATTATAATCCTCAAAAATATTTTTAGCTTGATTAAATCCTGGATATTCAAAGGCTATATTATAATGTTTATTTCTTAGTAATGAGCATAAAATTCCCAGTAAATATTGTATTCCAGCTCCAATTACAATTTGATCACTTACACATTTTACCCCCCTGGTTTTTTGTACAAAGTCACTTATTTCTCTTCTAAGCAATTCCTCTCCCTGTTGATCTCCACCGGTAAATAATTCTTCCCTTTGGTCTTGGAGCACATATCCATATAATTTCTTCCACATCTTTATATCAAAGCTTGTTCTATCTACCCCATTATTTATATAATTAGTTTTATTGTTCTTTTTATGGGTCTCTTTTTTAATGTTGCTCTTAGAAAAATTATAATCCTTAAGCTCTACTATAAAATACCCCTTCTTTGGAATATTGTTAACATAGCCTTCAACCACTAATTGGTTATAGGCAGCTTCAACTGTAGTTTTGCTTACCTTAATATCCATGGATAATCCCCTAATGGAAGGGAGCTTATCATTCTTTTTTAAATTTCCATTAATTATTTGACCTTTAAAGTAATTATATATTTGTATATAATAGGGTTCATTGTTTTTGTAATTCAGAATAAATTGTTCCATACTTATCACCATCTGTCCTTATCAAATTATTTAATTCTGTATATTTTCAAAGGGTCATATATATTATATTATAATATAAAAGAACACTTTGTGAAAGGAAGGATTATATGAATTCTAACATAAAAAAGATAACTTATACTTCGCTTTTAATTGCCATAATATTTATTTCTACTGTGGTTATTGCCATTCCTTCTCCCTTAGGAGGTTATATTAATCTAGGTGATGCTGCCATTTATATTTCTGCTTATTTTCTAGGACCTGTTTTAGGGTTTGTGGCTGCAGGGATTGGTTCTATGTTGGGTGACGCCTACCTTGCCTTTATTCCCTATATGATACCTACACTTCTTATCAAGGGAACTATGGGAGCTGTATCCGGCTACCTATTCACAAAGGAAAGATACCTACTGGGTATGTTAATCGGAATGGGCATTATGACTATTGGATATTATGGCTTTGAGGTAGTTTTATATAGTAATCTTATCTCCCCCCTATCAAATGTATTATATAATTTGATGCAAGGTTCCATAGGATCCGTGGGAGGATACCTTATTATAAAGGTATTTAATAAAAGTGGCATAAAGTCATCCCTAACAATAGGATAACCGCATATTATTGTGATACTTTCACATTTAGATATGCCCTTCAATAATTCAGCTTCCCCTATATATTGGGGTTGCTGAATTTTTTGCCTATATTGGTACATATTCAAAAAATATGGTATGCTCATTTATAACTACAAAAGCTATAAAGAGGGTGCAGAAATGAATTTATTAAATATGGAAAATATAAGTAAGGCTTATGCTGATAAGGTTTTATTTAATGATATAACAATGGGTATTAATGAGGGAGATAAAATAGGTGTTATTGGTATTAATGGTACTGGTAAGTCTACCCTATTAAAAATAATATCAGGTTTAGAAGAACCTGATTCAGGAATAGTAAATAAGGGCAAAAATATTAGAATAGAATATCTAGCACAAATACCAGAATTTCAAGAAGAACTTAATATCATACAAAATGTTATTATTGGGAAAAAAGCTAAAGAGGACTATCGAAATATAGAAGGCGAAGCCATTGCAATGCTTCAAAGGTTAGGAATAGAAGATTTTAAAGGGGAGGTAAATACCCTATCCGGTGGACAGAAAAAACGGATTGCACTGGTTAGAACCCTTTTAACCCCTGCTGATATTCTAGTTTTGGATGAGCCTACAAATCATTTAGATAATGAGATGGCCCAGTGGCTAGAGGACTACCTTAAGAAATATCAAGGCGCCTTGATTATGGTAACCCATGACAGATACTTTCTAGATAGGGTTGCAAATATTATAATGGAAATTGATAAGGGAAATCTATATACCTATAGGGCAAACTACACCAAATTCCTGGAATTAAAAGCACAACGGGAGGAAATGGAGATTGCCACTGATAGAAAAAAGAAAAGCTTATATCGAAAAGATTTAGAATGGATGATGCGCGGTGCCAGGGCAAGATCTACAAAACAAAAGGCACATATAAAAAGATTTGAAGAATTAAGTGACCATAAGGTTTTTAAAAGGGATAAAACCATTGAGTTAGACAGCGTGTCCACTAGATTAGGTAAAAAAACTATTGAAATCAATAATATCAGTAAATCCTTTGATGTTAAAAATCTAATTAATGACTTTTCCTATATTCTTTTAAAAAATGATCGAATAGGAATTCTAGGACCCAATGGCTGTGGAAAAACCACCTTATTAAATATTATTAATGGTGACCTAACACCTGACCAAGGAAGTATAGATATTGGAGAAACAGTTAAGATAGGGTATTTCTCCCAGGAAACTGAATTTATTGATGGGAACCTGCGGGTTATTGATTATATAAAAAATGTGGCAGAATATATTCAAACCAATGATGGCAGTGTAACGGCATCCCAGATGCTAGAGCGCTTCTTATTTAGTGGTTCTATGCAATACTCCTTTATATCTAAATTATCCGGAGGAGAAATAAGAAGACTTTACCTATTGAAGATATTAATGGAAGCACCGAATATTTTAATTCTAGATGAACCCACAAACGATTTAGATATTTCCACTCTTACTATTCTAGAGGATTATTTAGATAGTTTTGATGGCATAGTATTAACGGTATCCCATGATAGATATTTCTTGGATAGAGTAATTAATCGTATCTTCGCCTTTGAGGGCAATGGGAAGATTAGACAATATGAGGGCGGCTTTTCTGAATATAGGCAGTCTCTTGAAAATAAAAGTAATGTTTCTTCTATAGAAAATAAACCAGAGAAAAATAAAAATCAAGCCAGGTCAAAGCCCAAACCAAAGTTAAAATTTTCTTATAATGAACAAAAAGAATACCAAGAAATTGATGAAATAATTGCCGGCTTAGAAGATACTATCCAAGAGCTGGACAGAAAAATTCTAGAGGCTGCAACCGATTATTCCAAGTTAAATGAATTGATAAATGAGAAAAATCAAGTAGATAAAAAGCTTGAGGAGAAAATGGAGCGATGGGTATATCTTAATGACTTAGCAGAAAAAATTGAAGAAGCTAAAAAGTAGTAAAGGGAACCCCAGGGTTCCCTTTGTCCGTGTCCAATTTTCATAAAAGCATAAAAGCAGGAGATCACTTAAAATGACCCATAAGATAAATTATGCGTCGTTGAATTTACGTTAAAGAGATAAAATATCTTCATATGCTCCTAGTCATCGCTTTATGAAATATTTTATCCCGTTAGGGCGCCATGGTAAAGAATGCGTCGTAGATGGGAGACCAAAACGAAAGGTCTGAAGCAAAAAGAACCGTCCCTTTTGCTTCTGCTTCTATTGTTATCAAGGATCTTAGACCCAAGAGAAGTACCTAAGTCAAAGTCCAAGATTCCTCGCTTGCTCGTAATAACAATGCCCTAGGGTGACATGAAAACCTACCAATAAAAATAAATAAATAAACTTACAAAGTGACGACTTGGCAGCTGATGGTCATAATACCCAATGAATGGAGATGTAAATTCGTTAAAAAGCTTGAATTGTTTGAGCGTAGCGAGTTCTTCAAGCTTTAGAATTTACATTGGAATGAATTGTCGGTATTATCCATCAATGCCACCAGAGGAACGTGTAATTTCATTTATTACTATGTCAAAACAATACGACGCATAATTCATCATATAAACAAAGATATGAGGTTTTTTAATTATATATAATGTGTTTTATGTCTGAATTTGCAATGAAAAAAGGAAGCAAAAAGAACCGTCCCTGTTGCTTCTCGGGTTTATTGATTTAAATATTCCTCCATTGTTTCCTTTGGAACTAGGTTTCCTCCGGTAGCCCAGGCAATATGTGTTCCCTTTTTAATCTTCTCATTTACATTATGGTCTAGTAGGTACTTTTTACTTTCCTTATACTCCTCTAAAAAGGCTGGGCCCATAAATGCAGCACATGCCGAAGGTTCTATTTGAATGCTTTCTTTATCATTTAAATTTCTCATAAAGTGAAATAACCTAGCATCATCTATGGTAAAGATACCACTTAACAATGGATCCATAACTCCACCTACAAAGCCTGATGGACGACCTACTGCTAAGCCATCTGCCTCTGTGAAACCATCAACACCAAAATCTTGTACAGACACCTTGTCTTGCAATCCTGTTGCCATGCCTAATAGCATACATGGGCTATGTGTAGGTTCAATAAAAAAACAGTGAACATTATCCTTAAAAATAGTTTTAAGCCCATAGGTCACTCCTCCCGGAGCTCCCCCTACACCGCAGGGTAAATATACAAATATAGGATGCTCTTCATCTACTATGATACTTTGCTCCTCTAATTGTTTCTTAAGTCGACTTGCTGCAACAGCATATCCTAAAAATAAATCTACTGAATTTTCATCATCTATAAAATAACTATTTGGGTCCTCATCTGACTTCTTCCTACCTTCTTTTACTGCTAAGCTAAAATCAGAGTTATATTCTACAATCGTAACACCCTTACTTCGTAATAAATCCTTTTTCCATTGTTTTGCATCCATAGACATATGAACAATCACCTTATATCCAATAGCCGCACTGGTGATTCCTATACTTAATCCTAGATTACCAGTTGAACCAACCTGAATGGTATATTGATTAAAAAACTCTCTGCTTTCTTGAGACGCAAGCTTTGAGTAGTCATCCTCATATGAAATTAAATTATTTTCTATTGCTAAGTCCTCAGTATGCTTTAATACTTCATAAATGCCTCCCCTAGCCTTTATGGATCCTGCCACTGCTAAATGACTATCCATTTTTAAATAAAGCTTGCCCTTTACTTCATGGGAATTTTGAAGTTCTTTAAGCATATTAGGAATTTCCCTTAAGGGAGATTCTATTATTCCCTTTAGGTCCCTGGTATCAGGAAAATGTTGGGCAATAAAGGGGGCAAATCTCTCCAGTCTTTTTTGGGCATCTATTATTTGTTCTTCCCTTATGGGTAATTGATTTTTAACTTTTTCATAACTTTGAAACTTTGGGTTAATCCATATTGTTTCCTTTAGGGCAGCAACATCTTGTAAAGCCCTATTACCCCCTATTAACCTTTTTATTTCTTCCTCCATTAAATCCACTCCCTTTTATTTTATGTTAACTTATTATATAGTTTATCCTCCACCTAAGGTATATAAGATAAGAACATTATCTTTATCCTTTAAAATAGTTTCTAAGTTGGCACTTTCTTTATTTACAATGAATGAGGCTGATTTTATTAATTGTATCCCTTGGTCATGGGTATTATAAATAATAATATCAACCAGCTGCTTTATTGTTGCTCCCTCCGCTAACTCAAATTCTTGTTCTTCTTTATGGAGTAGTGGTACAATAGATCCAAAAAATTTAACATTAACTATCATGACTAACCCCAGAGCCATATAATTCCTCGATTACATCCTCTAGATGTCCAAGCCTTTGTAATGATTCTAAGGATGGCTTCCCGGTTTTCATATCCCAATCAAGTTCTTCAAAGAAATTCCTTACAAGGAGATCATTATCAATAGTCACTCCCTTGGTAGGACCAGCTTTTAGGGGTGGTTTTCCTAGAACCCGTTGTGTAATATAGTTATCGGAAGGTTTAATCCCCTCTCGAAGATTAAAGGCATGTCGCATATTTAGAATACGAAGTCCTGTATTATAACTGTCTTGCTCATTAAACCTCATTCCTGTAATAGCTTCCATATACTCCCTTTGCCTTGCCTGGGGTATAAGATCGGCACCTAAAAGACAAGTACCTAAACAATTTATTACTTCCGTGTTACTGGTCGCTATTGCATCAGCTTCTCCAGTTCCTCTATAATCATATTTACCGCCAGAAGGATCTTGGTTTAATTGTTCAAGTCCAATACCACCCTTAACATGGCGTCCTGGTGTGGGATCATATTGATAAGTTCTTGCTAGTCCTGGTCCTAATCTGGGGTCATGGGCAGGTAATTCAATACCTGACGCGGTTTGTAAATAATCCTCACCCCTACCCCACTTCTTAGCAGCATAGGCTGAGCCATTGGCTAAGACGGCTCCACAACCATCCCTATCTGCCATTTTCTGAAGTAGAGCAACAATTGCTTCTCCATTACCCCATGTTAAATCTATCCCATCTAGTTCTTCTTTACTTAAAATACCTTCATTATAGCATTCCATTGCCCATGCTATGGTCATGCCCGCTGATATTGTATCTAATCCATAAACATTACAGACTTCATTACATTTTAATATAACATCCTCTTCATCACATAATAATGCAGAACCAAAGGAGGCAGCTGTTTCATATTCAGGTCGTTCAGTTTGTGGTAATGGCCATCTTCCATCTTTAACCTCATATTCAGCCCCACATCCAACAGGACATTTTGAACATGCATATTTCTTCACCTTATGCCTATCTAATTCCATAGAGGTTACCTTTTCGGCACTTTCTACTCCAAAATCAATTATTCCAACTCCTGCCCAGTTTTTCACAGGAGCATCACCATTTAGAGCACATGCACCAGTATCGCCACCTGTCCCATAGGTGCTCATTCCCTTGTAACCTGGGTTATTCTTTAAATCTGCACTGACTTTTTTATTTATCTCTAACATTTTATCCTTATTTGCAATGTTAATTTTCCCGGTTCCTCGAACTGCGATTGCCTTTAATTTTTTAGAACCCATTACAGCTCCTCCACCGCCTCTTCCCGGTGCACGGTGTCCGTCATTTATAGGGCATGCTATTAGTGACATATTTTCTCCTGAAGGTCCAATAGCTATAACTCTAACCTTTGGTTCCCCTGTTTCATCCTTAAGAAAATCCCAGGTTTCCTTTGTACCCATTCCCCATAGCACAGATGCATCCCTAAGTTCAGTCTTTCCATTATTTATCCAAAGATAAACAGGCCTTTCTGAAATACCACTTACAAAAACTGCATCATATCCAGCATTTTTTAATTCTGGACCAAAGAAACCCCCAGAGTTAGAATCATTCCAACCACCGGTTATAGGTGATTTATGTACTAGGGTAAATCGTCCACCAAAGAATGTATTTGTAGCATTTGATGGTCCAGTTACAAAGCCAAGTATACTTTCTGGCCCCAGTGGATCAGTTCCTGCAGGCATCTTATCATATAATATTTTTGCTCCAATACCATAACCACCAATGAAATTTTTTGCTAACTCCATAGAAAGTTCTTTTTCTTCTATCTTACCCTCAGTAAGATCAACAAAGAGCATTTTACCGGCATATCCCTTTAACATTTAATGTCCTCCTTTTTTTCTTCAATCTTCTTATTCTATACCCTATATTATTTGTTTAAAATTTTAATTACTTAAATTCCAATTATAATTTCAAGCGCCCCTATTATTTAAACCTAGTGCAATTTCCTAACCCTATATAAGAGCTCTTTCCTTTATAATAAGTTTATCATTATTAATTGTTGCTGTACAACCAAGGGGAAGGGTAGCTTTATATTTTCCATGACCACACTTAACACCATAGATTGTAGGTTTTTTATAGGGTAGAAATAAATCCTCCAACATTTTATCTAAGGGATATTGTTCCTCTTCTATGCAATTATAAAACTCTCCTATAATAAACCCTACTGCATCACTTAGCTTTCCCGCTAATGCTAACTGAATTATCATACGATGTATTTTATAGCTGGGTTCCCCTACTTCTTCAATAATTAATATTTTATTTTTACAATTAATCTCAAAGTCTGTTCCTAGGGTAGAACAAATAAGGCTTAAATTTCCTCCCGTAAGCCTTCCCATAGTCCTCCCTGGATATATTACTTTTGTTTCCTTTTCTGGATGGAATATCTCATCTATTGAACTTGACTGCATCATTGTTCTTCTTAACATTATTTTATTGTATTCAGGGGATTTTTCTGTTAAGTCAGAAACCATTGGTCCATGAAAGGTAACTAATTCGGAGTTTTGTCCTATGGCAATATGAAGGGCTGTTATATCACTATAGCCTAAAAATATCTTTGGGTTTCTTCTTATTAAATCATAGTCTATTTTATCTAGTAAGGAAAGACTTCCATAGCCTCCCCTACTGCAAAATATAGCGTTGATATTAGGATCTCTAAACATTTGGTGTATATCATATAGTCTTTGTTCTTCACTGCCTGCTAAAAACCCATTACTTTTTTCAAGGGAATGTTTTCCTATAGTTATTCTAAATCCTTGATTTTCAAGGTATTTAATACCACTTTGAAATAGTTCTAACTTTACTGGACTGGAGGGGGAGATTACTCCTATACAATCTCCTGGTTTTAAGGCACCTGGTTTTATCATTTTATACTCCTCTCCCATAGCATATGATAATGACTACGCAAATTTAAATATATTTTAAATGCATTCATATATTGACTATTTATGTAAATTCTGCTAATATTTAATATGTGTAAAATTTGTCGAAAATTGCATAAAAGGGGGTCTATCATTTGAAATCAACAGGCATAGTAAGAAAAGTAGATGAATTAGGTAGAGTTGTTATTCCTATTGAATTGCGTCGTACTTTAGGTATTAACATAAAAGATTCTCTAGAAATCTTTGTTGATGGTAATTATATTATGTTAAAGAAATATGAGCCAGCTTGTATCTTCTGTGGTCAAGCTAAGGACACACTTTCCTTTAAGGGTAAAAATGTATGTCCAAAATGTATTGATGAATTAAAATAAAAAATATCTTTTTTGAATCTCCTATTTTAAAATAGGAGATTTTTTATTGTATATGTTTTGGTTTATTTGCCTTCTTTTAGGATATATATATTCTTAATATAATATATACTTTTTAATGATTATTTAGAGACATTTTAGTTATATCTTTAATCTAAACTAATAAATAGTACTTACATAAGGGGGAAAGTTTCATGTTATATGAATTATTCAGTTTTATTAATGAAAATAAATTATCATTATTTAAAGTTTTGTCTATAATAAGCTTTACTTTAATTTTTGTAAAACCTCTTTATGGATTTTCCGTGTTTTTTATTGGTATTGTAATGTTAGCCTATTGTGATAAAATTATGGAATATCTTAACAGGAGCAAATAATCAGGTCTTCTAAAGGTGTCTGAAACACTATTATATGGTGTATTGATAGACCTCTCTTTTAGGTATATCTCTATCCTTAGCTACCTTCTTCATAGCTTCCTTTTTACTATCTCCTTGTTCCATATAGTACTCAAGGTGTTGTAGTATTGTGAAGCGCTCCCATTTTTCCTTATTTTCTTTTATTATATCCTCTTGGGACAAACCCTCTATGATTATGACAAATTCTCCCCTTGCTTGTCTGTTTTGAAATTCTTCTATGGCTTCTTCAAATGTACCCCGCCAAATTTCTTCATAATGTTTTGTAAGCTCTCTACCTAAAGCTATCTGCCTTTGACCTAAATACTTTTGGAGTTCCTTTAGAGTACCTACTATTCGATTGGGACTTTCATAAAGGATTATGGTGCGTATCTCCTTTTTTATACCTTCTATTTGATTATTTCGTTGTTTTTTCTCCCGGGATAAAAATCCTTCAAATACAAAGGATTCTGTGGATAGTCCTGATAATACTAATGCCATTAGGGCTGCATTTGCACCCGGAAGTAAGGTAAAGGGGATATCTTCATTTATACATTTTTTTATCAATTCCTGGCCTGGGTCTGATATGCCTGGCATTCCTGCATCAGATACAATAGCTATTTTTTTCCCTTCCCTTGCCCATTCTATAATCTGGTCTCCCTTTGACATCTCGTTATGTTGGTGGTAAGAAGTGAGGGGGGTTTTTATCTCAAAATGATTTAAAAGCTTTATGCTATGTCTGGTGTCCTCTGCTGCAATTAGGTCTACCTCCTGTAATATTCTAAGAACCCTTAGGGTTATATCCTCAAGATTCCCAATTGGTGTTGCACAAAAGTATATCATGCCTGTTTTTTCATTATCCATTATTTGCCCCACCCTTATGGTATGATTTCTCCCATTCATAAATATCATAAATTTCAGAGGTATAGTCTCCATTTTCTTCATATACATATAAAGGCTTTTCTATTTTTAGAAGGGGATTCCCTCCTTTTATACCTTGTATTAAAATTAAATTTGGAGATTTATCCTGTGATGGATGAATAAATCTAATTTTTTTAGGTTCAATATTAAATTTCCTCATCAATGTTAATATATCCACTAATCGTTCACTGCGATGAATCATATAGAACTTACCCCTGGATTTCAAATGTCTTTTTGTTGTTTTTATTATATCCTCTAGAGTACATAGAATCTCATGCCGGGAAATAGCCTTTGCCTCTGTAGGATTAACTAATCCACTTTTATTTACCATATAGGGAGGATTTGAAACTATAGCATCATAATAATTAGGCAGAATCTGGGAAGGTGGATTTTTAATATCTCCCTCTATTATATTTATAGTATCCTGCAAGTCATTAAGAATTACACTTCTCTTTGCCATTTCAACCATATCTGCTTGTATCTCAATGCCAATGATTTTTCTGACCTGGGTTTTTCCATACAATAATAAAGGAATGATACCAGTACCAGTGCCTAAATCCACCACCCTACTATTTTTTACAATATCTTGGGCTGCGTAATTTGCCAATAGTACTGCATCCATTCCAAAACAAAACTTTTTAGGATCTTGTATTATACTCAATCCCTTGATTTGTAAATCGTCTATTCTTTCATTTTCCTTTAGAAGAGAATTTCTTGTCATAATATCACCGCTTATAAAAGATATTGTGGATAAATAGAGTCTTACCCACAAAATATAGTGTCTTATCCACATTTTGTGGGTAAGTTTTATCTAGTATAACTCTTTATTCATAATTTTTCAATGCTTCCTGTTGATAAGTTTCCATCTTGCTCCTATCCATAGGCCCTAAATGAATATTACGAATTATTCCTTTCTTATCTATTATATAGGTGGTGGGCGTAGACTGTATACGATAAATATCTGCCACTTTCTTTTGTAGATCTAATAATACTGGATAACTTATATTGTTATTCTCTATAAATTTATCTACCTCTTGTTTTTCTTCTCCCAAATTTACTGCAATGACTACCGTCTCCTTCTGATTCTCCCTGTAGAACCCATCTAAAACAGATAGCTCTTCCACACATAAACTACAACTTCCTGACCAAAAATTTAAAAATATTATTTTCCCCATATAGTCCTCTATGCTTTTTAAATCACCCTCCATATTTTCAAGGCTAAAGGGAAGAGTTATATTTCCTTTAAAAAGTCCTTCTTCAAGCTGTAGATCTTTTGTATTCTTAATCGTGGAGGCTGGGTTATTCTCCTGATTCATATCATTTTCTTCATCAGCTAAAGGGGCAGTGCACCCTAAAATAATTATAATTAGTATAATCACCATAATAATTCCTATTGTTCTACCCAATGTGCCTACTTTCCTCCTTTAGAATAAAATTTATTATGTATTAAAATAAAATATTTTCTTAAAACAGTATATTATTTAAAATACCCACATTATGCCCTATCAATCCGTTATTTAATTGTATTTATTTAATGGAATTATTTACAGAATAGTATACAAATGTGCAAGGAAGTAAGATCATTATAAGGAAAAAAGGATCCCATGGGATCCCTTTTAGTTTAAGTAGTTTTTATTCTGGATTTGGTGCATCTACTGGACAAACATCTGCACATGCTCCACAATCAATACAAGTTTCTGGGTCTATTACATACTTGTCATCACCCTCAGAAATTGCCCCAACTGGACATTCTGGCTCACAAGCTCCACAGCTAATACAATCATCATTTATAAAATATGCCATTAAAACTCACCTCCTTAAAGGTATTAAATAGCGTCTTCGACGCTTTCGCTGGGTAAAACAGCTAAGCGATTAGTAGGGGATACTCCCCTTGCAACCTCTATTTTTTTATTATAGAAAAAAGAAATTTTCTATAATATAAAATAGCTCTGTTAATATTTAAACATAATAAAGATAAAATGTGAAGAGGAAAAAGAGAAATATTTTTAATGTTTATTGGAACAACAACCATTTCCATTATTCTTTGCACAACAACCATTATCTTTTTTCTTTTTCCCTATTATCTCTATTTCATTTACAGAGAAATCCTTAATTTTAGTTTCTTCTCCCTTTAATTTAACCTTAATTGTTTCTTGTATTAGATTAACCTGTAATATTTCTCCTATACCCTCTGGAGTTTTTACTTTTTCTCCTTCATTAGGTAATCGTTCCTTTGCATCTTCGTAGGCATCTTGTTCATATTTTAAACAGCAAAGCAATCGTCCACAAATACCAGAGATTTTATTGGGATTTAAAGATAAGCTCTGTTCCTTTGCCATCTTTATTGATACAGGTTCAAAATCCCCTAACCAAGTAGAGCAACATAGGGTTACCCCACAGGGTCCAATACCCCCTAGCATCTTTGCCTCATCCCGTACTCCGATCTGTCTAAGCTCTATTCTTGTTTTAAACACAGCTGCCAAATCCTTTACAAGTTCTCTAAAATCAACCCTGCCCTCTGCAGAAAAGTAAAAGATTACCTTATTGTTATCAAAGGTGTATTCTACATCTATAAGCTTCATTTCTAGATTGTGTTTTTCTACCTTTTCTTGACATATAGTCAATGCTTCTTTTTCCTTATCTCGGTTTTCCTTCGCCTTCACATAATCCTCTTCTAAAGCCTTCCTAAGCACAGGCTTTATGGGGGCAACAATTTCTTCCTCTGTAACCTCCTTCGGTCCAAGTACTACCTCCCCAAACTCTACCCCTCTTGCTGTTTCCACTATTGCACAATCTCCTGCCTTTACATCTATATCAACTGGATCAAAATAATAAATTTTGCCCGCCTTTTTAAATCTTATTCCCACAACTTTAAACATGTATTATTCCTCCTGCATTTTTAATAGCATGGTCTCCATATTTAATTGAAGATTTACATTATACTTCATATTGTTTTTACTTATGTTTACCTCTTCTATTATAACATTAATTTGGTCATCTGATAAATAATATGAGAATTCTTGTAATAAATCTTCATATTCCCTATGAATTATCCATCTATTCTTTCCAAGCTCCTTATATAGAGAAATATCTCGGAACCAAAGCATAATAAAATCTAATAGTTCTTCTAAATGTTCTTTGTGTTCCTTTAGATATTGTGCTGTGGAAAATGCTGTAATAACATCCTTATCCTTAATAATTTTAAGAAGGCTTTGTAATAATTCCTCTCTTTCCTGTAAAATGTTATCCTTCTGGCATAGCGATACTGCCTTTTCTATACTCCCGTTTGCCATTATGGAAATTTCCCTTGCTTTTTGTTCTTCTATCTTATGCCTCTTCTGGAGATAGTTTTGAATAATATTTTCATTCAAAGGCTTAAATTGGAGGTTTTGGCTTCGAGATATTATTGTTGGTAAAAGTACCGGAAGATTATTAGTTATAAGTATAATGATCCCATATTCCGGTGGTTCTTCTAAGGTCTTAAGCAATGCATTTTGGGCTGGCGTTCCCATAGTATGTGCATCATGTACAATATATATCTTGTATTTAGATTCAAAGGGCTTAATAGAAATATCCTTTATTAAATCATCTCTTATTTGCTTAATTTTTATACTGGTGCCATCAGGGAAAATATTTATTAGGTCAGGATGATTATGATCCTCTACCCTTCTGCTGGAATCACTATAGGATGGTTTTCCCTCTGACAATAGTGCCTTTGCAAAGGAATATGCCATCCTTGTTCTTTGGGTACCCTTTGGTCCTGAAAAAATGTAACTATGGGAGATATGATTATTATTTAATGCCTGGGTCAATGTCTCTACTACTTTTTGTTGACCTACAATTTCATGGAAGTAGTTATTAGATTTTTTCAAAGCGTTCTACATCTACTACAAATATTGTAGCTCCCCCGACTTGTACCTTTACTGGATAGGTTGAAAACATTTCTGTTCCATAGGCAGAAGGTGTAGTGGTAGTAATAATCTGTTCCCTGCATTTAGCAACTTCTCTTACTATGTCAATAACAGTATCTACTTGTTCATCTTCTACACCAATCAATAAGGTAGTATTCCCAACCCTTAAAAATCCCCCAGTGGTTGCCAGCTTTGTTACACTAAATTCATTTTCCATTAATGCATCCGTCAATAAATGAGTATCTTCATTCTGCACAATAGCAATTACCATTTTCATTAAATATCCCTCCTTAAATAGTTATCAGTTACAGTAGCTAGTTACTGGTTACTGGTTGCTAGAAAAACCTTAGATCCTTCGTCACAAGCTCTTCAGGATGACAACCTTTAGTATTTTCCTGTATTATAGGGTAAAATATTTCATAAAGCGACGACTTAATGGAGTCTTTTTTCACCATATTCTGTTTCTCCTTCAGAAAAAAGGCGACATTTGCGGAGGAGCATATGAAGATATTTTACCCTTATACAATTCGTTCCCCTAAATCTGTTCCCTGTTCCCGGAACGACGAGGGCGTCGTTCCCTACGGTTTTACTGTTCCCTGTTCCCTAGCATCTATGAATTTCTTCCATGAAAATATTATAGATCATCTCATGTATTTCATCAACGCAAAGCAGCTTATCCTCCTTAATACATCTAATTCTTTTCCAATGATATTTATCCACTAATGAGCTGGCATTTTCATAGGATTGTATTAAATGCTTAGTATCCTTTTCATGTATATCCTGTTGGCTTTCTCCGGAAAACTTATTCTTCCTGCCTTCCATAAGCATTTGGTTCATTTCCACTGGTATATCTAAAAAAAATACTAAATCCGGTATAGGTAGTCCATATAAATTAAATTCATGGTCCCATAACCAATCTAAATATTTTTCTCTTTCTATAGAATCCATAATCTTTCCAGCCTGGTGTACCATGTTTGATGTGGTATATCTATCTGCTATTACTATTCCTCCATTATTATAAAAATCCTGGTAATCCTCTTTATAGGATGCATATCTATCTATTGCAAAAAAGGTTGATGCTATATATGGACTAATATCCTCAGGCTTTTCTCCAAAGTCTCCCCTAAGATATTTTTTTACTAAAATGGATGAGTCATTATCATACCTTGGATAGGAAACTCTCCTTATTTTTAATCCTTCATGTAAAAGTCTTTCATATAATTTTTTTGTCTGGGTTTCCTTCCCGCTTCCATCTACCCCTTCGATTACAATTAGTTTTCCCTTAGTATTTATCATATCTTCATCTTCCTCTTTGATTTCTACATTTTTATTACACTTATTTTATTCAACTTTGGATCCTTGGGTCCGATAATTTGACCTCCCCATTGTTTTATTTCTGCAATAATATTAATTATCTCCCTTGTAATTTCCTCTCCAGGCAATACAATGGGAATCCCAGGGGGGTAGGGTATAATAAACTCCTTACTAATCCTCCCCTGTGAATCTTTTAGTAATACATCCTGTGCCTTGGAATATACAGCTTCCCTAGGGGTTAATACAACCTTCTCCTTTATTGTATTTATTTTTATGGTCGGTGGTTTTTTATGTATACTATATAGATTATTTATCTTTATTATAGCCTTTGTAAACCTTTCAATATCCTCTTGTTCAGTTCCTATACCTGCCATAGCTAAAATATAATTATAATCCGAGAGCTCCACTTGAATCCCATATTGTTCCCTTAGAATTTTATCCACCTCTGTACCCCTTAATCCAATATTGGAAACATTTATTAATAATTTGCTAAGATCAAAATCTGCGACTCCGTGCTTTCCTATTATATCCATCCCTAGCGGGACCATAGATGTTCTATCCTTTATCTCATTATAAGCACTTATAGTCCATTTTAAAATATTATCCCATCTTTTATAGCCTTCCTCCTTAGCATGCTTAGTTGCAAAATCTAAGGATGCCATTAATGGATAGGAGGGACTGGAACTTTGAAGCATTGTTAAAAACATCTCCAACCTTTCTATGGATATATTATTACTTCCCACATGAAGCATTGATGATTGGGTGAAGGAGGATAATAACTTATGAGTGCTTTGTACCGTTATATCTGCACCAGCCTCTAATGCAGTTATGGGTAGCTTATTATGAATTGCAAAATGGGCTCCATGGGCTTCATCTACTAATAATAGCTTATTCTCATTATGCAATATTTTACTAATTTTTTCAATATCGCTGCAGCTGCCATAATAGGTAGGATATGTTATAATAGCTGCTTTAATATCTGGATGCTGCTTTAATTTACTTTGTACTTCCTCTGGGGATATTGAAAGACCTATCCCTGTATGGGGATGGGTTTGAGGAGAAATATATATCGGCGTTATATCTCCGAGGATTAGAGCACTCCAAACAGATCTATGACAATTTCGTGGAACTATTATTTTATCCCCTGGATTACATGTAGATAATATCATAGCTTGAATACCCACGGTAGTACCGTTTATTAAGTAATATGTTCCCAGGGCTTTAAATACCTTAGCTGATCTTTCTTCAGACTGTAAAATCATTTCCCTGGCATTATGTAGATTATCGCTTCCTGGAATTTCTGTGAAATCTATTCTTTGAATATCTTCTCTTAAAATGTTTGGCAGGTAGTCCTTTCCCTTATGCCCAGGCGTATGTAAGCGAGTTAAATCTTCTATCAATAGTTCTTCTAATCCCTCTAATATTGACATTTTATATACTCCTTATATGGCGTATTAGAACCCAAAATAATTATAGCCTAAAATTTTATATGTATGATCTCCTTTATCTTATCAATCCTTCCACACTATTTCAATTCATTACTTTATTTATATTTATATCTATCTTCATTGTTGATGGGGATACACTTATATTATGGTATTTTTATGCAAAAAATTAAGCATCCTTCCAATCTTTATATCTAGAAAGTAAGGAGCTTAAATATTTTCGTAAAAGGTATTTCCACTGGCATGACTGTCATATAGATGAAACTAATTAAATATTAACCTAATTACAAGTTTGTATTTAACTATTAATCTATAATATTGTATTTTCGTGCCTTAAAGGCGACAGTTTTATGGGTTATTCCTAAGGCTTTACCAGCAGCATTAAAACTACCAAATTTATTTATAGCCGATTTTATAATTTCCCTTTCATATTCCTCAAGGGTAGCTATACACCCCATATTATTCATATTGATAAGCCCAGTTTTATGAAAGTCAGGCATCATAAAATCATAGATATTAGAAATATAATCAGGTAAATCATATATTTCCACTATCTCTTTGTCTGATAAAGCAATAATCCTTTCAATCAGATTTTCTAACTCCCTTATATTGCCAGGCCAATGATAATGACCCATAGCAATCAGAGCTTCTTTGCTAAATTCTATCGGGCTTTTGTCCATTTTCTGAGAAATTTTACTAATAATATGTTTGGTTAGCAAAGAGATATCTTCTATCCTATCCCGCAAACTCGGTAGCCTTAAAGTGATAACATTTAATCGATAATAGAGATCCTCTCTAAATCTACCTTCTTCTACCATTTTTTCTAAATTTTTATTGGTAGCTGATATTATTTTTACATTTACTTCTAATGTCTCATTGCCTCCAACTCGTTCAAATTTTTTTCCTTGAATAACTCTCAAGAGTTTAACCTGCATTTCTAAAGGAAGATCTCCTATCTCATCTAAAAAAATAGTTCCGCCATTTGCTAATTCAAATTTCCCTATTTTTCTTTTTATAGCACCAGTGAAGGCTCCCTGCTCATGTCCAAATAATTCAGTTTCCAATAAATTGGATGGTATAGCTCCACAATTAACAATTACAAAGGGCTTATCTTTTCTTTGACTATAATTATGGATGGCTTCAGCTACCAATCCCTTACCCGTACCACTTTCTCCTTGAATCATAACAGTAGAAGAAATTTGAGAAGCTCTTTGTGCCATTAATAAAGTGTTTTTTATGTTTTCACTTTCCCCTATTATTTCCTTGAATGGCCCCTTTAATTCTGTATTCTCATTGCCTTTTAATCGATATAAATTGGTTATGTTATTGGAATCTCTTTCCATGGCTCCATAGCTTGCTATTACACCTTTAAATTGATTGTTGTAAAATATAGGCCAAGCCTGTACCTCAGAAATAATATGCCCTGCTTGATTAACAACAGTGCCTTTGGTACTTTTCTTATCCCTAAAGGCATTTATAATGATTTTGTCAAAATTATCTTTTAATATGTTTACCTTCTCAACAGGGGTAACCTTAATATGAAATATTTTACAATAAGGATCATTGATATATTCCACATTGCCAAATTCATCTGTTATACAAATCCCTTGATCACAATGTTTAAATAAGAGAGAATAGTCTAGTCCATAGGGCATCTGATGTTCATTATATCTTTTTTTTATCTCCCCTTTGCTTCCAATCTCTATTATCTTCATCATATCCCTCCCGTGTTTATTCATATGCTTCTAGAAGCAATTACGTCAACACCAGTTCCTTGGATATTCTCTATAATAATTTGACCTATCTTTATGGGTGCATCTAATTCTACTTTGTTTATTTCTTCTATACATTCATTAATCTTATTCTTGGGTATCCCTCCTTTAGTTTTTATTGGTAATCTTGAAAGATGTGCCTTATTCACCTTTACTGTGGAAGTTAAAACTCTGGTTGGATTAGTTAACTCCTTTATCCCATATTCCCGACCTCTAATACACTGATTCCCTTTAACAATATACTTCCCATGTATATTCTTTACCTCAAGATGGCAACCTATGGGACAAACTATACAAATCATATTTTTTACTTCCATTAGACCACCTCCCTTTCTACCTCAATAGAAATAACAGAGTCATTTATATCTTTAAGTAATTTAAAATCTAACTTAATTCTTTCCATCTCACCAGGTGTCATGTGTTTCTTTTTAATCTCTCTTACAGAAACACCATCCACCTTTACCACTAACTTACTATTAGAATAAACATCCTTTACTCTCATAAATACATCCAGATGTTTTTCTAAATTATCGGTTCGGATAATCTGGGGAACGATATAGCTAATCCCATCCCCTGGCTTAGTTTTTAGAGTAGTCCCCTTTCTTATGAGCATATCCTTTACATATTTGGCAGCATTACTGCCTGCCTGCCTACTCTCTTGGCTAACATAATCAACCAAATCATGGACATGAACCACATTCCCACAGGCAAATATCCCTTCTACGGTGGATTCCATAGATTCATTGACTATTGGACCGTTAGTCATTTGATCTATTTCTATGCCAGCACTTTTAGAAAGCTCATTTTCCGGTATTAATCCTACAGATAGAAGTAAAGCATCACACTCATAATACCTTTCTGTGCCAGGTATGGGCTTTCTATTGTTATCTACTTTAGATACCACAACACCTTCTATCCTGTCCTTTCCTTGAATATCAACAATGGTATGGCTTAGTAGTAATGGGATATTATAATCATCAAGACATTGGACTAAATTTCGGGTAAGCCCTCCTGAGTATGGCATAATTTCTGCTACAGCACTCACACGGGCACCTTCTAAAGTAAGTCTTCTTGCCATAATCAAGCCAATATCCCCTGAACCTAAAACAAACACATTTTTCCCTACCATATATCCTTCCATATTTATATACCTTTGGGCTGTTCCTGCAGTGAATATCCCTGCTGGTCTAGTCCCTGGTATAGCGATAGCACCCCTTGCTCTCTCTCTACAGCCCATTGCTAAGATAATCGCCTTTGCCTTGATTGTCATATAGCCATCTTCCATATTAATAGCATGGACTACTTTATCTTGGGTAATATCAAGAACCATGGTATTTAATTTATATTCAATATCTAAATTTATTAATTGCTGTATAAATCTCTCTGCATACTCTGGTCCTGTAAGTTCTTCTTTAAACTCATGAAGACCAAATCCGTTATGTATACATTGTTGAAGTATTCCTCCAAGTTCCCTATCTCGATCAATCACCAAAATATTATCTACTCCACCCTTTTTTGCTTCTACTGCAGCCGCAAGTCCAGCTGGTCCAGCACCGATAATAACAATATCGTAATTCAACATTTTCTTCTCCCCCCTTTATTCTTATATTGGAAACAACTCAAGCTCTTCTTCCTTCATAGAATTATTCCCTTTGTTAGTTTTCTCCGTTAGAATATAGGAACCAATTCTATCCTTTTGGATTTCATCCATTTCCTTGCCCAATTCCCTTGCCAATATCTCCACAACTCTTGGACCACAAAAACCTCCTTGACATCTTCCTGCACCAGGTCTTGCCCTTCTTTTTACACCATCGACAGTAGTGGCTCCTGCTTTTCTTTTGATGATATCTACAATTTCTCCCTCTGTGATATGTTCACATCTACATATTATTTTACCAAATTTTGGGTTATCTTTAATAATTTTCTCTTTTTCTTTTTGGCTAAGCAGATTAAATCTTATAAGTTTCCTTCTTTTTGGGTTAAAATCATCTTTTTCCTCAAGGTTACCTACAATTTTTCCCACTAAGTCCACAACATAACGAGCAATAGCCGGAGAGGATGTTAACCCAGGAGATTTAATACCTGCAACATTGATAAAGCCCTTTGCATCTTCAGCTTCTTCAATAATAAAGTCCCCTGTACTAGGCTCTGCTCTTATCCCCGCAAAGGTAGTTATGGTCATATGATAGGGTATTTCTTCAACGCTAAGTTTTGCAATTTCCTTAATATATTTTAATCTATCTTCAGTTGTACTAAGATTTTCCTTATCATCCAAATCTTCTGCATCTGGACCTACTAAGATATTCCCGTGAATGGTAGGACTCACCAATATACCCTTCCCTAATTTAGTGGGACATTGAAATACAACAGTATTCACTAGATTCCCTACACTTTTATCCAACACAAAATATTGTCCTCTCCTTGGGTTTATCTTAAATGTTGGTTTTGCTATCATTTCGTTAATATAATCGGAATAAACACCAGAACAATTTATTATATATTTTGTACTTAGCACCCTGTTATTGGTAAAAAGTTCATATCCTTCCTGATTCTTCTGAATATCCTTCACTTCATGATTTAATAGAAGCTCTACTCCATTTTCTATGGCATTTTCAGCTAAGGCAATAGCCAATTCCCAAGGTCCTATAACCCCAGCTGTAGGAGCATACAAAGCTCCTGTCACATTATCACTAATATTAGGCTCTAATTCTTTTACTCTTTTGTGCCCTATTATCTCCATACCTGGAACACCATTCTCTATGCCCCTATCATACAAATTTTGAAGCTCTTCCATGTCTTCTTCATTAAAACCGATGACCAATGATCCTATTCGCTTAAATTCTACATCAAGATCTTCGCATAATTTGTCAAACATTACATTTCCTTGCACATTAAATCTTGCCATTTTTGTTCCTGGTGTAGCATCAAATCCTGCATGTATTATTGCTGTATTTGCCTTGGTTGTGCCATTGGCTACATCATTTTCCCTATCTATTAAAGCAATCTTTAACTTATATTTAGACAATTCCCTTGCAATAGAGGTCCCTATTATTCCTGCACCTATAATGGTTATATCGTACATTAAAACCCCTCTCTCCTTTAAAATTAAATTCTATCTAATAACTACTCTTTATCTATTTATTGGAGTATATTTAAATAAAAAAGCCACACTAAGTTATCCCTATCATTTTTATATAGGATAACTATAGTGTGGCTCTCCTTCTTCTCTAGACCACTTTTATTTACTTTTAGTAAATTATACCATATTTGAGTCAAACTGTAAATAATTTTATTTGTTTATTTATCAGAAGCTGCTGCCTCATCTGCTGCTAATTTTTCTTCAGTTTCTTCCCATTTCTTAGCTCTGCTTACAGCTTTCTTCCAACCAGCGTATAACCTTTCTTTTTCAGCTTCAGCCATTTCTGCCTTAAAGGTTCTATCTACAGCCCACTTCTTACCAATTTGTTCTTTGTTTTCCCAGAACCCAACGGCTAATCCTGCTAGGTATGCAGCACCTAATGCAGTTGTTTCAGTTACTTGAGGTCTATCTACTGAAACTCCTAATATATCAGACTGGAATTGCATTAAGAAATTATTTGCAACTGCTCCACCATCTACCTTTAGTGCTTGAAGATCTATACCTGAGTCTTCTTGCATGGCTTCAAGAACATCTCTTGTTTGATAAGTGATGGATTCTAGAGCTGCTCTAATAATATGATTTCTATTTGCTCCTCTAGTTAAACCTACCATGGTTCCTCTAGCATACATATCCCAGTAGGGTGCACCTAATCCTACAAAAGCAGGTACCAAATAAACACCATTGTTATCTTCAACTTCAGTGGCAAAATATTCGCTATCCTTGGAATTATCAATTAATTTTAGCTCATCTCTTAACCATTGAATAACTGCACCAGCTATGAATATACTTCCCTCTAGGGCATATTCAACCTTGCCGTCTACTCCCCAAGCTATAGTTGTCAATAATCCAGTATTTGAAGGAACCATTTCCTCACCGGTATTCATTAACATAAAACAACCAGTTCCATAAGTGTTTTTAGCCATTCCTGGCTCATAACATGCTTGCCCAAATAATGCAGCTTGTTGATCACCTGCTATACCTGCAATAGGTATCATAGCTCCACCAAATGTTGACTTATCAGTATATCCATAAACCTCACTGGATTGCTTTACTTCTGGTAGCATTGCTGCTGGGATATCTAACTCTTTTAATATCTTCTCATCCCATTTTAGATCCTTAATATTATAAAGCATGGTCCTAGAAGCATTAGAATAATCTGTTACATGGACCATACCCCTAGTAAGGTTCCATATTAACCAAGTATCAATGTTACCAAATAGCAATTCTCCTTTTTCTGCTCTTTCTCTAGCCCCTTCAACATTATCTAGTATCCATTTAACCTTTGTTCCTGAAAAATATGCATCGATAATCAATCCGGTATTATCTTTGATATATCCTGCTAGTCCTCTATCCTTAAGGTCATCACATATAGAAGCTGTTCTTCTACATTGCCATACAATAGCATTATAAATAGGCTTCCCAGTTTTCTTATCCCATACAACAGTAGTCTCTCTTTGATTGGTAATACCTATTGCAGCTACTTCCTGTGGACTAATACCAGCACTTTCTAATACCTCTCGAGCTACTCCACTTTGTGTTCCCCATATTTCCATAGCATCATGTTCAACCCAGCCAGCCTTGGGATAAATTTGTGTAAATTCCTTTTGGGCAACACTAACGATCTCACCCTCATGGTTAAATAACATAGCTCTTGAACTTGTGGTGCCTTGGTCTAATGCCATAATGTACTTCTTAGCCATAATTATCCCCCTTTTTATTTTCTTATTAATTCCTTATTCCACTTATGAAGTATATCTTCCTTTAAATGCAAGAATATTTCATTATGTTTTATGCCTTTACAGTAAATCTCTAACGCCAATTCTTATAAAATAGGAAATTTGCTCCCTTGCTAGAAAGGCATACTTTACTATACTACATGAAACAAGATAAAATAAATCCGCCTAAAGTACCACCTACTAATGCAAAAAAATAGTTTGATAAGCCTTTGGACAAGCTATCTCCACTAGCTACTGATGCGACAAAAAGTCCTATTCCTGCTGCCCAAGCCATATCTATCCATGCTCCACCTGTTTGAAACATCATACCTACACCGTGATTTAGTGTCCATGCTGTTCCAACGATAAAGCCAGCTGCAACCCATCCACCAATATTACCCCAACTTTCACACATTTTCCCCCATAACATTCTAATAAGAAATGGGAATATAAATGCTCCTGAAAATGTTGCTACCATATTTTGAAATGTCACCGTTAATCCTCCCTTCAAAATAATTAAATTTTACTTTTATGCTTCTGCCTTTTCTTCTTTAGCCTCTTTTTTAGCTAAATATTGCTCAAGTTTTACAGCTGCAAAACCTCCAGTTATACCTCCCAACAATACTACAATCAAAGTTGGTAAGGAAGATGTAAAGGCCTCTCCTCCATGTAGGAATACATCTCGCATTGTACCCGCCATTCCTATTCCAGCTGCCATATCTACAAAAGCTCCATCGTTGTTTATTATTCCGACTGCATGATTCAAAAACCACATTGTACCAATGATGATAAGTCCTGCAAACCACCCCCCGCCAATACCATAAGCCTCTGCGAAAGCACCCCAGACACTCATAACAAAAATACCAGCTATAGCAGTTCCAATTATTGTACCAAGATGTTTCATTGGTCCACCTCCTTATATATTTTTTTATTCTAATCTACAGGGAAGATTCCCTGGATTATACCATTACATATACCAAATCGACTTATTGCTAGTAGAGATGCCGACTGCTCCGGCATTTAAACTGCTAATGACATCTTCCTTATCCATAATAAGTCCACCTACTATGATGGGAATTTTGATTTCCCTATGTATATCTTTAGTAATCTTTGGTATAATTCCCGGTAGTATCTCAACAGCGTCAGGACGAGTATGTGAAATAGATTTTTTACCGGTTTCAAGTGACATAGAATCTAAAAGGAAGAGCCTTTGTATGGTAAACATACCCATTCCCTTTGCATGTTTGACTAAATTCCCTTTAGTTGTAATAATTCCATCCGGATTAAATTTTTCATGAATATATTGTAATGAAACAATATCATTAGAAAACCCCTCCATAAGATCTAGATGCACAAATATACCTTTTTGCCCTTCCTTAGCTATCTCTATCATAGATTCTAGATTAAATATATTTCCAGTTAACAAGAATATGATTTTGCAGGGTGATTCCATAGCGCTATCTAACATATCTAGGTGCTTCACTGCCGCAATTATTGGATTATAGTGTATATTTTCATAAAATATATTTGACATAACTTTCACCTCTGCCATAAAATATTGCAATTATTGTGCCAAAATGTAATCCTTTAACAGTGTTAAAACTGTTTATTTATTTGATAATTTTTACCAGCTTGTTCATAATTTTTATAAGTGGTTGGTAAAAAGTATCAAGGTATAATACTTGATTTAGGGCATAAAAAAAGACCTAAACCAAGAGTATTTTAATGGCAGGGCTATATTATAAAAAGTAGAACTTTATTATAAATATAAAAACCACAGTAATTACTTATACTGTGGCTTTCAGTTTCATTTTTACTTTTATTTACTTATACTAAAGTATCTCCTTTGACCTCTGCAATAAATAATGGCTCATCCAAATACTTTTTATTTGATCCATGTGATATTGATAGTATGGATGCTCTACATCCATATTTAAAAGCTTTTCTTCGCATTCGCTGCACATCCACTGCTCTAGTATGGATATGCCCTTAACACGCATATTCCCACAAAAGCTACATGCCCTCATTTTTTTCATTTTATCACCCATTTAAGTATTTTTACAGATTATAACCAATACTTTTAAATTTCATTCCTTATTATATTGTATATTTATATTTTGTCTATTATTAATGATTTTTTATAGTTATGTAAAATCCATTTATGCCCTTTTGGATAAAGTAATCTCTTGTGGAAATAATAAAAATGTGTTAATACAAAATCCAGCCTAAGGGAGGTGTTAATTTGAAGCAAAAGATTATAAATCATATCCAAGGCATAAAAGAGGACCTTTTTTCCTTAAGCACAGCTTTATATAATAATACCCCAAAAATGATACAAACTATAAATTTATTATTAGAAAAACAGGGATTTCAAGTTATTAAGAATCAATATAATAATCTTGTCATATCTCAGGCAAGTATACAAGATGGAAAACAACCTAAAATTGGGTTATTTTTTAATTATTCAGTATCAGATAAGCCCTTTGATAAATGGAATGTAAGTGTTTCCACTCCTATGTCTATTGGGGCAGCCCTTGGTCTTGCCAGCGTAATAAAAGAAATAGGTGGAAGTGTAATTGTATTCGGTGTTCCTTGGGGAAGGGAAGACTTATTATCAGAGAATAAACTCCTAAAGGATATTACAGCAGCTATTATGTTAAAAGCAGGTGATAACAGCTACGAAAGTGGTTATTCTATTAATTTTCACCATATAATTATAGATTTTAAAAGTAAATCCTTCCATAGCACTATTTTATCTAACAAAGGAAGTAATGCCTTGCATGGAGTAATTCAAAGCTTTAATGGTATCTTCCTATTAAATCAATACCTACCATCCTCTATTAAGATTGAAGGGATAATAACTAATGGAGGTAATTATCTCGAGATTCCGCCTCTTAGTGCTAGTGCTGAGTTCTATGTATATTATAGCCAGAAAAATGACTTAGAAGGCATAATTACTAAGGTGGAAAATTGTGCAAAGGGTGCTGCTCTACAGACAGGTACTGAAGTTTCCATTGTGCATAATAGCAATAAGTATAATGGTTTTATAACTAATAAATCCTTAAATAGATTATTCTGCCATAACCTTAAGGAAGCTGGAATAATTGATATCCAAGGTCCTGAGGATAGTAATATACCTCTAATGATGGGTAATATTAGTCATAAAATACCTACTATCTTTCCCTGTGTAGGTATACAAAATATTTCTCCCCAAGAGGATATGGAAATTAGACTAAAGGGAGAGTTGTCTGCTGAAATAGAAAAAACTATTCTATTGGGTAGTCAAGCCGCTGCACTCACTGGATATGATGTAATAACTAATAAAAATTTATCTAAGGAAATTAAACAAGAATTTAAAGGAGATAGGTAGAAATTTCTATTGCGACTTGAAAAATTTTATTTACATGTATATGATAGTAATTAGTAATATTGGGTAAGAATAATAACAACTGAGATGAGAAGAGAAAGGAGATTTTAAATTTATGGCTAGTGACAAAGTTTTAATATTAAATGAAGATAATTTCGAACAAGAGGTGGAGAAATCTGACCAACTTGTTTTAGTAGATTTTTGGGCTGATTGGTGTGGCCCATGTAAAATGGTAGGCCCTATTATTGATGAATTAGCTGAAGAAAATGATGGAAAATCAAAAATAGCAAAATTAAATGTTGATGAGCAAAGAAATCTTGCAAGAAAGTTTAGAGTAATGAGTATTCCTTCTATTCTATTTTTTAAAGATGGAAAAGAAGTGGATCGTATGGTAGGAGCACAAAGCAAAGAAGACCTTTTAGCAAAAATAAATAGTTTATCCTAGTATCTATAAATAAAAAACCAGATGCTCAATAAAGAGACCGCAGTGGGCTCTCAATAGAGTACTGGTTTTTTTATATGATTACTTTATCTTCCCCAAGTCCCTTTTTAAGTGCAACCAACATTTTTTCATTAGGTTGGAATATAAAACTATTAAGGTTCTCACCTTCCCTATAATACCCTATCATTTTTTCTCTCTTTATACCTATTAGGGTTAAATTTTGTTTTTCATTTATCTTTTTCCTTAAATCCCTGTTACCTGTCTTTAAACTTTCTTGAGACACTATATATTCCATTTGCTTTAAGTTTATATCAAATACTTCCTTTGAAGATCTTTTGCCAACTATTTTATTTGCCTTAAAACGACTCTGAGTCATGATAAATTCATATTCTGTTATATAACGATTAATAATCTTAAAGCTAAATACTATCATTGCAAGAAGGATAGCAATGCTTATATAACCAGCTAATCTTTGATTGTCCAGTTGTTTAAGAATTTGGGTTATCCCGTTTATTGCTATTATAAATGCTATAAGAAATAATATTACCTTCCAGCCTTTTACATCTGTTTTAATCTTTTCTGTAAATTTAGCAGTCATTTTATATTCTCCTTTAAAATACTAGTTGTCTACTATCTTAGGGACAGGTAATCCTGCCCTTACTTAGAAATACATATAATGCATTCCATAGGGTAAAGCAAAGAAAACAAATGCAATAATAGGAAGTATGAAAGCTACAATGGTCCAAACAATTCCAAATATTAATAATCCCTTACCAAACTTTCTTTTCTCCTCCATGGGATCACTCATATAGATAATACCAACAATAATTCCGATAAGAGTAATAAATACAGTTGATATATATAATAATGCCTTTATGCCTCCACTAATGGGCTGTTGGTTACTTGTAGACGAATAATCATCATTTTCTTTAGGGCTATAGAAATCCTTACTATTTACTTCTTCTTGATTTCTTTGTAAAGATGATCCACAATTTGCACAAAAATTTGCACCTTCCTCACTAGCCGTTCCACAATTTGAACAATATCTCATTTTAATTCCTCCAAAATTATTATTATCCTACAGAGAAAATTCAATTCTCAATTATAATTGAATACCTCTTTCTTATTTTATTACAATTTTAAAAAATCAGCCAGTAGTCTAGCTGATTTTTTAAAATTTATTCAATATTATGTAAAATTTAATCTACAGCTTCAAACATATCCTTACCAACACCACATAGTGGACATACCCAGTCCTCTGGAATATCTTCAAATGCAGTCCCTGGAGCAACCCCATTATCTGGATCTCCTAATTCAGGATCATAGATATAACCACACGCCAAACATTCATATTTTTGCATCTCATTTCCTCCTTATTAGTTATGATATTTAATATCCCACCTACTTAAGAATTAATACCCAAAATTTTAATACTTAATCAATAACTTGCAGGAAAAAATTTTTAAATATAGAATATACAAATTATAACAATTAACTCATTTAAAGGAGGTGTTCGTCTTGTTATATACCAATTATATGGAAGAATTAGTAGAACATATGCTGGATAACATAATATATACATATAAGAAGGAAAAAATATGCTGTGAAAAATGCAGACAGGATGTTATATCTATTTCATTAAATAATCTCCCCCCCATGTACTATTCAACAAAGGAAACATACCATAAAATCAAATCCTTAGATCCTCAATTACAAGCTAGAATAACAACAGAAATAATAAAGGCTTTAGATATAGTTAAAAAAAATCCACGGCATACTTTACCATAGAAATAATTAGAGTGAAGGCTTTTAAATTTATTTTATGTAGAAGAGTTGTTATAGTCCTTAGATGAAGGGCTTACTTTGTGTGTCAAAAAATAAAAAAATCCCGCAACGACCTACTCTCCCGGGGCGTTACCACCCAAGTACCATCAGCGCTGAAGGGCTTAACTTCTGTGTTCGGGATGGGAACAGGTGTGACCCCTTCGCTATCGTCACGGAATATCTGAAATTCAGGTATATGGTATATGGTATATGGTATAAAAAGATTTCTCTACCTTCTACCTGACCTTAAAGGAATACTTGTTAGAATCTACCTTCTACCTGGTTTTCCTCTACCTTCTACCTGACCCTATAGGAATACCTAATAGAATCTACCTTCTACCTATTTCAAAGAGCTTATGCTCTTTGAAAATCTACACAAGGAAAACTTTAAGGTCAAGCCCTCGACCGATTAGTATCAGTC
>CAZHJK010000012.1:73115-80395 GCA_964533275.1 uncultured Eubacteriaceae bacterium | reverse complement strand
AAATAAATATGTTTAGACCTATTAAAAACTAGACCTAAACATATTATACGAGGAGGAATAATTATGAAATGTGAACAAGCAAAAGAATGGATTTCACTTTATATAGATAAAGAATTATCAAAGGAAGAAAAAATAGAATTTGAAAAACATATCAAGGAATGCAAGGAATGTCATGATGAATATTTATCTCTATTAGAAATGGTTAAAAGAGTAAACTCTATTGAGGAGTTAAACCTACCTGCAGGTTTTAGAGATGATTTAAAAATCAATCTAGAAAAAAGTCAAAGCGCAAAGGATAAGAATAAAAGACTAAGCTTTAAAGGGTTTAATAAATGGACCTCGGTTGCAGCTATACTTGTAGTTGGAGTTGTTTTATCAGCATTTTTTATTGGTGAATTTTCTCCCTTTAATAATAATTTTTTAATGAATTCAAGATCCTCAATGGATGGCGCTGAAGCTACCGAAGAAAGCGGAAGCTTAGGTAGAGGTGAGATTGGTTCTTCTCCAGAATTTGCTCAGGATAAAGCTGCAGATATAGAAAGAGATTATGCACAGAATACAGCTCCAGAAGAAGAGGCACAGGAATCTTTAGGTGATACAGGAAGTTCTGAACTTAGCTCACAAAATATGCAGGATAAGATAATTTATTCTGCAAGTATGACTCTTCAGGTTGATGAATATGATAGTGCTTATAAAAGCATATTACAATATGTAAAAGATATTGATGGATTTATACAGAGTTCTAACACACACAATCCAGAATATAATACTTCAAGGAATGAGAATCAGCGGATTAAAGAGGGGTATATATTTATACGGGTCCCCTCAAAAAGCTTTGAAGATGCTATAGATATAATTGGAGAAATGGGAAATGTTATAAATGATAGTATGTCTGGTGACAACATTACCTCTCAATATAGGGATATAGAAGTAGAGCTAAATAATTTAGAGGTTCAGGAAGAGCGAATTGTAGAAATAATGAAAAAAGCAGATAAGGTTGAAGACATTTTAGAGATTGAAAGAGAGCTAAATAGGATACGAACAGAGATTAATATGCGAAAAACTACACTAAAAAATTGGGATAAACTAGTTGACTATTCTTCTATAGAAATAATTCTGAGAGAAGAAAAAATTTCTACTTCAAATATTCAAGGAAGTCCATTTGAGGAAATAGGTTTAAAAATTCAAAAGGGCTTTATCCAATCAATTAATGTTATAGTAGAGGGAATAGCAAAACTTATTGTATTTATAGCAAAGGCATTACCATTTATTTTAATTCTTATTGCTTTAATCTTCATATTTAAAAAATGGCTATGGGATAAAATAAAGAGAAAATAGATAATATAATACTATAAAAATATAAATAAAGTATAGCATTGGTTATTGGAATCCTTTGTTATACTTTATTTTTTGGTATAATGATATAAGATAATATAAAAATGAGGTGAATAGAGTGACCAGTAAAAAGTGGTTTATAATAGACGGAAATAGCTTAATAAATAGAACCTTTTATGCACTACCTCCATTGACAAACTCTAAGGGATTACATACAAATGCTATTTACGGATTTGCATCTATTTTAATGAAAGTAATAGATGAGGAAAGACCAGATTATATTGGTGTTGCCTTTGATAAAAAAGCTCCTACCTTTAGACATAAGGATTATAAGGACTATAAGGCTGGAAGATTAAAGATGCCAGAAGAGCTTGCACAACAAATTCCCCTATTGGTTGAAATGCTAACAGCTTTTGGAATAGAAAAAATATCCTTAGAGGGATATGAAGCAGATGATTTAATAGGTACCCTATCAAAGTACGGTGAACAACAGGGAATGCAAGTAAAAATACTAACTGGAGATAGAGATGCTTTTCAATTAGCGTCAGATTTAACTACTGTCTGGTATACTAAGAAAGGCATTTCTGAATTAGATAAGATAGACAGGCAGGAGGTATTTAATAGATACGGAGTAACTCCCAATGAATTAATTGATGTAAAGGGATTAATGGGGGATAAATCGGACAATATACCTGGGGTTCCAGGGGTAGGGGAAAAAACTGCCCTTAAATTAATTCAGGAATATAAAACCATAGAGGGTGTATATAATAATATAGATGATATAAAGAAAAAGGCATTAAATAATAACTTAAATACCTATAGGGAACAAGCAGTTCTTAGTAAAAAATTAGCAACAATTATACGGGATATTCCCTTAGTATTAAACATTGAGGATTATAGATTAGAAGACCCATATAATGAAAAGGTTGCAGATTTTTTTAATGAATTAGAGTTTTATTCCCTATTAGAAAGAATAGGATTAGAAAAAAATGTTAATAAAGAAATAAACTATAAAAAGGAATTAGATTATAGGATTATTAAAAATAACAAAGAACTTAAAGATCTTATAAATAAAATTGATAAAAATGGAAGTGTGTATATAAGTTGGTTATTAGGTGGAAATAATCACATAAGAAAAAAACTACAGGGTTTAGCTATAGGAATAGGGGAAGAACTATTTTTTATAAATTTAGAAAAAATAGATGAACAAAAAACATTGCAAGAAATGAAGAGAATATTTGAAAACCATGAAATTAGAAAAATCGGTCACAATATGAAGGAATTGATGGTTTTTCTCTTAATTAATGGAATAAAGCTAAGGGGTTTAGAATTTGACACCTACATTGCCGCCTATATTTTAGAGCCCTCTGACGCTAAATATGATCTACATCTTTTAGCTTCAAAATATTTAAATCAGCAGATTATAAGTGAAGAACAACTATTAGGAAAAGGAAAGAAAGCTAGATTATATATAGATTTAGGCTTTGACGAAAAATCTAGTTTTCTCATAAGAAATCTAGATATAATCATAAATTTATATGAAAAACTTCAGAATAAAATTGAAGAACATGATATGAAAGCACTATATTATGAAATAGAGCTGCCATTAATTGATGTATTAGCGAACATGGAGAATACAGGATTTCGAGTAGAAAAAGAAGAATTAATAAATCTTTCTAAGGAGTTTGGAGATAGAATTCAAAATCTAACGAAAGAAATATATGAGCTTGCAGGTGAAGAATTTAATATAAACTCCCCAAAACAATTAGGACATATTCTATTTGAGATTCTAAAATTACCAATAATCAAAAAAACTAAAACTGGATACTCAACAAATATTGAAGTGCTTGAACGATTAAAGGATAAACATCCAATAATTGACAAGATAATTGAAATAAGGCAAATTACAAAACTAAAATCAACCTATGTGGATGGTTTAATGAATATTATAGATGACGAAACACATAATATTCATTCAAGCTTTAATCAAACAATTGCTTCAACTGGAAGGATTAGTAGTTCAGAACCAAATCTTCAGAATATTCCTATAAAAATGGAAATGGGTAGAAGAATTAGAAGGGTTTTTGTACCGCAAAATCCTGAGAATTATCTTGTTGATGCAGATTATTCTCAAATAGAACTAAGGATTTTAGCTCATATTTCTGGGGATAAAAGCCTTATTGAGGCATTTAATAAAGGGCAGGATATTCATACTCAAACTGCTTCACAAGTATTTGATGTTGATATTAATGATGTAACACCTATTATGAGAAGTAGGGCAAAAGCAGTTAATTTTGGTATTGTCTATGGGATAAGCGATTTTGGATTATCTAGAGATTTAAACATACCAAGACATGAAGCTAAACAATACATTGATAATTATAAGGACAAATATTTTGGTGTAAGAAATTATATGAAGGAAATTGTTGTAAAAGCTAAAGAACAAGGTTATGTTACTACTATATTTGGAAGAAAAAGGTATATTCCTGAACTTCAATCTAGAAATTTTAATATTCGTTCCTTTGGAGAGCGATTGGCATTAAATACACCTATTCAAGGTACAGCTGCTGATATTATTAAAATTGCTATGATAAATGTCTATCGAAGATTAGCAGAGCAAAAAATGCATTCAAAGCTTATACTACAGGTTCATGATGAATTAATTGTTGAGGCTTTAGAGGATGAATTAGAGCAGGTAAAATCAATTATGGTAACAGAAATGGAAAAAGCGGCAAAGCTAGCGGTGGAATTAAAGGTAGATATATCATATGGTAAAAGCTGGTATGATACAAAATAAGTATTAAAGTAGGGGTTAGTATGCAAATAATAGGATTAACTGGTGGTATAGCCAGTGGTAAAAGTACAGCTTCATCTATATTAAAAAGCTTCGGAGCGAAAATCATTGATGCAGATATACTTGCTCGTAAAGTAGTTGAAAAAGGGCAGCCTGCTTTAGACAGAATTGTAAATACCTTTGGTACTAAAATATTAAATAATCAAGGCGAACTAAATAGAAGTGTATTAGGTGAGATAGTTTTTAATAACCAGGAAAAGTTAAAAAAATTAAATCAAATAATTCATCCTGCAGTTAATATATTAGCTATTTCATTATTTGAAAAAGAAAGAAACAATGGTATGGAAAAAATTGTATATGATTGTCCTCTTTTAATTGAAGAAAACTTATTACATTTAGTAGACAAGGTTTGGTTAATATACATAAATGAAGAAACCCAACTAAAAAGATTGATGGAAAGGGATAATTTCACTAAAGAACAGGCTATGAAAAGAATTAATAATCAAATGCCTTTAAAGGAAAAAATAATATTTGCAGATATTTTAATAGATAATAGTGGAAGTATAAATGATTTGGAAAAAAAATTAAAAAATCATTGGTATAAATAGTCTCTTATTATAAGATATCTGCATGACAAACATCATTGGAGGCTCTTTTTTTGAAAAAAGGAAAATGGATTATTACTATATTTTTAATTATGATTATTGCATATATTTTACATCCGTTAATATTAAGAAGAATTTTTCATGTTAGTTTTCAAGAAGAAATTATAAAATATAGCAAAGTGTATAGTGTTGACCCATATCTAATAGCTGCTGTGATTAAAGTTGAGAGCAATTTTAATCCCTATGCTATTTCTCCAAAGGAAGCAAGGGGACTTATGCAAATCATGCCGGCTACTGGAAGCTGGGCTGCTGAGAAGATTGGATTAGAAAATTTTTATGTAGAGGAACTTTATACCTCTGAGGTAAATATTGAGATCGGTTCATGGTATCTACAAAATCTAAACAAACAATTCAATGGGAACATACCACTAGTTTTGGCGGCATATAATGGAGGCAGCGGTAATGTATCAAAATGGTTGTTAGATAAACGTTATAGTAAGGATGGTAAAAATCTAGATTACATACCCTTTTTGGAAACAAGAAATTATGTAAAGAAGGTATTATCCTACCGTAAATTATATAAAAGGATCTATAACTTTAATCTATAAGGAATTACTTAATATGGATAAAGATTTTAAGGAGGACAATTCTAATGAAAAAAGGGGCAAAAACAAAAGTAGCATTATTACTAATAATATTATTATTTACTACTATTATAAGCTCATGCACTACTAATATAGAGCAACCTATAGAAGAAATTCAAGAGGAAGAGCAAAATTATACCCCAGTTCAAGGTGGAACTCTTTCCCTATCAATTTTTACACCATCACATTTAAACCCAATTATTAATCAAGAAGAAGATAGTTATCATGTGATGAAGTTGATCTATGAGTCTTTAATATCCCTTGATGAAAATTATAGAGCTAAGGGAGTTCTAGCAGAGGAATGGATTGTACAAAATAATGGAGAAAGTATAATCTTTAACTTAAGAAAAGATGTAACATGGCATGATGATGAACCTTTTACAGCAAAGGATGTGGAGTTTACACTGGATGTATTAAAAGATAAGGATGTAGATTCTCCCTATACACAATATATTAATAAAATAACAGATTATAATATTATAGATGATTATAAAATTGAAATAAGCTTTTCAAATAGTCAAAGTGGTAATCTAGAGGCATTTATATTTCCTGTTCTTCCCGCCCATAGATATAAAAAGCCTAAAGATGTTATGTCAGCTCATAAATGGTCACCCATAGGTACAGGACCCTATGAATTAAATAAATATGAACAGGGAAAGGAAATTTTATTAAAACTAAATGGAAGTTATTGGGGAAATATCCCATATATTGAAAATATTCATGTAAAGATTAGGAGTAAAAAAGAGGAAATAGTAAAATCTTTCGAAACCAAGGATGTTGATTTATTAAGAGCAATTGATAGAGAATGGAATCGCTTTGATGAGGATGAACAACTATCTATACATCCATATATAACACAAAAATATAACTTTATTGCTGTAAACCATAATAATGAATTATTTAAAAATGTAAATATTAGAAAAGCTATTCAATTAGCACTTAATAGACAAGAAATGCTTGGGGAGATATATTTAAATCAAGGTGAAGTAGTGGATGTTCCTATTTCACCAAACTCATGGCTGTATGATAAACAATTAAAACTCAACAGCTATAATTTAGAGGAAGCGAAAAAGTTAATTGCAGAGAGCGGTTTGGATGCTAAAGCTGATATTGAAGAAGGACAGGAAGAGGATGAAGATAAGAATAAGAAGGATAATAAAGATAAAAAAGATAAGGTTAAATTGGAATTTGATTTAATAGTTAATAAAAATAATGGATTAAGAAAACAGGAATCAAAAATGGTTAAGAAATATATAGAAGCAATTGGTATTGATGTAAATATTGAAGAACTTCCTTTAGATGAGATAAATGAAAAAATAGCTGAAAAGGAATTTGATGCCATAATTACTGGGTGGGAATTATCTTATGTACCGGATTTGTACTTTGCCTTTCATTCTAGTGAAATTAAAGAGGGAATGAATTTTATATCATACAATAATAAAAACATGAACAAGTTACTAGTTGAAGCCTCAAAATATAAGGAAGAACAGGAAAGAAAAAAAATATATTCAGAATTACAAACTAAAATATCTCAAGACCTTCCCTATATAAATTTATATTATACAACATCCGCCCTTATTGTTAATAATAGAATTAAGGGACCTATTAATCCAACAGATTATAATTTATTTAATAATATTGAAGAATGGTTTATAGAATATGAATAAATAATTTAAATATAATATCATATATGGAATTTATTTTACATTGACATTTAAATACTATCACAATATAATATATTTTAGTTGATATGTGCGAGGGTGGTGGAATTGGCAGACACGCAGGTTTGAGGGACCTGTGGCAATAACGCTGTGTGGGTTCGAGTCCCATCCCTCGCACCATTTTTTATTTAACAGCACCATAGAAAGTAATAGTACATAGTAATTATAATGTGGTACATTA
>CAZHJK010000012.1:0-73015 GCA_964533275.1 uncultured Eubacteriaceae bacterium | reverse complement strand
AATAAATTAAATAATATGCCAGTCGGGCTCCGACTTCGAGTCCCATTCCTCGCACCATTTTTAATTTAACAGCACCATAGAAAGTAATAGTACATAGTAATTATAATGTGGTACATTAAATAGGGATGGGCGAGAACCCACTTTAAGCCCATGTAAATAAGAAATAGTAAATAAAAGTACAAAGTATAAATAAATAACAAATGAATAAATTAAATAATATGCCAGTCGGGCTCCGACTTCGAGTCCCATTCCTCGCACTTTTTTTTGAGTATTAATATATAAAAGTATATTAATATATAAATATAAAGAAAAGAAAGAACATTCTAATCTCTTCTCTACTATAATTAATTGAATTTTTTTGGATGAATTGAAAGAATAAATTACCAGGATAGTTGAAATATCATGGGTAATACTAAGATTAATCCAAAAAAAAGGAGGGATAAGGATGGCAACAAATAATAATAACAATAATAATTCAGGAAGAAATCGAATCGAAGTTTCAGAAGCAAGAAAAGCCATGGACCAATTCAAATTGGAAGTAGCTAATGAATTAGGAATTACAAATTACGAACAAGTTGATAAAGGAAATTTGACTTCTCGTGAAAATGGCTATGTTGGTGGAACAATGGTTAAGAAAATGATTCAATCAATTGAAGAACAAAACTTTAGATAATGTTTTGTACTAAAAAAATAACAAAAATATAAAAAAGCTGGAGGAAAACCTTCAGCTTTTTATTATGTTTAATCATTGAATACTGAATAGTGCTAAGATTTTAACAAATAAAAAAGGAATTTAATGTTTTAAGTAGAAGTTTAATAATATGTAATTTATAAATCATAGGAAGGTTTTTGGAACCCAGGATTCCCTAGCGAATAGGAAAAGACGCTTCGCTATATTAAACTTTATGGATAAGGATAGTTATTTATGAGACTAAGTAGGATGAAAAGAAGGAAAAGAAATAAAAATGAATTATTAGTGTATTATTTATTATTCTTTATTATCCTGCCATTATCTGCCTTAGTGATTGGATATTTTATAGCAAAGATTATAATTGTTCCAATATACTTTCCATAATAAATATTTAGGGAAATAAAGTGATAGAATTTCTCAAACAAAATGTTTCTATAGCCTAAAAAAAGATGTTATGAAACAAGTGAAGGAGAGAATTTAGTGAAAGATAATACATTATTATTAGATTTTACAGTAGAAAGAGGAAACTTTTTAAGTGCAGGTGATGCTTCAAGTAAAATAAAAAAAATATTACAAAGCATTGGACTAGAAAATGGATTGATAAGAAAAATTTCTATTGCAACATATGAAGCAGAGATGAATTTAGTAATACATTCTCTAGGTGGGACTATAAGAGTATCTATAGAGCGAGATAAAGTTATTATAAATGTAGAAGATGAAGGACCTGGAATTGAGGATATAAATTTAGCAATGACAGAAGGTTATTCTACTGCTAGTAATGAAATTAGAGAAATGGGTTTCGGAGCTGGTATGGGATTGCCAAATATAAAAAAATGTTCTGATAAATTTAACATTAATTCTATGAAAGATGTTGGCACTAAGATATTAATGATTTTTAATTATTAACAAGATTAGCGAGGGGATACAATTGAAAAACTATTTTCATTCTGTTGTTTTAAATGAATCAAAATGTTTAGGCTGTACTACTTGCATAAAAAGTTGTCCTACCCAAGCAATTCGCGTTAGAAATGGAAAGGCTATAATAATTAATGAAAGATGTATTGATTGTGGTGAATGCATAAAAGTCTGTCCATATCATGCAAAGGATGCAGTGCCAGATTCAATAGAGGATATTAAAAAGTATTTATATAAAGTAGCCTTAGTATCTCCAACATTTTTAAGTCAATTTGGTGGTAAAGTCAGTGTGAATGCAATATTAACTGCAGTAAAAAAAATGGGATTTAATGATGTTCGTGAAGTAGCATATAGTGCTGAAATATTAGGTAAAGTGTTAGATAAAGAATTAAATAAGGATGGAGCCAAGCTACCCTTAATATCTTCTGCATGTCCTGCTATTTTAAGACTTATACAGGTTAGATTTCCTGAATTATTACCAAATGTTGTTACTTTGGAGTCGCCAATGGAAGTCGAAGCGCGCTTTATTAGGAAGGAATTAAAGGATAAAGGGTTAAATAATGAGGACATAGGTATATTTTTCATTAGTCCATGTCCCGCAAAGATAACTAGTGTAAAAAAACCTATTGGGTCAAGTGATGAAAAATCTGCAGTTAATGGAGCGCTGGCAATTAAGGATATTTATATGGAAGTGCGTAAAAATATTATGAGCCTTAAAAAGATTGAAAACCTTCAGAGATCCTCTAAAATTGGTATTAACTGGGCTAGGACTGGTGGGGAAAGTAAATTTATTACCGATGCTTGCTATATTAATGTAGATGGTATTCAAAGTGTAATTAGAGTATTAGAGGAAATTGAACGAGAAAAATTAAGAGATATTGCTTTTTTTGAAGGTCTTGCCTGTAGAGGTGGTTGTGTAGGGGGTGCCTTGGTGGTTGAAAATAATTTTATTGCAAAGCAAAGAATACACCAAGCGGCTACTCAATCTTTATCAGAAAATAATATCACAGAGGAAGAAATTGATGAATTTTATAATAGTGGTATATTACATCAAACAAGTGCAATAACACCTAGGTTAGTGCCTCCTTTAGATGATAATATAGCAATAGCTATAAAGAAGGCAGAGGAAATTGAAGAAATTGTAAAACGATTACCAGGATTAGATTGTGGTTCCTGTGGAGCACCCTCTTGTTTAGCCCTTGCAGAGGATATTGTAAAGGGAAACGCAGAGGAAGTAGATTGTATATTTTTACTTAGAGAAGAACTGAAAAATCTAGCTAAAAACTTGGTGGATTTATCTATTAAAGTCCCCCCTGTTATATTGGGAAAAAACAGAAAGAAGGAGGATAAAGATGAGGGTAGATGATTTATATCAAATGACAGAGTTCCAACTTATTACAATTGGAGTAAAGGGTGAAAAGGAGATTACCGGAGGGTATTGCGGTGATTTATTGAGTTGGGTTATGGCACATGCACAAAAGGGAAATCTTTGGATTACTGTTCAAACCCATGTTAATATTGTTGCAATTGCAACCTTATTAGAATTATCTTGTATAATAGTGCCTGAGGATATTACTATAGAGGAAGAAACCATAGAAAAATCCACAGAGGAGGGCATAGCAATTTTAAGAAGTCATTTAAATTCCTTTGAAATTGCTAAGTTATTATCAGAAAGGGGAATGTAAAAGATGGATAAAGGTCATTGGGCGTATGATCTTCATATTCATTCAGCTCTTTCTCCTTGTGGTGATAATGATATGACTCCTAATAATATAGTAAACATGTCCCTTTTAAAGGGATTAGATATAATATCTATAACCGATCATAATAGCGCAAAAAATTTACCAGCAATTATAGAAGTTGCTAAGGATAAAGAAATAGTTATTATTCCAGGCATTGAGGTAAATACAAAGGAGGAGGTACATTTATTATGCTATTTTCCAACCCTAGATGATGCTATGGCATTTGATAAATATATAGAATCATATTTACCTCATATATTAAATAATAAAGAAATATTTGGAGAACAATTAATTTTAAATTCAGAGGATAAATTAATAGGGCAGGTAGATAATCTTTTAATAAATGCTCTTCATTTATCTATAGATGAAATATTCAGTCTTGTAAAGAAATGGGATGGAGTGGTAATTCCAGCTCATATAGATAGAGATTCATACAGTATTATATCAAATCTTGGCTTTATTCCATCTCATTTATCTATTACAACTTTAGAATTATCTAGTAGTGTAAAAGAGGAAAATTTTAAAAATTGGTTAAAAAAATATAAAAATTATCAATTTATCCAATCATCTGATGCCCATTCCCTAGAAAAAATCTTGGAAAGACAATCTTTTTTAACATTAAACAAAGTAGATATAAAAAATTTTTTTGATTTTTTTAATAGAAAGCATAGATAAATTATTATTTATTATAAATTTTCTGAATTATATGATATAATGTTGATAATTAAATAACAAACACAATTATAAGGGGGTTAAGAAAAATATGTCTCAAGCTGTTAGAACAGAGCAGGAAGAAAAGTTACAAAAGTTATTAGAAATTATTGAGAAGCATAAGGATGAGCGTGGAGCTTTAATACCTGTATTACATGATGCTCAAGAATTATATGGGTATTTACCATTGGAAGTACAGGAAGAAATTGCTGATGGCTTAGGTGTGCCGTTAACAGAGGTTTATGGGGTAGTTACATTTTACTCACAGTTTACATTAACACCAAAGGGCAAATACAAAATTGGTGTTTGTCTTGGAACTGCATGTTATGTTAGAGGTTCGCAAAAAATCATGGATCGTGTTATGAAGGAACTAGATATAGAATTAGGTGATACAACAGAAGATGGATTATTTACTATAGATGCAACTAGATGCCTAGGAGCATGTGGATTAGCTCCAGTGTTAATGATTAATGATGAAGTATATGGAAGATTGGTAGAAAGTGATATTCCTAAAATTCTAGAAAAATATAAATCTTAATACTATGAAAGAAATTTCTTTACATATTTTAGATATTGTACAAAATTCAATCAGTGCTAAGGCAAATATTATAAAATTAAAAGTGTTGGAGAGTACAATTGAAAATAAATTAGTTGTAATTATTGAAGATGACGGACAGGGAATGGATAAGGAATTTTTAAAGAGAGTAAGTGATCCATTTATTACAACAAGAACTACAAGAAAAGTTGGTTTAGGTATTTCACTTCTTAAGGCTTCAGCTGAAAGATGTCAGGGTAATTTTATGATTGATTCTGAAAAAGGGATTGGAACTAGAGTAAAGGCTAGCTTTCAATATGATCATATTGATCGTGCACCCTTAGGTAATATGGCTGAAACTATAGTTAGCATAATTTTATCCCTAGGACATAATACAGAACTGATTTATTTTCATGGATATAATCATCAAGAATTTATTTTTGATACTAGAGAGATAAAGAAGATATTGGGCGATGAGGTCTCAATTTTTCAAAGTGAAGTAGTTAATTGGATTAAAGATTATGTTAAACAGGGCTTAAAAAAATTATATGGGGGTGTGGAAAATTGAAATCCTTAAAGGAATTAGCAGAAATTAGAAAAAATACCTTGGAAAATATTAATTTAAGAAAAGGTAGAGAGGGTTATAGAATTATAGTAGGTATGGCAACTTGTGGTATAGCAGCAGGAGCTAGACCGGTTTTGACCACTATTATGGAAGAAATTAGCAATTTGGATTTAAAAGATGTTACAGTGGCACAAACAGGTTGTATTGGAGCATGCCGTTTAGAACCTATGGTTGAGGTATACTCACCAGATGGAAATAAGGTTACCTATATAAAAATGGATCCTGAAAAAGCAAAGGCTATGGTAGAAAGCCATATTAAGAATGGTAAAGTTATTGATGAATATACAATGACTGTTATTGATGGCAAAGTTATAGATCCAGTTACGAAATAAAATTAGGATAAAAGAAAAGAATGTAAGGAGGGATTTTGTTTGAATTTTTATCGTTCTCAAGTACTAGTATGCGGAGGTACAGGTTGTCATTCTTCAGGATCTGGAGAATTAGTAAAAAGTTTTAAGAAGGAATTTAAAAATCATAATTTAGAAAATGAAATAGAATTAATTACAACAGGTTGTTTCGGATTATGTGAATTAGGTCCTGTTGTGATTGTTTATCCAGAAGGTGTTTTTTATAGCAGAGTTAAAGTAGAAGATATACCGGAATTAGTAGAGGAACAATTTGTTAAGGGGAGAATTTTAAAAAGATTAGTTTATCATGAGTCAATGGATGAGGATAAAGTAAGATCTTTAAATGATGTAGAATTTTTTAAGAAACAAGAAAGAATTGCTTTGAGAAATTGTGGTGTAATTGATCCGGAAAATATTGATGAGTACCTAGCCTTTGACGGTTATAAGGCAATAGAAAAGGTCTTATTAACTATGACACCAGAAGATGTAATACAATTGATGAAGGAGGCAGGTTTAAGAGGAAGAGGAGGAGCAGGTTTCCCAACTGCAATGAAATGGCAATTTGCAAAAAGTGCAGTAGGAGATGAAAAGTATGTAGTATGTAATGCTGATGAAGGTGATCCAGGAGCATTTATGGATAGAAGTATTTTAGAAGGAGATCCTCATTCAGTAATTGAGGCTATGGCTATAGCGGCATATGCAATAGGAGCAAATCAAGGATACATATATATAAGGGCGGAATATCCAATTGCAGTTAAACGATTATCCATTGCAATTAATCAAGCACGCGAATATGGGTTAGTAGGAAAAAATATATTTGATACAGATTTTGATTTTGAATTAGATATTAGATTGGGTGCGGGGGCTTTTGTTTGTGGTGAAGAAACTGCATTACTTAACTCAGTAGAAGGGAAAAGAGGAACTCCTAGACCAAAACCACCATTCCCTGCTAATAAAGGGCTTTTTGCAAAACCAACAATACTAAATAATGTTGAAACCTATGCTAATGTACCTATTATAATTTTAAAAGGTCCAGAATGGTTTTCTACTTTTGGAACTGAAAAATCTAATGGAACAAAGGTATTTGCATTAGGTGGTAAAACAAACAATACAGGGTTAGTAGAAATTCCTATGGGTACTACTCTTAGAGAGATTGTTTACGATATAGGCGGAGGAATCCCAAATGGTAAAGAATTTAAAGCAGCTCAAACAGGTGGTCCCTCTGGAGGTTGTATTCCTGCTGAACATTTAGATACTCCTATAGACTATGATTCATTACAACAAATTGGTTCCATAATGGGTTCAGGAGGACTAATTGTTATGGACGAGGACAATTGCATGGTAGATATTGCAAGATTTTTCATGGATTTTATAGTTGATGAATCCTGTGGGAAATGTACACCATGTAGAGTAGGTACTAAGAGAATGCTTGAAATTCTAGAAAGGATTACCCAAGGAAAGGGAGAAGAAGGAGATATAGAGAGATTAGAGAATCTAGCAAATGAAATTAAGGATTCTGCTTTATGTGGTCTAGGTCAAACAGCTCCTAATCCAGTTTTATCTACTATCCGTTATTTTAGAGATGAATATGAAGCACATATTCGAGATAAAAAATGTCCTGCTGGCGCCTGTCAAGAACTATTATCTTATGAAATAGTAAAAGATATTTGTAAAGCATGTGGTATTTGTGCTAAAAAATGTCCCGTTAATTGTATTTCAGGGAAGCCAAAGACACCCTATGTTATTAATCAATCTCAGTGTATTAAATGTGGAACTTGTATTGAAGCATGTCCATTTGGTGCAATTATCAAGGCATAATTAATGTTTAAATTATGACATATTAACAATATGACACAATTAAAAAAGACCTCACAAAGGTCTTTTTTAATTGTGTCTTTTCTTTTTGCCTGTCCATGGTATAATATTATTATGTTAAGAATTTGTTTATATGCTAGGGGGGTAACTCATGTCTGAGCTTTCACATTTAAATGATGAAGGAAGAGCAAGAATGGTAGATGTTAATAAAAAAGACGATACAAATAGAGAAGCTATTGCATGTGGATCTATTTTTATGAAACCAGAGACATTGTCAATTCTTAAAGAAGGAAATATAAAAAAGGGTGATGTACTAGCTGTATCTCAAGTAGCAGGTATTATGGGTGCCAAAAAAACCAGTGAGTTAATTCCAATGTGTCATAATATATTTCTTAGCGGTAGTGATATTTCTTTTAAATTGAATGATGAAGAAGGTGAAATTTATATTGAATCCAAAGTGAAAAGCACAGGCAAAACGGGTGTGGAAATGGAAGCTTTAACTGCTGTATCTATTGCTGCACTTACAATATACGATATGTGTAAAGCAATTGATAAAGAAATGTATATTACTGAAATAAAATTATTAGAAAAATTAGGCGGTAAATCTGGACACTATAAAAGGAATGGTTAATGTTGTTAATTTTATATAACCCTAGAAAATCCTACAAATTTTTTATATAATAATTATTATAAATGTACTAAAACACCAAAATATCTAAGTGAATTTGGTGTATTTTAATGATATTTTATAAAAAAGAAGGATTTTATATCTTGGTGTCGAATTACAAAAAGTGTTTTTTAATTATCAGAAATTGTATTGTGTGATAAAAATATAGAGTAGTCTTATTATGTACTTTAGTGTTATTTTATATACTAACCTATATTTAAGAAACAATTCCTATATACAATTTGTTAAATGAGAGTATTGCACATTATTAAACTAATATGCAATAACCTTAAGCTTTGAAATAATAAATAAAGAGGTGATAGGGTAATGGAAATAAAACACGCAACTTTTCATGGAGGAATTCATCCTTCATATTTTAAAGAATTTACCAGTCACAAGGCTTTAAAAGAAGCTAGCGCTCCTACGCAGGTTATTTTGCCAATGCAACAAAATATTGGAGCTCCCTGTGAACCAATTGTTAAAAAGGGAGATTTTGTTAAGTTAGGTCAAAAAATTGGCGAACCTAAAGGCTTTGTGTCTGCGCCTGTTCATGCTAGCGTCTCTGGAAAGGTGATAGCTGTTGAACCAAGACTTCATCCTAATGGACAGAAGGTTTTATCTATTGTCATTGAATCCGATGGCAAAGATACTATTCATGAGGATATAAAACCTTATAATAGTTTAGAGGGTATTTCACCTAAGGAAATTGTCAATTTAATTAGAGATGCTGGTATTGTTGGGTTAGGTGGAGCAACTTTTCCAACACAGGTTAAGCTTTCTCCTCCTCCAGAAAAAAAGATCGATGCTGTAATAATTAACGGAGCTGAATGTGAACCTTTTTTAACAGCTGATCACCGGGTAATGGTAGAGAAGGCAGATGAAGTAGTATTGGGTTTGAAGGCAATATTAAAAGCCCTTAATGTTGAAAAAGGTTATATTGGGATTGAGGATAATAAGCCAGATGCAATTGAGGCTATTAAAAAGGTATTAGGCGATGATAATAATATAACTATATATTCATTGCATACAAAATATCCTCAGGGAGCAGAGAAACAATTAATCCACGCTATTACAGGGAGAGAGGTCCCTTCAGGTGGATTACCAATGGATGCAGGTGCAGTTGTACAAAATGTTGGTACTATAGTTGCCATTGCTAATGCTATTAAAACAGGTATGCCTCTAGTAGAAAGAGTAGTAACAATAACAGGCAGTGCAATAAAAGAGCCACAAAATCTTTTGGTAAGATTAGGGGTACCTTTTTCTGAAATAATTGAGCAATGTGGAGGTTTCTCCCAAAACCCTGGAAAGATAATTATGGGTGGACCAATGATGGGAATAACACAATTCTCTACTGAAATACCAGTTATTAAAGGAACATCAGGTATTCTAGTGTTAAATGAAGAGGAGGCTAATATTCCAGATCCAACTCCATGTATAAGATGTGGAAAATGTGTTGAGGTATGTCCTATAAACTTATTACCTTTATATATTTCAGCATATTCATTAAATGAACAATATGAAAAAGCTGAAGCATATCATGCTTTGGATTGTATTGAGTGTGGTTCCTGTTCTTATATTTGCCCTTCAAGAAGGCCATTAGTTCCCTCCATTCGTTTGGCAAAGAGGGAGATAGTAGCACAAAAAAGAAAAGGATAGGAGGTTATAAAAATGAATGATTTATTTTTGACAGCATCATCTTCCCCACATATTCGTTCAAAGGAAGATGTTAGTGTCATAATGAGAGATGTAATAATTGCACTAGTACCAGCATTTGCTTGTGCAGTGTATTTCTTTGGGATTAATGCCTTGATTTTAATCATAATATCAGTACTTTCAGCAGTTATTGCTGAGGCTTTGATACAGAAAATCACTAAAAAACCTATAACAATAAATGATTGGAGTGCAGCAGTAACTGGTTTATTACTTGCCTTTAATTTACCTCCAAGTGCCCCTTGGTGGATTGCAGTTATTGGGTCGGTATTTGCAATATTATTAGTAAAACATGCCTTCGGTGGAATAGGACAGAATTTTATGAATCCTGCTTTAGCTGCAAGGGCATTTTTGCTTGCCTCATGGCCTACAAAAATGACAGCAGGCTTTGTTTGGCCAAGAGCTGCAGCAGATGCAGTAAGTTCTTCAACTCCATTAGGAATGCTTCATGCTGCGGATGCTACAGGAACAGCAACTGCTGAAGCTTCAGCTACTTTGGCAGCAGTAGAATTGCCAAGCTATATGGACTTATTTTTAGGTAATGTAGCAGGAGTAATAGGAGAAACCTCAGCACTTGCACTATTAATAGGCTTTGCTTATCTATTATACCGTGGAGTGATTTCATGGCGAATTCCAGCTATATTTATAGGTACAGTAGGAGCAATGACCTTTGTATTTGGTTCTGGTGGCTTATTCACTGGAGATGGAATTTTCCACATATTATCTGGAGGGCTGATGTTAGGTGCTATCTTTATGGCTACTGACTACTCTTCCTCACCTGTAACACCAAGAGGACAAATTATATTTGCCCTTGGATGTGGTATTTTAACCAGTGTTATAAGATTATGGGGTGGATACCCAGAAGGTGTTTCCTATTCTATTCTATTAATGAATGTGGCTGCTCCACTTATAGATAAATATACAACACCCAAGATTTATGGGGAGGTGAAGGCTAATGCGTGAGATATTTAAATTAGCTGGAATTCTTTTTGTAATTACTGCAATAGCGGCAGTTCTTCTTGGTTTTACTAATATAGCAACTGCAGATAAAGTTGCTCAACAATTAGAACAAGAAAATATAGATGCTCGTATGGCGGCTTTGCCAATAGCTTCTGAATTTAAAAAAGTAGAAACTCCCGAATTGGAAAATGCTATACAAACAGAATTTCAAATCATAGAGGAAGTATATGAAGGAATAAGTGATAACGAAGTTGTGGGGTATACATTTAAAACTGTACCAAAAGGTTATGGTGGAGAAATTGTTTTAAATGTGGGAATTTCAGTGGATGGTAAAGTTACAGGTATTAAGGTTGTTAACCATTCAGAGACACCTGGATTAGGAGCTAAAGCTACGGAAGATTATTTCCAGGATCAATATAGAGATATACCAATAGATTCTCCTTTAGAAGTTGTAAAAACTACACCAGCTAATGAAAATGAAATTGAAGCAATAACTGGTGCTACTGTTACTACTAATGGAATTACAGACGGTGTTAATATTTCTGTTGATTTATACAATGAACTTTTAAAGTAATGATTTAAACCTATAGGAGGTGAAGCTTTTGAAACTTGGAAAAATTTTTATGAATGGCATTATAAAGGAGAATCCTATTTTTAGATTATTATTGGGAATGTGTCCTACTCTTGCTGTTACTACTGCTGCTATCAATGGTTTAGGTATGGGATTAGCTACAGCAGCTGTATTAGTAGGTTCCAATGCTGTTATAGCATTAATTAAGGACTTAATTCCAGCTAAAATTCGTATCCCTTCTTTTATAGTAGTTATAGCCTCATTCGTTACCATAATAGGAATGTTAATGAAGGCATATCTGCCAGCACTAGATAAATCTTTGGGTTTGTTTATCCCATTAATCGTTGTAAATTGTATTATTTTAGCAAGGGCAGAATCCTTTGCATCTAAAAATGGTGTAGTTTCTTCCATAGCTGATGGATTAGGAATGGGACTTGGATTTACACTTGCGCTTACTATTTTGGCTAGCATTAGAGAGCTACTTGGTGCAGGAAGCATTTTTGGTATTTCTGTTTTCGGTGCAGGATTTGAACCAGCATTAATTATGATATTGCCACCTGGAGCATTTTTAACATTAGGTCTATTATTAGGTCTATTGAACAAGATGACCCAAAAAACTCAATAGGAAAGGGGAGGAGAAATTTTGACTGGACTTTTGATTATTTTAGTAAGCTCTATTTTAGTAAATAACTTTGTACTAGCAAGATTTTTAGGTATTTGTCCCTTCCTAGGGGTTTCAAAACAGGTTGAAACTGCAACAGGAATGGGAATGGCTGTAACATTTGTTATGGCAATAGCTTCAGCGATTACGTATATTGTACAAGAATTGATTTTAGTTCCATTAGAAATAGAATATATGCAAACTATTGCCTTTATTCTAGTTATTGCAGCTTTAGTACAACTAGTTGAAATGATTATTCAAAAAGTTAGTCCAACTCTTTATCAAGCATTAGGTGTATATCTACCATTGATTACAACAAATTGTGCTGTATTAGGGGTGGCTATCTTAAATATTGAAAGTGGGTATAACTTACTTGAAACTATTTTCAATGGAGTAGGGGCTGCACTAGGATTTACCTTAGCTATTGTATTATTTGCAGGTATTAGAGAGCGTCTAGAACTGTCTTCAGTACCTGATGTTTTAAAAGGGTTCCCAGTAGCACTTATTACAGCAGGATTAATGTCAATTGCATTTTTAGGTTTTCAAGGACTATTATAGAATAGAGGAAAGAGGTGCTTATAAATGATAGAGCAAATCCTTTGGCCTGTAATCAGCTTAGGAGGGATGGGTCTTCTATTTGGAGGAGGTTTAGCCTATGCTTCTAAAATATTTGCCATTGAAACTGATCCCAGGGTTTCCAAGGTAAGGGATGTATTACCAGGGGCAAATTGTGGAGGATGCGGTTATCCTGGTTGTGATGCTTTTGCAGCAGCAGTTGTTGCTGGGGAAGCTCCTATAGATGGTTGTCCTGTTGGTGGTGCGGATACTACTGCTAATGTAGGAACTATTATGGGCATAGAACCTTCCACTTCTGAAAAGATGGTTGCAAGGGTCATTTGTAATGGTACAAATACCAATGCAAAGGAAAAATATAAATATTATGGAATTACAGATTGTAGAGCAGCATCAATGATAGCCGGTGGTAGCAAGGAATGTCAATATGGATGTCTTGGATTGGGAACATGCGAAAATCTATGTCCATTTGATGCAATTCATGTAAATGAGAATGGCGTTGCTGAAGTAGATGAAGAAAAATGTACAGCCTGTGGGATATGCGTAGATGCTTGTCCAAAATTAGTTATTGACCTTGTTCCTGTATCAAAAGAGGTGCGAGTTTTATGTAATTCTAAGGATAAGGGAAAAGAAGTAAAGAATTCTTGTGTTGTAGGATGTATTGGTTGTAAAATCTGTGTAAAGGCTTGTCCATTCGATGCAATGGAGTTTAAGGATAATTTGGCTTATATAAATTATGATAAGTGTACTAATTGTATGATTTGTGCAGAAAAATGTCCTACCAATGCTATCTATGCAAATTTTGCAAATCGCAAAAAAGCTTTTATAAATCAGGATAATTGTATAAAATGTACTATATGTAAGAAAAATTGTCCTGTAGAAGCTATTGAAGGAGAAGTAAAACAAGCTCATATTGTTTTAGAGGATAAATGTGTAGGTTGTGGTGTATGTGAAGAAAAATGTCCTAAGGATGCTATTACATTAAAATAAGTGAGATAAATTATAATAATCCAGCACTGACCCATATAATATGGTTCTCAGTTGCTGGTTTTTTTATGAAGAAGAAAGTTCGTCTTGCTCGCAAGGGACCAAATTTTCCTGCTTCACATGTTCGTGCGCATTTTGCATGCTTTCTTGTGATTTAATTGTGTATTTTTTAAGTTTATAAGCTTGTTTTAGATAAGAGTGAATGTTAAACTTATATAAGATTGACAGGAGGGTGAATGTTGAAAATAAAAAATATATTAATAATTATATTTATATTATTGATTGCTACGGCTTGTAATAATTCTCAAGAAAATAATGAACCTGTAAAAGCAAGCCATAATGGAATGGGGACAATTACAGATTTTATTGTTTTTGGAGAGCAGGCTGAGGAAGGAATTGAAAAAGCAAAAGAAATAATGATAGATATAGAACAAAAAATGAGTTTAAGTATAGATAATAGTGAAGTAAATAAAATAAATTCACAGGCAGGAATTGAAAAAGTAGAAGTAAGCGATGATACCTTTGAAGTAATAAGCAGGGGACTATATTTTTCTGAATTGACAGAAGGTAGTTTTGATATTAGTATTGCACCCATTACTGAACTTTGGAATATTGGAAAAGATGACCAAAGAGTTCCTAGTGAAAATGAGATAAAAGAAAAATTATCTTTAGTAAACTATAAAAATATCGTGCTAAATAAAGAGGAAAATAGTATATTTCTAAAAAAAGAAGATATGAAAATAGATTTAGGCGGAATAGCAAAGGGATTTGCCGCTGATAAAATAATATCTACTTTTAAGGGAATGGGAATAGAAAATGCTTTAGTTAATGTTGGTGGAAATATAAAGGTTTTAGGTGAGAATCCACAAAAAAATCGTCCCTGGAGAGTAGGATTAAGACATCCAAGAGAGGCTAGAGGTAGTCATTTTACTACAACAAAATTGCAGGATGGTGATACTGTAGTAACCTCAGGGGATTATGAAAGATTTTTTATAAACCAAGATATTCGTTACCACCATATTTTTGATGCAAAGCTTGGAAAACCATCAAGAACTGATATTATAGGAGTTTCTATTATTACTGATAATTCAATGGATGCAGATGGATTATCAACTAGTGTTTTTGTATTAGGAAGTCAAAAGGGACAAAAAATTATTGAGGATTTGGAAGGAGTAGAAGCGATAATAGTTACTAAGGAATTAAAGATAATTATGACAGAGGGCGCAAAAGAATATTTAGAAAATGTTAAAAACCAGTTATAGATATTAGGTGGTGTGTTTATAATTATGACAAAGTGGGATAAGATTTTAATAGTATCAATTATTGCAATTAGCTTATTTTCAATAGGTGTATTAACCTATATTAAAAATCAAACTCAAGTACTTTATGGGATAATTGAAGTTAGCGGTGTAGAACAAGAAGTAATTAATTTAACAGAGGTAGATAAGACCTATACAATTAAGGTTGAAAACGACGATAATTATAATATAGTAGAGGTTAACCAAGGTAGTATTAAATTTATTGAAGCTACTTGTCCTGATAAGGACTGTATTAGAATAGGAAATCTTGATGCACCAGGAGAAATTTCGGTATGTCTTCCTAATAATGTTACTATTAGAGTAGAAGGATTTATGGATGGCAAAGATGATTTAGATAGTACCACCTATTAGGATGAAAAATTTCCTTTATTTGATAAAAAATTTTTTATAGAAATCTTTTATTTAAATAAAAAAGATTGGTATAATAGTTTATGGTAGGTTTTACTATGAGGGGGAGAGTTATGAAAAATAGGAAGAATGCGCTTTTATTAATAATCACAATTGTTGGATCTATGATAGTGGGAGGTTTTATAGGAGATTTACTAAAAAATTATCTCTCAATATTTGATTATAATTATCCAATAAGCATTCTAGGCTCCCAAGGAAACCCATGGAATATTATTAATCTAAATGTTTTAAAATTATCCTTTGGTATGGTAATCAATATAAATTTAGGAAGTGTATTAGGCATACTTCTTGGCTTATTTATCTTTTATAAAAGATAGGTGATTTTATGAAAAGAATAGTATTAGCATCACAATCTCCCCGTAGAAAAGATATATTAAAACAAATTGGTTTGAAATTTGAGATTCTTCCTAGTGAAATAAAAGAAGAAATAGATAATAAAAAAACAATAATAGATAATGTTAAAACTATAGCATTGAATAAAGCAATGGATGTAGCAGGAAAAATACAGGGTGAGGCACTTGTAATTGGAGCAGATACAATGGTGGTTCAAGACGAGATATTAGGAAAACCATCCAATATACAAGAAGCAAAGCAGATGCTAAGTAAGTTATCAGGAAAAAGCCATCAAGTAATTACTGGAGTAGCAGTGGTTGATACATCAGATAATAAAAAAAGTACAAATCATCAAATCACCGATGTTACTATGAGAAATTATGGTATACAGGAAATTGACTGTTACATAGCTTCGGGTGAATGTTGGGATAAAGCAGGTTCATATGCCATACAAGGATTAGGAGCTTTATTAGTAAAGGAAGTCTATGGGGATTACTTTAATGTGGTTGGTTTACCAATTAGCCTCTTGGACGATCTTTTAAGGGAATTTGATTTTAATATTTTTTCATTATAATACCTAATTAGTCTATTAATTAAATGGGTGAAGAGGTGGAAAGATGCGGGAGCGTATTTATGAACAACATATGACCATTAAAGAATTCCCAGAAGAAGAAAGACCTAGAGAAAAGCTTATAAAAATTGGGGAGAGAAACTTATCTGATGCTGAATTACTTGCAATAATATTGGGCTCAGGTAGTAGAAGTCATACTGCTATCTCTTTAGCACATCAATTAATAAAGAATCAAAAACAAGGACTTAGGTTTTTATTTGGTGCTACAATAAGTGAAATAAGTAAGTTTAAGGGTATAGGCATAGCAAAGGCAACTCAAATAAAGGCTGCACTGGAGTTAGGTCGAAGATTATCTACTCAAAGTCCTATTAATATGATAATTGAAAAACCTTTAGATGTAGTTGAGTATTTAATGGAAGAAATGAAATATCTTACCCAGGAGCATTTTAATGTAGTATTACTTAATACAAAAAATATGGTATTGGATGTGGAAAATATCACAAAGGGTATAGTAAATGCTTCTTTAGTACATCCACGAGAAGTTTTTAAGAACGCTATTAGGAAAAACAGTACTTCAATTATACTTGCGCATAATCATCCTAGTGGCGATCCAACACCGAGCGCTGAAGATAAATCCATAACAAGAAGATTATTAGATGCAGGAGAAATTATAGGTATAAAAGTTATTGATCATATTGTAATAGGTGATGGGAATTATATAAGTTTTAAAGAAATGGGAATGTTATAATATAACAGCTGACAAATAGAGGAGGAGCACCATTATGAGCAAAGTATTTTCAAAAGATGTAGGGATAGATTTAGGTACTGCAAATACTTTAGTATATGTAAGAGGAAAGGGTATTGTAGTTAGGGAACCTTCTGTTGTTGCAATAAATAAAAACATAAAATCTGTAATGGCAGTTGGTGAAGAAGCCAAGAAAATGATAGGGAGAACACCTGGAAATATTGTAGCAATTAGTCCAATGAAAGATGGTGTTATTGCAGATTTTGATGTAACACAAAATATGTTAAAATACTTTATACGAAAAGCATATAATAGAAAAAAATTTGTAAAACCAAGGGTTTTAATATGTGTTCCATCTGGGGTAACAGAGGTAGAAAAAAGAGCTGTAATCGAAGCTGCTGAACAAGCGGGAGCAAAAGAATCATATGTAATTGAAGAACCAATGGCTGCTGCAATCGGAGCTGGGCTACCAGTAGGAGAGCCAGAAGGTAGTATGGTTGTAGATATTGGAGGAGGTACTAGTGAGGTAGCAATTCTATCATTAGGCGGGATTGTAACTAGCAAATCTATTAGAATAGGTGGAAATGAATTTGATGATTCCATTATTCAATATATAAAGAAACAATATAGTCTAATGATAGGAGAGAGAACAGCAGAAGAAATAAAAATACAAATAGGATCTGCATTTCCAATGGATGAAAGTGTTATGGATATAAAGGGTAGAGACTTAGTATCAGGTCTTCCAAAAACTGTAGAAATCAGCTCAAAAGAAGTAAGAGAGGCATTAAGAGATGCAATAAATAGTATTTTAGATGCAATAAAAAGCACATTAGAAAAAACACCACCAGAATTAGCAGCAGATATTATGGATAAAGGTATTATGTTAACAGGCGGTGGAGCCTTATTAAATGGATTAGATCAACTTATAAGATCAGAAACAGGTATGCCAGTAGAAATAGCTGAGGATCCCTTAGATTGCGTTGTAATTGGAACTGGTAAAGTATTAGATGATATAGGAATGTTTAATAAGGTTATTGCTGCTTCTAAAAGAATCAGTTAAGCAGATGGGGTGAAATTTTGAATTGGATGAAAAATCATAAATTTGGTATGATAGTAACTTTTGTTGCTATCATACTAATTATTTTAATATCCTTTACTTCCCAGGGTAGAGAAACTGTATCCTCTGTAGAGGGACTAATAAGTAAAGCTATGGTACCAGTGCAAAAAACTATATTTACTGGTTCTCAATATGTTAAGAATTTTTTTGGTTCTATAATAGAAATTGGAACTTTAAAGGAAACTAATAAGGAGCTAGAAGAAGAAGTAAAGGTATTAAAACAACAACAGGTAGATTTAGAAACCATAAAAAATGAAAATGAAAGATTAACTAGTTTATTAAATTATCAAAAAAATAATCCGCAATATGATTATATCGTAGCTGATATAGTATCTATTGATCCTGAGGTTTGGTTTAATGTATTTGTTATTGATAAGGGTTCAAAGGATGGGATCCAAAAAAATATGGCAGTAAGCATCAGTGAAGGATTAGTAGGCAAGGTTGTTGAAGTCGCAAGTGGCACTTCAAAGGTCCTCGCTATTTCAGATATAGGGAGTATGGTTAATGGAGTATCCTCCAGAACAGGAGACTATATCAGGATACAGGGGAGCATTGACAAAACATTAGAGGGTTTTATTGATCCGGATGCAAAATTAATACCTGGTGATATTATTGTAACATCTGGGTTAGGAGGAATCTATCCAGATAATATTATTATTGGAGAAGTTGAAAGTGTAATAAAAGAAGAAGGTATGTTAGAAAAAACCGTTATTATAAGCCCTGCAGTGGACTTTAAGCAACTTAATGAGGTTTTTATCCTTAAGAAAAAATAGGTAAGGAGAAAAAAAGTGAGAATATTTATTCTATCCCTATTATTGATGATTGAAATTATTATAGAATCGACAATATTTCCTTTTCTAAAAATAAGGGGAGTGACACCGGATATAGTTTTAATTACTATAATTTCCATGGGTTTAATTTATGGTAAAAGAGAAGGTATTATTCTTGGCTTAATAGGTGGACTATTATCTGATATACTTTTTGGAAGGGTATTAGGGCTCCATGCTCTACCCTATATGCTCATAGGCTATTTAATGGGTTTGGCAAGTGAGCGTGTATATAAGGAAAATAGAATAATTCCATTTCTTTTTACTATCATAGGAACACTATGTTATCATGGGATTTTTTACTTGATTCGATATCTAAGTGGTATTGATTTTTCTATTTCTATATATATTAAGGATTATACTAGTTTATCAGTTATTTTTAATGCAATTTTAGTAATATTTATCTACCCATTTTTTTTAAAGCTGAGCGAATGGAACCTAATTAAATAAGCAAAGGTGATTAAATGATAATAGAAAAAAACAAATATAGATTTAAATTTATTTTTTTAATTATAACAATTATCATAGCGGCTTTTCTTTTTCGATTAGCTCAATTACAAATTGTAGAGGGAGAAAAGTACAGTGAAATTGCTGAAAATAAGATGTTACGACATATAATTTCACCTGCTGAAAGAGGAAAGATATATACTAATGAGGGTTATACTCTTGCCACAAACAGGATTGGATATTCAGTTGAGATGCTCTATACTCAAATGGATGAAGATAAAAGAAATGAAATGATTCTAATGTTGACAAAAATTTTAGATAAACATCAAGAGGAATACGAGGATGAATTCCCTATTTTATTCCAAGAAGACGAAAGTTTAGTTTTCACCTTTGAAATAGAAGAACAAGAATGGAAGAATTCTCATGATATTCCTCTTGATGCAACTGCAAATGAAACCATTGATATCCTAAGAGAAAGATATTATGTTAAATCAGATGTCAGTAATGAATTGGCTATTGAGGCAATTACAAAGGTACACTTAAATGAAAATATTCCTATATCGTTAGAGCCTTCACCTATGTTTAGCTATGAAAAACAAGAAGAAGATTGGAAAAAATGGTATGGTTTTAAAGAAGAAGAATATAATCTTACAGCACAAGAATCCTTTGATAAAATAAGAGAGAATAATAAAATCGGGAATCACTATACAATAGAAGAAGCTAGAAAAATTCTTCTTATTAGAGAAAAAATTAAGAGTCAGGGTTTTCGTTCTTGGGAAGCCATAGAGCTAGTAGAAGATATAAAGAAGGAAACAATGGCAGAAATTATAGCCCAATTAAATGAGATGCCAGGAGTAGCAGTGAATCCTAAACCTATACGAAACTATCCAGAAGGAAAATTAGCTTCACATATTTTAGGTTATATAAGTAAGGTAAATGAAGCAGATGTCAGTGAAGGTGGATATAAAATGCGAGATTTAAAGGGTGCACAAGGCTTGGAAGGATCATTTGAATCTCAGCTTAGAGGAACAGATGGTGAAAGTCTAGTTATTACTGATTATAGGGGTAGACCTAAGGATAATTTTAGTCAACAAGGGAATATACCAATTCCAGGTAATAACATATTCTTAACTATAGATTATGACCTTCAAAAGGCATCAGAAAAAACCTTGAAAGATACTATTAAAAGTCTACAACAGGGAAGTAATGGAAGAAAAGCTCCAAATGCGGAATCAGGAGCAGTGGTAGCTATTGATGTTAATACCGGGGGTATTTTAGCATTAGCTAGTTATCCTTCCTATGACCCAAATCTCTTCTCAAAGGGAATATCTACAGAGGATTGGAAAGAACTTAATATTTTAACTAATGACCCTTTATACCCTCGCCCTCTTTATAATAATGCTACCATGGCAGCACTACCTCCTGGTTCAACCTTTAAGATGGTTACTGGTGTAGGGGCTTTGGAAGAAAATAAAATAAGTATTAAGGGGAATGTATATGATAGAGGTTACTACCCAGGTTATGGAGGTAATAAATTTAGATGTTGGCTAAGAAGTGGTCATGGGAATAGAAATATTACAACTGCCATTAGGGATTCCTGTAATGTATATTTTTATGAAGTTGGTAATAGACAGGGAATAGATACAATAGAAAAATATGCTAGAAACCTTGGATTAGGTAGTAGAACAGGTATTGAAATATCAGAATCCCAAGGTATTTTAGCCTCTAAAGCTACTAAGGCAAAAGGCTGGATGTATACAACATCTAATTATATAAGGAACACCATTGGTATTATTGGCAATAGTACAATAATAAATGAAAATGGTGATGAGCAAGAGGTATATACATCATATGCAATAGCTAAAGAGATTTTTGATGCGGTTGGGAATTTAGAAAAGCCTAGTAGTGATGAAATATATTCTATTGTTGCAGAAAAGCTTCAAAATAATAATATAAGGGATTCTCAACAAATATTTCAGATTTATCAATATGTATCCGAGGGAATGTGGACACCAGCAGATACTTTAAATACTTCTATAGGTCAAGGTGGGAACTCTCTTACCCCTATACAAATGGCTAATTATGTTGCAACCTTGGTAAATGGAGGTAAAAATTATAAAACTCATTTAGTCCAAAAAATCACATCACCCAATGGAGAAATAATAGAGGAAATAGAACCTGTTATAATGAATGAGATTGATATCGATCCAAAGAATTTAGAAGCAATAAAAAATGGAATGAAAATGGTAACTATGCCTGGGGGCACAGGTGCTAGGGATTTTAATGGTTTTCCACACCAAGAGATTGGGGTAGGAGCAAAAACTGGTTCAGCACAATATGGCTCTGAAGATACAGATTCTATGGCATGGTTTGTGTCCTTCGCACCCTATGAGAATCCACAAATAGCTATAGCTGCTATGATAGTAGAGGGGAGCAGTGGTGGCTATGCTGGCACCATTGTAAGAGATGTATTGGACAATTATTTTGGATTAGAAGAGGAAACAGAAACTAATCAAAGAAAATCAATCAATAATAATCTAAACGAATAGTTATATTTACAATATCTCCCGCCTAAATAGTAGGCGGGTATTTCATTTTGAAGTATTAAAGTTTATCTTGCCTGCAAGATAAAAAACATTATTATAACACAAGTGTGTGGACTATTTGTTATGGATTATAATGTAGGTATCAAAAATATTAGGTATTTTTTAATATAAAGAAGGATTTTTTAATAAGTTGAAGAATTAAATAATAGTCGAGAAAAATAAAAAGAACTAATATAAGATTTTTTCATAAATTTATAAGTACCCATGGAGGTAATAAAAGATAATGACTGAAGAGATTGTAGTATTTAAAGGAAGTAGGGATGGGTTACACCTTATTATTAGCAATGAAAATGAATTAAATGTCATACAAGAAAAAATAAATGAAAAAATTGCCTCTGCTAAATCATTTTTTCAAGATATTAAAAAGGTAAAATTAAAGGGGACAAGTCTTTCGCAGGAAGATTTAATTTTTTTAAAAAATTGGTTAAAAGAAAATCATGGAATAGAGATAGATAATAAAAATACTGATGATTATATTCAGTTTAATAAAAATTATACAAATGAATCTATTAATGAGGGTATTACAAAATATATTTATACTACTCTTCGTTCGGGAAGCAGTATAAAATATAATGGAAATATTGTTATTGTTGGGGATGTTAATCCAGGGGCGGAAGTGATAGCCACTGGCAACATTATTGTAATGGGCACCTTAAGGGGTATTGCCCATGCAGGGGTTTTAGGAAATGACTCCGCTTTGGTTGTTGCTTTTTCATTGGAACCTACACAATTACGCATTGCTAATACCATAGCAAGGTCACCAGATCATCAAGATTATAAACCTACTTGTCCAGAAAAAGCATGCATAAATGGAAATACAATTATTATTTTACCATATTATCAAAACTTATAAATTAAGCTAACAGGAGGGGAAAAAATGGGTGAAGTTATAGTAATTACATCAGGAAAAGGTGGAGTAGGAAAGACAACTACAGCTGCAAATATTGGTACTGCTCTGACCTTATTAGGGAAAAAGGTTGTTATTGTGGATGCAGATATAGGACTTAGAAATTTAGATGTGGTTATGGGTCTAGAAAATAGGATAGTATATGATATTGTTGATGTTACAGAAGGAATATGTAGATTAAAACAAGCATTGATTAAGGATAAAAGATATGAAGGTTTATTTCTACTTCCTGCAGCACAAACAAAGGATAAGACATCTGTAAATCCAAAACAAATGCATGATCTTTGTAAAAAACTAAGTGATGAATTTGATTATGTTTTGATTGATTGTCCTGCTGGTATTGAACAAGGCTTTAAAAATGCTATTGCTGGTGCTGATAAGGCAATTGTTGTAACAGCACCTGAGATTTCAGCAGTTAGGGATGCCGATCGTATTATCGGTTTATTAGAAGCAAATGAACTCAATAATCCACTACTTATTATAAATAAAGTTAGAATCGATATGGTAAATAAGGGAGATATGATGGATATAGAGGATATGATAGATATTTTATCAATTAAACTATTAGGCGTAATACCAGATGATCAAAGCATAGTAATTTCTACTAATAGAGGTGAGCCTGCAGTAACAGATGACAGCTCATTAGCAGGTCATGCTTATCGAAATATTGCTGAAAGAATTATTGGTAATGAAGTACCATTTTTGGATCTAAATGTTGACGAAGGCTTTATTAGAAAATTTGTCAAAAAACTTGGGTTTAAATTATCTTAGGAGAGGAGGAGATACTTTGTTTAAGATGTTTAGTCGTAATGATAACAATGTAAATAAAAGCAAAGAAGTTGCAAAAGAAAGATTAAAATTAGTTTTAGTACATGATCGTGCTAATGTTTCTCCTCAGTTTTTGGAAATGATAAAGGGAGATATCATAGGAGTAATTAATGATTATATAGAAGTTGATGAGGATGGTTTTGAAATAACTATGACAAAGACAAAACGAGAACAAGATGATTCTATGGTACCTGCATTAGTTGCGAATATACCGATTAGAAGAATGAAGAATAGAAAAAAATAAAGATTTACATAATAAACCTAATTTAAGGCGTGCGTTTTTAGCACGCTTTTCTTGTTTTTCTGTTTATACTTTTATGGTATAATTGATAAGTACAAAACAGTTAAAGGTGGGCTCATTGTGGATAGAAAAATATTAAAAAATTTCGATATTCCTTTATTTATAAATATAGTAGCACTTGTAATAATGGGTTTAATAGCAATATACGCATCAACACAAACATTTAGCACAGAACAGTCCATAAGATTTGTAATTATACAATCCGTAGCCTTTGCTCTAGGATTAATTGCTATGGGTGTTATTATAAGTATTGACTACAACCAATTTGGGATATTCTGGAAGTTGGTATATTTTATTAGTATTTTAATGCTAGTTGCAGTATTAATACCTGGTATTGGAAAGGTGAATAAAGGGGCAAGGGGCTGGATTGATTTAGGCATAGTTGAAATGCAACCGGCTGAATTTGCTAAAATTGGGATTATTATTACCTTTGCAAAATTGTTGGAAAACAGGGAAGATAAATTAAATACCTTTAAGGATTTACTTGTTCCGGCAATTCATGTAGGTATTCCCATTATCCTAATTATGCTACAACCTGATTTAGGTAATGCCTTAGTTTTCATTGTATTTACTGTTGGAATGCTTTTTGTAGCAGGAATTAATATAAAATTTGTATGGGGAAGTATATTGACCTTATTGGTGTCATTTCCTATACTTTGGAATTTTATACTTCTTCCCCACCAAAAAAGTCGTTTAACCACCTTTATGAATCCATATAATGATCCTTTAGGAGATGGGTATCATGTAATTCAATCGATGTTAGCTGTGGGATCTGGTCAAATTACTGGAAAGGGTTTAAATGCAGAGGATACAATGACCAATTTAAACTTTTTACCTGAACAATGGACAGACTTTATATTTTCGGTTATATCCGAATTAACTGGATTTGTTGGCGCAGCTATTATCGTCGTTGCATTTGCTCTATTTTTATTTAGATTATTACATCTGTCAAAAATTGCTAAGGATCAATTTGGTACACTCATTATAGCAGGTATATTCTTTATGTATTTGTTTCAAATAGTAGAAAATATAGGTATGACTATTGGTTTAATGCCAATAACCGGGATAACACTACCTTTTTTAAGCTATGGTGGTAGTTCCATGCTAACAAATATGATGGCTGTAGGTTTGGTATTAAATGTTACTATGAGGCGACATAAAATCAAGTTTTAGAAAACTTAGTTTTTCATTATCTACCATTATTAATCAAAAACAGACATAGAAATAATTTCTATGTCTGTTTTTTGATTTTTTTATACTTTTCTCGAATAGAGTAATAATATATCTTTTCTAAAAATATATTATATTATCTTAGGTTACAAAAGGATAATGTTAAATTAAGAGAGGAGAGGAGGCGTTACAAATGGAGGAAGATAAATACACAAAAAATAATGGTAGGATTCGATTAGAGCCTAAAATAAGAAGAACTAGACAGAATAAAGAACAATATTTTAATGACAGTGAGGATTCTGACATAAAGTCCTTTGATGTAGAAAAATTTATTAAAAGGAATGCTTTACGATTAATAATATCTATCATTATATTTGCATTGGTTTTTGCAATTAATTCTCTACCATTTTCTGTTGCCCAAAAAGTATCACAGGGAGTTAAATGGGCTGTGACTTATCATATGGATTGGGAGGAAGATGTATTAGAAAGGAGAAATATCGTACCTGCTATTAGTGATCAAATTAAAAAATTTGTAGGTACAGAGGAAGTTGCAGTAGGAGGAGAAGTTGATAAAGATGACAAGTATATATCTCCAGTCGATGGTGTTGTAGTCTCTCGTTTTCAGGATAGTGTTCATCCAATTTTTAATACTAAGATAGAAGCTAGAGGTATTGAAATCAAAGGAGAATCAGCAAGGAACATCCGTGCTATAGATAATGGAATAGTGCTACAACTACAGGATAGTTTATATGGAGGAAAAAGAATAGTGATACAGCACGATGATTTAACCAAGTGCGTTTATGAAGGTTGTTATGATATTTCTCTAAAACTAAATCAAGAGATTAATGAGGGAGATAATATAGGTAAAACAAAGAATATAGATGAAGGAGGGGAATCTGTATTTTATTTTGAGTTATGGAAGGAAGATAAGGCAGTTAATCCATTGGATTATATGGATCTAGAAGTAGATACAGTGAACTAAAGGATGTGAGCATCTAGTGAAAATATTAAAAATCCATGGTATAACTTTTTCTATAAACTTTCTTTTTTTCCCTATAATGATATCTTTATATATTATGGGCTATGCCGAGGAAATGATTATATTATTAGCTATTATAATGATACATGAATTATCTCATGGATTAATGGCGATGTTTTTGGGAATAAAAATTCAAGAAATACAAATACTCCCCTTTGGCGGGGTTGTTAAATTAGATAACACCTTAAGCTTTACCCTTGGTGAAGAAATGTTAATTTCAGCAGCGGGACCGATATCTAATGTAGTACTTTCCGCTACTGTATTTTTTTTGCAAGAATATTTTGGCTGGGAAAGTACGGGTTTTGATTTTATTATTTTTAGCAGCTTAGTTATTGGTATATTTAATTTAATTCCGGCATTGCCTTTAGATGGTGGGAGAATTTTCAGAAGTGCTCTATCCTATTTATTTGGATATAAAAAAGCTACTAATGTTGTTACAATAATATCTAAAGTATTTGCTTTTTTATTAGTAGCATTAAATATTTATTTGTTTTCATTAGGAAGTTATAACTTTACTTTTTTTTTAGTAGGAATTTTTATTTACTATCAATCGCAAAGGGAGAATGAAATTGCAATTTATTCTACCATGAAGGATATAGCTGCCAAAAAGGTGAATTTAAATAAATCAGGATCAATGATATCACAGCATATGACAGTATTACCTGATACAACCTTAGGAGAAATATTCAAGCAATTTACTTCAAAAAAGTTTCATATTATATATGTATTAGATGAAGAATATGCATTAAAGGGTATAATAACAGAAGATGAGATATTAACTGCAATATTACACTATGGTATGCATAGCAAGGTAAAAATAATATTGGAAAAAAGAAATAAATATTGATAGAATAATAATATTCAAGAGTATATTATAGAGGAATATTTACTCGTCGTACCTTTATGTAATAATCATATAAGATGTCTTCATATGCTTATACGGAAATGCCCACTTTTTTATGAAGGATAAAAAAATTATAGTAAAAAGGAGGGCATTAAGTAGTTGTTATATGAAATTTCTTAATACTATATAAAAATAGCTAACCTATTTGTAGGTATAGGGAAAAAGATTAATATGAATGAAAATACGGAATCTAAAGGAGAAACAACAAATGATGAAAAAATTAATGGATGATATACTACCTAAGGTTGAAAATCCAGTACAATATGTAGGTAATGAATTAAATAGTATTCATAAGGAGGTAAATGCTGATACCATAAGATATGCTTTTGCATTTCCTGATATATATGAAATAGGTATGTCACATCTTGGAATGAAGATATTGTATCATTTATTAAATGAACAAAGGGATGTTTATTGTGAAAGAGTTTTTTCACCAATGGTGGATATGGAAAAAATATTGAGAAAAAATAGTATACCACTATTTGCTTTAGAAACAATGGATCCCATTGCAAACTTCGATTTTGTAGGATTTACATTACAATATGAAATGAGTTATAGCAATATATTAAATATTTTAGATTTAGCAAATATACCTATTTTAAGTAAAGACAGGACAAAAGACCATCCATTTGTTATGGTTGGAGGACCTTGTGCGTATAACCCAGAACCCTTAGCAGATTTTATTGATATTGTTGTTTTAGGAGAATCAGAAGAAGTACTGCTTGAAATACTAGAATCATATAGGAAATGGAAAAAGAGTAAAGGAAGCAGAAAGGATTTTCTTCATTCAATTTCCTCTATCGAAGGAGTTTATATTCCAGAATTTTATAAAGTGGAATATGATAATGAGGGAAAGATAAGTGATTTTTATCCAATATCTAAGGAATATCCCAATAAAATTAAGAAAAGGATTATAAAGAATCTAGATAAAAGTTATTATCCTGATAAGATGATTGTTCCCTATACTAGTATAGTACATGATCGAATTATGTTAGAATTATTTAGGGGTTGTACTAGAGGATGTAGATTTTGTCAAGCAGGAATGATTTATAGACCTGTTAGGGAAAAGACTCCAGAGACCATAAGAAGCATTGCAGAAAAATTGGTAAAGAGTACTGGCTATGAAGAAATATCCTTGGCGTCACTAAGCACCAGTGATTATACACAATTAATACCCTTAGTTGAAAATCTTATTGAGGATTATAAAGATAAAAGGGTTGGCTTATCCTTGCCTTCTCTTCGTATTGATTCCTTTTCTGTTAAGCTTGCTGAGGAAATTCAAAAAGTAAGAAAGTCTGGTCTTACCTTTGCTCCAGAAGCGGGAACCCAAAGACTTAGAGATGTAATAAATAAAGGTGTTTCTGAAGAAAATCTAATAAGTTCTGTAAGGCAAGCATTTGAAGCCGGATGGGGTACCATTAAGCTTTATTTTATGATTGGGTTACCTACTGAAACCTATCGCGACATTGAGGGTATTGCAGTATTGGGGAAAAAGGCGTTAAGAGAGTATTTTCAAGTTGATAAGGAAAGAAGAAATAAAAATGTTAAAATAACTATAAGTGCTTCTTCTTTTGTTCCAAAGCCATTCACACCATTTCAATGGGAACCTCAAGATAGTATGAGTGAATTAAGAGATAAACAAAGACAATTAAAAGAATATATAAAGGATAAGAAGATAAGTTATAGTTGGCATGATAATAAAACTAGTTTTTTGGAAGCCGTGTTTGCTAGAGGGGATAGAAGATTAGGAAATGTACTTCTTAAGGCATGGGAAAAAGGGTGTAAATTTGATGGCTGGGATGAACATTTTCTTTATGATAGTTGGGTAGAAGCATTTCAAGAAGCCGAAGTAGATCCATCATTTTACGCCCATCGAAAAAGAGAATATGAAGAAGTATTTCCTTGGGATTTTATCGATATAGGCGTTACAAAGGAGTTTTTGATTAGAGAACATAGAAATGCTTTAAAGGAAAAGGTAACACCCTATTGCAGGGAAGGTTGTGTATACTGTGGTATTCAAGATCTAGATGGGGGGTGGACATGCTATGGTAATTGCTAGAATGAAATTTATAAAGGGGGAGGAAGTAAAATATATTTCTCATTTAGATTTACAAAGAGCATTCCAAAGAGCTTTAAGAAGGGGAGAAATTGATATTGCATATTCACAAGGTTATAATCCACATCCTAAGATATCCTTTGCAATGGCATTATCAGTTGGTATGACCAGTGAAGGTGAATATGTAGATGTAGAGCTAAAGGATTGGTATGATGCTGATGAATTAATAATTAAGATCAACAGTGTACTTCCCAAGGGACTTCAAATTAAAGAATGTATAATTAGTGATGAAAAACATCCTTCTTTAATGTCTACAATCAGAATGGGATTATATAAAATAAAATTATATATGCAAAATACTCCTAATAAGCTAGAAATAGAGGAAAGAATAAATGAGTTTTTACTACAAAAAGAAATTAAGGTAAATAGAACTAATAAAAGGGGAATTTTGGTTGAAAAGGATATAAGACAATTAATTGAAGCAATTATTGTGGCAAAGGTGGAAAAAAATAATGTTTACATTGAATTGAAAATAGCTACAGGCAGTCAAAATAATGTAAAGCCAGAATTAGTAATTGAAAAGCTTTTTAGCTTTGGAGATATACCACTTTTATATGACTCATTGAAGATTCATAGAGTCGATTTATTTGCACAAGTAGAGGGCGAATTAATAAGCCCAATTAAATTGTTCAATCAAAAATCGGGGAGAGAGAATATGTGAAAAGAATAATTATGGATATAAACAGTCAACAATCTAGAATAGCACTGACTGAAAATGAAATATTAAAGGAATTTTATATAGAAAGACAAAATTATAAGAGAATTGTTGGGAATATATATAAGGGAAGAGTGGAAAATGTACTTCCGGGAATGCAGGCAGCTTTTATAAATATAGGTATTGAAAAAAATACTTTTTTACATATAAAGGATGCTTCAGCATTAATAGAGAAGGATGAAAATGAGGACTTTGACTGGCCTCCTATTAATAAGATTTTAAAACAAGGACAAGAGTTATTGGTACAGGTAATTAAGGAACCAATAGCTCAAAAGGGTGCAAGAGTAAATACAAATATTACTTTACCAGGTAGATATATTGTATTAATGCCTACTTCAGATTATATTGGAATTTCTAGAAGGATTGAGCAGGAAAAAGAAAGAATCAGATTACGGTCTATTGCCCAAGAGTGTAAACCAGAAGAAATGGGAGTAATTATTAGAACAGAAGCTGAAGGAATAGAAAAAGAGGAATTTATTTCAGATTTAAATTTTCTAATAAGATTGTGGGAAAAAATAAAAAATAAGGATAGGCTCTCTGTTGCCCCTAAACTAATTCACAGCGAATTAGAGTTGCCTTATAGAATAGTAAGAGATTTATTTACGAAGGAGATAGATGAATTTATAATAAATAATAAAGATTATTATAAAAAAGTAGCAGAAATGGTTGATTTGATTTCATGTAGTTTAAAGGATAGGGTAATATACTTTGATGAACCTAATGAGCTTTTTTCACATTATAACATAAACTCTCAGATAGAGGACTTGTTATGTAATAAGATATGGTTAAGCTGTGGGGGATATATTGTTATTGACCAAACTGAAGCCTTGACGGTTGTAGATGTAAATACAGGGAAGTTTGTTGGCAGCACTAATCTTCAGGATACTGTTTTAAAAACAAATTTGCAAGCTGCAAAGGAGATTGCAAAACAATTACGCTTAAGAAATATTGGAGGCATTATTATTATAGATTTTATTGATATGAAGGATTCCCGGGATGAGACAAAGGTTTTGGAAAAGCTTGAAGAATGTTTTAAAGATGACAAAACAAGAACAAATGTAATGGGTATAACTCAATTAGGATTAGTAGAAATAACAAGAAAAAAAGCAAGAAAGTCTATTGGACGAATTCTACAGGAACCCTGCCCTTTATGTTCAGGCACTGGTAGGGTGATAGCTATGGATACATTGTTTATTCACATCGATGATATACTAAGAAAAAATCCACATTTAAAAGAAGAAGAAAATTTAAAAATTCTCTTACATCCTCATACAGCACATAGATTTGAGGTAGATCAAAATAATGTTTTGGTACAATTAAAAGAAACATACAACATAAACTTTGAAATTTTAAGAGATACTACTATCTCAATTAATCAAATAAAAATCTTAAAATAAAAAAATAAATATAGGAATTTATAAACAAAGTCTATGAAATTACATAGTATGTTCCATTTTTTATAAAATTCTAAATTGTGGACATATTTTAGATATAAACTGATATTTCACTATCAAGGTACTTATAATAAATATATAAATAATTAGAATATTGACAATTACTTCTTTCTTTGTTAAAATATTTGAATGTAGGTAGCCGCTCAAATCAGGTTTAAATCCAATACTTGGTACCTGCCTTGGCGAGTCTGGTTAGAGGAGGTGTAGTGATGTACGCAATTATTAAAACTGGTGGAAAGCAATATCGTGTTGAAGAAGGTAAAGTAATTAATGTTGAAAAACTTAATGCCCAAGCTGAAGAGCAGGTAGAATTCAACGAGATTTTGGCTGTTTCCAATGAAGATAAGTTAACAATTGGTACTCCAGTAGTTGAGGGTGCTAAAGTTGTTGGCAAAGTACTTGAACAAGGAAAAGATAAAAAAATCATTGTTTTTAAGTATAAATCTAAAAAAGACTATAGAAAGAAACAAGGTCATAGACAACCCTATACAAAGATTTTAATTGAAAAGATTGAGGCATAAAAAATGATCAATATTACTCTTTGGCAAAATCAAGAACGGCAAATAAATAAGTTTTTGGTAGAAGGCCATGCGGGTTATGGAGAAGAGGGTTGGGATATAGTTTGTGCAGCTGTATCGGCATTAACAATTGCAACATTAAATGGACTTACGGAATATGTTTTGTTACCAGTGGATATAGTTTTAAAAAATGGCTATGTACATTGTACATTACCTGACCAGATGACAGAGTTGCAGACCGTTCAAGCACAAGCAATATTAAAAACAATGGATTTTGCATTTCAGAATATTAAAAATGAGTACGATAAATACATGCGAATTAATAGAATAAATCTATAGGAGGTGGAAATATGATTAAAATGAACCTTCAGTTATTTGCCCATAAAAAAGGGGTAGGTAGTTCTAGAAATGGACGAGATAGTGAATCTAAAAGACTTGGAGTAAAAAGAGCAGATGGACAATTTGTTCTATCTGGAAATATTTTAGTAAGACAAAGAGGAACCAAAATTCATCCTGGAGAGAATGTTGGTAGAGGTAAGGATGATACTTTATTTGCTACTGTTAGCGGAGTTGTTAAGTTTGAAAGAAAAGGCAAGGACAAGAAGCAAGTAAGCGTATACCCACAAGAAGTAGTAATGTAGACTATTAGACCACTTCAGTTTAGCTGAGGTGGTTTTTTATGTAATTACTCAGTATTGATTATTATATTATTTTAGCGATAAAGTATATAAGAATAAAAATAACAATACAGGTCAAAATTAAAGTTGAAAGGAAAAGGATAATTGTTATAATAAAAATATATTATTTGAAAAGGGAATAAGGGTGATTTGATGTTTATTGATAAGGTAGAAATATATATTAAGGCAGGTAATGGCGGCCATGGTGCTGTAGCATTTCGAAGAGAAAAATATGAACCTTCTGGTGGACCAGCTGGAGGAGATGGTGGTCATGGAGGCAATGTTATTTTTAGGGTGGATTCAGGCATAAGAACATTAATGGATTTTAGGTATAAGAAAAAATTTATGGCTCAAAATGGGAAAGATGGAGGAAATAGCAAAATGAGCGGCAAAAAGGGAGAAGACCTAATTATAAAAGTTCCTCCAGGTACAATTATTAGAGATAAAGATAGCGGGCGAATTATAGCTGATTTGACAAAGGCTAATGATGAAAGAATAATTGCTAATGGAGGAAAGGGAGGAAGAGGTAATCAACACTTTGCTACTTCTACTAGACAAGCTCCCCGGTTTGCTGAGGGGGGAATACCAGGTCAAGAGAGACAGCTTATACTAGAGCTTAAGTTACTTGCTGATGTTGGTTTATTAGGGTTTCCTAATGTCGGGAAATCAACTTTATTAGGGTCAGTTACAAAAGCAAAACCCAAAATTGCAGATTATCATTTTACCACTATAATTCCTAACTTAGGTGTAGTAGAATGGAAGAATAATTATAGTTTTGTAATGGCAGATATACCTGGCATAATTGAGGGAGCACACTTAGGTGCAGGTTTAGGGCATCAATTTCTTCGTCATGTAGAGAGAACAAAGTTATTGATACATGTTTTAGATGTATCAGGCATAGAGGATAGAGATCCTATCCAAGACTTTGAAACAATAAACAAAGAATTAATAAAATATAATTCTAAGTTAGCTGGGAGAAAACAGATTATAGCCTTGAATAAAATTGATTTAGTGGTTGAGGAAGAAAATATAAATAAAATAAGAGATCAATTGAAAGAAAAGGGTTTTGAAGTTTTTGCAATTTCAGCTGCAACAAAAAATGGTATTGATAAATTATTAGATAGAGTAATTGTTTTATTAGATGAAATCGGAGAAGTTCCTTCTATTTTCCAGGAAGAGGATATAGATGAAATTTATACATTAGAGGATGAAAAATCCTTTACTATTAATAAGGAAAATGATCAATATACAATTGAAGGTAAAGATATGGAAAGATTAATATATTCTGTTAACTTTGAAGATTTAGACTCGGTTAGATTTTTCCAAAGAATGCTTAGAAAAAAAGGTATTATAGATGAATTAGAAAAAATGGGCATTAAGGATGGGGATATTGTTAAAATTTTAGACATAGAATTCGAATATTATCGTTAAAATGGAGGGTGACATATGTTAACAAGTAAAGAAAGAGCATACTTAAGAGGACTAGCTAATTCAATTCCTGCAATTTTTCAAATAGGAAAAGATGGGATAAGCTCTAATTTAGAACAACAGGTAATTGATGCATTAGAAGCAAGAGAATTAGTAAAGATGAATGTATTAAACAACAGTTTATTAGAACCAAGAGAAGCAAGTCAGGAATTAGCAAAAAATATACATGCAGAGGTTGTACAGGTAATTGGCAATAAATTTATATTGTATAAAAAATCAAGGGAAAATCCAGTAATCCAATTACCAAGGTAATAAGGTAGATGGTTGATGGTAGATTATAAATGGTATAGGGTATAAGGTAGATGGTAGAAGAGAAATAGTAATATTGTTAGGTTTAAGTGAATGGGGGAAGAAACTTTGGAGTGCATAGAAGAAAATAAGAAGATAAAAAAAATTGGAATTATTGGGGGAACCTTTGATCCTATACACTATGGTCATCTAATAGCAGCCCATTGGGCACAGGAATGTTTTTCGTTGGATAAAGTAATATTTATGCCAGCAGGTACCCCACCTCATAAATTAGATAATAATGTACTTTCGGCGGAACATAGATATAATATGACACTTCTGGCTACAAATGATCAGCCTAATTTTGAAGTTTCTTCAATGGAGATTAAGCGCAAGGGTCCTTCATATACCATAGATACTATAAATGAATTACATAGATTATACAAAGGGAAAGACACCCAGATATTATTTATCACAGGAGCTGATTCTATATTAGAGATACATACTTGGAAAAGGTATGAGGATTTGCTAGGGAAATGTTTTTTTATTGCAGTTACTCGTGAAGGTTATGATACACTAAAGCTAAATAGAAGGATTGAGGATATACACAAAATATTTGGGAAAAGAATTTTTAATGTAGAAATTCCATCTGTAGGTATCTCTTCTACCGAACTGCGAAAAAGAATAGGCAATAACAAAAGTGTTAAATATCTCGTACCATCTATGGTTGAACAATATATTATTAAAAATCAATTATACAAATAAGGAAGAATAGTTTAATTGATTTTCTCAAATAGAATTACCTATTTCTTGAATGTTTAAATTGTTTAGGAGTGAAATAATGTTGTTATATGAGGAAATAAATCATATACTTAAAAATAAATTACCCTCTCACCGTTATAAACATACGCAAGGAGTGGTAAAATCAGCAATAGAACTTTCTAAAAGATTTACTGTTGATATAAATAAAACAAAATATGCAGCTCTTATTCATGATAATGCAAAAGATTTAGAGGAAAATGAACTTATAAAATTAGCAAATGAATATAATCTTGAAATTGATGAAGTTACTAAAACTGAGCCTGCACTACTTCATGCTTTAGTAGGATGTGTACTAGCAAAAACAAAATTTGGAGTAGAAGATAAAGAAATATTAGAAGCTATAAAGTATCATACTACAGGTAAAGCTAATATGAATAAATTAGAAAAAATAATATATTTAGCTGATTATATTGAGGAAGGACGAAACTTTCCTGAAGTAGAAAACATAAGGGAGGCTGCTAAAAATAATTTAGATGAAGCTGTGTTATTAGCTTTAGATAATAGCATCCAATATATTATACAAAGCTGTAAGCTTATACATCCTTTTACAATTGAAGCAAGAAATGATTTATTGCGTAAGATATATTATAATAAAGAAAAAAAGTACTAAAATGTTAAGGAGGTATTTAATGTCAAGTAAAGCAATTGAAATTTCCAATCAAATAGCTACTTGGATAGAAGAAAAAAAAGGGAAGGATATACAGGTTTTAGATATTAGGGATCTTTCTTCATTAGCAGATTGTTTTGTTTTAGCTAGTGGAACATCGACACTACAGGTTCAATCAATTGCAAGCTTTGTTGAGGAAAAATCAGAAGATTATGATCTTTCCCTAAGAAGAAAGGAAGGCTACAGAAATGGAAGATGGATATTATTAGATTATAATAATGTTATTGTTCATATCTTTCATGAAGAAGAAAGGGAGTTTTATAAGCTAGAGCGTTTATGGCAGGATGCTAAGAATGTGAATTTTCATCAAGCATAGTGTTGACTATTATATATTTGTGTTTTATAATTGAGGAAATTACCTATTTAACTAGATAAATACAATTAAATATAAAAGTATATTTTGGAGTAGTAAACATATTGAATTTTTCAGAGAGCTAATGGTGGTGGGAATTAGTAAAGGATATTGTTGAACTCGCCAATAGCATTAATATACCGGTAAGTACCGTTATCTTAAGTAAGAAGAATTGTTAGCAGTTAAAATAGCAGTTAATTAGGGTGGTACCGCGGGAAACCTCTCGTCCCTATCTAGGGATAAGAGGTTTTTGTTTTACCTAAAGATAACCTCGTTGTTTTGTATTAAGGTGTAAAATATCTTGATATGCTCTTTTTATAAAAATTTATTAAGCTAGGAGAGATATAAATGGTTTATAATTTTAATACTATTGAAAAAAAGTGGCAAGAAATTTGGATGGAAAATAATAGTTTTAAAGCAGAAAAGAATGATCAGCCAAAGTATTATTCATTAGAGATGTTTCCCTATCCATCAGGGAAACTGCATATGGGTCATGTTAGAAACTATTCTATAGGAGATGTAGTAGCTAGGTTTAAAAAAATGAATGGATATAATGTTCTACACCCAATGGGTTGGGATTCTTTCGGACTTCCAGCAGAAAATGCTGCTATAAAAAATGGGATACATCCAAATATATGGACCTGGGATAATATAGAAAAAATGGGTGAACAATTAAAACAATTGGGTATTAGTTATGATTGGGAAAGAGAAATAGCTACTTGTAGTCCTGAATACTATAAATGGAATCAATGGATATTTTTAAAAATGTTTGAAAAAGGTTTGGCATATAAAAAAGAAGCAGCTGTAAATTGGTGTCCGTCATGTTCCACTGTTTTAGCCAATGAACAAGTAGTAAATGGCGCTTGTGAGCGTTGCCAAAGTCTTGTAGAAAGAAAGAACTTAAGTCAATGGTTCTTTAAGATTACTGATTATGTGGAAAGATTGTTAAGCGATATCGATAAACTAGAGGGTTGGCCTGATAAGGTAAAATTAATGCAAAAAAATTGGATTGGTAAAAGTGAAGGAGCTGAAATTACCTTTGCAATTGAAAAGATAGATGAAAGAATTAGTGTATTTACAACAAGACCGGATACGGTTTTCGGTGTATCTTATCTGGTATTTGCACCTGAACATCCCATAGTAGAGCAATTAATAAAGGAATCACCCCATAAAGAAAAAATTAGTAAATTTATTAAAGAAATGCAAGGTCTAAGTGAAATAGATCGTACATCCACAGAAACTGAAAAAGTAGGTCTGTTTTTAGATGCTTATGCTATAAATCCAATTAATGACCAAAGAATACCTATTTTAATTGCTAATTATGTGTTAATGGATTATGGTACAGGAGCAGTCATGGGAGTTCCTGCCCATGATCAAAGAGACTTTGATTTTGCAAAAAAATACAATCTTCCTATACCTATAGTAATTCAACCTGAAGGAGAGAACTTCACTGAGGTTACTCAATTAGAAGAAGCCTATACAGAGGATGGAGTAATGGTTAATTCAGGTAGATATAATGGAATGCATAATAGAGTTGCATACGAAAATATTGTAAAGGAATTAGAGGAGAAAAATAGTGGTAAAAAGACCATTACCCACAGATTAAGGGACTGGTTAATATCCAGGCAGAGGTATTGGGGTACTCCCATACCTATTGTTTATTGCGATGATTGTGGTGTAGTGCCTGTTCCAAATAAAGATTTACCTGTAAAGCTTCCAACAGAGGTAGAATTTAAAAACAACGGACAATCACCATTATTGGAAATAGAGGATTTTTTATATACAACTTGCCCTAAGTGTGGGAAAAGGGCTAAAAGAGAAACTGACACAATGGACACTTTTGTAGATTCATCATGGTATTATTTAAGATTTTGTGATCCCCATAATGAAGAAAAGCCATTTGAAAAAGAGCTGGCAGACTATTGGTTAGGGGTGGATCAATATATTGGTGGAGTGGAGCATGCTATCTTACATCTATTGTATACACGCTTTTTTGCAAAGGTACTATTTGACTTAGATATGATTTCAAATGATGAACCTATATCAAACTTATTAACTCAAGGAATGGTACTGAAGGATGGAGAAAAGATGTCTAAATCCAAAGGAAATGTTGTAAGCCCAGAAGAAATAATAGAAAACTATGGTGCTGATACTGCTAGATTGTTTATTTTATTTGCTGCACCACCAGAGAGAGACTTAGAATGGAGTGAGCAAGGTGTAGAAGGTTCCTTTAGATTTCTTAATAGGGTTTGGAGATTAATAGAAGAACTAAAGAATGATGAGATTATTTTCTCAAAAAAGATAGATCAAAATAATTTAAATCAAGCTGACAAGGATTTAAGATATGTATTGCATAGCACAATAAAAAAGGTGTATGAAGATATAGAAGAAAGATTTAATTTCAATACGGCTATAAGTGCAATAATGGAATTAGTAAATGCCGTATATCATTATAAGGATAAGGAAAAAATTAACAGGGAGTTAATGGGGGAAGTAGTTGAAACCCTAATAACTTTACTATCATGTTTTGCACCTCATATTACAGAAGAAATGTGGAAAATAATTGGTAAAAAAGATAGTGTTCATAATCAGCCTTGGCCTAAATATGATGAAAATGCTTTAAAAAGAGAAGATAAGGAAATAGTTATTCAGATAAATGGGAAAGTAAGAGATAAAGTTACTTTACCAATAAGCGCAAGTAAAGTAGAAATGGAGAAGGAAGCTTTAAATAGAGAAAAGATAAAAAATATGATAAAAGGTAAGGAAATTTTAAAAATAATTATTATCCCTAAAAAATTAATAAATATCGTTATTAAGGGATAAAATAGTTATAAAAGCTAGCTAGATATGGCTAGCTTTTATTTATAAGATATTGTTATACATAAATATATATTATAGGGGTTTGTTCATAATAGTTAATATAATTTTGCTCAATCTTTCTATAATTGTTAAGTTTAATAGATTATTATGATAAGATTTTATATAAATAATAGTATAAAAATGGAAAGGAGTGAATAAAACTATGAAAGTATCCCTTGAAGATATTCAGAAAGCTAGAGAATCTATTAATGATGTAATTTTTTCTACTAAGTTAATTCAAAGTAAAAAAATATCTACCCTAAGTGGTAACCAAGTTTTTTTAAAATGTGAGAATTTACAAAAAACAGGATCCTTTAAAATTCGGGGCGCTTATAATAAGATAACTAATTTAACAGAAGAACAGAAGAGTAAAGGAGTAATTGCATCTTCTGCTGGAAATCATGCTCAAGGGGTGGCACTAGGTGCCACTGCTTATGGTATTGATTCTACAATTGTTATGCCAGTTGGAGCACCTGTTGCTAAGGTTATAGCAACTCAGGATTTTGGTGCCAAAGTAGTTCTCCATGGTAATGTTTATGATGAAGCATATGAAAAGGCACTAGAAATACAAAGAGAATCAGGAGCTACCTTTTTACATCCATTTAATGATCCCTATGTAATTGCTGGACAGGGAACAATTGCCTTGGAAATATTCGATGAATTAAAGGATGTAGATGCTATTGTAGTTCCCATTGGTGGTGGTGGTTTAATTTCTGGAATAGCAATTGCTGCTAAGGCTCTAAATCCTAAGGTGAAAATTATCGGAGTAGAACCTGAAAATGCTTCGAGTATGAAGAATTCAATAAAAGAAGGGGAAATACAGACATTATCAACGGCAAATACTATTGCAGATGGAATAGCTGTAAAAACTCCGGGAGATTTAACATATAGCATTATAAAGGACAATGTTGATGAAATTGTAGTAGTTTCAGAAGATGAATTGGCAAATGCATTATTAATACTAATGGAAAATGAAAAGTTAGTAGCAGAGGGTGCTGGTGCGGCTTCTGTGGCTGCGGTAATGTCCAATAAAATTGATATGGAAAATAAAAACATTGTTGCTTTAATTTCTGGCGGAAATATAGATATGAATATGGTTATTAATATAATTGATAATTGTTTATTGAAAAATGGGCGAATGGCTGAAATTGTTGTTTCCATTCCAGACAAACCGGGAAATCTTCAAAGTCTATTAGAACTTGTTGCAAAGACAAAGGCTAATATTTATTCTATTTTCCAGACTAGATTAAAACCTTATGTTAGTATAGGATTCCAAGAGGTTTCCATAGTATTAGAAACAAAAAATCATAAACATATAAAAGAGATACAGGATATATTAAGAAAAAATGGGTATATAATTTTAGAAGATTGATTTATAATATAGTTAAGGGAATTGCTATATAGAATGTTCTACGATGAATTTACATATAATTTGTAATCATAAGCAAATAAGAGAGTAAATATTTATGCAATTTCCTAAGATAATGAGAGGAGGAAATATTATGAAAAAAGAAATTATTAGCACTTCTAAAGCACCAGCTGCAATCGGACCTTATTCCCAAGGGGTGAAAATCGGTAATTTTATTTATACTTCTGGACAAGTTCCATTTATTCCTGAAACAGGTGAATTAGTAGAAGGAGATATTCAAGCTCAAACTAAAAGGTCTTTGGAAAATATTAAAGCTATTTTAGAGGCTGCCAATACTAGCATGGAAAATGTGGTAAAAACAACTGTATTTATTAAAGATATGAATGATTTTGGCAAGGTTAATGAGGTTTATGCACAATATTTTACAGACAAGCAACCTGCTCGTTCCTGTGTTGAGGTAGCAAGATTACCAAAGGATGTAAGCGTTGAAATAGAAGTTATAGCTGTACTACCAGAATAAACAAATAATATTGGGAAGGTGGCTATTTAATATAGCCACCTTTTTTACAAAGATATAAGTGTTTAGAAATGGAGAGATAACAATGAAAAATTATAGCACCTTTGATATTTTAGGTCCCATAATGGTTGGGCCATCTAGTTCACATACCGCTGGGGCAGCACGATTAGGGAAAATGGGTCGAAGTATTGCTGCTGAAGAGATTAAAGAGGTTATATTTTATTTACATGGATCCTTTGGAGCCACCTATAAAGGTCATGGTACTGATAAAGCCTTAGTTGCAGGTATTTTAGGCATGGAACCCCATGATTCTAGATTAAGGGAAGCCTTTCAAATAGCTGAACAACAGGGATTAAGGTTTAAATTTCAGCTGATAAATATTGAGAATGCTCATCCAAATACTGTGGAAATGAAAATGATAACTATAAGTAATAGAAAGGTTAATGTGATTGGATCCTCTATAGGCGGTGGAAATATAAAAATTACAAAAATAAATGGACTAGAATTAGAATTTACTGGACAATATCCCACTTTAATTACAAAACATGTAGACAAACCTGGGATTATCGCTAAGGTTACAACAATATTAGCTGCCTTTAATGTAAACATTGCTTTTATGAAGGTATTTAGGCAAACAAAGGGGAAAATGGCTTCAATGATAGTAGAAACTGATCAACCAATACCACAGGGTTTACTAGATAGTATTCTTAATACATCAGAGATTGAAGATGCAGTAATAATTAATTCAGTATAAATAATACTAAACAAATGGGGTGTAACTATGACAGAATTTCATAGTGGAGAAGAATTATTAAAATTGTGTATAGAAAAAAATAAGTCTATTTCTCAAATTGTTATAGAGGGTGAAATGGAGTTAACGGAGCAAAGCTTAGAAGACATTATGTCAAAAATGAAAAATAGTCTTGAAGTAATGAGACATTCTATAAATGAAGGGTTAGAAGAAGATATTAAGTCTGTAAGTGGTATGATTGGTGGAGAAGCAAAAAAGATGAAGAAATTTTTTAAGAATCATATATCTATATCTGGAGAAAATATGATTGAAGCTGTAAGCGCTGCATTAGCGGTAACAGAAGTAAATGGAGCAATGGGACAAATCGTAGCAGCTCCCACTGCTGGATCTTGTGGAATTATCCCTGGAACACTATTAACATCTGCAGAAAGATTAAAAGCCTGTGATGAAGATATAATCAAAGCTTTATTTACAGCTGCAGGCATCGGAAATATTATCACACAAAATGCAACTGTAGCTGGTGCTGAAGGAGGTTGCCAAGCCGAAACAGGCTCTGCTGCTGCTATGGCTGCTGCTGGAATTGTAGAATTAGCAGGTGGTACACCAGAGCAGGCATTACATGCTGCAGCAATGACAATAAAAAATATATTGGGTTTAGTTTGTGATCCTATTGCGGGCTTAGTAGAAGCTCCTTGTTCTAAAAGAAATGCAATTGGTACTGCAAATGCTCTGATTTGTGTAGATATGGCTTTGGCAGGGATAAAAAGTATAATACCCTTTGATGAGGTTGTCGAAGCAATGTATAAGGTGGGAAGATCTCTTCCATACGAACTAAGGGAAACGGCTTTAGGGGGATTAGCAGCTACTCCAACTGGTAAAAGATTACAAAAGGAAATCTTTGGGCAATAAAATAAATTATACTAAAAAGAAACACTAGATTTCCCTATAAGCAGGTACCCAATTTAGCTTGCTAAATTGCGCTGATGCACTTAGTTGTCCCACCTAGAGGAAGCAGCATTACTGCTTTTTAAAACGATCATATTATTTCATTTTAAATAGGCGCTTCCTGCGTCTTCTTTTTTTTCTAATATATACATAGGTTCTATATATAAAAAACAATATAATTGCTATCCCTAACCAAATAAACATTTTTAAATTACTAAAAAAAGATAAAATTGAATTTGGAGCTTCAACACTTTTATCTGCGATTAAGGGTATAGAATCAATTTTTTTATTATCTATGGAAAAAGCTAAAGTTCCAAGTACATCTCCTTTTTCAATAGGTAGTTGTATTTCATCAGGTAATTCTATAGTGGCTGTAACTTCTTGGGTACTATTTTTAAGATGTGAATATTCAAAGGTCTCCTTTGCTAAGACTGAAAGAGATTCATTATTTTTATCAAGTGGTATTTCTTTTACTACTTCTCCTTCTTTTATTGCAATATCACGCTGAAAATTTTCAAAACCGTAATCTAATAAGGAGTGAGTATCTTTATATACTTGAGTACTTTCTCCATTTAATATTACAGTTATAAGGTCAAGATTGTTTCTAGTAGCACCTCCTATTAGAGCATATTTTGCTTTGGATGTATAACCAGTTTTTATACCGGTAGCACCTTCATATTGATAATTATTATAGCTTGTATTTCTAATAAGACGATTAGTAAGATATAGATAGCGGGTATCTTGTTTATTGGTTGCTGGAATTATATATCGATCAGTTGTTACTACTTTTCTAAATGTTGGATTCTTCATTGCTTCTTTAGCTATAATAGATAAATCCTTAGCAGTAGTGTAATGATTATCATCATGTAGCCCATGGGGATTAACAAAATTTGTGTTTATTGCACCCAATTCTTTTGCTTTTTCATTCATTTTTTGTGCAAATTTCTCAACAGAGCCAGATATGTCCTGAGCAATGGCCACTGCTGCATCATTAGCAGAATCAACCAATAAAGAATATAACAATTGCTCTCGAGTTAGTTTTTCTCCAGGTATTAAATAGATTTGACTGCTACCTAATTCAATTAAATTTGGAACATCTTCATTTATTTCCACAACTTTTTCTAAGTCCCCATCTTCCAATAATAGTAAAGCAGTCATTACCTTTGTAGTACTAGCAGGATATAGTTTTTCATCGATATTTTTTTCGTAGAGAATTTGTCCTGTTTTACTATCCATTAAAAGTGCAGAGGGAGATAAAATGTTTGGTTCAGCAGCTAAAGAAGTATTTGTAATTAGAAATAATAAAAGTATTGTTAGAAAAAAAATTTTCTGTCTCATAATATCCTCCTAAGGTGAGATTTACTATTATAGTATATCAAAAAAGTTTTTTAATAGGTATATAATATTACAAGAAATAAAAGGAAATAGAAATAAAAAGTCGAATTATTGAAAGGAACGGAGGGATAAATATGCAGGATTTTATGAAGGATAAAAAGGTATATTTTATAATAGTTGGCGCAATTCTTCTAATAGCAGGAGGTATCTGGTATTATCATAATGAAAATAATAAATCTATATTATTAATAGAACAAACAGGCATAGAAGATAAAAAAGTAGTGGAAACAGAGAAGTTTAACGAAGATAATATACAGGAGGATGAAACTAATAATAATAATATAGAGGAAGAGACAAATATGATTATGGTGCATATTGTTGGACAAGTAAGAAATCCAGGTGTAATTAATTTAAAAGAAGGTTCAAGACTTATAGAAGCTATAGAAGAATTAGGTGGTGCAACAGAAGATGCAGATCTTGAGTATGTTAATTTAGCTCAGAAATTAAGGGATGAGGAAAAAATTTATATACCTAAAAAGGGAGAGATTACTAAGGAAAATATTATTGCTAATGTTAACGATAACACAAATAACCACAATGATGATATAATTAATATTAATACAGCTAGTCTAGAACAATTAAAAACCTTATCCGGCATTGGGGATGTTATAGCTGGAAATATCATAAAATACCGAGAGACTAATGGAGGTTTTAAGAGCAAAGAGGAAATTAAGCAAGTTAATAGAATAGGCGATAAAATATATGAAGATATTAAGGAAAAAATAGAAATCTAAGGTATTAGGGAATAGGGAACAAGAAGCAGAAGGAAGGAATGATGATTAAATGTCTGAAAAATATAGATTAACACAAATGACAAGAAGCTCTGGCTGAGCAGCTAAAATTGGGCCGGGAGCCTTAGCAAATGTTTTAAAAAAATTAGATATAAAAAAAGATGATAGGTTATTAGTAGGTTTAGATAGCTCTGATGATGCTGCAATATATAAAATAGACGATGAAAATGCTATAGTTCAAACCTTAGATTTTTTTACACCGATTATTGATGACCCCTATGTTTTTGGGCAAATTGCTGCGGCTAATTCCTTAAGTGATATATACGCGATGGGAGGAAAACCACTAACGGCTATGAATATAGTATGTTTTCCCAAATGTGTACCAGCAGAAATATTAGGAGAGATATTAAGGGGAGGAGCTGATAAAATAATAGAAGCAAATGCTCTATTAGTAGGAGGACATAGTGTTGATGACAATGAACCTAAATATGGATTATCAGTAACAGGAATGGTACATCCGGTGGAGTTTAGAGCAAATTCACATGCAAAGCCTGGGGATGTTTTAATACTTACAAAACCTATTGGTGTAGGAATAATAAATACTGCTATAAAAGCAGATTTTGCCTCAAGCCAAGCTATTGATAAAGCTATATTTATAATGTCCTATCTAAATAGAGACGCAAGAAATGCAATGCAGGAAGTAGGAGTAAATGGATGTACTGATATAACTGGATTTGGGTTATTAGGTCATGCATATGAAATGGCAATAGCTAGTAATGTAACTATCGAAATAGACTATAATAGTGTACCAATTATAGAAGATGCTATAGAATTAGGTGAAATGGGGATGGTGCCAGGAGGGACCTATTCTAATAAGAAATATATAGAAGAAAAAACAGGATGGGGGGAAGATATTACCCCTATCATTAAAGATATTTTATGTGACCCACAAACCTCGGGAGGATTATTAATATCAGTTAAAGAGGAAAAAGCCCAATTATTACTATCAAAGCTAGAAAAGACACTTAAAACATCCTATGCACCAATAGGGAGAGTAATACAAAAAGGAGAAAAAGATTTAATAGTTAAATAAGGAATTAGTAAAAGTGTATATTGTGGAGGGAAAACATTGAATTTAAAAAATGATTTATTAAAAAAGATTCCGTCAGTAGATGAAATTTTATCCTTATCCAAGATAAAATTATTTTATGAAAGCACTTCCCATCAAAACATTGTAGAATGTATTAGAGAAGTACTAGATGATCTACGCAATGAAATAATAAAGCTTAGAGATGATGAAATTAATTTATACAATCTTTGTGAAAAAAGATTAGTTAATGCAATTCTTAAGAAAATAGAAAAGAAAAAAGCTATGAGCCTTAGATCGGTAATAAATGCTACTGGCGTTGTTCTTCATACCAATCTAGGACGTTCTTTATTAAGTAATGAAATTAAAGAAGCAATATGGTCTGTAGCTAGCGAATACTCTACTTTAGAAATGAATGTAGAAACGGGAAAAAGAGGATCAAGATATGATCATGTAGAAAAGTTACTATGTAAACTTACAGATGCTGAAAGTGCTATAGTTGTAAACAACAATGCAGCAGCTGTGATTTTGGTTTTAAGTGCATTAGCAAAAAATAAAGAGGTTATTGTTTCTAGAGGAGAATTAGTTGAGATTGGTGGGTCATTTCGAATACCTGAAGTGATGGCACAAAGCGGTGCTAAATTAGTGGAGGTTGGTTCTACAAATAAAACACATTTAAGGGATTATAAGAATGCTATAACAGAGGATACAGGAGCATTATTAAAGGTACATACTAGTAATTATAGAATAGTAGGTTTTACAGAATCTGTTTCTTCACATGAATTAGTTAAATTAGCAAGAGAACATAAGCTTCCTGCCATTGAGGATGTTGGCAGTGGCATTCTATTGGACTTATCTACCTATGGATTTTCTCCAGAACCTACAGTACAAAGTGTCATAGAAGCAGGGATGGATATTGTTACTTTTAGTGGGGATAAATTGCTAGGTGGACCTCAAGCAGGAGTAATTGTAGGGAAAAAGGAATATATTGATATTATTAAGAAGCATCCTTTAAATCGTGCCTTTAGGATTGACAAGCTTACCCTAGTAGCGTTAGAAGCTACATTAAAAATATATGATGATGGTGAAAATGTACTTAAGAGAATTCCCACTCTTAGAATGCTGACGGAGAATAAAGAAGTCCTATATGAAAAAGCGAAAAAATTAAAGCATAAAATGCAATTGAATAATCTAGATAAGGTTGCAACCATTAAAATAGTAGACTCTTTTTCTCAAGTCGGAGGAGGAGCTATGCCTCTAGAGCAATTACCTACATATGCAGTAAGTATCTACAGTGATAATTATACAGTAAATCAATTGGAGAAAAGTTTAAGATATAATAAGAAGCCTATCTTTACCCGTATATACAAAGAACAAATAAGCTTTGATATGCGGACTATCTTAGAAGAGGATATAGAAGATATTGTTGAGGCATTAAGTTCTATATTATTAGATATAAGGCAGTAGTTAGGAGGTTAATGATGCAAAATATAATTATTGGAACAGCAGGACATATTGATCATGGTAAAACAACATTGATAAAAGCAATGACAGGCAGAGAAACAGATCGTTTAATGGAAGAGAAAGAAAGAGGAATTTCTATAGAATTAGGATTCACATACTTTGATCTTCCTAGTGGTAGGAGAGCAGGGATTGTCGATGTGCCAGGACATGAAAAATTTATTAAAAATATGCTTGCTGGAATTGGAGGAATAGATTTAGTAATATTGGTAATCGCAGCTGATGAAGGCATAATGCCTCAAACTCAGGAACATTTAAATATATTGAATCTTCTTAAGGTAAAAACAGGAATTATTGCTTTAACAAAATGCGATATGGTGGATGAGGAATGGCTAGAAATGGTTGCAGAAGAGATAAGGGAGACTATATCCGATACATTTTTATATAATGCACCCATAATACCTGTTTCTTCTACTAAGAAGTTAGGTATTGATGAACTAATTAAATATATAGATAAGCTCACAATTGAAGTGGAAAATAGAGATAATACAAAGCCTTTTAGACTTCCAATAGATAGAGTGTTTACTATTACAGGATTTGGGACTGTGGTTACAGGAACTTTAGTAGAGGGTACTCTTAATGATGAGGATACTATAATGATTTATCCTCATGGTATTGAAGCTAAAGTAAGAAGTTTACAGGTGCACGATGTTAAGGTAGATAAAGCTGAGGCTGGTCAGCGAGTAGCTGTAAACATTAGTAATTTAAAAAAACAACAATTATCTAGAGGAGATGTCCTTGCTGCTGTAAATTCTTTGCAACCCACTATGATGCTGGATTGTAAAATTACGGTTTTATCTGACTCTCCTTTTTCTATTAGAAATAGAGAGAGGGTACATATTTATCATGGTACAAGTGAAATACTAGCTCGCATAGTACTTCTAGATCAAGAGGAATTGCTACCAGGTGAGCAAGGATATGCACAATTACGATTGGAAGAAAAAAGTATGGCTAAGATTATGGATAATATTATTATCCGATTTTATTCACCTATGGTAACTATAGGTGGAGCAATAGTTTTAGATGCAAATCCTCCTAAAAGAAAAAGATATAAAGATGAAGTATTAAAAGAATTAAAGCTAATAGAAGAAGGAAATCCTAAGGATATTTTATTGCATTTTTTAAAGGTTCATAGTATAGATTTTATGACTATAGGAGAAATAAATAAAAAAACTGGAATTTCCATTGGAGATATAGAAAAAAACTATAATTTATTAATAGAGGAAAAATCAATAAACAAATTTATAATAGGTGGGGAAGTATATCTAATTCATGTTGACTTAATCAATAATATTATAGATAAAATGAAATCATATTTAGAGTGTTTTCATAAAAATTACCCATTGAAACCTGGTGCTTCTAAAGAAGAGATCAGAAGTAGATTTTTTGGGAAAATTAAAATTAAAATTGTAGAGGAATTACTAAGGTATATTGAAGGCACTGGAATCATTAAAATTAATGAAGAAACAATTGCCCTTGGTAATTTTACAATTTTATTAACTGAGAAACAAAAGAGTATAGCACAATTAATAGAAGATGAATTTATAAAGGGTAATTTTAATCCTCCAAGATTTGAAGAGATTGTACAAAAAGGTGGTAAGGATATAAAAGAATATAGTCAAGTCTTTGAAGCACTTGTAGGGTGGGGTAAAATAATAAAAATAAATGAAGAAATTTATTTTCATGAAAGTAGTTATAATAATATCATAAAAATGTTATATGAGTACTTTGAAAGTCACCAGGAGATAAATGTAGCTAACTTTAGAGACCTATTAGGAACAAGTAGAAGATTTGCAATAGCATTGTTAGAAAACTTTGATCAGAAAAAAATAACAAAGAGAAAAGGCGATATTAGGGTATTACAACATTAATCCATTGGAATTCCATTGGAAAATTTTGATAAATTCTATAATTAGTATTGATAATTAAAATATTATATACTATAATGAAGCTAAGAGTATGATTTAAATTTAACAAAATATTTGGCTGGTCGAAAAATGCGGGAGAGTCAAACTAATTGACGCCGAAGGTGAAAGTTGTTTGTATCCCAACAAGCAATGAAACTCTCAGGCAAAAGGGACCGTATTTTGACAGCACTCTGGAAAGCGAAAAGCACCGAAGGAGCAACTCTTGTAAACAAGGGGAATCTCTCAGGTTCAAGACAGAGTAGGGATACATGGGACATCATGTTTATTCTCTATTCTGTTTTTTATTTTTGTATATAAGGAGTGAAGTGATTGAATATAATCTTTATTACTAATAATCCTTTAATTTATAAATCTTACTCAAAAAAGTATAAGGTTAGCTTCCATGATAATCATTATATTAAAATTCTTGAAATAACTAGAGATAAAATACATCAAGGTCATAAACTTCTAACCCATCCCCTATCAAGCAGCTTAAAGCCGAACGAGACCCCATATAAAACTATTTTAATCACAGAAAACAGTTCCAATCTAGACATTAATTCACTAATGATAATAGAAAATAGTATACAGACAACACAGAAGTTCCTAAGAGATAAAGTTATTTCAAATTGGGATGAAAGAAAATTAGAAGATTTTCAAATTGTTGATTTTGATTTAATTGAAAATGTTCTTAATTTGATTTAGTTGCAAAAAAGAGAATAATATTATGTATTATTATTTTAACATAAAGGAGTGATAACAATGGATAGTACCTATGATGTTGTTATAATCGGTTCAGGTCCAGCAGGATTAGCAGCAGGATTATATGCAGCGAGAGCAAAAATGAAAACTTTAATTCTTGAAAGAGAAAAAGCAGGAGGACAAATTGCTATTACAGATGAAGTAGCAAATTATCCAGGTTCAATTGAAAATGCTACAGGTCCAACATTAATTGCAAGAATGGTTGAACAAGCTGATGCTTTTGGAGCTGTAAGGGTAATCGATGAAGTAGTAGAAGTAAATTTAAAGAATAAGATTAAGCTTATAAAAGGAAGAAAAGGGCAGTATAATGCAAAAAGTGTAATCGTTTGCACAGGTACTAAGTCAAGGCCAATAGGTTGTCCAGGTGAGAGAGAGCTTATAGGAAGAGGTATATCTTATTGTGCAACCTGCGATGCTGACTTTTTTACAGATCTTGAAGTTTATGTAGTGGGTGGGGGAGATTCAGCTGTAGAAGAAGCAATGTATTTAACAAAGTTTGCAAGAAAAGTTACTATTATACATAGAAGAGATGAATTAAGAGCTGCAAAGTCATTAAGGGAGAAGGCATTTGCAAATGAAAAGATTCATTTTATATGGAGTTCGGTAGTTAAAGAAGTTAAAGGTGATGGAATAGTGGAATCCATGGTATTAATGAATAGGGATACAGGGGAAGAAACTGAGATTTTTGCAGATGAAGATGATGGCTTATTTGGCATATTTGTATTTATTGGTTCTGATCCTATAACAGAATTATTTGAAGACAAGCTAGAAATGGAAGGGGGCTATATTAAAACCAAAGTTACAATGGAAACAAATATACCTGGTGTGTTTGCAGCTGGAGACTGTAGAGTATCTCCATTAAAACAGGTAATAACAGCTGCAGCAGATGGGGCAATAGCAGCTGTACAGGCAGAAAAATATATTCAAGATGTAAATTTTTTATAAAAAAGGGAGGGTATATGATGTTAGAACTCGACAAAAACACTTTTGAAAATGAGGTTTTAAAGGCTGAAGGATATGTATTAGTAGATTTTGGGGGAGCAACTTGTGAACCTTGTAAAGCATTACTTCCACATATAATGGATTTTTCAGAAAAGTATGGTGATAAACTTAAATTTACTAAGCTAGATACTTCTAAAGCTAGAAGATTATGTATATCACAAAAAGTAATGGGGGTACCAGTAGTAGCTATTTATAAAGATGGTGAAAAGATCGAGGAATTGATAAAAGACGATGCAACACCAGTAAATATTGAAGCTATGATTAAAAAGTATATTTAAATAAAAGGCAATATATCTAGGCGATTTATAATAATCGTCAAGAGTTGCAATATATATATCTTATAAAGATATAAATTTAAAGAGGAGGTGAATTGGATGCGTCTAGAATTAGGCAATATTTTTATTAAGGACATACAATTTGGAAGTGAAACAAAGGTGGAAAATAAAACTCTATATGTGAATAAGGAAGAGCTTATTGCGCAAATAAGTGAGGATGAAAACTTAATAAGTGTAGATGTAGAGTTAGCTAGACCAGGTGAAAGTGTGAGAATTACTCCAGTTAAGGATGTAGTAGAGCCTCGGGTAAAAATTGATGGAGCTGGTGGAATTTTCCCCGGTGTTTTATCCAAGGTGGAGACAGTGGGAACGGGTAAAACTAATGTTTTAAAAGGCGCTGCAGTTGTAACAACAGGAAAGGTAGTTGCATTCCAAGAAGGAATCATCGACATGAAAGGACCAGGAGCGGATTATACACCATTTTCGAAATTGAACAATGTTGTTTTGGTATGCAATACAAAAGAAGGCTTAGATAAACATGCAAGTGAAAAGGCATTAAGATTAGCTGGATTAAAAGCAGCTGCATATCTAGGTAATGCCGGTAAAAATATAAAACCAGATGAGATTGAAACCTATGAGACTTTACCTTTAATTAAGAGTATTGAAAAATATCCAAATCTTCCAAAGGTTGCTTATGTATTAATGTTACAAAGTCAAGGGTTAATGCATGACTCATATGTATATGGAGTTGATGCAAAGCAAACATTATCTACTTTTATTAATCCAACAGAGATTATGGATGGAGCTATTATAAGTGGGAATTGTGTATCTGCTTGTGATAAAAATACTACCTATCATCATCTAAACAATCCAATTATTCATGATTTGTTTGAAAGAAATGGAATAGATTTAAATTTTGTTGGTATGATCATCACAAATGAAAATGTTTATTTAGCAGATAAGGAAAGATCTTCAGATTGGACAGCTAAGTTATCAGAATTTCTTGGAGTAGATGGAGTTATCATTTCACAAGAAGGTTTTGGTAATCCAGATACTGATTTAATTATGAATTGTAAAAAAATCGAACAAAAAGGTATCAAAACCGTTCTAGTGACAGATGAGTATGCAGGAAGAGATGGGGCATCTCAATCCCTTGCAGATGCAGATTTACTAGCTAATGCTGTTGTAACAGGTGGAAATGCCAATGAAATAATAGAATTGCCAAAACTCGATAAGGTTATTGGATATATTGAACCAATAGATATTATAGCTGGTGGATTTGATGGAAGCTTAAGGGAAGATGGTTCTATTGTTGTTGAGTTACAAGCTATAACTGGAGCAACAAATGAATTAGGCTTTAATAAAATAACTGCAAAAGAATTTTAGGAAAAAAATTAAACGAAAGGGGTAAATATTAATGAGTTTATTTGATGATAAAAAAATTATCATAATAGGCGATAGAGATGGTATCCCTGCTCAAGCAATCGAAGAGTGTTTAAAGTCAACCAATTCAGAGATTGTTTTCAGTTCAACTGAGTGTTTTGTCTGAACTGCCGCAGGTGCTATGGACTTAGAAAATCAACAAAGGGTAAAGGATTTAACTGAAAAGCATGGTGCTGAAAATATAATAGTATTATTAGGCGCAGCTGAAGGTGAAGCTGGAGGCTTAGCTGCTGAAACAGTTACAGCCGGAGACCCAACATTTGCTGGTCCATTAGCAGGAGTCCAGTTAGGACTTAGAGTATTTCATGTTGTAGAACCAGAATTTAAAAATGAAGTTGACGAGGATGTTTTTGATGAACAAATAGGCATGATGGAAATGGTACTTGATGTGGATGATATTATAAATGAAGTTAGCTCAATAAGAAAAGAATTTGCTAAATTTGATGATTAATAAAAGAAATAGGGAGAAGGGAGGGAAATTATGAGTAAAATTAGAGTTGTTCATTATATAAATCAATTTTTCGCTGGTATTGGTGGTGAGGAAAAGGCAAATTATAAACCAGTGGTAAGAGAAAGTGTAGTGGGCCCTGGAATGGCTTTTAATCAAAACTTTAAAGATGAAGCTGAAATAGTAGCTACAATTATCTGTGGAGACTCTTACTTTAATGAAAACTTAGAACAAGCTAAAGCAGAAGTTATTGAAATGATTAAAAAATATAACCCTGATTTATTTATTGCAGGTCCAGCATTTAATGCAGGTAGATATGGTGTTGCCTGTGGAACAATTGCAGAGGCCATTAAAAATGAATTAGAAATTCCTGTTTTAACTGGGATGTATATTGAAAACCCAGGGGTTGAAATGTTTAAAAAGAATCTTTACATTGTCTCTACAAAGGATAGTGCAGTTGGTATGAGGGATGCAGTTAAAATAATGTCAAAACTTGCTCTAAAATTAGTTAAAGGTGCAGAAATAGGAGCTCCTGAGGATGAGGGTTATATTACAAGAGGTATTAGGAAGAATGCCTTTACAGATAAAAGGGGTTCAAAAAGAGCTGTTGAAATGCTTGTTAATAAATTAAAAGGTGAAGAATTTATAACAGAATTTCCTATGCCAGTTTTTGATAGGGTAAATCCTAATCCTGCTATAAAGGATATAACAAAGATTAAGGTTGCAGTAGTTACATCTGGTGGAATTGTTCCAAAGGGAAATCCTGATCACATAGAATCTTCAAATGCTTCAAAGTATGGGAAATACGATATCGCTGGGGTTATGGATTTAACTTCTGATACCCATGAAACTGCACATGGAGGGTATGACCCCACCTATGCTAATGATGATGCTGATAGGGTATTACCAATTGATGTATTAAGAGACCTTGAAAAAGAAGGAAAAATTGGAGAACTTCATAAGTTTTATTATACAACAGTAGGTAATGGAACGGCAGTTGCAAGTGCAAAGGCTTTTGCTGAAAAAATATCTAAAGAATTAGTTGAAGATGGAGTAGGTGCAGTTATTCTAACTTCTACCTGAGGCACCTGTACTCGATGCGGTGCATCGATGGTAAAAGAGATTGAGAGAATTGGTATACCAGTAGTTCATATGTGCACAGTAGTTCCTATTTCATTAACAGTAGGTGCAAATAGAATTCTCCCAGCAATAGCTATACCACATCCACTGGGGAATCCAAATATGGAAAAGGAAGATGAAAAAGCATTAAGAAGGAAGCTTGTAGAAAGGGCTTTGAAAGCACTTGAAACCGAAGTTGAAGGTCAAGTAGTTTTTGAGGATTAATTCGATCTTAAAGGGTGATGTGCGTACATCACCTTTTTTTAAAGATAACTATAATTAATAAAAGAAAGATATCTATAAACTTTGGAGGTGAAATATTTGGTATATCCAATTATTAAAGGAGCAGGTTATGTATTAATAAATACTCCAGATATGGTAATTCATAACGGCACTACTCAGACTACAGAAAGAATTCTTAATCCAAACTCAGAATATTTAAAGGAGCTTCCTAAACACCTGCGTAGTTTTCAAGACTTTGTAAGTTATCCACCAAATCAAACATATATTGGTTTTATTACACCTGAGGATTTAGAAAAATATGAAATGCCTTGGTATGATAAAAAGGTTGAAGGAGCAACAAGACAAGGTAAATATGGTGAAATAATGCCCCAGGATGAATTTATTGGTATGATGAAAATAAACGATTCCTTTGATCTTGTAATACTTGAAAGCTCATTTTCTGAAAAAGTTAAGTTAAAATTAAAGGAACATCCTTTAATAAAGGATGAATTAGTCGCTAAAATAAATGCAGGTTTGGACATTATTGAAATTGAAAACTTAGTGAAAGTACATCACGCAGAACCAATATATAATAACAATGAGTTAGTAGGATGCGTAAAGCGTGCTCATGAGGTAGATATTAATTTAAATGCCCATGTGTTATTTGAAAATATAGTGACTAAAGCATCTGGTACTTTAGCATTACTAAATTTAATAAGTAAAAATGTTTTAGCCCCAGATTCTATCGACTATGTAATTGAATGTTCAGAAGAGGCATGTGGAGATATGAACCAAAGAGGTGGAGGAAATTTCGCTAAGGCTATTGCTGAAATTGCTGGATGTAATAATGCAACAGGCTCTGACACAAGAAGTTTTTGTGCTGGACCAGCCCATTCATTAATACAAGCTTCTGCGTTAGTTCAATCGGGTATTTATAAAAATGTTGCAATAGTAGGAGGGGGAGCCACGGCAAAATTAGGGATGAATGGTAAGGATCATGTTAAAAAGGGTTTGCCAATTCTGGAAGATGCACTTGGAGGATTTGCATTACTAGTTAGCCAAAATGATGGAGTAAGTCCTGTATTAAGAACTGACTTAGTGGGTAGGCATACAGTAGGAACAGGTTCATCACCACAGGCTGTTATATCTTCATTAGTTACAGAACCCTTAGAGAGAGGTAATTTAAAAATTGTTGATATAGATAAATATTCTGTAGAAATGCAAAATCCAGATATTACTAAACCTGCAGGTGCAGGGGATGTGCCAGCTTCAAATTACAAGATGATTGCAGCCCTTGGAGTCAAAAAAGGTGAATTACAAAGAGCAGAACTAACTACATTTGTTAAAAAGCATGGGCTACCAGGATGGGCCCCTACTCAAGGACATATTCCATCAGGCGTTCCCTATGTTGGCTTTGCTAGAGATGCTATTCTTAATAATGAAATTCAAAGGGCTATGATTATTGGAAAGGGAAGTCTTTTCCTAGGTCGTATGACCAATCTATTTGATGGTGTTTCTATTGTAGTTGAAAAGAACAATGGTGAAATAAAGGATACTAAGGGAGTTTCAGAGGAAGAAGTAAAGAAACTAGTAGCAGAATCAATGAGGAAATTTGCATCACATCTATTAGGAAATTAGAGGTGATATAAGATGTCAGAAGAAAGTATTAAAAATATAATTGGGAAAGTATTTAATGATATGGCTGATGCGCTTGAAACTGGAGGTTTTGAGAAAAAAACTACAATAGGAATTACTATTCTTGGAAGTGAACATGGTGTTGATAATATTGTCAAAGGTGCTGAAATGGCTCAAGAAAAGGATCCTTCTATCGAAGTTGTATTAATTGGTCCAAGGGTTGATACGAAATTAAAAATATATGAAGTAAATACCGAAGAAGAACAACATAAAAAGATGGAAGAACTTTTGGATTGTGGAAAAATTAATAGTGCTGTTACAATGCACTATAACTTTCCAATAGGTGTATCCACAGTAGGTAGGGTTATTACTCCAAGCAAAGGCAAGGAAATGTTTATAGCTACTACAACGGGAACTTCCGATACCAATAGAATAGAAGGTATGATTAAAAATGCTATACACGGGATTGTAGTAGCTAAAGCTATGGGTTTTAAAAAACCTACATTAGGGGTCCTAAATGTTGATGGATCAAGGCAGGTAGTAAGAACATTAAAGGAGCTAAAATCAGAAGGATATGATATAGATTTTGCAGAATCCATGAGAGCAGGTGGTGGTTCTGTAATGAGGGGTAACGATTTATTAGCTGGGACTCCGGACATAATGGTTACAGATTCATTAACCGGTAATTTGCTTATGAAAGTATTTTCATCCTTTACAACAGGAGGAGACTATGAAGCGATGGGCTTTGGGTATGGTCCTGGAGTTGGTGATGATTATGAAAGGACCATTTTAATTCTTTCCAGAGCTTCTGGAGAACCTGTTGTGGCAAATGCTATTGCATTTGCTGGAGAATTATCCAAAGGGAAAGTTAAGGATATATCAAAAGAAGAATTTAATAAAGCATATAATGCTAAGTTAAAAGATATATTACAGAATATTAATAAAGATAAGAAGGAGGGAATAAAAGAAAAGGTAGAAATTACAGCACCAAATAAAGAAGTTGTAGCAGCAACAATTGAAGGTATCGATATAATGGTTCTTGATGATGCTGTACATATATTATGGTGTAATGGAATATATGCAGAAAGTGGAATGGGCTGCACAGGACCAATAATAATGGTAAATGAAGAAAAATTAAAAAAGGCAGAAGAAATTCTATTTAAAGAAGGATACATTTCCGAATAGTCCTATAACATAATTCATTTATAAATTATATTTTATGTTTTTGTACAGCCTTTTGTGAAGCAGGTAAGCTGTTTATTTTAAGAGATAAACTAACCTGCTTCACTATTTATTAATTTTCAGGTATTTTATACAAATGACAACTGGCGTTAAATCAAAATTACAAAAACAGCGTTGTAAATGGGAAAAATACATGATATAATTCAATAGTATCAATGCTTTTAACAATTATGGGGATAGATGGGTGCTGGTGTGCCTCCTGGTCTTCAAAACCAGTCGCGGGGCGTTAGGAGCGTCCTGGGTGGGTTCGATTCCCACATATTCCCGCCATTTAATTCATATAACTAGATTTAAGCCACTTTAGATATTTAAAAAAGTGGCTTTAATTTTATTAATCTTAAAATAACTAAGGATGGTAGGGTATATTAATGAAAAATTCTATATATAGCATAAAGGGTTCTAACAAAAGAAATGACATTCTAAAATTATTAGCCATTATAACAATGCTCATTGACCATTTGGGTTATATTTTCTTTCCTGACATTATTTTTCTTCGAGTGATTGGTAGAATAGCTTTTCCCATCTTTGCATATCATATCTCTATCGGTTATATTAATACATCTAATTTAAGAAATTATGCAATTAGATTATTTTTATTTGGATTAATATCACAATTACCTTATAATATGTTATTTAAAAATGGTTTGAATATATTTTTCACTTTATTTCTTGGTTTAATTTTTATATATTCTGTTGATAAAAAAAAATATATTGTTCTTGCTCTGGTTATATTATCACCAATCATTTTTGATATTGAATATGGATATTATGGACTTTTTATTATATTATCATTTTATTATTTTAGGGAAAATCATAATAACACAATCCTTAGCATTACATTTATAAACATTATATACTTTATAAATTATAATTTTAGTATCCAGATTTTTAGTTTATTAGCACTATGGCTTATTCATAGAGATTGGAAAATAAAAATAAAGTTAAATAAATATTTATATTATAGCTTCTATCCATTGCATATAGGAATTTTATATATAATAAGTACACTAGTGAATATTAGATAATAATAGATATAATTTTAAGTCTAATTTATTCCTGATTTGAATGATTATTCTTTGATTTAGGTAGAATAGATATAGAGTATATTAAAATAAGAATATTTTAAATTATCTATTCTTTAGGAGGTAAAAAAATGGAAAAGAAGTTAAATCTCTTAGTCTTTAGTGGAGAATACGATAAGGTTTTAGCAGCATTAATTTTAGCTAATGGAGCTAAGGACATGGGTATGGAGGTTACTATATTTTTTGCTTTTTGGGGATTATTGGCTGTTAGAGAAGGGAATGTAGAAGAACATTTTGAGAAAAACTTTTTTGAAAAGACCTTGGAAATGTTTACCCCAAAGGAGGCTGAAGAGCTGCCCTTGTCATATATGAATATGGGTGGTATGGGGCAAGGTATGTTAAAAAAAATGATGCAACAAAGTAATAAGCCTATTTTAAATGATTTTCTTGAGGGCGCTAGAAAGAAAAATATAAAATTTTATGGTTGTAAGTTATCCCAAGAAGTAATGGGATTTAAAGAAGAAGAGTTAATACCAGAATTAGAAATAATTGAAGTGAATAAGTATTTAGAAGATGCTTTAAAATCTGATATACAATTATTTATATAGGTTAAAAATATTAGGTAGATGTATGTTAATGGAAATACTTAACTCATTAAATAGACCTACCTAATATCTCGGTACTATATTTAATTACTAAATCATATTTTTATCAACATAGATAGTTAATTTTCCAAGACAATTAACATAATTACCGAATTCATTATCATACCAACCAAATATCTTAGCATGGGTAACAGGAAGATTCACATCCTGTTTTGTATCTATTCCAGACTCTCTTAATGTTTCTGCACTAAGCTGTAAAAATCCAGTTCTTGTATGATTTTCATGTCCTTCAATTATAACTGCAGCTTGATATCCCATTAAATCAGAAGATACATTCTGCTCTTCGCTGTAAACAAGTAGATCCTTTTGAGCACCTGAAGCTGCTTTTTTATATATATTATTGATAAATTCTCTACTTATTATTGGATCTCCAGTTTCATTAAGATCTGTACGAAAGGTTATATTTAATGATATAAGAGATACAGTACTTGTTGGCACTCTTACAGAATCAGCCATAAAGCCCACCTTTTTAATCTCTGGAAGTATCTCTTCTAAAGCAATAGCAGCACCTGTCGAGGTTGGAATAATATTATTAAATACTGACCTATTTCTTCTTAGATCATTAGTTCCAGCTTTAGGTGATGCATCTAGTATATTCTGGTTATTTGTTGCAGAGTGTACTGTGGACATAGATGCAGTAATAATCCTTGAGGTCTCTTCAGTATCAAGAAGAGGTTTTATCATATGCGCCAAACCTGTTGTTGTACAGCTTGCTGATGATAGAATATGATTATTTGCAGGATCATAATTAAAGTGGTTTACTCCATATACAAACATAGCACTATCATCAGGCATTTTTTGTGATGAATCTTTTATTTTAAATGGAGCGCTTGCTATTACCTTTTCTGCTCCTCCCTCTAAATGACCTCTAATACTTCCCCTTGAATGATCAGCAGCTAATGTTGGATCTAAAAATACACCAGTACAATCAACAACTAGTCTGACACCCTCCCTTGCCCAGTCAATATTTCTTGGATTTCTTTCCTTTTTTAATACTTTTACAATAACACCATTTATATTAAATATACACTCAGCTTCATCTATTATAACTACATTGCAGGATTTTCCAGTGTAACCAAATAAGAATCTATCAATTGTCCCGTATGTAGAATCTTTTGTTAGATAATGAATTATATCATCGATTTTTTTTCCGATTTCACGACCAGCATTAATTACTATACTATCAAAATGTTGTAGATTTAGATGATTCCATAAAGTAAGCTTCCCAATACGACCTATACCATTTATGCCTAGAATTCTTTTGCTTTTTAAAGGTAAATCCATATAAACACTCCCAAACTATTTAAATTTTGTCCGAATTAATTTTATCACATACTTATATATTTTCATAGTCAAAATCATACAAAATGTTCTCTCTTGCTCTAATTATGATACTACATTTAATATATGTAGTACATTATAAACATATTAATCATCATAAAGTATATCATATTTACCCCTATATACATTGCCTAGATTACCATCAATTGAAATTTTATCTCCAGTAGTAAGGGTTACACCGTTTATGGTACATTTTTTTTCAGTTTCATTTACTATTAATCCCTTGCAATTTACAATACATACTTTGCCTAAACTAGCTGCTGTAACAGCAGCATGGGATGTTACCCCTCCTTTTCCAGTAATAAGACCATGGCATTTAAAGATTAAAGGTATATCGTCAGGCACTGTATCAGGTCTTACAAGAATAAGTTTTTCATTAGGATAGTCTTTAATAGCTAAATCTAAATCTTCCATATCAAAAGCTAATATTCCTGATAATGCTCCGCCTCCAATTCCTATTCCTAAGCCTATTAGTTTCATTTGATCTGGGGTTGGAATAAAGGTTGAATGAGGTTTTTGTTTTTTGAGTTTTTGTTTTCTAGTTTGTAGAATATATAAATCTTCAGGATTTTCGGATTCAAATGTAAATTCTATCTCTTGATGCATAAAACCATAAGTTTCTATTAATTGAACTGATAAATCAAGTAGGGTATTATAAATATCAGGAAATGCAGATTCAAGGGATATGTTGCTATCAATATAATATTGCTTTCGTTGATTTTCACTAATAGGGAGAGTATGCACAAGGCCGGAAACTATATCTTCACCTTGGCTATACAAAGTAAAATCTCCATATAGATTTATTCCTGATTTATCATTTATAAGACTGTTAGTAAATACAACACCTGTTCCTGAAGAGGAAGACAAATTACCTAAAGCCATCTTTTGAACTATAACTGCAGTTCCCCATTCATCAGCAATTTGTAGATGTTCCCTGAAGGATATTGCTCTTTCAGAAGACCATGAATCAATTACATTAAAAATAGCTTGTTTTAATTGTTTGAAGGGGTTATTTTCAATATATACACCATAATCCTTTAATACTTTTTTGTATGAATTAACAATTCCCTTCATCTGTTCTGGAGTAAAATGTATTTTCAGTTCAACATTATGTCTATTTTTATGATCATGCATAATATTATCAAATATATCTCTTTCTATACCATAAGCCATACCCCAACTTTGAATGAAACGCCTGTAGCAATCCCATGCAGTCCACTCATGACCTGGTTTTTTACTAAAGGCTTCTGCAATTTCATCATTCATACCTACATTTAAGAATGTTCTCATTGCTCCAGGCATAGAAATTGCAGTTCCAGAACGAATTGAGAAAAGTAAAGGGTTATTTGGATTACCGAATTGTTGTTTTGTGCATTTTTCGACTTCCCAAATATGATTTAATATAAAATGATCTAATTCCTGAACAATATAAGGATGTTCTTTAACATTATCTTTATGTCTAAAAACTTCTGTTGTGAGTACAAATCCAGGAGGTATTGGGAATTCATAGGATATCAATTTCTTTAAAAAATATGCCTTTGCACCAAGAAATATGGGGTTATCCATTTCAACTGTTTCCTTAGATAAGGAGCTTATAGTCAAATCTGGGTCGTAGGTCATCATCTTTTTGATAAAATCATTAGAATAGTTATCTATCATAGTTCTTAAGGTACTAATTATACTTGTAATAAAGTTATCTAAATCTTGTACTAGAAAAGCTGATGATAGATTTTCTCTAAAAAATTTCTCGGATTCCATGTGGTAAAGATGTTTATTTTCTGCATCTAGTGTTGTTTCTTCAAATTCAAATAGTTGTGGTATTATCTCCTTTAGGGGACTCTTATAGACATCTAAAAAATACTCATTAATTATTTGTTTAATATCCTGTGCCATAAATTGAAATATATTTATATACTGTTCCAGCGTAAAGCTTGGAGAAGTAAGACTATATTTAAACATTTCAAAATTAGAATTAAAACCTTGATTATGTATACCATCAAGTTCAAGTCCTTCTTTGAATAATTCCAACACTTCAAGTATGTGCCTGAAGGTTTTTGCTGTTATATATTCAAGGTTAAGTGATTCTAGCAACTTAATCATTAACCTCTCTGCAGACTTTTCAAGTCTGTACACTAAACCTAATGCCTCAAATTTAGGCTCAATATATTGCCCATACATTGAAGGTATGCCAATGGCAATATGTCGTTTATAGTAAATATTTTCTAATGCTTTGCTTTCATTTGGATCAAGGATTATCTTTTTCAAATGCTTCATAAGTGAATATACCTGACTTAGTGCAGCTTTTATATTGTTCATATTAAGATAAGTTTGCAGTTGATCAATATCCTTATCACTGAAAAATCTATAGTCCTTTAGCATTGAAATAATATTTTCTGTTTCTAAAGAATATTTTTCTAATAGTAGCGTATATAGTTGAAGTAAATACAGAACTCTCTTTTTAGCCCTATTAGTTCCTATTGTTATATCGGAGATAGAACTTTCAAGCTCTTCTAACTCCAAAAGCAAAAGCTGTTCAGGCTCACATTTCTTTTCTCTACATAATTCCTTTAGAATATAATGAACATTAACAAACCATTGACTTTTTGTATCTAATTGTTCATATACATCCTTTGGCACATACCCCTTTAGTGGTTTAGAATTTCCATCATACCAATATTTTATAATTCTTTTGGTAAGTTCTATATGAGTATTGTTACTTTCTGTATGTGTCTGTTTTCGTAAAAAATGAATTAATTTATCCTTTCTTCTTGATAGTTCATCAACAGCAGTGGTTACTTCTCTTAGTTTGCCTTCTGCTCCTATATCTCTAAAATAAACAGGAAATATTCGAGCTAATTGCTTCATCTGTCTATAAACAGGCTTTATATCAGAGTTAAGAAGTTTTGTTACATCCCTTTGAAAAAGATCTGTATCAGATATAAAAATTCCACCAAGTTTTAGGTTAACTATAAGAGCTGAAAGCAAGCCCCTCATAGCAAGTGGAGAATACCCTATAAGCTCAAGCCAAACCCTTATATTTTTAACATGATTTGTATTAACTTTTATCTGCCAATCATCATTTACATTTAGATCACCTGGATAAACAAATCCTAATCCAATAAGTTCTTTAACAAAATGAGAAATAATTGTTTCATCATTTGTATCTATTACTTCCTTACCAAGAGTTAATAAGCAGTCTAATACAGTTGAAATGTGTTGTTCCTTAAGCTCTTGGAATAAGGATACAATATTAGATAGGAAGATTGTTATTTCTTCATCATCTAATTCTTTAAGCACAGTTCTCAAGATCCGATTCATATCATAAAGTAAATGATTATTAAGCTGTACCATGCCAGGTAAATGAAGCAGATAATTTATATAATATATTTTTTCTAGAGAGGTATCGAATTGCTCTGTTAACCTACGAAAATAATTTGATATATCGTTGAAAAAAAACAACTCTTTCAATTGAGACCATTCACTAGCATCCTTAAGTCGTGTTCTAAGTTCTTCAAAAAATGGTTTTTCCATATTCATTATTTTTTCTGCATTCTGGGATTTAAACAATATACTTTTTCCCTGAAACCATTCTTCAGCCTTAGAGGTATTATCCCAATAATCAATACACTTTTCCAACAATTCTGTAGTCATTTTCACTACGATTTTATTATACTCTGGAGATTCTGCAATTTTATTAAGATAAGATTTAAAATATCCTGAATTACGGATATATAATAATTCATTGTTTTCTATATCATTGTTTAATATCTTTAGGCATCTATGTATAATATTTTTAGGAAACTTATCTAGCTTAGCAAGACGGTCCACAAATTTAATAAGTGTTGTAATGAGAAGTTCTCTTTGACTATCCTCCAGCTTTGTTTCAAAAAGTTTTTGAAAGATATTTACCAATACATCTAGGGCTTTCTCTGACTCTTCAAGAGAATTATAGAACCACAAATCCGTTAAACTTATATTATGCAAATTTTCAATTACATATTTATAATTAACATATTGATGATTAAGTTCTATTATAAATTCCTGTGTGCGTTTATATATTCCCCAATAAGACTTTGATAGCTCAGCAAACCATAATTGTTCATCAGGTATATCCACTTCTATGTCACGGGTTTGTGCAAGATTGACTTCAAGTGCTTTTGATGAAAAACCTTTTTCCATTTTAACATCCTCCAAATTGTGATTGTAAGAGATTATATTAATTATTATATCATAAAGAAAATTGAAAAATACCACGCCTTAATTACAAACATGTAAGATATACAAAGTATATTAAACAAAATTATTACGAAAATAATAGATAACCAAACCAATTAATTATGTTATATCTATACATATTAATAACTACCTATTTTAACATAATTCTTTTTAACCTGAATATCCTTTGATTATGTATGAAAATGAAGTAAAGGAACATATTAATGATAATATAGGATTTACTTTGTGAACGAGAAACTACTAACTACTATCTTTAAAAAATATGGAAGGGAGATTTTATATGTTCAATAGCGTTAGGGAAACTAGGGAATGGGCTAGTGGGTTATTGCGAATGAATCTAGAAATGAAAGAAAGTGACTACTTTTCTATTTATGACAATTTAAACAATGAAGTAGCTAAAGATATAATCGATCAATATTTAAAATTTCGTGGAGATGATGGGAGGGCAAAAGATATTCAGATTAATCATAATGCAAATTCTCATATTGTTAGTATTTCAGGGAGTATACATTATTTAGAAAATGATAAAACTGAATATAAATATAATCCTAATCATATAAGCCATAAATTTTATTAATACTTGAAGTGAATATAACAAAAGGATATAATAGTAAAAAATCCTAGGAGGAAATCTTTTTTGAAAAAAACTATTATATCTTTTTTATTTATTTTCATAATATTAATTATACCTGAACAGATATTAGCTGCTGAGGATTCATTTAATGATAAATCTCAACAACATTTAGAAGAGCAGTCTTCTAATATAATGGACGAGTCAGATGCATATCAAGAGGAATATATTGAGTATCCAACAGAATTTTATCAGGCAAAAGTTCTAGAAGTAATAGAAAAGCCTCTTGAGGATACAAGCTTACTTGAACAAGGGTTTCCAGAAGTTTATCAAGTTGTAAAATTAAAGATACTAGATGGTAAATTCCAAGGTCAGGATCATACAATCGATCATATTAATATGGGAAACGCTGCCTATGATATATGGGTGGATCAGGGGGATAAGGTAATGCTATTTGCTGAACTAACAGAGGATAGCACGGATATTATGAATTTATACATATCAGATTTTGTACGTTGGCCTTATCTTAGGAACTTAACTATTTTATTTATAGTTTTGCTTATAATGATTGGCAAGTGGCAAGGGTTCAAATCTCTAATAGGTCTAGGAGTCACTGCGCTAGCAGTTATAGGGTTTTTATTACCCATGATGCTTAAGGGTTACAGTCCTATTATTTTGGCAATTCTGGTTTGTATATTTTCAAGTATTGTTACCATAATTATTGTTGGTGGATTCAGCATAAAATCTCTAACCGCCATACTTGGAACCTTAAGCGGAGTCTTAATTGCTGGAATATTATCATTTATTTTTGGAAATACAGTTAAATTAACAGGTTTAAGTGCTCAAGAAGCGCAAATGCTAATGTATATACCCCAAGGAATTATATTTGACTTTAGAGGATTATTATTTGCAGGAATCATAATTGGTGCACTTGGAGCAGTCATGGATGTATCCATGTCCATATCCTCAGCAATGGATGAGATAAGAAGTAATAACACCTCTATTCATACTAAGGATTTAGTAAAATCAGGCCTTGTTGTGGGAAGAGACATTATGGGTACAATGTCTAACACTCTAATCTTAGCATATACTGGTAGTGCTATTCCATTACTATTATTATTTATGGCTTATGAAACATCCATTATCAGTGTTATAAATATGGACCTAATAGCTACAGAAATTGTTCGTGCCTTAACTGGAAGCATAGGTCTTCTAACATCAATACCAATAACTGCTATTATGTATGGACTATTAAGAAAAAGAGAAGAAGGTTAAATAATAAAATGAGACGACCATTTTCTGTTATATTAGCTATATACATGATAGGTATTGTCTTAGGAAAATTACAAGCATATAGTTTGATTATTGCTCTATGTATTATATTTCTAGGGCTTATTTTACAATGTAAAAAAAAGAAAGACTTTATTCTATTGCTTATTCTACTTATAATTTTAAGTTATTGGACAAGTTATAAACAGGTTAACAGGGTATCAGAATTAGATTCATTACACAATGAAAATATTAGAGTAGAAGCACAAATTTTACAACCCCCAATAGTAAAAGAGAATAAAATTGAAACTTACCTTAAAATTATTGAAATCCAAGATAAGGGTAAAAAGTACTCTATAAATGAAAAAGTGTTAGCTAGTATATATTACAATGATGAAGAAAATACTGGCGTAAATATTTCTGAAGGAGATATTATTAAATTCCAAGGAAAGGTTAGAATACCTAGAGGAATTCGTAATCCAGGGGGATTTGACTATTCCTTGTATTTAAAAACAAAAGGAGTATATTCTACTATTACAATAGATTCTGAAACAATAGACATAATAAAAGAACAGTCCTTAGGTGTAATTTATGACTTTATGTTTTTTGTTAAAGGTAAAGTTGTGGGAGTAATTGAGGAGAATTTATCTAAGGATCATGCAGCTTTGCTAAAGGGTGTTTTATTTGGAGAAAAAGAGCTAGATAATCAGATAAGAGATACCTTTGTAGATTCTGGAATAGCACATATTTTGGCAGTATCAGGTCTCCATGTAGGTTTTCTTATTTCATTTGTTTTTTATATTACTAAACTTTTTAAAGCATCTAATTCAATAAGATTTACCATAATGACATTAGTTTTAATTTTCTACATATTTATTACAGGGGGGTCAGCTTCTGTAATACGCGCAAGTATTATGGCATGGATTTATTTGGTTTCAAAAATAATAAGTAAAAGGTATGATGGAATATCAGCCATATCCTTAGCTGGTTTAATAATATTAATACCGAATCCCCTATTGCTTTTTACAGCAAGCTTTCAGTTTTCATTTTTAGCCGCTTTATCTATAGTTCTATTTTATCCAATTTTATTAGAATATCTTCTGAAGATAAAATATATCCCTAGCTTAGTTCTAAAGCTTATGGCTGTAACTTTTTCTGCTCAAATAGGAACATTACCAGTTTCACTTTTTCATTTTCACCAAGTATCTATTATCTCATTGATAACTAACTTGTTTATTATTCCTTCCCTAGGTATATTATTACTAACTGCAATTATGGCAATTTCATTTTATTTTATTGTTCCTTTAATTGGTAGATATTTATTTTTTCTATCAGGATTTGTTTTTCAGTGGATAATCGAAATAGCAAAAATATTCTCTGCAATTCCTTTTTCAAGTATATCTATTCCTCCCTTTACTTGGCAGGTAATAATTCTATACATTTTTTTGTGCTTTTTTCTAGGAGGTTATATTCCTTTACAAATAAAAAGAGTAAAGATTGCTTCATATTATATTGCATTTTTATTATTGCTCATTTCCTTGGTGAATTTTCTATTGCCAACCCCATTAAGAGTAACTTTTTTAGATGTAAATCAAGGAGATTGTACTCTAATAGAAACCCCTAATAATAAAAATATACTAATAGATGGTGGAGGATATCCAGATTATCAAGGGGATAGAAAAATATCTCAGGATGTGCTTTTACCCACTCTTTATTCTAAGAGAATAACTAAGCTGGATTTTGTAATTGTTACACATCCCCATGATGATCATATTAAGGGGATAGAAGAATTAATAGGGAAGATACCCATTAAAGCTGTTGGTATTTATGAAATGGATCATGAGTATATGAACAATTTTTTAGAAAATTGTAGAAAGAATAATATTCAAATCCTAAGACTAACAGAAGGAAATCTGATAGAAATAGAAAAGGAGATTGTAATGGAGGTTTTATCTCCAGGGAATGATGCTATTATAATTGATGAGCAAAGAGATATTAATAATTCGTCTATAGTAATAAGAATGGATTATTACAAAAGTTCATTTCTTTTTACTGGAGATATTGAAAATGAAATAGAAAATAAATTAATAGAGGATCAAAAAGATATTAATACAGATGTCTTAAAAGTTTCTCATCATGGTAGTAATACTTCCTCGAGTGAAAACTTCTTAAAGCTAGCAGAACCAAGTATTTCTGTTATTTCTGTTGGTGAAAACAATAACTTTGGTCATCCGAATTTAAAAACAATAGAACAACTAAGGAGTATTCCTTCTAATATATATAGGACAGATGAAAATGGTGCAATTGAAATTACAACAAATGGCAATTGGTTAAGGGTAAAACCCTATATAAATAAAAACAATTAACTCTTTGGAATAAATATATCTCAAGTATAATAATTTAAGAATGATAAAAGATTTTAAATTTCGGAGGAAGCTATGCAAATTTTATATATTTCTAAAAAAAATTTAAGAATAATGAGTATATTTTTTATAGTATTTATAATTTTATTATTATTTGGATATCAATATTTTAAAAATCAAATTCATATTGATGCATTTAAATATCAAGGTAATTACTTTAATAATAAAACTATTGTAATTGACGCTGGACATGGAGGTATAGACAGTGGAGTTATGCATTCTAGCGGTTTGATGGAAAAGGATGTTAATCTGCATATTGCAAAACAATTAAAAGAACTATTGGACGAATCTGGAGCTAATTGTATAATAACAAGAGATAAGGATGAAGAATTAAGTCATTTAAGCACAATTGGCGGGACCAGACATAGAAAGGATTTAAATGCAAGGGTAAATATAATAGATAGCAATAATTCAGATTTATTTATTAGTATTCATGTAAATTCTTTCCCTCAGGATGAAAAGGTAAAAGGTCCAATCGTTTTTTATTATACACATTCTGAATATTCTAAAGGACTTGCAGAGTGTATACAAGAAAGATTAAATATAGAATATAATAAACAGTATAAAGTAAAACAAACTTCACTAAATAAAGCTAGGGGCGATAGTTTTTATCTATTAAAGAACACAAGAAGTCCAGGGGTTATTGTAGAAATAGGATTTATGAGTAATAATGAAGACTATAGCTTAATAAAAAAAGAAAAATTTAGGTATTTAGTAGCTTATCAAATTTATATAGCATTGGGAGAATTTCTAAATCAATAGATATGATCTTAGTATTTATAAGGAATAAAAAATAGTATTGGAGGAGTGAAACATGGAACACAGTAATTTATTAAAAAATATAAAAGAAGGTATAATAGAAAACATATATTTTTTTATTGGACAAGAACAATTTTTATGTGAAGAGATTATTAATGAATTACGAAAGCAAATATTGGATCCTTCCTTCAAAGATCTTAACTATGAGTATATGGAAGAGAAAAATATATCAACTCAATCAATAATAAGTGCATGTGAAACCCTACCTTTTATGGACAAATGGAGATTGGTAATTGTAAAAAACTTTGACTTTCTTCAAGGAGGAAACTCTAAAGAAAATGAAGGGGAAATAGAAAAAATTATAAAGTATATAAAAAATATATCTCCAAATACTTGCTTAGTATTTTGGCAGACAGAAAATGTTGACAAAAGAAAAAAACTTTTTAAAGCTATAAAACAGGAAGGAAAACTAATAGAATTTGAAAAATTAAAACCATTTGAATATGAAAAATGGCTAGAAAGTAAAATATCTAAGAAGGGTAAGAATATTAAAAAAACAGTTTTACGATCTTTTATGGAAAATAGTAATTATTTATCTAAAAATAGTCCTAAAACTTTAAGAGATATAAATAATGAGATAAATAAGATTGTTGATTATATTGGAGATAGAATAGAAATAACCCAAGATGAAATAGGAAACATACTCTCTAGAAGCTTAGAAAATGATATTTTTAAAATGGTGGATGCTATAGGTAAAAGAGATAAAAAAACTGCAATTATATTACTTAATGATATGCTAAGGAATGGAGAAAATGGAATAAAAATATTAACTATGATAACAAGGCAGTTTAGAATACTGATTCAATGTAGAGAATTAAAGAATAAGGGCTATTCGCCAGATCTAATAGCAAAGAAGTTAAGTTTAGCACCTTTTATAGTAAAAAAGGGACTAGCTCAATGTCAACACTTTAAGGGGAGGACATTAAAAGAAGCACTAAACACAACCTCTCAAATAGATCTTAAAATGAAAACAGGTAAGGTTAATATAAAACTAGCTTTAGAAATGCTTATATTTGAATATACAAAATAAATAATAGAGATACAAAAAAATACAAAAAAGCGCACACCCTGTACGCTTTGTATCTCTATTAATTAAATAGTTTTTAATTTTCTAGATAGCGTACTTTTTTTTCTAGCAGCAGAATTTGCGTGTAAAGTACCTTTAGAAGCAGCTTTATCTAGTTTCTTTGTTGCAACAATAAAAATTTCATTAGCAAGTTCTTTATTTCCACTTTCAATTGCATTATTAAACTTACGAATAGTGGTTTTTAAATTTGATGTAATCTTTTTATTTCTATTGGATTTTAACTCAGCAACTTTTACTCTTTTCATAGCTGATTTAATATTAGCCATTTCTTCACCTCCTCAATCCCATTATAACAAAATTTATTTTATCACGAATAAAAGTAAAAAGCAACAATAAGTATTCAACTATAATATTAGTTCTATTATAACTAATCATAGGTGATTTATTCTTTTAAAATTTATTTAGAATGAATTATATAAATCTTGAAAATACTAGAATTAGGAGGTGGTGTAAAAAATGAGAAAAATTAATATAAGGACAGATTTAGCAATAGAAGCAAGGGAAATGGTACAGGAGGAGCAAAAAAGAGAAGTTCCTGGAGTTAAAATGGATGTTGAAGAAAAGGGCGATATAAAAATTACTAGAGTGAAGATAGAAGATGAAGTTGGGGAAAAGATAATGGGTAAGTCCAAAGGAAACTATATAACCTTAGAAATTCCTAAAATTAGAGAGAAAGGGGAAGAATTTAAAGAAGAAATTGCTCAAACTATGTCTAAGGAGTTAAGAGAGATAGTAAAAGACAATGTTAAAGAAGATTCAACTACATTAGTTGTAGGATTAGGCAACTGGAATATCACGCCAGATGCGCTTGGCCCAAAGGTGGTTTCTCGTTTGATGGTAACCCGTCATCTTCTAGAACATATTCCAGATATGGTTGACGAGGAATTAACACCAGTGTGTGCTATAGCTCCAGGAGTATTAGGTCTTACAGGAATTGAGACTGGTGAAATAATAAAAGGTGTTGTAGAGAAAGTTAAACCAGATCAAGTGATTGCAATAGATGCATTAGCTTCTAGAAAAATGGAAAGAGTAAATACTACCATACAAATTACAGATACAGGAATTAGTCCAGGTTCTGGAGTTGGAAATAAGAGAAAGGCATTAGATGAAAAATCATTAGGTGTTCCTGTTATAGCAATTGGTATTCCAACGGTTGTAGATGCTACTACATTGGCTAATGACACTATAGATCTAATGCTAGATGCCATGATAGAAGAAACAAGGCAGGGAAAAGAGTTTTATAATATGTTAAAAGAAATTAATAGAGATGAAAAGCACTTACTTATAAGGCAAATTTTGCATCCCTATGTAGGAGATTTAATGGTTACACCTAAGGAGGTAGATTTAATAATTAATGATATTTCTCTTGTAGTTGCGAATGGTATAAATATTGCTTTACATCCAGGGATAGATTTAAATGATGTAAACAAATATGTGAATTAAAATCATACAGAGCTCTAATATGTATTAAACGATTCCTCTTGTGGGAGACATAGAAAAAAGTCTTCTGCAAGAGGAATCTTGTTTATTGGTTCAGGGTGAAGACGATTGGAAATTCATGGTTTCTTTGTGAATGTAGACTAGAGGCTATTCACATAAAAAAAGAATAATTGTAATATTTATTGAATATTGTATAAGGATAAAGTAATAGAAGAGGGGTGAACATGTGTACATCAAATGGAAAAACATATTTTTTTGGGTATTAGTTATATTCTTATTAATAGCAATTTTTCAACAAGGAAATATGTTAATGAACAATATTAAAAAAACAGCATCTGCATTTCAAAAAGAACAGATAATAGACATTGAAGATAAAAAGGAAGAAAGTGAAATAGCTAAATCAAATATAGAAATAGAAGAAAAGGATATTTTTACAAATGATTTTTTAAAAATTATTATGAAGAAAACAATTCCAATGATGGAATTAGGATATAAAATAAATGGAGAAGATAAAGCTAATAATATATTATTTTCTATATTTTCATTGACCACAAAAATAAATTTAAAGGATCCTAAAACTCTACTAAGTGCTCAAATACCAATGTTAGAGTCTTACGAGCCAGATGATGTTGATATAACATTAGAAGATCAAATAGCCATATATGATGATCTGGCACAAAAACCAATGAATGACGAAGAAATAATAACTAATAATAATGCCACAGAAGCAAATACAAAACTTAACAATGATGATCCGTTGGTTTTAATCTATCATACACATACTACTGAAAGTTACACATCCTCCTCTAAAACAAAAATAGACTATATTAGTCCGTGGAGAAC
>CAZHJK010000011.1:0-82609 GCA_964533275.1 uncultured Eubacteriaceae bacterium | reverse complement strand
ACCCCCGGCCCCATGGTCCCAAACCATGTGCGCTACCAAACTGCGCTACACCTCGAAACTGTTGTCTTACATCTTAGCGACAAGATTTAGTATAACTCATATCAGCTAACTTGTCAATATGAATTTTTATTTTTTAACTTCAAAAATCTCAGGATATATTTCACCATCGACTATTTCAATAACACCATAGGAAGCTTCACTTCCACCCTTGGGATATATAGTACTACCTGGATTAAAAAATAATATTCCATTATACCATAGCAATAAAGGCATGTGGGTATGACCAAAAAGTACCACATTTGCTTCCTCTTCTAAAGCTCGATAATAAATATTATTATATCCATACTTAATGTTATATTTATGACCATGGCAAATAAAGAATTTCTTACTATTTATATCTACGACAACTTCTTCATCCTCATTATCTATAAGATCACAATTACCCTTTACTGCTATATAATTTACCTCCGTATTATTAAATACTTTTTTTGCATCATTAATATAATCCCCTAAATGTATATAAATATCTATCTCCCCCATTTCCTTTATTGCCTTATTAAAAAGGGGAATATTACCATGTGTATCACTGATGACTCCCACCCTCAATTTACATCCTCCTTACCTATCTAACAAAACCTTCTTAAGCGCATCCAATGCCCTCGAACGATGACTAATGTTATTTTTTTCTTCTGGATCTAGTTGTGCATAGGTTTTGCCTAATTGTGGGATAAAGAATAGGGGATCATATCCAAATCCACCACTTCCCTTTGGCTCTAACCCTATTATTCCTTTACATTCTCCAGCTACCACTATTTCTTTTCCACTGGGGTATACCATAGCTATGGCGCAATAAAACCTAGCCCCTCTTTTATGCTCTGGCACATTCTTTAATTCTCTTAGCAGTTTATGGTTGTTTGCTTTATCATTTCCATGCTCACCTGCATATCGAGCAGAATATATACCCGGGGCATTATCTAATATCTCAACCTCTAATCCTGAATCGTCAGCCACTACTATTTCATTAGAAATAGTGGCCAATGCTCGTGCCTTTATCAAGGCATTCTCCTCAAAATTCTTGCCATCCTCCAGGATGTCTATATCTATACCAGCTTCCTCCATTGATTTAATGTTATATCCTAAGGGAGCTAAAATTGCCTTAACCTCTTTAATTTTATGTAGGTTGCCAGAAGCAACTATTATATTTACCTCTTCCATTCTTATTAAATCCTCCATTAAAGAACAGTATTTATTTTATTTATCCAAAACTTTAACTTTTAATCATAAAATTTTCTAGTTATCGGTTATCAGTTATCAGTGATCAGTGATTTTAGTTACTAGTTCCTGGTTACTAGTTCCTAGTAAATGCTTAAGGATTTATAATATAAATCTTTTTCTAACATCTAGCATCTAGTATCCGTTCCCTGTTCCCTACTACCTTATACCCTCTACCTTCTACCTATTTTCTAACACTTCCCTCTGCTTATTTATCAATTCCATTATACCCTTTTCAGCCAATTCTAATAAGTTTGATAATTCTTTTTTATTAAAGGGCGCTTCCTCTCCTGTACCTTGAATTTCTATATATTCTTCAGCATCAGTCATTATAACATTCATATCTATTTTTGCATTGGAATCCTCATGATAATTCAAATCCAATATTGGCTCCCCATTAACTACTCCCACACTAACAGCGGCTACATAATTTTTTATTGGAATATTTTCTAATTTTTCTTCAGATTTTAGTTGGTGTAAAGCATCCATTAGGGCTATAAATGCCCCGGTAATCGACGCTGTTCTTGTTCCTCCATCTGCTTGAATAACATCACAATCAATCCATATGGTGCGTTCTCCTAATTGTTCTAAGTCTATAGCAGATCTTAAGGCTCGTCCAATTAATCTTTGTATTTCTTGAGTGCGACCGTCAATCTTTCCTCTACTGGACTCCCTTATTTTCCTATTCTGGGTTGATGCAGGAAGCATACTATATTCTGCAGTTACCCACCCTTTCCCTGTATTCTTCATAAATGGAGGTACCTTTTCATCAATAGTAGCTGTACATATTACCTTTGTATCCCCTGTTTCCATAAGAACAGATCCTGCTGCATATTTTGTAAAATTTCTAGTAATCTTTATTTCCCTTAATTGATTACTTTCTCTGCCGTCTATTCTTGACATCTTGTCCACTCCTTATCTTTTAAGTAGAAGATAGAAAACAGATTCTATCTTCTACCCTTTGTTTTTCTCCCTTATACTAGTGGGATTCCTAATAACTATTTGCAAATGTTGGCACGCTTATAACTTCACTTTCTAAAGCATTTTCACCATCAATAGCCAGTTTAACTCCCTGTACACCTTCAAATTCTTTCAATGTTAATGCAATAGCCTTAGTTAAATTACTAATTTCTCCTACATCTGTCATTTCTGTTAAATGCTCTGAAAAATTCACATAGGCTATCCCATCTTCCATATTTACACCAAATACTGTAGTTCCTTCAGGAATATTAAAATGAAGATTTTGAAATTCTCCCTTAGATGCAACTAATTCCTTCAGGGCTGTTTCTATATTTCTTGAATTTGAAGGAACATTTTTTGTAACAGGTACAAAATATGTATATTGACCCGTTGGATTATTGTACATATACAATGTTAATCTTGCATGTTCACCCTCTATTGTATTGTTTAGGGCATTTATATTTCCCCTGCTAATTGGTTCTCCTACCTCTGTGCCATAGGTCAGGGAATCCCTGATTTCATTGTTAACTAATATTTGTACCTTATCTATTGTTTCAAACTCAGTAAGAGTATATACCAATGCACTTACCATGCTTTCCTCTTGTTGCTTGCTCTCCATCTTTAAGATGTCATCACTAAAGCTAGCCCTAATTAATCCGTCTTCCTTTATAGCTAACTCAATTTGAGTATTGGCAGGTAGCACTGGTTGTAATCCTAAAACCTTTAATTCATTACGATTTTCAGTACTGTCTACTAAGGCTGATAATGCTGCCTTTGCAATACCTTCCTCTTTTTTAAAGTTTCTAACAACCGGTACGATATAGTCACCACTATCTTTATAATAAAGGGTGATTTGATAGGAATCTTCTTCAAAAATATCTACATTATTTGTATCCTCCTCAACATCCTCTATGATATTATCCTCCCCATCTGGTAAATCCTTATCCTCCTGCTGAGGCTCTCCAAAAATGAAGGTTTTAAATATATCAATAGGATTTGTACACCCTGAAAGCAAAAGAGCTAGTATAACTATTAAAGTCAAAAAAAATATCCTTTTATTCATTACATTTCCTCCCTTTATACTATTTAATACATGTATATTATTGAAATGTAATGAGTATGATTGAATGACTATTTTATTTTTCTCTCTTGTTTATTTTACCATATCATGTATACCTTACAAGGTATTAACAAAAAAAGTAGCCTAAGCTACTTTTTAATATACTACCTTAACTTTTCTATATTAAACATATCATCCAATACTACCCAGTTTTGTGGGAAATCATTTCCCAACACCCAATAGCTGACTCCTCTAATCCCATATTCATCTGCTAAAAGAAGCTTTGCCCGAATACTTCTTGCATCCTCAAACCATACTTCATGTTCTTCCCCATTAGTAGAATAATAAAAATATGGAGATTGGGCTATATCATCATATTGTATAGTTACTCCATATTGGGCTGCTATTTGTAATGCCTGTTGGGGACTAATAGCTCTTGCCCATTCACCCTCTGGGTCATAGGGAAGTGTCCAATCATATCCATATAGGGGAATACCCATCATAATCTTATCTGCAGGCATTACCGAAGTTGCATAGTCCAGTACCTTTCGAACCTCATTGATTGGAGCAACCGCCATTGGAGCTCCCCCTGACCAGCCGTATTCATATGTCATTAACACAACAAAATCTACTATTTCTCCATGGGCTCTGTAATCATGAGCTCCATGCCATTCTCCCACTGTAATATCATAGGGCATAGGTGCTAATGCCGTAGATACTGAGTATCCTTCCGGATTAAGGGCATTTACAACTCTTCTTAGAAATTCATTATATAACTCTCTATCCTCAGGTGGAATTCTTTCAAAATCAATATTGAGTCCATAATAATTTTTGCTTTCTAGAACCTCCAAAATATTTTCAAATAATGTATCCTGTAAGGTAGTACTATCTAAAATTTCATGGACTAATTGAGCATCAAAGTTTCCATCTCTAAAATTAGTAATTACCATTAAGGGTGCAATTCCATATTCATCTGCGGTTTCTAAAACTATATTATCCCTTAATTCAGTCAAAGAAGCGTCCTCATTAACTTGATAGCTAAAGGGGCTTATATAGGTTAAATATTCCCCTACTTCATCCACCCTATCTCTGTCAACTTGTTCACTTACTGGATTTATATATGCATTTACCTCTATAGTGCCAAATTCTGTTGATTCCCCAGTGGGAATAACCAAAGCCTGACCGGGTATTAGATATGGAAGATCCGCTAAACCATTAACATCTATTATAATTTGGACATTTACCCCATATTCATTGGCAATTGTCCAAGCACTTTCTCCAGGTTGTACTACATGAATTCGCATCTAATTCCTCCTTTCATTCCTACTAATTCATTATATTCAGAAGTAAGAAGAAAGGAACTTATATCCTATAAATAACGGAACGACGAGGGCGTCGTTCCCTACATCTTTTCCTTGTAAACCTTCGGAACGCATACAATGCGTTCCCTAGTACAACTACACCTATAGTCCTCGGCTACCTGGCTTTATAGCAGGTATATCCTTTTTACAAAGATAGCATTCCTCTGGATTATATGAATGTATTTCCTTTGAATATACTCTATAGGTGGGCACACCAAAATCTATCTTCCCTCCAGTACGATCTGCCATTAGCCCAATTGCAGCTACCTGTCCACCTTCTTTTTCTACTACATCTAAAACCTCTTTTACTGATCCCCCTGTAGTAACTACATCCTCTACCACTAAAACCTTAGCTCCCATAGGAATTTTAAAACCTCTCCTTAGCACCATTTCTCCCTTTTCCCGTTCTGTGAAAATAGCATTTACCCCCAATTGCCTAGCTGCTTCATAGGCTAATATTATGCCGCCTGTTGCCGGTCCAATGACTAGGTCAATATTTTCTTCCTTAATTTCCTTTATTATTTCAGTCATTAATAATGCCGTTGTTTGGGGATCCTGTAATATTCTTGCACATTGTATATAGGTATCTGCATGCCTGCCTGATGTTAATACAAAATGACCCTCAAGCAATGCTTCTTTTTCCTTTAGAATTCTTTCTCTTTCTTTTTGATCCATAATATCTCCTCCTTTACTTTAATTGTCCTACAATTTCTGGCATTGCTTTATATTTATTATCAGCCATATACTCCTCTATTCCCTTTAATATTTTTAAGGGTGCCAAGGGATCTATAAAATTCGCTGTGCCTATGGATATTGCAGTTGCCCCTGCTAACAAGAACTTTATTGCATCCTCTCCTGTCATAATGCCACCCATTCCAATAATGGGTATATCTACAGACTTTGCCACCTCATATACCATTCTTAGGGCTATGGGTAAAACAGCAGGGCCAGAAAGTCCTCCCATTCTATTACCTAATACAGGCTTTCGTCTTTGAATATCAATATCCATTGCCATAAGTGTATTAATCAAGGATACAGAATCTGCTCCTGCCTCCTGGGCTGCCAAAGCAATTTCACTAATATTAGTAACATTTGGGGTTAGCTTTATAATAAGAAGCTTATCCCAATTTTTTCTTACTGCCTTTGTGACAGCGTAAACACTATGTGTAGATGTACCAAAATTTAATCCACCCTTTTTTACATTGGGACAGGAAACATTAACCTCTAGAGCTGCAACTTTAGTTTCCCTAAGTCGCTGTGCTAAAAGGATATATTCCTCCACAGTATTTCCAGATATATTTACAATAACAGGAGTTGAAAGCTTACGAAGATGTGGAAGCTCCTCTTCTATAAATCCATCTATTCCTGGATTTTCTAACCCTACACTATTAATAATTCCAGCAGAGGTTTCCACTATTCTAGGGGAAGGGTTTCCACCCCTAGGATTACGCGTTATTCCCTTGGTGGTAATAGCACCTAGTTTATTTATATCATAATACTGCCCATATTCCCTACCAAAGCCAAAGGTTCCAGAGGCTGTGATAATTGGATTCTTAAGCTCTAACTCACCTATCTTCACCCTTAAATCAACTTTATTCATCCCATACGACCTCGCTTCCCCAATAAACTGGTCCATCCTTACAAACCCTTGTGTATTCATTCTTTTGATTCTTCTTCATTGTTTTACAGCTACACACCAAGCAGGCACCAATACCACATCCCATTCTTTCTTCCATTGATACTTGACAGGGTATAATTAGCTCTTCACTAATCTTAGCGACTTCCTTCATCATTCCTCTAGGTCCACAGGTATACACAATCTCTGGAGGATTTTCTTCCCATTGTGATAACAAGTTTTCTGTTATCAGCCCTTTTCTACCAATAGTACCTTTTTCTGTAGTAACCTGAATATGATTAGTGAAACTCTTAATCTCTTCTACTAAAATGGGTTCAGCCATAAAACCAAGATAAATTCTAGACTGTTTTCCATAATACCTAATGACTTCCATAAGGGGTGCAATTCCCATCCCTCCTGCCACTACAGCTACATTTTTATAGTATGAGTCTAGTAAAAAGCCTTTTCCCAGGGGTCCTAATGCATGTATTCTTTCTCCCCTCTTCATTTCACTTAGGCTCTTGCTTCCTTTTCCCTGTACACGATATACTATAGAAAGTTTCCTATTCTTCTTATCTATGGTTGATAAGCTAAAGGGACGCCTTAATAAAGCTCCATATTCTTTACCACAAAGAAGGTGAATAAATTGCCCTGCTTTAGCATCTTGGCTTATTTCCACTGCTTCCAATGTCATGCTGTATATATTTTCTCCGATTCTTTGGTTGTTTTTTATGTTTATCCATTCACCTGTACCCATTTGCACCCACCCTTTCCTATCATTCTTTTAAAGCCTCCAATAGTTCTTTCTTCATCTTAATTGTTGCTTTTATAAGGGAGTCTTTAAAAGTCTCAAGACTTATATTTTCTCCTTCTTCCTCTATATAAGCTCCCAATATGCCTCTAGAAGAATTAACAATTGCCCCTAATCCTCTACTATCAAAACTATGAACAATATCCTTAGCCTTCCCGCCTTGGGCACCAAAGCCCGGTACTAAAAAAAATGTATTTGGCATTTCTTTTCTTAGCCTTTTTGCTTCACCAGGATAGGTGGCTGCCACAACTGCCCCAATAGAGCTATAACCATACTTTCCTACCAATTCCTCACCCCATGTCTTTACTGACTGAGCTAAATGCATATATATAGGTTTTTCCTGTGACATTAGGTTTTGCAGCTCTCCTGAAGACGAATTAGAGGTTTTCACTAATACGAATATTCCTTTGTTATCATTTTTGCAAATAGATGCAAAGGGTTCTATTGAATCCCATCCTAATAAAGGATTTATCGTTACTGAGTCACATTCAAAGGGCCCTTTTAAATGAGCTGAAGCATATGCCTTAGCAGTGGATGAAATGTCCCCCCGTTTTATATCTCCAATTACCATTAAACCCTTTTCCTTAGCATATTTAATAGTTTTCTGATATGCTCTTAATCCTTCTATCCCCCATTGCTCATAGAAGGCAATTTGTAATTTTACTGCTGGTACTAAATCCCCTATTGCATCAATAACCACCCTGTTAAACTGCCAAAACACCTCTCCCATGCCTTCTTCATTATTAATGAAGCTTTCTAAAATGCATTTGGGTATTAGGTATACTTGGGGATCTAACCCCACAACAGTCGGATTATTTTTCTCCCTAATCTTATCTATTAACTCATCAATAAACATTACCTTTGACCTCCCCTATATACTCCCTTTATGTCTTTAACTATCCTTCCATTTACTAAGGTGTAATGCACCTTTCCATAAAGAGGCTTCCCATGAAGGGGAGTATTTTTGCCCTTGGAATAAAATTTACTGCTATCTACTATTTCCTCTGTCTCTGTATCAAGTATAGTAATATCTGCAGCCTGACCTACATCTAATGTCCCAGCCTGCAAGCCTAGGATCTTGGCAGGATTTAAGCTCATCCTTTCCACTAATTCTAATGGTGTTAAAATATTTTTTCTAATTAGATTGGTAATAGCAAGGGGTACAGCAGTTTCTAGTCCTGATATACCAGAGGGTGCTAATTGATACTCCACCATTTTTTCATCCCTGTGATGGGGTGCATGATCAGTAGCGATTACATCAATGGTTCCATCCTGTAAACCTAATAATAATGCATCAATATCAGACTGGGTTCTCAAGGGAGGATTAACCTTAGTATTTGCATTATATCCGTCTACCTCTCTATCCGTAAGGCTAAAATGATGGGGAGTTACCTCAGCTGTAATAGGAATGCCCTGTGCCTTAGCATAACGAATTAAATCTACAGAGGCTGCTGTACTAACATGGGCAATGTGAACCTTGCAGCCCGTGTACCTTGCCAAGGCTATATCCCTCGCCACCATAATTTCCTCTGCCGCCGATGGAATTCCATGCATTCCTAATAGGGTAGACATCTCTCCTTCATTCATTAGTCCGATCTTTGACAAGCTTGGATCCTCACAATGGGAGATAATAGTTTTACCCCACATGGAAGCGTACTCCATAGCTTTTTTCATTAAATCACTGCTAACAACTGGATTGCCATCATCAGAAAAAGCAACTCCTCCTGCCTCTATCATCTCACCTATGGATGCAAGCTCAACTCCTTGCAGTCCCTTGCTTATCGCACCTATAGGTCTAACCTTTACAAATCCTTCTCTCCTTGCCTTCAACAGTATATATTCTATTAATGTTGCATCATCTATAACAGGCTGGGTATTAGGCATGCAGGCTATAGTGGTAAATCCACCTGCTGCAGCACTTTTTGTTCCACTCTCTATGGTTTCCTTGTATTCAAAACCCGGCTCTCTTAAGTGTACATGCATATCTACTAATCCAGGCATAACCAATAATCCCTCTGCTTTTATCTTTTCTACATCCTCCAGCTCAATGCTTTCCTTAATATCTTTGATTTTTCCCTTCTCTATTAAAACATCAAAAATACCATCCCTTTTATTTAGTGGGTCTATTACTCTACCACCCTTTATTAGCATCTTATTCACTTAAAATCCCCTCCCTTGTCATTAGATATAATAGTGCCATCCTCACAGCCACTCCATTGGTAACCTGCTCTTCAATAACTGAGTTTTCACCTTCCATAATGTCACTGGTAAGTTCAACTCCTCTATTTACTGGTCCTGGATGCATTAAAAGCACATCAGGCTTTGCCATTGCTAACTTTTCTTCATCAATCCCAAAATAATGTTGATACTCCCTTAGAGAAGGAAACAAGGGACTTTTTTGTCTTTCCTTTTGAATACGCAATGCCATTATTACATCCGCATTCTTTATTACCTGCTTCATATTAGATGAAACCTCTACTCCCATCTTTTTTATTTCCTTCGGGATAATGGTAGTAGGACCAACCACAACCACCCTAGCACCTAGCTTAGTCATCCCCCAAATATTGCTGCGTGCAACTCTGCTGTGTAAGATATCCCCTGCTATAACAATATTTAAGTCCTTAATCTTTCCCTTATGTTTCTTAATTGTGTATAAATCTAATAGGGCTTGGGTTGGATGTTCATTGATACCATCTCCTGCATTTATGACCTTTGCTTCAATATTTTCAGATAGTAACTTTGCTGCTCCAGTCATTGGATGACGCATAATTACAATATCCACACCCATCGCCTGAATAGTTCTCACTGTATCTATTAAGGTTTCTCCCTTACTAACAGAACTAGTAGCCACTGAAATATTAGTGGTGGTAGCTCCTAAATACTTAGCTGCCAGCTCGAAGGATACCCTGGTACGGGTACTGGACTCATAAAAAAGAGTAACCACATTTTTTCCCTGGAGATAGGTTATCTTCTTATTTCGGCTGTTCATTATTGGTCGCATTAATTGAGCCGTATCTAAAATTTCTTGAATTTCCTCTGCTTTCATATTTCTTAATCCTAAAATACTTTTATTAATCATGGCTAAACCCCCCTGAAGTATGATTTTTCTTATTGGCACAAAAAAAGAGTAATTATTTTTAATTCATAACCTATTAAAAGATTATGATAAAAACTTTAATTACTCTCATTCCCTCTTTTCAGGGCTCAATATGAATTTTTTCACATAGCAATAATCATTATTTAATAATAACATTATTATTCCTCCTTCTTAGCCTCTCTGGACTAAATTTAAAGGTGCATATTTTATTCTTGTTCGTAAATATCAACTGATTCCTTAACATCAGTTTCTACTAAACTTACCTTTATAACTTCTCTTTTTGATGTGGGAACATTTTTTCCAACATAGTCTGCCCGTATGGGCAATTCCCTATGACCACGATCTACTAGGGTCATTAATTGTATAAATTGTGGTCGTCCTAAATCCAATAGTGCATCTAGAGCTGCCCTCACAGTTCTACCTGTGTATAATACATCATCTACTAAAATAATTTTTTTATCATTTATATCAAAATCTATCTTTGTCCCATTTAGTACTGGTAGCTTTGCAATAGTGCTTAAATCATCTCGATAAAGGGTAATGTCTAATTCTCCCACTAAGGGTGCTTCACCCTCAATTTCCTTGATTTTCTCAGCCAATCTTTTGGATAGGGGTACACCTCTGGTTTTTATCCCGATAAGGGCTAGTGACCCAATTCCTTTGTTTTTTTCTAGAATTTCATGGGATATTCTAGTAATAGCTCTACCGATAGCCCCTTCATCCATAATAGTGGTTTTTTTCTTCATCTCTTCACCATCCTTTTATATTATTGTTTGACTCTACCTTAACTCATCACCCAGTTTTTTAGATTAAAAAAACTTCTTGCACCGGCAAGAAGTTCATTACAATAGAAAAGGATAGATTATCCCTAAGTATTCTCCTTGCCGGTCTCTCTGGACACAATTAAAGGAAACTTATTTAATTTTTTATAAGTATAGCATTCTTTTAATAAAAAGTCCAATTATTTTTAGGCGTTGATTCCTATCTGTTCCCTGTTCCCTGTTCCCTATTCTTTCCACCTTCTACCTTATATCACCTTAAATAATTCATCGCTTTTCGGTGGATTTATGGGAGTTTTTATACCCTTTTTTATCAAAACCGATTGTCCTTCTATTACCCTTCCAATTATAGTAGCTTGAATTCCCTTTTCTTCTAAAGCGGATAATAGTTTTTTAGAATTATTGGTAGTGATTAGCATAACCCCACTGGATATCAAGCCTAGGGGGTCGATTTTATAATGGTCACAAATTGCACGGGTTGCAGCTGTAATGGGAATAAGCTCCTCCCTAATTTCTATTGCCAGCTTTGAAGCTTCAGCAATTTCCCAGATAGCGCCTAATATTCCTCCCTCTGTAACATCGTGCATTGCAGTGACTCCTACTTGACCGGCAATCCTGCCTTCGGTAACCACACTTATATGATCCATATATGTTTTAGCTTCATCTATTAATTCACTATCTAATACACCTTTAAGTTCATCTTCCCTGTCATTAGCTAAAATAGCACTTCCCTCAAGTCCTGCCCATTTAGTCATTATGACATCGTCCCCTAGCTTTGCTCCATGGCTGGTAACCATAAGCTCCTTCTTCCCCTTACCAATACAGGTAGTAGAAACCACCATACGATTTACAGCGGTAGATATTTCAGTATGTCCCCCAATTATCTCTACATTTAAAGAAGCAGCTGTTTCCTTAGCATCTTCAATGATCTTGGAAATATCCTCTAATTTGGTATTCTCTGGAGCTAGTATTGTAAGTAATATCCCAATTGGTTCTACACCATTAGAGGCGACATCATTACAGGATATATGTATAGCCAGCCTACCTATTTCCTTAGTGGCTCCTGTTATTGGATCAGTAGATAATACACATATTTCCTCTCCAAAATCGATAACACTGCAATCTTCCCCTACACCGGCACCAACCAATACTTCTTTCCTTGTGGGTTGTATCTTTGATAATATTTTTTGTTCCAATAATTCGTTTGGTAATTTCCCAATCTCCATTGCCATCGTCCCTTTCCTTCTACTATCAAACATTATACTATAACAGAGAAAGCATAACCAATAATTATTAGTATTAAAGAGACAGCCCCTGGGATATATATTTTTTTTGCCATTGCTTCGGTGTATAAATATTATGATCGGTTACGATCATTAGACAATTTAAATCCTGGGGATAGATATCATGAAAAATCATAACCTCTTCATCATAGTTTTCTCTTTTATCTATTCCTAAATCAAAGTACTCCCTAAAGGAAAAGGAATGTTCCCAGTACTTCAAAGCACTTTTAACACCATATTTTTTCATATATTTCTTAGCATTATTAAATTTATCAATATCCTGTAAAACGAAGGGGTCATAGATTTCATTTGCTAAATTTTCATTTGCTATCCAGCATTTCTCCTCTTGAATTCTTATTGCCAATAGAGCAGAATGGGAATGCCATTTTGTATTTTTTTTAAAATTAAGGGATGCGAAAAAAGCCTTCTCCCTTTTAACCCAGGGAGGGATTTTTTCTGATTTGTTTTTGTCTAGATATTTATTAAATTCATCATACTTTTCATCTGAATACTTATTTCTTTCATTTATTTTGATTCCATTACTTAAAACAGATTTTAAGTGAATTATATCCACCACATGATATAGTACCTTAGTTTCTTTATAGGAAGGGAAAAGCACATAGATACTCCTCTCTTTTAGTAAAATTAATTATAAATATTATCTTTGCCTTTGATGTTTTTCTTATGCAAAAACTAAAATGCTTTTAATTTTTTCCATAATTTTATAACATTGATTTAAAAATTTAGGATACACTATGTTTTACAGGAGGTGGTTTTTTTGTCCATCATAAATTGTTCGTTAAATTGCATCTATGAAGATAATGGAAAATGTACCTTGGATCATGTAAATATTGTTTCATGTACTAGCAATCAGGACTGTGGTTTTTTTCAAGAAAAGAAAAAAAAAAGAACCAAAAATCCTCTGATATAGTTCCCCCAAAATAATGTTCTACTTATTTGAGGAATTTGCTATTTTCTTAAACACCTAATCAACATATAAAGTTCAATGGTGTTCTAATATAATTTAAACTAATGATTATCCTTTTGTTTAGGAAAATAAGTACAAATTATGATGGCAGTAATCATCTACAAAGTCCAGATTTTATAATCTGGACTTTAAAAATTATTTTTGTTCTATTAGATGACAAGCCACAAAATGACCAGGCTTATACTCTTTAAATTCCGGATTTTTATAGCATATATCCATAGCATATCTGCATCTTTCTTTAAAATTACAGCCCAAGGAAGTTTCATCCTTTTCTTTCCCAATATTATTGGAATATGGTAGTGATGAAAGTAGCATTTGTGTATAGGGATGTATAGGATTTTTATAGAGCTCTTTACTATTAGTCAATTCTACAACCCTTCCAGAATACATTACTGCTATACGGTCAGAAATATGCTTTATCATGCTTAAGTCATGGGCAATAAATAAATAGGTTAGCCCCATTTCCCTTTGAAGCTTTATAAGAAGATTTATTATTTGGGCTTGAATGGAAACATCCAAAGCAGAAATAGGCTCATCACAAATAATAAATTTAGGTTTAATTGCTAAGGCCCTAGCAATTCCTATACGCTGTCTTTGTCCCCCACTAAATTCATGGGGAAACCTATTGGCATACTCACTACTTAAGCCTACTATTTCAAGAAGCTCATAAATTTTTTTAGTTCTTGCATCCCCCTTATATAATTTGTGAATGTCTATTCCCTCACCCACAATATCTCCAATGGTCATGCGAGGATTTAAGGAGGAATAGGGATTTTGAAAAATCATCTGTGCATCCTTTGTAAAGTCCTTTAATTCATCATTATTCATAGAATGAATGGCCTTACCATTATATATAACTTGACCCTCATTAGCACCATAAAGTCTGATAATAATTCGTCCTAATGTGGTTTTCCCACAACCTGACTCCCCAATAAGTCCTAATGTCTCACCCCTATAAATATCAAAGCTTATTCCATCAACAGCCCACAATTCTCTTTGCTTATCTATTTTAAAATATTTTTTTAAATTCTTTATCTCCACTAATTTATTATTAAGGTGCATAGATTTTGCCCCCCTTCCACCCAGGACCTTCCACCCTTGGTGCAAGATGATGTTGCAACCAGCAGGATACACTATGACCATCTTCTACTTGGATATTCTTTGGCATAGTATCGGCGCATATCTTCATTGCATATTTACACCGGGGTGCGAAGGGGCATCCCTTTGGAGGAGAAAATAAATCAGGAGGGCTTCCCTCAATAGTTTCTAATTGCTCTTTATAATCTAACTTTATGTTAGGGATTGAATTCATCAAAGCCCAGGTATAGGGGTGTTTTGAATTATAAAATATTTTATGTACAGGACCGCTTTCCACTATTAAACCTGCATACATAACAAATACTTTTTGTGCAGTATTAGCAACAATTTCTAAGTCATGGGTAATTAAAATGATCGACGTACCAAAATTTTTTTGAATATCCTTGAGCAAATCTAAGATATGCTTTTTATTTATCAAATCCAATGCCGTTGTAGGTTCATCTGCAATCAAAATTTTAGGATTACATGAAAGTGCTATTGCAATCATAACTCTCTGACACATGCCCCCACTTAATTGATGGGGATATTGGTTAAACCCATCCTCTGGATTTTGAATCCCGGCAATTCTAAGCATCTCAATTGCTCTTTCCTTTGCTGCCCTTTTATTTAGGTGTTGATACTTTACCAACCCCTCACTTATCTGTTTTCCTACCTTCATTGTAGGATTTAAGGAAGTCATAGGTTCTTGAAATACCATAGATATTTTAGAGCCTCTAATTGATTGCATTTGTTTTTCTGTCAGCCTTAGTAAATCTTGACCATTAAATAATATCCGTCCTTCCTTTATTCTACCTGGTGGCATATCAATAAGTCCCATAATAGATTGGGCTGTAACACTTTTACCACAACCCGATTCCCCTACTATTGCTATTGCCTCACCTTTATCCAAATGAAAAGAAATACCTCGGACAGCCTGCACTTCATAGTCATGGGTATCAAAGGATACTTTTAAGTTTTTAACTTCCAGCAATTTTTCATTTATCTCCATCTGAATCTCCTTTATATTCTATGACGAGGGTCTAAGGCGTCCCTAAGACCATCCCCAAGTAAGTTAAAAGATAGAATGGTAAGACTAATTATAATCCCAGGTATTATTAATTGATATGGGAAAAATCTCATTACCTTAATACCTTCACTTGCTAAAATTCCCCAGCTTGCCATAGGTGGTCTTACTCCCAAACCTATATAGCTAAGAAAAGCCTCACCGAAAATAGCCGAGGGGATAACAAGGGTCATTTCCACGATTATAGGACCCATTGTATTTGGAATAAGGTGTTTTATAATTATTCTCCTATTACTTGCTCCTAGTATACGGGCTGCCAATACATATTCCTGTTCCTTCAGCTGAAGTACCTGTCCCCTTACTAAACGCGCCATACTTAACCATCCTGTTATACCAAAGGCAATAATTATGGTAGTAATTCCAGGTTCAAGTACTATTAGAAGCATAATATTTATTAATAAGCCTGGTATAGTAAGCATAACATCTACAAATCTCATCATTATATTATCAATCCTGCCTCCAAAATACCCAGCTACACCCCCATAAATAACTCCAATGGCCATGGATAAGAGGGCAACAATTATTCCAATAATAATAGATACTCTTCCACCAATCCATAACCTAGAGAACAGGTCTCTTCCCAAGGAATCTGTACCAAAAATATGTCCCTGCTCCCCTGGAGATATGTTTGTATTATCATAATCCTGTTCATAATATTTATAGGGAACTATATAGGGACCAAAAATTATCATTATGATTATCAATGTTAATATAATCAAGGATATTAGTGCCATTTTATTATTTTTAATTTTTATCCAAGCATCCGCCCAATAGGATATTGTTGGTCTGAAAATATCTTGATTTACCCTTTTATCTTTCCCTATAGGTTGAAAATCTTGTTTTGTCATTTCCCCCTTCATAGTCTATCACCTGCCAAATCAACAATCTTGATTCTAGGATCAATAAAACCATATATTATATCCACTAATAGATTTAAAACTACCAAAAATACACCATAAAATAATGTAGTTCCCAAGATAACCGGATAGTCTAAATCTTGAATTCCTTGTACAAAATATCTTCCTAATCCTGGAATAGCGAAAATATTTTCGATTACAAAGGTACCTGTTAATATAGTTGCCGATAATGGCCCTAGAGTTGTTATAATAGGTAAAATAGAGTTGCGAATAATATGATTCCCTATAATAACAGTCTTACTCAACCCCTTTGCCTTAGCAGCTTTTATATAATCCTGATTTAGAACCTCCAGGGTTGAGGATCTCATCATCCTTGCCTGGGTTGCCAAAATTCTTGATCCCAGTGCTATGGTTGGCAATATTGTATATATAAAACCCTTCCACTGGGCTACAGGAAAAAGCTGATACTTAACCCCTAAAAAGTATTGTAAAAACCCTCCTATAATAAAGTTTGGTACCGATACCCCTATTACAGCAATAATCATTGTGATATAATCCAATGCCCTATTATGATGGAGTGCTGCTAATATCCCTAAGGCTAAACCTAATGTTAATCCAAAAATCAATGATTGAATCCCTAATTGTGCTGAATAGGGAAATGCCTGGGCTATGATATCATTGACAGTACGGGTTTTATAGGTTAGGGAGTATCCCAAATCTCCTTTTAAAATATTTCCCATATGCTTAAAATATTGTATGATTAAAGGCTTGTCCAAGCCATAATATTCATTTAAGTTTTCTAGAACCTGTGGTGGTAATTTCCTTTGATCACTAAAGGGCTCACCTGGGATAGCATTCATTAAAAGAAATGTAATAGTTATAAGTACCCAAATGGTTATAATAGAGGTCCCTATTCTCTTTAATATATATTTATACATTATTGAGTCCCCTTTTCAATATTAATGCCATTAATTAAAAGGTATGTAGATAATCTCCACATACCTTTATCTGAATAAATTTCTCTACTGTTCTGCTTCTTCCATATCCGCAAACATCCAATCTATATCTGGGCACCATGCTGTTGGATATAAATTGCTTACATTATCGGAGATAGCATATCCTGAAACATTATGCATAATTGGCACTACATACATATCCTCCATTATTAACTCCTCAGCCTGTGCCATTAACTCCATACGTTTTTTGGTGTCATCAATACCCTTAGCTTCTTTTACTAATGTATCATAATCCTCATTTTCATATTTAACCTCATTATAGGGATTACCTGTTATCCAAGTCTCCATAGTACTCATTGGATCATTAAAATCCGGACCAGTAGGATTTATTAGGGTTTGATAATCCCCATTCATGCTGATCTCTATTCTTTTTTCTAAGGAAATAGGGGTTAAAACCGCTTCGACCTCTAGTGTTTTTCTGAAATTCTCCTGTAGGAATTCTGCAAATATTGGAGAAGCTCCACCATCTAAAAACATCAGCTCAAGATCTGGCAGACTATCTATGCCCAATTCATCCAATCCCTTTTGTAGTAATTCTTTAGCCTTTTCCGAGTCAAATGCTGGGAAGTAGTCCCCAGGAAATTCATCCCTAAAGGTTTTCTCAACTCCCTTTATGGCAGGGTTAATAAGGTTAGTTGCAGGTATTGCTGGAAGCTTATATATATTAGTAATAAAGCTTTCCCTGTCAATCGCCAAGGCAAAGGCCTTTCTTATGTTTTCATTGGCAAAGGGTTCATAGGTCTCCCTATTTAAAAGTAGATTTATGGATAATCCATCCTCAAAGAATTCTGCCTTTCCCTCTTCATCATATTGAGCAGCAAACTCACCCATTAGAATAGTCATATGTAAATCTCCGGTTTCAAACATATTTACCTGGGTTGCATAATCACTGATTATAGGACTAATAACTCTGTCTAATTTAACTGCTTCCCTATTCCAATAATTCTCATTTGGTTCAAATTCTAATTCAACATCATGCTCCCATTTAGTTAATGCCCAAGGGCCATTATATACCATGTTTTCTGGATTTGCAGCAAAGGCTTCTCCATATTCTTTAACAATATCTTCTCTTACGGGGGAAAAAGCGCCAAAGCTTATTATCTCTTTAAAATAAGGTGTACTTGATACAAGGGTAACTTCTAAGGTCTTATCGTTAACAGCCCTTACTCCTACATCCTCACTAGAGCCACTTCCCTGATTAAATTCCATAGCTCCCTTTACAAAATCGGTTATTTTATAAGCAGAACCCGATGCCGTTTCAGGATCAGCTAACCTTTTCCATGCATATTCAAAATCATGGGCGGTTACGGGTTCTCCGTCACTCCACTTAGCATCCCTAAGGTGGAAGGTCCATACTAGTCCATCTTCGCTAATCTCAGGCTCTCCCTCAGCCATTCCCTCTATAAATTCGCCATTATGATATCTATAAAGTCCTTCAAAAAGTGCCTGTCCTATTTGTAAGGAAATATTGTCATTTGCCCTTGCAGGGTCTACGGCTGGCGGTTCACTTCCTTGTGCTATTTTTAATACCTTCTCAGCTTCCTCTAATTGACCTCCACTTTCACTAGTACAACCAGCAAATAAAACTATAATCATAATAAAAATCATAGTAAAAGTTAATAACTTTCTATACATAATCCTTCCCCCTCATTGATCATAAATTGCGATAAATTTCTACAATAAATTTTATAATTAGATATCTTAGTATAATAATATGTATAATTCTACAAGTTTTAAAAAAATCCTGCTAAAACTTTAATTTGATGTGTATATTTATACACAATTAATCAAAGAAATCTTAATAAATAAATTTAATAGCTACATTTTTAAATTAACAATTCCTCCAACATATTCTTATGGATTACTATTATATTTTTACCCCTTTGGGTAATATAGCCTTCATTCTCTAGTTCACTAAAATTTCTTGATATTACTTCCCGGGAAGTTCCCAATAAAAATGCAATTTTTTGTTTTGTATAGGGAAGCTTTATATTTGTTTTATTTTGTTCCTCCGAAAGGTCTAATAGATATCTTGCTATCTTTTGTTTCATAGTCTTAAGAGAAAGCATTTCTACCTTACTATTAAGAATCTTTATTTTTCTAGTAAGCTCTTTAAAAAATTCTTGGGTGAAATCTCTGTTTCTTTGGGTTAAAGTCAATAAAATATCCCTATGGACCATACCTATAATAGTCTTTTTTTCTGCAATTACTGTAACTACATAATTGCCCCCTTCAAATACAATAGCCTCCCCAAAAACATCATCAGTCGAAAGAAAAGAAAGAATTTGCTCCTGCCCATCGGCTGAATATTTGCATAGCTTAATCTGACCTTCCATTATTATATTTAAATGCTCACATTTATCCAAGGGTGTAAATATAATATCTCCCTTATTAAAGCTTTTGACCTCCATATTTTCCTGTAGATATTTTTTATCATCTATGGTTAAAACTGAAAATAAAGTTGAATTTTTCAAATTATCATCTCCTAATCAACACTATTACTTCGTATATTAGTTTTTTCTAAATAATTTTTTTATAGAATGTAAAAATCCTCCTTCTTCAAATTCATCCTCTATATCTTCTTTATCCACTATATTCTTACTAACCAATTCTATCAACTCATCCTTTTCCCTTTGAATTTTGTCCTCATGCTCTTTTTGAGTATTCATTTTCTCTATTAGCCCTGGATTTACATTTCTAATAAAATAATTTAATCCTGCATATATCTTTTTTAATTCATCATAGTCCAATAAATATCCATCTTCATCCAAAATGCCCAAACCAATAAATCTAGAATTTTCTTCCTTTCCATCTAAAATCTTTGTAAAGGATAAGCCCTCTAATTCTTCCATTGTTAATTCAGCGCAGGTTTCTAATAACCCCTTAGTATTTTCCATGTCCTTACCTCTCTATCCTATAAGTTGATAATCAGTTGAAATTCTAATACTTCCTCTATTATATCAAATCGTAACTTTAATCACATATATTTAGCACAAAATTTAGTATAATTAATAAAAGTAGTTATCAGATATCAGTTATCGGTTATCAGTAAGACCTTAGATCCTTCGCAAGACTCAGGATTATAAAATAACTTTTCATTAACTATATTAAATTTATTTAACCAATATTAAAAGGAGGAAAAGATATGCTAAGAAAAATAGTCTTTATAGATGAAGAAAAATGTGATGGTTGCGGACTTTGTATCCCAAATTGTGCAGAGGGTGCAATAGAGATAATAGACGGAAAGGCAAAATTAATATCAGACAATCTATGTGATGGTTTAGGAGCTTGCCTAGGACATTGTCCTCAAGATGCTATTCATGTAATAGAAAGAGAAGCAGATGAATTTGATGAGGAAGCAGTAGACAAACACCTTGAAAAACTAGAAACTAAAACTGACTCAACTAGATCTATACACCAGCCTATGGGAGGTTGTCCTGGAAGTAGAATGGTAACAATGGATATAAATGAAGATGAGCAGGAGAATGTAAAAATAAGTTCCCAGCTAAGACAATGGCCAGTACAGCTTCATCTTGTACCTCCAAATGCTCCCTATCTAAAAAATTCAGATTTACTGATTACAGCAGATTGTGTGCCTTTAGCCTATGGTAATTACCATCAGGATTTATTAAAGGGAAAAAGCGTTGTAATGGGTTGTCCAAAATTAGATGATGTTCAATCCTATGTAGAAAGACTTACAGAAATGATTGAATACAACGATTTTAACAGCATAACCATAGCATTTATGGAAGTGCCCTGCTGTGGTGGCATTATAAGAGCATTGGAAATCGCCATGGATAAGGCAGATAAACAAGTCCCAGTAAATAAAGTGAAGATTACAATCGATGGACAAAAATTAAATATGTAGATACTGCTACCGGAGGAGCGTGTCTGTTTTATTTATAATAATCAAAAAATAATCAGGAGAAATCCTGATTATTTTTATACTTAGTTATATTATTTTCTTAACCTTTGATATTTTACTTCACCTAGATATATTTTAATTAGCTCCCTTGCTCTTTTAATGCATTGTCTATAATAATAGTAACCATATAAGCATAGTACGACAAAGGATAATAAAATGATAGCAGAACTATCTGTAAAAATCACATCCATTGCCCCCTTACACATCCTTTTTATTTCTTATGTGATGGGACAATTATTTATTCTCATTTAAGGGGTAACCATTCCAACTTCCATATATTATTATTATTTTTTATTAGTTTAAAGTTCCATTGTTCACTTTTTGTTAGTTCATTATCTTCTTTAAATTTTACCTGTATATAGGAGGTTTTCTCATCATACTTTATTTGTGCAAGACTTTTAATATTATATTCTAATCTTTTAAGTAACACCATTTGTAAAATATCTTTATTCTTCAAGTTTTCTAGAAATTCTCTTTCACTAGGTGTCCCATAAGCTTCACCTTTGATATATAGTCCATATAGGACTTTATAATCATTTATTTTAAAGGCATGATAATAGTATTTAAAAATATCCATGGGAGATAAATCTATTAGTAATTGCTCATTTTCTGTTTCAGCATATTCCTGGAATTCTTCAAGTTGGTTACTTGTTAAGGAAGGATTGAGTGATTCATACTCAACTTCATTATTCACTTGTTCCTCCTCTAAAATCTTAATGGATTCCGATGTAGGTGCACAGCCTAATAATGAAAAACTACTAAGAGTTATTAAGATTATAATAAATAAGTTTTTATACTTTATCACTTTGGACCCCCCTTGCTGTCAAGTATTTTTTACAATTTATGAATACTAAACCAGCTTGCTGAAAGAATGATTAAATAAATCATTGCCATTCCAAATAATAGTCTAGTACCTATTTTAATAAACTTTACCTTTATATTTTTACATATAATATTTAAACCTAATATTATTAGTATTGGACTCAATAAGAATAATTCAAAGGAATATGGAACTAAGAATATTATGTAATCTCTTATTATCTTAATAAATAGAAGGGTTGTACCCATTATTATTAAAAGAAACCCAAGACTTTTAGTTAATATGTTTGAAATATTACTTTTGGGCATTGAAATTCCCTCCCATTATCTTCTTATTCTATTAGATACTATTAATTTCACAAATTTGTTACATACTTTTATATATCTTGTATCATTTTTTGTGAATCAAAGAAATTGCATACTTGATTATCATAAAACAAAGCATCTATATCTATAATTGGATATATATATAAGACAATATATTGTTTAAATAGACTAGTTCGAAATATACTTATTTATACACTTTCAATAATTAGATCATATTTAAAAATTGTTCTTCATCTATAATTGTAATTCCAAGCTTTTCAGCCTTCTCTAATTTAGAACCTGCTTCCTCCCCCGCAAGTACATAATTTGTCTTTTTACTTACACTGGAACTAACCTTTCCACCTCGGTCTTCAATTAAACTACCAGCTTCCTTTCTAGATAAAGTCGGTAAGGTTCCTGTTAGTACAAAGGTTACACCCTCTAAAGAATTATCCAATTTTTCTGACTGTTCCTCATCTTTTTCTATAGCAACTCCAGCGTTTTTGAGCTTTTTAATTAATTTTTGGTTCTCATGTACTTGGAAAAAGGCAACAATATTTTCAGCCATTTTTTGCCCTATCTCATCTATTGTCATTAACTCCTGCTCTTTAGCATTAGCTAATTCATCTATGTTTTTAAAGTTTTTTGCAAGAATTTTGCCTCCCCTCTCACCAACTAAGGGAATTCCTAAGGCAAAAATAATACGAGCTAATCCATTGGTCTTAGATTTTTCTATTGCATTTAATAGATTTTCTACAGACTTCTCACCCATTCTTTCTAAGTTAAAAAGCTGCTCCCTCTCTAAATAATAAATATCAGCAACATCTCCTATAAGTTCCTCCTGTAATAGCTGGCTAACCACTGCAGGACCTAAACCTTCTATATCCATAGCGTTTCGGGAAACAAAGTGAATAATACCCCTTTCTATTTGAGCCGGACAAGTCGCATTAACACATTTTGTAGCAGCCTCCCCCTCAATCCTAAAGATTTCTTCTCCACAAACTGGGCAATTCTTAGGCATCTTAAATTCTTTTTCCTCCCCGGTACGCTCTTCCTTTATTACCCTTACAACCTCAGGAATAATTTCCCCAGCCTTTCTAATTACCACCATATCTCCAATACAAATATCCTTTTCCCTTATATAATCCTCATTATGCAGACTTGCTCTGCTAATAGTTGTACCAGCCAATTGAACAGGTTCTAAGATTGCTGTGGGAGTAAGAGCACCGGTCCTCCCTACCTGTATTTCAATATCTACTAGCTTAGTCTTTTTTTCTTGTGCCGGAAATTTAAAAGCGATCGCCCATCTAGGACTCTTAGAAGTTGCTCCAAGTAATTCTCTTTGCTGCAAGCTATTCACTTTAATAACTATTCCATCAATATCAAAGGGTAGCTCTTGCCTATGATCACTCCAATAATTACAGCTTTTAATAACATCCTCAATATTATTATATATATAAATTTTACTTACCTTTAATCCAAGCTTATTCATATATTCTAAGCTTTCAGTATGGGTGGAAAACTCCCTATCCTCTATGTATTCTAAATTAAAGGCAAAAATATCTAAGGGACGAGATGCCGCCAGCTTTGGATCTAATTGTCTGATGGATCCTGCAGCAGCGTTTCTAGGATTAGCAAAAAGAGGTTTCCCATCATCTTGCCGCTTTTCATTCATAGTGACAAAATCTCCTTTAGAAATAAAAACCTCTCCCCGAACTTCCATGGTGGTATTCTCCTTTAGCCTTAAGGGGATAGATTTAATGGTCCTTAGATTAGAAGTAACATCCTCACCTATGAAGCCATCCCCCCTCGTGGCACCCTGGACAAACCTGCCATTTTCATACCTGAGCACAACAGTTAAACCATCAAATTTATATTCCATTACATATTCCACATCTTGACCTATTGACCTAATGACTCTTCTGTGAAAATCCCTTAAATCCCCTTCATTAAAGGCATTGGAAAGACTAAGCTTAGGTTGACTATGTTCTACCTTTTTAAAGGCTTGAAGAGCTGTCCCTCCCACTCTTTGACTAGGGGAATCCTCGCTTAATAGCTCTGGGTATTTCTCTTCTAATGTCATTAATTCCTGCATTAATATGTCATAATCTGTATCTTCAATCTTTGGGTTATCTAAAACATAGTATTGATAATTATGTTGCTCAATCATCTCCCTTAATTTTTCAACCCGCTTACTAGCCTTTTGGAATTCATCCATGATATTTTCACCTCTTGGTAAATAATTTTTAGCATAAGGTATATGGTATATGGTATAAAAATCAAACCCTATACTTGATTATTCTTGCTTTCTAACATCTACCTTATACAAGTTACTAGTTATCGGTTATCAATTATCAGTAAAACCAGGTATCAGGGAACAGTTGTAAGGGAACTGTACCCTACTCCACTATAGTTAATGGTGCAAAGGAAAGTGAAAGCTTCTTAATACCTATTCCGGGAAAGGCAATAGATACCATTACATCCCCATCCTGTTCCTTTCTTTCAACCACTGTTCCAATACCCCATTTCCCATGTTTCACCTTTACCCCCGCCCTTATATCTTGAGCAGAAGAATTCTCCATATCCTGATTAGATATAGTTGGAGTTTGGGTAAGACCTGTATTCATACCTCTTTTAATTCCATAATTATTTTTAAAAGCATGTTTCTCTTTTATCTGAGGTCTATTATTTTCTTCAATTAGTAACTCCGAGGGAATTTCCTCTAAAAAACTAGATTTAGAATAAAAGGTGGTCTGTCCATAGATAGTTCTTTGTTTAGCATAGGTCATATATAGCTTTTCCATGGCACGGGTAATACCTACATAGCATAATCTTCTTTCCTCTTCCATCTCTTCAGAATCCGTAAGGGATCTAAAATGAGGAAACATACCTTCCTCCATACCAGCTAAATAAACCACTGGGAATTCCAAGCCCTTTGCATTATGAAGGGTCATAAGAACTGTTGCACCTTCCTCATGATCTAATTTATCAATATCGGCAACTAAGGAAATGTTTTCTAGAAATGCCTGCAAACTAGTATCTTCACTATTTTCTTCAAACTCAATGGCTCCGGATACAAATTCCTCTAAATTCTCAAGTCGAATTTCAGCTTTATCAACCTTGCCTTCCTTTAGCATACTTAAATAACCAGTATCCTCTAAAACCTTCGTAATCAAGTCTGTAATCCCCACATATTCCTTTAAACTCATAAAGGTAGCCATCATAGTAGCAAAACTTCTTATCTTTGTCTTTACCCTTTCAGAAAGACCAGGTACATCATCAATATCTAAAATAACGCTATACATTCCTTTATCCTTGAATTCAGCATAGGCCTCAATTTTCTCTAAGGTTGTTTTGCCAATTCCTCTTTTAGGCATATTAATAATTCGTTTTAAAGCAACATCATCCTGGGGATTTAGCAATAAAGTGAGATAAGCAACAATGTCCTTAATCTCTAATCGTGAATAGAATTTTAATCCCCCAAAGATCTGATAGGGAATACCTGCTCGCATTAGAGATTCCTCTAATACTCTTGATTGAGCATTGGTACGATATAAAATAGCAAAATCCCTATAGCTTCTATTCTCTTCTATTCGACATTTTTCTATTTCCTGGGCAATGAAATCCCCCTCTTCTTTTTCATTAATATTCCCGCGAACATATATAGAATCTCCTTCCCCTTTATCAGTCCATAAACGCTTGTCTTTTCTTCCATAATTATTTTTAATAACATGATTAGCTGCATCTAGGATACTTTGGGAGGAACGATAATTTTGCTCAAGCTTAATTACCTTTGCGTCAGGAAAATCCTTTTCAAAATCTAGGATATTACGAACATCTGCCCCTCTAAATCTATAAATTGATTGGTCGTCATCCCCCACTACGCATAGGTTTTTATATCCTTGAGCCATCATATTTACTAACTTATATTGGGCATAATTAGTATCCTGATATTCGTCAACTAATATATATTTAAACTTACGCTGATAGAAATCTAATACCTCTGGATTATCTCTAAAAAGTACAATGGTATTAACAATTAAATCATCAAAATCCATGGCATTATTCTTTTTTAATTTCTTCTGATATAGCTGATATATAGAACCTATTTTTTCTAAGCGATAATCACCTTGATTTTGATTTATATATTCCTCAGCAGACAGTAACTTATCCTTTGCTTCAGAAATAGCTTTGGATACTCCCGGAATAGGAAATTGTTTATCTGTAATATTAAGCTCCTTTAAACATTCATTTAAAACACTTTTTTGGTCAATGGTATCATAAATAACAAAGTTTCTATCATACCCTATCTTTTCAATATCCCTGCGCAAAATCCTTACACACATAGAGTGAAAAGTGCTAACCCACATGGACCCACTCTCTGGTCCTACCAATTTCGAAACCCTTTCCTTCATTTCCTTTGCCGCCTTATTAGTAAAGGTAATGGCTAATATTTGGGAAGGATATGCCTTCCCCTGATCTATGATATAGGCAATCCTATGGGTTAAAACCCTAGTCTTACCTGAACCTGCTCCAGCTAAAATAAGTAATGGTCCTTCTGTATGCTGTACCCCCTGGGCTTGCTCAGGATTAAGCCCCTTTAAAAGATTAGACATTTTGTAACCCCTTTCTAAAATACAAAACAAACAATATGTTCGATTTACTTACTTTATTATATAGAAATTTAAGGGGGATTAAAAGGACAGATTTTTAAAAGGGCATATGGGGACGGTGACTTTTTTCTCCTAATATATAGCAATTTTATGTAATAAATGCTATTATTGTTATTAAAAGGGGGAGTGATGATATTGCCAAGAGCAGCCAGGAAGATAAGCACAACTGAGACATATCATATTATGATAAGAGGAATTAATCGAGCAGTTATTTTTGATGACAAAAATGATAAAAATAAATTCTTAGAAATAATGCTAGATACAAAAGAAGAAACGAACTTCGAACTATATGCTTATTGTTTAATGGATAATCACGCACACTTTCTAATAAAAGAGAATGAAATATCAATCAGTTTTATTATGAAGAAAATTTGTGGAAAATATGCCGCTTGGTACAACTACCAGCATCATCGAGTAGGACATCTCTTTCAGGATCGCTTTAAAAGTGAATGCGTAGAAACAAACTCTTATTTCTTTATGGTACTAAAATATATTTTAAATAACCCAGTTAAAGGAAAAGTGGTGGAGAATCCTAGAGATTACAGGTGGTCTAGCTATCACGAATATATTAACAAGAGCTTCCTAACCGATACAAGATTTTTCTTAGATATGTTACATAATGATAAGATCAAAGCGGTGGATCTGTTTGTAAAGGAACTAAATAAGGAAGAACTAGAACCCATTTGTCTTAACATTGATAATGTGAAAAGAACGGATATAGAAGCTGAAGAAATAATCAATACAGAAATGAGAATACAAGGCATCAAGGCTATAGGAGAAATTAGCGTAGAAAAAAGAATTCTCCTTATAAAAACACTAAAATCAAAAGGATTAACTAATAATCAGATAATCAAGTCCACAGGTTTAAGTAAATCTAAAGTAATTGGAATATAATGGATAATAAAGTCACCGTCCCCAAATGACCATTAACCCACTAAAGTGTATTTTATAACAGGTATACCCTAGAACTGTAGTGCTGGAATTGATATGATTACATCCCTTCCATCTATCCTTGATTCAAAACTATATACTGGCTGATAAAAGCCCTTAGTGTCCAGCATATACGAAAGGTTTATATTGTCTACTTCTATGGCTTTTACATCTTCGGACTTATACAGATTAAATTTTCCTTGTTTTAATTCTTTATATGCCTCCTCTTTACTTTTAATGGATACATCTTTTACCTTTTTATATCTTATTATATTATTACTTATATCCTTTATACTTTCATCACTATAGAATTCAACAGTTAAATTTCCATTAGTTATATATTCCCCAGCTACATTGTTTTCTACTGACCATTGATATATCCCATCTTCATTTCTATCATCTACCTTACTGAAAACTGCTGCTTTTGGGATAATAATATTGAACTTTTCTAATTCCTTTAATAAATTCCCTTCATCGGTATTAGCCCTTTCTATATCACCATCAAAAGAAGAAAATTCCCTATAGTTATAGGTTCCACCATTATAGTCAAACCACATATTATAAGATATTTCTCCCCTTGACCAATATATAGCCATATCATTGTATGGATCCACTTCTATCTCCTTACTAATATCTTTATCCTTTAGGAAATTTATAAAGACTTCTTTTCCGCTATCTTTTTCATAAATCGGTGCCTTATATATTGGAATTTTTGTTATACTGTATTTACCATTGTTTAAAAATACTTCTTGGGTTTCGTCTATTTCTGTATTTAAACTCAATTCTATATTTTTCATATTTATTTTATAATTATACGCTATGTAGAGATTACCAAATTCTTTTGAATTATATACTCCAACTATTGCAAAAGACGAAACTATAACTAATATCAACGGAATAAGGTAGATTATTGATTTTTTAAACTTGCTTTTTCTATTTTCCATAAAAGTTATAATCGTCATAATAATTCCATATCCAATTATAGCTCCTAGTACATTATTAAATATATCATCTAATTCAAATATCCCGTATCCTGTTATAAGTTGAATTGTTTCTATTATCAATGTCATTAGAAATGTCGCCCCAAATATCCAGCGGAATTTACAAAACCTCTTATTTAGCAGTGGAAGTAGTATCCCAAGAGGAACCAACATAAATATATTTAATATAATAAATCTCCAAGTTGTAGAATTAAAAGAGTTCCAAGCTTCTTTATATGAACTAAACAAATGAAGATTTGTATCACCATATATTCTAACACCTCTATTTAGAAATGTAACTCCTATAACCATAATTATATATCCAATAAGGCAAAACAAAATAAAAACCTTTCGCTTACTAAACTTTTTATTTCCCTTTAAAAACTTCTTGTATATTATAAAATATCCAAATCCTAAAAGTACTGCTAATATAACAATCAATATGAATGCTATATAGAAATTATTTTGTATAGTTCTAAGTATATCTTGTATCCTCATAGTTGGTCTCCTTGCATAATGAACATGTAGTCGTTATACATATTAAACTAATTTTATGTTGTACTAATCGCAACTACTTGCCTATAAGTTACTGTTGTAGTTTCTCATATCAATTTAAATTTTTACATAATTTTCCATTTACCTTCATTTGTACCATATTTTCTATTATATTATTACAAGTATCTTCCCTATATATAATAATTACATGCAACCTCTTACTTTCAACCTTTAACATACATATAAGGACTCCCTCCCTATATGTTCACCTTCTTTAACTATTCATTTATCTACCTTACAATTCGTAATATCTTTTTATACAAGAATATCACCCAGCTAAAATAAGTAATTATCCTTCTGTATGCTGTACCCCGGCCTGTTGAGGATTAAGCTCTTTCAGTAGAATAGTCAATGTAAGTTCCTTTCATTTCTTTGGAAATAATTCTATAACATATTTACTTCTTACTATTATCTTTAAGTTTTAGATAAGAAGAGAGTAGGGATATATATTCTGCTCCTACTTCTAATTCTAAAAATAATTCAAGATCCCATATTCTCTGACCCCATATTCTATACTTTTTTCTATTGATTTGATGCAGATAGATAAAGCTTGTCGTCATAATATTCTTTCATCCCATTGAGAATATCTTTAAGAAAAAATACAGTTTCATTTTTTATTTTAGTAAGATCTTCAATTGAATAGTCACGACCACATTCTACAAATGAAATAGTGCCATGAGCAAGGTTATTCCTTTTGTCTTTGACATCCGATAAAACTATACCCCCTCGGCATTTTCTGTCTAAATTAAAGTGGATTCCGTGGTCTTGACAAATAATTCGGATTTTATCAGCGTCTAAATTTCCGCTAAAATCGGTTGTCTTTCTATCTAAAGCTAATGTATCATCAGATAAAATGGAAGTTATAATCTCGGATGCCTTGTCCCGATATGAGTGATAATGCGCATTTTTATCATAGACTTGATTGAATTTGAAAGAAAACCAAATATCTTGTATTTCTCGGCGAACCATTTTATATGTTATCCCATGCTGGCCTAATTCAGCATATATTTCTAGAATACCACCCATAATTGTGGATTCTACAAGGTTATAATTCATAAGTAAGGCATTAGATTTTAATATCTTTAAAAAGTCATCTTCTAAATATCTTTCACCGCTATTAGGAGTTATCTTTGATAGATATAGCTGATCTAATGCAGAATAGTATAAATCTAATTCGGCTATACGTTCATTAAAGGTGTCAATCGTTGCTTGCATTTTCATCACCTGCCAACAGAGCATCCCTCACATATTCGATACGCCCAGATACTCGTGCTTGAGAGTTACTGGCATGAGTCGTTGTGTGGATTTTGAATTCTTTACTTTCAAGCCAATCCATAGATGCTGGAACTAAGTTTGGTTTTTCTCTTAACGCTAAACCAACCCCCACAGCAATAGCTTCAAACCGAACTCTAGGAGTGGATTTTGCATTTTTTGTTTTTCTAAATCCGTAGTCAAAGTGTTTATCTACAAAGTTTAGCATGTTTTCAAATTCTTGCTGAAATGCGGTTTTATCAAAATCATCTTGAATACTTTCAACATAGCTATCCAAAAACTCATCAACTCTGTGTACAAAAGATTTATAATTATTTATAAACGCAAAGAACCTCAATACTAACTCTAAGTCTTCGTATCTTTTTTTAGATATTTTGCTTACAGGACAAACACGCATAAACACAGGATTCTCTGTGCATTCTTTAAGAAAATTCATAAAAGATCCTGCATAACTACCCCTACGAATTTCACTAGGACGAGCCGGAACCCCAGTAGTGTTAATTCTGTTAAATATTTCTTGACGAATTTCTATAGTAGTTTCATCAGAAAGAACGATTATTCTCATAGTCGTCTTATTGAATTTTCTCTTGAAATACTCAGGTAAATCTGAATAGGTAAAATTATTAAGTGCAGAAAGCTTTTTCAGGTTAACCAGTTTTAATTCATTATCCATAAATTCAACCAAGGTTTGTGTTCTTTGTGCTCCATCAATGATTTCACAACGACCATCATCTGTATCAGAGAAAAACATAAAAGGGATGGGGAGTCCCAATAATATAGATTCAATAAATCTGGTCTTATTAGCATCTTCCCAAATATATTTTCTTTGATATTCATCTGGTATATAGAATTCATCTTCTCTATACTGCTGAACAAGAAAATCAATAGAATAATCACGAGTATCATAGTCTATCTCTTTTCTCAATTCTTTAATTTGTTCCTCCCCTTCTTTTCGTTTAACATCTGTTATATCATTCGCCATGAATTTCCACCCCCATTTCTTGTAAATGCTGAGTAATGCTTAAACCAATAGCACGCCCTAATTCTACAGGAACAGCGTTACCAATGTGGATTCCTAATTGACGCCTGTTAAAAGGTTCATCTCTATTTATGAATATATATCCCGGCGGGAATGATTGTAAAAGAGCACCCTCTCTATAAGAAAGAGCTCTATCTTGTTCAGGATGACCGAAACGTCCATTTCCGTATCCATAAAATTGAGTTGTTATAGTCGGTGATGGTTCATCCCATCCCATACGACCATACACAGCACCATAGCTTTTACCCGTTTTTTTCTTATGACAAGGTAATTTTAAATGTTCTTCCCAGTCTCTCCATGTACCATTTGGTACAGATTGTTGTATTCTTTCTATATTTATAGAAGACATCTTAGTTGAACAGTGAATAGGGTCATTATCATTTATCTCCCCACTTCTCAAAGCTGGTAACATTCCAATAGCATCTCGTACTGTTTGATAATTTTCCGAATTATATAATGCAGGAATAAGAGTTATCTCGCCCAAAAGTGACGCTAATAGTACAAGACGTTTGCGTTTTTGTGGTACACCATAGTCTGGACAATATGCTATTGACCAAGAACAATAATAACCCAATTTTTCTAAACTCTTAACAAAATCATTAAAAACAGACTCCTTTGCCAATTCTGGAACATTTTCCATTGAAACTACGGTAGGTCTTAACTCATTTACAATATTGGAAAAGGAGTATAATAATTTCCATTTATCATCCTTTTGTCCATCTTTACGATAGCGTTGAGTATATTTTGAGAATGGCTGACACGGAGCACATCCTACTAATATCCGCATATCACCCTCTGGAAACAATTCTAAAACAGATTGTATATCAATATCGGTAATGTCACCCTGAACAAATCTTGCATTGTTATTTTGCTCATAAGCAAAACTGCAACTATCGTCAATGTCTATACCTGCAACAACATTTAAGCCAGCAAGCTCAAGCCCTTTGGTTAAACCTCCGACACCACAGAATAAATCAACTATTGAACAGGGCACAGCTACACCTCCTTAGTTTTGGTGTTATTATTATTTATCAAAAACAGTTGATAAGGCTGTACACCTAAAGCATCTGCTATTTTTTGCACATTATCTAGAGCAATACTACGTTTGCCACATTCAATTGCACTAATATAAGTGCGATGTAACCCCGAAATTTCAGCAATTTCTTTTTGGGAAAATCCTTTTTGGATTCTTAACTTCTTCAAATTATGTGAAAATATCTGTAATGCATCCATACTATCACCCATTTTAAATTATACAATAATGAATACAATAAGTCAACAAAATAAAGTTGAAGATTATTAAAAAGGCCATCCATAGGCTTGCGTGCCATTCATATAGCGTCCTGAGTTCATAACTTGCTACCTCGACTTCATACTTCCCAATTGTCCCATATCAACTTGAAACAATTTCTCTTAGTGAATTTTTAATACCCTTATTACAAATGCCACCATGATAGCAAATAACACTATCTATTTCATAATCTAATAATTTTACAATTGATTTTTTACCTCATTCATATCTAATGTATACTGTGGATTTGGAATAGTAAGTTTCATCATTTTCAAAAACTAATGCATCTCCAGCAATTAATGTAGATTTAATGTAAATTGAAATATGTCCTGGCATATGTCCTGGAGTAGAAATTATTTCTATACCTCCACAGTAATCAAAAAAATCCTTGTCTTTCACGCATATATCTACATTACAGGGCTCTATTGATTTAAGTATTCTATGAAAAGTTTTTGCACTTTCTTTTTCTCCTTCTGGTAAAGAGTCATATATAGACTCTGCTTGTTGTAGTCTTAGTGATTTTTTACTTCCATTGATATATTCTTTATCATCTATGGATGCTACTACTTTTATAGAAGGGTACTTTCTTTTAAATGCTGCCAAAGATCCCATATGATCGAAATCGTGGTGAGTTATAATTATTTTATTACAGGATAAATCGTATTTTTATCATCATTTAAACCTGACTTTTAGAGTACTGACTTTATTCAATTAACTACCTCCTACTCTTTCCTACTATTGCATACTCACTTATCCATTTATAATAATAATACCATTAACGCAAATTCTCTGGTAAACAGAATCATTTCTGTATTATTGATTTTTTACTAATAAAAATACTTGATCATTTTTAGAATCAAGTATCTTTAATTTTTATTTGTCTTGTGTTTTGTGTGCCTTAATAATTCTTCTAATGCTATTTTCAGTAAAATCGTACTGCTTAACAAGATCTTTTATGGGTATACTGTGTCCCTGGCCTTATATATCTACTAATTTTGCATTCAACATTCAATAGGATCAAACAATTGGTCTACTGTAACATCTAAAACCTTAGATAATTTAAAAGCAAGAGATATGGTGGGGTCATAGCGATCATTTTCAATAGCATTTATAGTCTGTCTAGAAACATCACACATTTTTGCCAAATCTGTCTGTGTTAGATTCTTTATTGTTCGTTGAATTTTTATATTATTTTTCATCTCAACATCCACATAACAAATAAAATGACAAGTGCTGTTATAAGCACAATAAGAGCCACAGGTAAAATAGCACGAAAGAAACCTTTTCCCTGCCATTTATTGGCATAGTAGGTTGAAGACCCCGTAAAGCTAAAAAACATAATGTTAAACATAATTACAATTTCTCTCTTATATTCGCCCTTTATCATTGAATAAATCATATATGAAAAAATTAGTATAATAGAAATAATAAATGCATTTCGAGCAGATAAAAGCATATTCATATTTTCCATTTCATCCTGTTTTCTCACATAAAACCCTCCTAACAATAATATGAAAAGTATTTATCACTATTTACTTATATTGTAAAGATGATTTGTCATTTTCCCACCTTATAAGTCAACTAGAGAATTTTATTAATTAAATAAATCTATCAGCTGGAATATATTGGAGAATAAAGTCACCGTCCCCAGATGACTATTATTTATTATTGTTTGACATTACTTCTATTTTATTAAAATCATAACCTGAAGGTCCTTGATAAATCCTAAGACCAAATTCTGGTGCAACAGCTAATAAATGTTCAAATATATCCGATTGTATAGCTTCATACTTATCCCATTGTACTACATTTGTAAAAACATATATTTGTATGGGCAGACCCTTTTCAGTAGGTTCAAGCTGCCTTACCATCTTAAGTAAATCTTGATTTACACCAGGATGATTTCTTAAATAATTCTCTATATAAATTCTAAAAACCCCAATATTAGTTAGGTTTCTTCCATTAACTTGTGAATTACTTACATCTTGTTTTTTGTTATATGCTTCTATTTCTTTCTTCTTATTTTGGATATCTTCTCTGATATAATCTATTTCTTCAAATCGCTTTAGCATTATTTCATCACAGAATTTAATACTATTAATATCAATGTATATAGATCTCATTATTCTCCTACCACCTGATTCTAGCATTCCCCTCCAATTTATAAAGGATTCTGATAAAAGTAAATGGGTTGGTATCGTAACAATTGTTTTATTCCAGTTTTGCACCTTTACCGTATGTAAGGATATTTCTAAAACATCACCATCTGCACCAAATTTAGACATCTCTATCCAATCCCCAATCCGTAGCAAATTATTAGATGAAATCTGAATGCTGGCGACAAGTCCCAGTATTGAATTTTGAAAAATAAGCATAAGTACAGCAGTAGCAGCGCCTATCCCACTTAATAAAAGCCAAGGAGAACGATCTATTAAAACACTTATTATAAAAACAATTCCAATAGTATATACAACGATTTCTATAACCTGAAGATATCCTTTAATAGGTCTAGATTTTGAAACCTCATGCCTTGTATATATGTGGTTTATAGCATCTAATAACCTGTTTATTGATAATAATATAATTAAAACTATATATGAAAAGGCAATTCTTTGGATCCATAATTGATATGTAGGAAAAGCTGGTGCAAAAGCATGTATAATACCTGCAGGTACAATACTAGCCAGTCTATCAAACACCTTTTTCTCCATTAGAATATTATCCCACTTGTTTTTAGTTTTTACGGCATAGGCATTTAAGTATTTTAGAAGAACTTTCTTAACTATATAATTAACTATTAAACTAATTATAATTATTAGTATTACTGCTATTGCATTAGATAAATAAAATGCTACATTTTCATTTATATCATTGTTCAATAGTATATTTTTAATTATTTCAATCATTTCATATCCCCTCCTACTTATCCCATTTTGTGTGCTTCTTTTATTGTACAGAAAATTTAATATTATTAAAAGGTAACAACCAACAATTCCGATTAGAACATTTATTAAATGAATAAGTGGAATCAAGTATTATTTTATTGCATTAGAATAAAATTTATAACCTTTTTGGTAAATATTGGAGAATAAAGTCACCGTCCCTAAATGTTGAAAGTCACCGTCCCTAAATGTTGATTTCTTGGAGAATAAAGTCACCGTCCCTAAATGTTGATTTCATTTTTAACCTATTAATTGGGTAAAATAAGATTTATTAATCTTTAAAGTGTCATTGAAAGGGGATTTTTTAGGTGGTTAAAGAAGAGTTTATCATCAGTTTGAAAATGGCTGCGGGGGTCTTTGTAGCAATATTATTAACACAAGCTTTAAATATTAACTTTTATGAATCAGCTGGAACCATCGTAATTGTTAGTATGTTGTCTGCTAAAAAACAATCCTTTAAGCTAGCCGGAATCAGGTTATTAGCTGCTATTGTTTCCTTTACACTTGCCAGTGTCTTGTTTTTATCCTTTGGTTTTTATCTATGGGTCTTTACGATATATGTCTTTATATTTACCTTCTTAATGTATAGATTTGATATGAAGATTGCTATTGTTCTAAATGTGGTATTAGTTATGCATATTTATTCTTTGAGAGAAATAACCTTCCCCATATTATTAAACGAATTTTTACTTATGTTTTTAGGGATTTTAGTTGCACTAGTATTTAATTATTTTGTTTTGGATATTGAAAAAGAACTTATAGGTTATCAAAAACAAGTGGAAAGTGCCTTTTCTACAATCTTTAAAAATATGGGATTATGCCTAATTAATGAATGTAATATCAAAGATCTTAAAGCCCAACTAAAAAAAGTAAACCAAATACTATCGATTGCAAAGAATAGATCCTATAAATATTTAAATAGCTATTACCTTCAAAATAATGATTATTATGTAGAATATTTTGTAATGAGAAAACAACAGTATTATATCATTAAATCCATGCAAGAGTTTTTAAAGATTAAATTTTTAAATCAAAGGGAAGTGCAACTATTAAAATCCTTTACCTATAGTTTTCTAGAAGATAATACCATTATAGACTGCTCTACACGCGTAAATCGTTTAGAAGAAATAAAAAATCACTTTAATGAAGCTCCATTACCAACATCCCATAAGCAATTAAAAAACAGAATTGCCCTTAATAGGTATCTATACTCCTTAGAAGAACTAATAGATATAAAAATAAGGTTTCTTGAAAAGTTTCCTCAAGGGGACGGTGACTGAAATTTCATATCTCCTATATTAGGATTATAAACTGCCCTACTATTTTAGAAAGCTTTATGTAACATTAACAATCTTTTAGCATAAAATGTTAAGTATCTGAATAATAGGGGGTATTCCCTTGGAGATGTCAGTTATTATAGAAAGTGTTGCTTCTTTATTTATTATAATATTAGTAGGTGTTTATGGCAGTAAGAAAAAAATCATAACAGATAAAATGAATAAAGGATTAGTGGATATTCTAATTCAAATCGCTTTGCCCTTTATGATTCTTTCATCTTTTAACTATTCCTTTGACGATTCAATTAAATCTAATGTAATAAAAACATTTCAATACTCCATTGGAGCTTATATAATTATAATCCTACTCTCTTATATACTTTTATTACCAATAAAAAATAATAAAAAAACAATATTACATTTTGCTAATGTTTTTACAAATACAGGTTATGTGGGATTCCCAATACTAAATTCTATATACGGGGCTGAAGGTATTGCCTATGGTTCTATTTTTAACATGTTTTTCGTAATATTAGTATGGACCTATGGACTGATACTTTTTAAAGGTAATTTTAATAAGAAAGAACTAAGGGCGGAACTAAAAAAGATTCTACTTAATCCTTCTATTATAGCGGTTTGCTTAGGCATTATAATAATGCTATTTAATATCCAATTACCCGGTGCCCTCTTGTCTAGTATAAATACTATTGGTGATACTACAATTCCCCTATCCATGATTATTATTGGGGTTATACTATCAAAGGTTAAAATAAAAAATTACTTAAAAGACTGGACAATATACTATGGAGTAACTATTAAATTAGTCATCATACCCGGGTTTATATACTTAATTTCTTTATTAATCCAAGGTCCCTCTAAAGTTTTAAATACTATTATTATTATGTCTGCCATGCCAGCTTCAGCTATGACATCCATACTGGCAGAAACCTTTGATAGGGAAAAAGAGTATGCTGCTATTATTGTTTCTGTCACTACATTACTTTCTTTAATTACTTCTATAGTATTATTAAGGATAATACTATAATATTATTCATTAAGCTCATGCTTTCAAACCTGGTCTTGACCCCGCTCACTGCCAACAAGGAATAATTGTTCTCCATATTCAATAATTACAACAGAAAGTATAACTAGCAAAATTCCCAGAAGCTTTAAGCCAAATATATATTCTTGAAAAAAAATAAAAGATGTTAGCACTGCCACAGGAACTTCTACAGTATTAATGATGCTTACTTTAGATGACTGTATATTATAGGACATGCCAGCCATATATAATAGATAGGCGAAGGCATTGGCAAAAAAACCAAGGGCGATGAGATTAGCCCAAATCTTTATATTGTAATCAATAAGAATTATTGTACGGATATCTATAAAAGCAAGGCTAAAAAGAGCTCCAAAACCCATGGAATATAATGCTATAGTAAAATAATGGTATTTTTTCACCAGATCTTTGCTAATTATGGGAAGAAGCGCAAAGGTAAATCCAGTTCCTACTCCTAATAATAACCCGGTACTATTTAGCTTTAGTAGCTCGAAGGATCCTCCAGTTGCAGCTAAAAAACATCCTGTCACCGAAACAACAAGGGCAATAAGCTTAGGAAGGTTAAATAATTCTTTATATAAAAATCTAGCCATAATTACAACAAAAATCGGAGCAGTATAGAGCAAAACAACAGCAGTTGCAATTGTTGTTTTTTCCATAGTAGCGAAGTAAAGTTGATTAAAAAGTGTCTGAGATACAAATCCTAAAAGAGCGATATAAAGTAATCCTCTACCATCCACCTTTAAATATTCTCTTTTTCTTATAAGCAAATAAATAAAAATCATTATAAATGCAATTAAAGGGCGGTAGAACCCCAATAAATTGATAGGAATATTATATGCAGATAATATTTCAACAAACATCCCACTGAGTCCAAAAAATCCCCCTGAGATAGCTACCAGCAAATAACCCTTTGAGGTCGGTAATAGCTTCAATTTAAACATCCTTTCATTGCCCTTATAGGAGATAGTGAATGCTTATACTTATAAACTCTGAGCTTTTTCTTTTCGCTTAAGGAACCATCTATCACCATATTCAATAATTGCAACAGAAAGTATAACTAATATAATTCCCAATAGTTTTATGCCAAAGATATCTTCCTGAAAAAAGATAAAAGATGTTAGTGCAGCTATAGGAACTTCGATAGTAACTATTATGCTTGCCATAGATGATTGTATATTGTAGGACATGGCTGCCGTATAAAAAAGATATCCAAGAGCATTGCCTATAATACCAAGTCCAATAATATTAACCCATAAATTTAGATTATAATCGATAGAAGCTACTGCCTGTGGTCCAGCTAACAAAAATGTAAAAAGTGCACCAAAGCCCATAGTATAGCAAGCAATGGTTAAATAATGACATTTCCCCACAAGCTTTTTATTAAAAATAGGAAGAAATGCAAAGGTAAATCCAGCACCTAGCCCTAATGCTAAGCCTACAGCATTGAGCTTTAGTTCCTCTATAGAACCTCCTGTTGATGTTAAAAAACATCCTGTCACTGCAACCACAAGGGCAATCATCTTAGGAAGGGTAAATAATTCTTTATATATAAATCGAGCCAAAATAACAACGAAAATCGGAGAAGTGAAGATCATTACTGCTGCAGTTGTAATTGTTGTTTTTTCAATAGCGGCAAAATAAAGCCGGTTAAATATAGTTTGGGAAGAGATTGCTATAAGGATTATATAGATAAGGTTTTTTCTATCCACCTTTAGATACTCCCTTTTAAAAATAAGTAAATATGTAAAAATAACTATAAATGCGACTAAAGGACGAAAAAAGGCGATAACACTAGTAGGAATGTTATAATTAGATAAATTACTAACAAAAATTCCGATAAATCCATAAAAAGTACCTGAAATTATCATAAGCAAATAACCCTTTGATAATGATTTCAATTCCAACATCCTCTCATAATTAATAAACCTATACTAGATAAGTAAATTTATTTTGTATCACATTAATAAAATATAGATATTATAATACATCTATTCTTTACTTCTATGTGAAATCCTTCTTAGTGGATTAACTACTTTGATTTTCCCTCTTAAGTCTTTTTACCTTTCTAGCGTTAAAATAGTTTGTCCCGATTATTCCAAAAATAATAATAATAGATCCGATTATATGATAATAGTAAAAGGCTTCCCTTAGGAAAACAACTCCGGCAATTATAGAAATCACAGTGGCAAGGTTACCAAAAATAACTGCCTTTGATGCAGGCAAGGCTGAAAGGGCAAAGTTAATTAAAAAGAATGCTGTTATGGATGACAAAATCCCTAAATATAAAATAGATATTAAAAAGTCTTTATTTAATAATGGCTGAAAGAAATTTTCTAGGTTCCCATTAATAAAGTCTATAATAAATGAAATAATATTAAAAACAATAGCTCCTGCTCCCATCATAAAATAGGTTATTTCGATGGAAGAAAAGTGAACAGAGCTTTTCCTTGATAAAATATTGTATAGAGAGCCTACAAAGACCGCAATAAGTAAGAATACAGTCCCAAGAAAGGTGTTTTGACTTCCTGGACTGCTATCCATTAAAACAATATAGACTACTCCTGATACAGATAATAATATAAACATCCATTGTATCTTACTTGGGATTTCTTTTAATAGAAAAATCCCCATTATGGTTACTATTATCGGTATTAAAGCCACCATTAATCCAGCATAGGATGAGGAGCTATATTTTATTCCATAGGTCTCAAAGATAAAATAGATTACAGGCTGAGTCATGCTTAGTATAAATAAACCCTTTAAATTTTTACCCCTATAATTCACCTTAATAATCCTAAATAGAATAAGTAGGGATAACACTATAAATGCCAATAAAAATCTAAAGGAAATAAGCTTAAAGGGGGTTGTAATATCTAAAGCCTTCTTTGAAAATAAAAAACTTAATCCAAAAATAGATGCATATATAAAAGAAGCTATATAAGCTAATATATCTTTTCTTTTTAACATTTCATTTCTCCATTCTTTTTCCTAGATAATATCTTATATCATAATATAAAACCAAATAATTTTCTACATAAATAAAAAGAAAGCGTGCAGAAAGCGCACGCACTAGTGAAGCAGTTTATCAATCCTCTATTTCATACTCTAGTTTTTTAGGATTTTCAGTTAAGAGTTCCCACCTAATATGATTATACTACTATTATAATATATATTTATCAATAAAAGCTTCTACATCCTGTTCTTTTAAAGAGTGAATCTTCCCTTCATCGATTTTTACTGAAACTGCTTTGGTACATTCTCCTAGACAAAACGCTGCCTTTACTACCACTAGATCTTCTAATTTTCTTTCTTCTACTATTTTTAAAAACTTATTTATTACTTTATATGCCCCTTTTATATGACAAGCACTCCCAATACATACATTGATTGTTTTCATAGGGTACCTCCTGATAATTAATTTCATCTCATCTTAAAAATATTCGATTTCCACCTTTTTCCCTAATCCCTTTAAAAGCTCCGTCAACTTTACAATAACCTGTATCTTAATACTTAAATCCCTGGGTAAATCAGGGTTTTGATGGGCAGGGTTAATCGCCTTACCGACCCAAAACTTTAAGTGAGTACAATCTTCAATTAAAACATTTGTCAGTTTAGTAGCACCATCTTTAGAATCTCTTTTCCAAGGAATTTGTTTTATATGGTTGTTTCTAATATAATTATCTATATTCTCTAGAACTTTACTTAAGGTAATAACTCCCTCTGTGACCAAGTGTATTCCCTTCATTTTTGCCATAGGAGGAATTTCTTCATTCCCAGTTTCAAAGTCCACAACAATTTCATTTTCTGTTTCACGACTTACAATATTTGCCGCTGTTCCTCCACAGATAATCTTTTTCCCTTCAGCCCCTAAGAAGTTTTTTACCATTTCTTGATCCTGATCCATATTTTCTGGTGGGCCAGCAAATAATTGTATTACTTCTTGTTCTCTATATTTAACCGCAACCACCGATGTGTCATCTCCTGGTCTTTCATCATATAGAAATGTACAGGTATCAATGAGCTTCTTAGATATATTTTTGGCGCATTTTTCTATTTTAGTTTGTTTAATTAAATAATCCGATACATTCTCCCATTGCCAGCCTAAATTCAAGATTCCACCTACGCCTGCATGAATTACTCCATCACTTACAAGGATAATAGTGTCCCTATTATTAAGTTGTATTTGACTTTCCAATATTCTTTTCCCATGAATCATTCGTACTTTTTTTTCTAATATTAACTTTTTTTCATTTCTTACAAAAAAGATAGGCGGATTATCATATTCCACCATATATGCCTTACCATCCTTTTGAATTTTAAGTATAACAAAGGTAGAGTAAGCTAGCTTCCTCTCATTACAGACTGGTAAAGTACTTATGATGGTTTCTATGGTTTCAGAGATACTGGCACCCTCTCGTAACATTGTTCCTGCAATTTTAGATGTCATGGTAGCTAAGATATTTGCTTTTACACCACTGCCTAACCCATCTGCTAATATGATAATTGTACTATTCTCTGTATGCACTATTTCTACTTTATCTCCACATAGCTCCTCATTTTGTTTGTTGATGCTATCATAGGCTATATCACAAAAGAGCTTCACTATACTTCACCCCGCTCACCAATGACGATATCCTTTAATTTTGTTAAAGTAACCTTTGTCTCCGCGGTGGTTTCCCCTAATAGGCTGGCAATTTCTTGAGCCACTCGCATCTGTTTATTGATAACCTCTTGAGCAGCATTTATTGTATTTTTCTTTACATGTTCTAATTCCTCTTTATTTTTTTCTGCTAAAGTAACATCGTTCATAATAGCCATAAGGATATTATCCTTCTTCACATAAATAATGTTTGCAATTAAAATAACGCCATATTGAGGATATTCAATCTTTTTTCCAACAGTATTTTCTTTGGTTTCTAAAACCTTTTCAAAAATATCTTCCGGTATTATATTATGAACTCGTTGCCCCCTAATCTGGCTTGCTTTAATCTGAAAGACCCGTTCAGAGGAAGGATTAAATTCCTTAACCTTTAAATCATTACATCCTACCATAAAAATAGCGTTTGGACTATGGTCAAAAATAACATTCTTCACGCTTTCCGCCTTTGCCCTCATAAAAGGTAGGCACATATTTATTTGGGATCGTCCCTCTAAAACAGATTCTGCCTTTTTTCTGCAGGTCTGATAGCCACAGGCATCACAATTTAATTCATCCTCTTTTTTAGTTTTACCCATGCTCCTTAGTATACTTTCAATTTCCACTTTAGAATGCTTTGGTTGCTTCACCCGTTGATCAAATATAATCTTGGAAAGATTTATGGGCTCTTTTAATACCGAATCTTCAGTTTTTAAAGTAAAGTATGTTTCATTAATATAGTCTTTTACACGTTTTCTTTTTACATAGTAGTTAGTAGCATCCTTAGGCATTCCCGTCCCATCAATACATCCACCTTCACAGGAAGCAATCTCTAAAAAAACATGGTTTAATTCTTCCTTGGATAAACTATCTAAAATTTCTCTTACCCTTGAAATTCCTGTTACTATTATCCTTTCATATTTGTTTAAAACCTTTGTTCTAAAAGGTATTTGTTTACCTAATAAACTTCCTTTCCCATCAAATTCTTCGGTTGAAAGTTCATTTAGATTTATTCCTGCATCTTGGAACCACTGTTCTAATTCAACGAATGTTAATACAGAATCCACAACCCCTTGATGTTGTCTTTCGTTTGCCTCAACTTTTTTTGCAATACAGGGACCAATAAAAACTACATGAGTATCATGTCCATACTTACTCTTTAAGTATTTACCGTGAGCAATCATTGGAGATACGATTGGAATCATATATTTAAGTAATTCTGGATAGTATTTTTCTATTAAATAATTAGTTGATGGACAACTAGTTGTAATTAAATTATCCTTATCAGAGTGTTGTATGTATTCTTCATATGCCTCTACAACCATATCTCCCCCAATAGCTGTTTCTTCAATAATATCAAATCCCAATACCTTTAATGCCTTTACAATTTTTCCTGCCTTAACTGAAAAACCCCCAGGGAAAGATGGGGATAGGCTCACCGCTACCCTTTTACTAGAATCAATGACCTTTTTCACCTCATGTACCTTATTCTTTATAGAAAGAGCATTTTGCTCACAGATAACATAACATTCTCCACAGGAAATACAATGATCTTCCAGTATCTCTGCTCTATCCTCATAGATAGATATAGCCTTAGGAGAGCACACCCTTATACATTTATAACAATTATTGCAATTCTCTCTTGAATAATTAATAAACTGCATAAATTCACCCCGTTTGTTATTTTGTTAACAATATCTATATTGTAACTTATTTTTTATTAAAAAGCCAACAGATATAGGTCAAGTTTTATTGATTTTCCTTTTAATCTGAAGAATGATGGGATGAAATATATGGCTTTTGGAATCAAATATATCCACAGATTAATTCTGTGGATAATAAGATAAACCATAGTAAAAACAAACAATACAATTGTAAATTAATCCATTGCTATGATACAAAGATTCACATGTATCAGCAAAAGTATTTTATTTCTCTATGCTCCCTAAGAAAAATGCTTGAATTTCATCCATCAATCCTCTATTTATGTCCTGGGCTAAATCTCGATCTACCTCTGAGTAAAAATCTTGATTGACTTCATAAGGAATGTTTTGTTCATATTGATCATAAAGTTTACGATATTTAATATTAATTTCATCAATATAATCCATGGCGGCATTGCTACGGAATAGATTGTTATGTCCACTGTGGCCAGGCTTATTTAATGATAAGGTTTTAACATTAGGATTGGTAATAGCATCTATTTTTGAAATAATGGAGCTACCCTCATAGGCTACAAATTCATCTTCTGTGCCGTGGACAATTAGAACCGGAACATCTCCTCGATTGATTGCATCCACCGCATTTAAAGAAGCTGTTTCTCCAAATAAAAGTCTTTGATATAACCATAAATATGGATATTCTATATTAATAAAACCACCCATCATATTCCGACCTTCTTCTATAATCATTTCCATAGGACTATTTGCACCGGCTATTGTAGCAACACCTGCAATATCATAATCATAGTGCAATACATTAGCTACTGCATAACCACCCCAGCTATGACCAAATAATAAAATTGGCAGACCTGCAAATTCCTCCTGTGTATTTATATATGTCAATGCTGCATCTAAATCAATCAACGCTTGGGGGAATCCCTTTGTCGTCTTGCCTTCACTATCGAAGCTACCCGTTGCATCATAGGCAAAAACCCGCCACCCCTCATCAACAAAATAAGTAATTTGAGACAGGTAGCTGTCTGCTCCTCCTCCAATTCCATGAGCTACTACCACAAGTCCCTGCTCTTGATCTTGACCATAAACATATCCTTGCAATCTATTGTCCCCTGATTTGAAATTTACCAAACTTCTTGGATACTGCGCTTTTAGATCTTCATATCTCAAACCTGCTGTAACCGTCGTATCATGTCTGTCATATCTAGGAAATTGTCCATTATAGATAAACATAACAATAATCATGGAAATGATCGAAAAAAGCAAAATGAATCCCACAATACTCATACCGACAAGTTTAATTGTTGACTTTTTTTTCCCCTTATGTATTTTCATGATATCCTCCATTATTTTATTTTCTTTGTTTTTACAATAATTCTATTTAAATAATCCATAAAATTATATCCCATATATATTCTATTTAATAATCCAATCACCTTTATTTTTTTCAAATTATTACTTTTCCATCTCTCATATGCTTATCTTTCTTTATTTTGGGGTAAGTTTATAGTAACATTAAAATATGAGGTGATTGAGATGCTGATAAAACATTTATCCCATAGTGGATTTATTGTAGAGGACAAAAATGACATATTGGTTTTTGATTCTATTTTGCCAATGGATCTAAATAAGGAAATGAAAAATATCTATGTATTTGCTAGCCATTCCCATGGAGATCATTTTGTGCTAGATTCCATGAAAAATCTTTACCCACAAGAAAATGCCTATTTTATTTTTAGCAAGGATATTGCTCCTAAGATTGCAGATACCAATATAAAGAATTTATCATTAATAGATAACTATGAAAGCAACATCATTAATGATGTTAATATTTCTACCTATGGAACTACCGACTTAGGTAATTCCTATATGGTAACCCTAAATAATAAAAACTACTTTCATAGTGGAGATTTGAATTGGTGGCATTGGAAGCGGATGACCCCTGAAGAACGAAAGGTTGAAGAAGTTGATTTTAAAAAAGAAGTTGATTTATTTAAGGATAAGTCTATTGACTTTGCATTTGTTCCCGTAGATCCAAGATTAGAGGAATATGCTTACTTAGCCATTAATTATTTTATTAAGACCGTGCAGCCTAAGTTTGTCATGCCTATGCACTCCTTTGGACAATATGATTTTTATAAGGATTTAGAGCAACATATTGATTTGCAAAATACAACTCTTATAAACATTAGGGAAGAGAACCAAATCATATATAAAGAATAATTAGGTTTCCATAAAATTCTATTTCTATTTTTAAATATATGTGCTATAATAGAACTACGGAAGAAAGCAATAGACATATCTTCCCACATACCCTATTCATTAATTACAGATTTATCAAGTATTTGGTATTCAGTAGTTCGTTATGAAGTTGGGTTTTTTTATTACCTGATATTAATTAGTTGTTAAGTTATTTTCAACATGATTTAGTTTTCTGCGTTAAATTAAATCATTACCATTTTACAGCTGAAAGTTAGCATTATCTTTTTAAACATTACTAAACCTTCTAGAATCAGTAATAAAAATTAAATGTTTGTAAATTTCGTTTATTATTATTTAGGTATAAAAGCGTTATGTTTACGATTGAGAGGATTGAATGAGTATTAGATTATGTATGTTATTGTATCAAATAGGGTATGGTGAGTAGCCGATTGGTTTGTTGATTATACAAACAATCGGCTACTTATTTTTTATTATGAAAAGTTTAATACAAGTAATTATCATTTAATTTTTCCTGACATGATAGCTTGAGCTTTGGAATAATCATCCTTATGAACATAAAAGATATATTCATATGCTAAATCCATATTTTGACCAAATGTTCCAAATCTAGCTCTTGAATTACTAAATAAAGAAGGACCATTTCTGTTAATTGTTTTTAATATGTACTCAATTTTATTGGTATTTAGCATATCCCTCACTTTTGCTTGCTGCTTCATAGAAAAAGTTACAATTAATTCTTTTCTGTTAAATATAGTAATCATGAACAATACCCCTTTCTTGGAATTTCTTTATTATGAATAAAATTAAAAAAAGGCGTCATTGTCGTATAGGATAAATTATTCATTGTTGAATTTACATTATAGAGATAAAATATCTTCATATACTCCTCCGCAAATGTCGCCCTATTTTATATAGGTAAACCTGATAAGGATAAAAAGGGCTCCATTAAGTCGTCGCTTTATGAAATATTTTATCCCGTTAGGCAGTCATACTGAATATAATGAAGGATCTTAGACCTAGACCCATGAGAAATACAAAAGTCAAAACCCAAAATACCAAACTTGCTCGTAATAACAATGCCCTAGGGTGACATGAGAACCTGACTAATAATAATAAATAAACTTACAAAAAGACGACTTGGCAGCTGATGGTCATAATACCCAATGAATGGAGATGTAAATTCGTTAAAAAGCTTGAATTGTTTGAGCGTAGCGAGTTCTTCAAGCTTTAGAATTTACATTGGAATGAATTGTCGGTATTATCCATCAATGCCACCGGAGGAATGTGTAACTTTATTTATTACTCTATCCACCACGACGCTTTCTTTATCTTATATGTCTTTAAATAATGTTTTCATAAATATTGATCCCTCAAACTAATATTTGTGAGATCAATATTTAAATTTATCCTCTGTATTATTATATAGTGATTAATTCATATTCCTTTCTGCCTAAGTTCATCTCTACTGCATAATCAATTGCAACCTTCCAGTCTGTTTCCGGACTTACATCTGTAAAGTGATCTTTATGTTTATGTCCATTTTTATCGAGAAGACTGCCCTTTATAGCAGGTTGTCTATTTACTGCATCCGAACATGCAATATCTAATGCAACAGGATCAAAAGAAGCAAACATTCCTACATCTGGAACAATAGGAATATCATTTTCCCGATGACAGTCACAGAAGGGAGATACATCAATAACTAGACTCACATGAAAATGCGGACGACCTTTGAGCACTGCACATGAATATTCTACAATTTTTTTATTTAAAATATTGAAAGCTTCATCATGTGCTGCACGAACAGCATCCTGTGGACAGATACCTATACAACGACCGCATCCTACACAAATGTTCTGGTCAATAACAGCACTAGAAGTAATACTAATTGCATCATGTGCACAGTTTTTAACACACATACCACAGCTTATACATTTTTCTTCCTTTATATATGGTTTCCCACTACTATGCATCTCCATCTTTCCAGCCCGTGAACCACAACCCATGCCTATATTTTTCAAAGCACCACCAATTCCAGTTGCCTCGTGACACTTAAAATGACTTAAGGAAATAATTATATCTGCATCCATGATTGCACGCCCGATTTTAGCCTCTTTTACATATGTTCCACCATCAACTGGAACCAGAGCTTCATCGGTACCCTTCAACCCATCTCCGATCAATATATGACATCCCGTAGAGAAGGGGGAAAATCCATTCATATAAGCAGACTCTATATGATCAAGTGCATTTTTTCTACCCCCAACATATAGAGTATTACAATCAGTCAAAAAAGGTTTTCCATTTAGCTCTTTTACAATATCCACAACGGTTCTTGCATAATTAGGACGTAAATATGCTAAATTACCCGGCTCACCAAAATGAATTTTTATTGCAGTATATTTGTTTTTAAAATCTATTTGTTCTACTCCTGCTGTTTTTATTAGACGATATAGCTTTTGTTGCAAATTTTCTTTTAATGTTGCGTGCATAGTAGTAAAATATACCTTTGATTTTCCCATATCTTAGCCCCCATTAATTTAATTAATTTATTATTTTTAACACCAGAATAATTATAAATATTTATTTTTATTGTTATGTTAATAATCTTCTATATTTTAGAAGTTATTCCTTCTTTATCCTAAAAAAATCCCCTATCTCACTAGCATAGGGAATATAATAAAAATTTTAATATTATTTCCTGTAATCTCTAGGGTTTACATGTACCATACAATGTTTAACCATTGAAAACTCCTTTTCAATGGAGTTATGAACTGCTTCTGCAATGTCATGGGTATCATTTAGTGATTTGCTTCCATCAGCAGCAATTTCAATATCAACATATACTTTTGAACCAAACATTCTGGTTTTTATTTCATCAATACCAAGTACTCCCTCTTGCTCTAAAATTACCTTCCTCATTAACTTAACAACTTCTTCATTACAGGATTTATCTACTAATTTTTCTATAGAATCCTTAAAAATATCAAATGCTGCTTTACCAATAAATAAACATATAATAACACTGGCGATTGGATCAAGAATAGGAAACCCAAGTCTAGCACCAAAAATACCAATAAAACTACCTACTGATGACAGTGCATCAGAACGGTGGTGCCAAGCATCTGCCATAAGAGCACCAGAATTAATCCTTTTAGCAGCTGCCCTTGTATACCAATACATCCATTCTTTTATAATAATAGATACTATTGCCGTAATTAATGCTAAAAGCCCTGGAATCAGAAGCTTTCCATAATTTTTATTAAAAATTTTATTCAGTCCGTTAAGCCCTATGCCTATTCCAGTAGCTAATAAAATAATTGCTAATATAATAGCTGCAACACATTCTAACCGTTCATGCCCATATTGATGCTTCTCATCTGACTTTTTATTAGAAATATTTACTCCTATAATTACAATAAATGTACTGAATACATCTGATGCTGAATGAACTGCATCTGATATCATTGCTCCTGAATTAGCTAATATTCCCGCAAAAAACTTTAATATTGATAGCACTAGATTAACAATAATAGTGGCTGTTGATATCCTCATTGCAATTTGCTGATTATTAAATTGTTGATTTTCTTTTTTCATAAATAATATACCTCCAAATGATTCTATAAGAAGTTTTTTATTTAATACGAAAGTAACTTTTCATATTAAATAAAAAACATCTATGGAACAATATTAATTCTGTCCCACAGATGTAAATATCATCTGCTGCTATCATATGATAGCCCGGCCACTATGAAACGCAAAAGCGTCCATCGCCTGTTCAGTTTGTTTTTATTTTCATAAAGAAACAAAGAGTTATTTATATTATATTACCACATACATACATTTGTGTCAGTCCAAAATAAAACTTGTTAACTTAATAACTAATAAAAATTGTGTTTAAACAAAAATTTCCAGTGTATATATATTCCTAAGCATAGTAAATAGATATATTTAGTAAGAATTAAATACTACTTATTTGACAAAGGCAAACTTATCGAAAGATAAGGGCGCAAAGCTCGAAGTCTAAAGTCTTGTACTATGACGGTTCAGCTGCCAAATTAATTTTGGCAGCTTTTGGTTTTTTATTAAGCACTTTAACTAAGTGTTAATAGTGTATGAAAGGAGGAATTAGTATAAAATATTAAATTCTAAAATAATATAATAAATCTAAATTTGATAAAGGCAAACTTATCGAAAGATAAGGACGCAAAGTTTGAAGTCTAAGGTATTTATACTACGACGGTTCAGCTGCCAAATATATTTGGCAGCTTTTTTATTTACTTAATTAAAAATAAAAAAGGATGAATGCCCATGAAAAGTTTAAGTTTCTACAGCAAAGAATTAAAAAATTAGGAAGGTGGTGAAAAACCAATGAAATTTAGAAAGTTCAAGAAATTAGTAAATTACAAAAAAATTACTAGCATAGTTACAACATTGTTACTACTTATATCATTGGGAACCTCTTCATTAGTAGCTATAGCACAGGAAACAGATAGTCCATTAAATGAAATATCATCACAATTAACTGAACCTGAGGAAGAAAATCTAGAAGAAGAACCTGAAAATTCATCTCCTATAGAGAATCTCCCAGAAGAAGAAATTGTTGAAGATCCAGAGGAAGATAATGAAGAAATTCCTATTGAAAATTCCGACATGCAAACTCAAGAAGAAGAAATAAAGAAAGAAGAACAAGAGGTTTGGAAACCATACTCAACATTTGGTTTTCCCATTTTACAATCTATAATGCAAATTAATTCATCTGAACCATTAGAATATGTTGACCCGGAAGAAAACGGCTTAATACTAAGTAAAACAGCTAGTGTATTTGGTGCTTCAGATGCTGATGGAAGACAAATATTTAAAATTGATCTAACTGCAGAAGCAACTTCTAATATTGTAACAAGTGATGGAGCTGGAGACATAGTTCTAATCTTAGATAATTCTAGTAGTTTAAATGGCAATATGGATATGTCTTCAGGCGATAATACTGTAGAAAATGGTTTAAAGACAGCAGCTAAAGATTTTGTGGATAACTTAGCACAAATCGCTCCTACCAGCAAAATGGTAGTCATAAACTCTAAACCCAGTGGGACAACCTCTACAGATTGGTTAACCGTAGGTACTCAAAAAACAGATTTAGAAAATGAAATAGATGCTTTTAACCCTAGCAGTCGAGTTGCTGTAGATAATGGTTTATCTGTAGCCTTAAGTAAATTCAATTCCCTAGGTTCACCCACTCGCCCACGCTATGTCTTACTAATAGCTGGTCATTCTAATTGGGGTAATGGGAGTAGTGAATATGGTTTTGCTGATAGCCTTAAAGGTATACATGGCACAATCATTTATACTATAGGAATATATGATAAGGCTAATGCTTTAGATCCACATATGTGGAATGTATCTAGTAATAATCCATATCCTGGAACGTTGCCAGGTGGCTTTAGTCCCGTACCAAATGATCCACTTCCAAACGGAAGCGAAAATCATTATAAAACTACAGATACCTTCCAAGGCTTAAGTGACATCTTTGGAGAAATCTCAGAGCAATTAGGTGAAACACTAGAAAATGCAGTTGTAAGAGATTATATTGATCAAAGATTTGATGTTGTAGATGATGAAGGAAATGTGTTAGATATTGGAGATACACTTACTATTGGTAATAACACCGGGACCTTAAAAACTGATACTAATGGGGTGTATATGGAGTGGCCCCCACAGATGATTGCTCCAGAAACTTCTGAAGGAGCAGGAGATGAAGTAGTTTTTCAAGGTAGTCTTTATATAAAACCTAAACCAGACTTTATTGGAGGCAATAATATCCCAACTAATATTAAAAATATTTCAGCTGTATATGTAATAAATCAAGAAGATGATGAAATTAAAGTTGGTAGCTTCCCAAATCCATTGGTAAATGTGCCCTTTAAGCTGAACATTACAGATATAGAAGATACCATATTCCTAGGAGAAGGTATCCCTCGTAGTAAGTCAACAGCACAAGGCGAAATGATAGAGGAGGAATTAGTCAACTACGACTATCCAAACGGAATGCTAGATTACACTTGGGATCCAGATTACGCAGATAATGATAAACCAGAAAATACTACAGATTATGATCTTACTATCACAGCAACACCAATAGATTATATAGTTAATCCCGATGATACCTATCATCCAGCAGTTGGAACATTAGCAACAGAAAAAATAGTTGAAGGCACCTATACTGTAATTGTAATCCCAGGTACTCTGACCATTAAAAAGACAATTGATGATGGTGAGGGGCAGCATGATCCTAATCAGACCTTTGTCTTTGAGATTAAGCAATTCGAAGATATGGGAAAGACAACTCTAGTAAAGACCTTCTACGAAACCATAAGAGTAATTAATGGTTCAACTGAAACTAGAGAAATTATTAATCTACCAAAGGGATATTATGAGGTAGAAGAAAAAACAGACTGGTCATGGCAATACGATCCAGTGGGAGCCGTACTAATTAGTGATACTCTTGGAATGGATGAAAATGGTGACCATGATATCAATAAAGATCTTGCAGTGACTAGCTTTGAAAATAAATCAAAACCCATAAAATGGCTTACCAGCATTGATTGGGTAATAAACAAATTTATAGGAGGTGACAACTAATGAATAAAAAAACTATTATAATCATTTCATATGTATTAGTTGTTATCCTAGCTATGACAGGTGCAACCTATGCCTTACTTTCTACTGAAAGCCAAGCGAAAGTAAATTCCTTTGTACCTGGAGTCCTCACCACAACAATCATTGAAAATAATGAGGATTCAGATAACACGGAAATACTTACACCTGATGAAGATGTTACAAGTAAAATAGTTGAAGTACTAAATGTAAATAATCCCCATGAGGTAGACGCCTACATCCGAGTTATGCTAGTACCTACCTTTAGAACAAATGAAGGAACATTAGCTGGTAATATGTCCCTAGACCCAAGTAGCAATATAGTAACCATAACATCTCCAGACGACGGCACTATAACATTACATCTTATAGACGGATGGGATAGCAACTGGATTTTCGACAATGGATACTTCTACCACATAGACATCGTGCAGCCAGGTATTAAGACAGCTATACTCCTTGAAAGTGTAGAGGTTTCAGATATTGACCTATGGTCTAGCTTCCAGCTTGAAGTACTATCAGATGCAATACAAGCTGAAGGTGGAGCAGCAGAAGATGCATGGGGACAAGCTTTGGCAAATCAATTAGAACAACCTTAAACCTAAGGAGGGGGACATAAATGATTAAAAAACTCTATAACAAGATAACTATAATTATTCTAACTTTAATGATATTAGTATCCCTAGCCTTGATTGGTCCTTCTCTATTAGGATATAAGCCATTTGTTGTACTAAGTGGCAGTATGGAACCAAGTCTCCAGGTGGGAAGCATGACATATGTTAAACCATCTATCCCTGAGAATATTTCCACTGGAGATATTATAACCTACACAATGACAGGAAATAGCACAAAACTAATAACCCATCGTGTAGTTAGTATCGATAATACAAAAAAGCAATTTATAACAAAGGGTGATGCCAATAATGCAGTGGATGGTCCTGTAGCCTTTGAAAGATTGGTTGGAAAAGCAGTATTTAGTATTCCCTACCTAGGATATGCTATAGCCTATATTAAAACCACACAAGGCATCATAGTAGTAGGAAGTATTTTAATAATAATGGTTTTTATCACCATTATTCCAGAATTAATTAAAATCAAAGTAAAAAAACAGCCTAAACATTAGGCAAAATAAAAAACTAGGAGGCTTTAAAAATGAAAAAAAGAACAACTATGATAATGATATCTTTAATATTAAGTACAGTTTTAATAGCAGGAGTTACCTTTGCTTACTTTACAGCAACTTCAGAGGAAAAAGTAAATACCTTTACTGTAGGCGATAACATTTCTATAGCACTTGCAGAACCACTATTTGATGGTTTAGATTATGATGGTGAAGATGTATCCGAAGAGGATGTTGCTCTTGGTGAGGATTTAGCATTAAATATCCTCCCAGGTCGTGAGATACCAAAGGATCCAATGGTTAAAAACACCAGTAATGATAATGTTTGGGTAGCTATTAAGCTAGATTATGGAAAAGATATTTCTTCCTTTGCTGAATTAGATGCCTTTGCTAGTATCATCTTTGATAGCAATTGGGAAGAAAAGGATGGTTCAAATACAGTATTCTACTTTAAAACTGAAGTAGGAGCTGGCGATGAAACATCCAGCTTATTTGATAATGTAACTATTGATAATGTAAGCTATGAAGATTTAAAAGAATTTGATATCGAAATCATGGCATATGCAGTTCAAGCAGAAGGTGTTGATTTTACCGATGCTAAGTCAGAATTAGATGATTTAATGGCACCATAATAGTCTCAAGTATAATAGCATTTGTCTTAAAATTCTAGCATAGGTGTAGGGCTTAAACGCCCTACCCTAGCTTTTAAAAACTTAGAAAAAGGAGGAGAAAACTATATGAAAAAAAATATTATGATATTAATTGCAACAACTTTAGTATTTGCTCTTACCATTATAGGAGCCACTCTAGCATTCTTTACAGATGAAGGCGAGGTTACCAATACCTTTGTAACTGGCGATGTTGCCATTACTCTACATGATTTATTAGGAGAAGAAGACTTCCCTGTTGAGGAAGGTATCGAAAATATAACTCCTGGTGATGAATTTGATAAAAATGTTTTCGTTTCTAGCCAGGGTTCAATAGATACTTATGTAAGAGTACAGCTAATTCCAAGCTGGGATCCAGAAGAAGTAGAAGAAGGACAAAATCTTGTACCCCTAGACATAAATTTAGTTGAGCTAGACCTTGATTTGGATAATTGGATATTAATAGATGGATGGTATTACTACAAGGAAATTCTTGAAGAAGGTGAGGAAACTTCAAAACTGCTTGATGGATTAATCTTTAGTACAGAAATAGATAATAATTATGCAAATGCTAGCTTTTCTATTGAAGTAATTGCTGAAGGTATACAAGCTACAAATGATGCAGCAGAAACTCAATGGGGAGTAGATACATCAGATTGGTAAAGCCCTAAAAAATACCTTAAGGTCTTAGCCTTATAAAGGAGGGTTGTAAATGATAATAAAAATAAAGAAAAAGAAAAATATATTTTTAAGCTTATTTGTGTTAATAGCAGTTCTTTCAATGGTATTTACTACTTCTGTATTTGCAAATGATTTAAGTGTAGAGAGTAAGGATTTAGAATTTGAAATAATACCCCAAGATCAAAATCTTATAAATATATTAAATATGACACCTGGAGATTCAATAACCAGTAATTTAACTATTGCAAATAATTATGTTAATGAAGTAGAGATATATTTAAGAGCAGAAAGATTAGATGAAGAACCACTTGAGGAAGAACCTGATTTATATAAGCAAATTCAAATGAAAGTTACTTTAGAAGAGGATGTTATACATGAAGGTAAAATGATAGATTTTGCCTCAGAAGATGGTATTTTTCTTGGCCTATTCCAACCAGGGGATGTCCAAGAATTGAATGTTGAAGCATCTTTGCCAGGACTAGAAACTGGAAATGAATTTATGGGATTAAGCCATAGTAATAGGTGGATTTTCACAATTTCAGGTGAAGAAATATTACTTATTGAAGATGAGGATCCACCCCTAGGACCTGCTGAAGATCCTGACGAGGATGTAGTAATCATTGAAGATGAAGATGTACCATTAGGTGGTGCCAAACTACCACAAACTGGTGGAACCCCAGCTGCATTATTCTTCCTAGCTGGCGCAGCTATTGTAACAGCAGGAATTACTCTTAAGAAAAAGCAAAGATAAACAAATAGGGATAAACAAATAGGGACGGTGACCTATTGGTATATAATAGTCACCATCCCTTTTTATTCTCACCATTTATTCTATTGCTGTTCTAATCTGTTTTGTATAAAAAAATCTAACTATGAAAAAATATATCACTTGTATGGCTAAGAAAACACTTAGAACTAATACTGCTTCCTTAAACATATTAAAATTGAACATATGGGATAATGCTGTAAGTGCCACAGCCCCATGAATCAATGCTACAATAATGGGTGCGAAGAACAAAATGATCGTTTGTCTGCTTAGTACCTTCTTTAACTCTTTTTCCGTTAAACCCATTTTTGCAATAGATTTAAATTTTCTCTTATCTTCCTCTAAATCAGTATAAAGGCGGAAATAAAGGAAGCTTCCAGCAGATACGAAAAACACAATTCCGATAAATAGCCCTACAAACAAGGTAGGTCCATATCCTTTATTTGTCTGATAAAGACTATATACACCTGAAGTAAGTCCATAGATAGGGTTCTCTTGATACAACCTCTCCACTGCCTTAAATACATTTTCTTCTCCTGCTGTTGCCTGCCATGCATAAAAGCCTTCTTCAAAATTGGGAGCAGGAAGTTTTGAATAATCCTCATCTGAGACAAGATAATAAGAATCTCCAGGTAAGGCTCTAGAATAGATGTCTTTATCTGGCTTCAATATCACTCCTGAATTCAACTCTACCTCTTTGTTCATTAATTCTTCGGTCTGCCCGTAGGAAGATCCTTCTAATCCTACCACAATCAATTCTCCCTCTTTAATACTAATGTTCTCTTCTCCAAGAAGATCTGCAAAAGCATTAAAGTCTGATTGACTAGCGATTAATGTACTTGGGCCCTCTCCTACCTGATAGTAACGGAGTATAGTTTGTGCTGTATCTGCTTCAATGTTTTCCTGGCGTAACATTTCATTAATCAACGCAACATCTTGCTCTTCATTAACTTCTTCAGCGTCATAGGCTCTATAGGTAAGGCTATTAGGGTTCATTATCTTTGTTTCTTTTGTGATCAAGGTTCCAAATCCAAACAGACTTCCTATTGCACTAAATGCCACTGTAGAAATCATGGCTACCATGAAGAAGGTTCGCGCATTATCCTTCATGCGAAAGGAAAGATCTGAAAACAAAATCATATTTGTATTATGCCAAAAGAGACTCTCTTTCTTCTTCAGTCTGTGAATTACATATACGCTTAATTGAGTAAAAAATAGATAGGTGCCTATGGTTACAACAATAATAACTGGTAACATAACTCCTAATACAGCCATTCCCTTAACAATTAACGCCACCAAATACCCTGCCCCCAGTAAAACAGTAGCAATTATGGTTAACAATATATTTGCCTTTGGTTCGCCCTTGGACTTTTTATTTGCTTTTATTAGGTCAATGAGCTTACTGCTACGTACGAACCAAGAAACGAAGATTGAAATAAATAGAAATAAAAAGATAAAGGAGGCAAAAGTTAATGCTATTGCTATTATAGGAAAATAAAAATTTAATTGTTGTTCAATAATTAAAACATTTTCAGCAATCATCAAAATAGCCTTTGCAAAAACCAATCCTAATCCAATACCACCTATTGTAGCAAAAAATCCTATAATCATATTTTCCAAAAAAATCATAGAACGAATTTGTTTGGTAGACATTCCTTGCATCATCAATAGCCCAAATTCTCTCTTGCGGGATTGCAGAAAGGAACTCATGGAGTATAGGATGAAGAAAAAGGAAAAGACATAGATAATTCCAGCAGCAATGCTCATACCCTGGGTAACACTACTATGCATATCAGAACCCGCTGACAATGTAGGGTGAAATGCAAAGATAGAAAAGGTAAAAAACACCAATACGGTAAACATACTGCTTAGAAAATATGCCATATACAATCTCTTGTTTCGTGTTACATTATGGAAGGCGAACTCACGAAAGGTCATTTGCATCCCCTCCCATTAAAGAAAGTGTATCAATAATCTTTTGGAAAAAGGCTTGACGATTATCTCCCCTATGAATTTCTGAATAAAACCTTCCATCACGAATAAAGACTACTCTATTGCAATAGCTGGCTGCTTGGGGATCATGGGTAACTAGCATCATGGTTGTACCCTCTTTTTTATTGATGGATTCAAGCATGGTCATAACATCCTTTGATGCCTTAGAGTCCAGATTTCCCGTTGGTTCATCAGCAAGCAAAAGTTTAGGACTATGAATCATCGCCCTTCCAATCGCTGCTCTTTGTGCTTGCCCACCGGATATTTCGAAGGTGCGCTTCTTCATAATATCTGTAATACCAAGTTTTTCAGCTATTTGCCTTGCTTTCTCCTTCATATCATTCACATTTTCTCCATCTAATGTCAAAGGAAGAACGATATTCTCTTCAACCGTTAATGTGTGAAGTAAATTATATTCCTGAAATACGAAGCCTAGCTCCCTGCGACGGAATTTAGCCAACCCTTCACTTTTTAGTCTATGTGGATTATTCCCGCTGATTGAAATTTCCCCTGTTGTTGGTTGATCAATGGTTGCAATGATATTTAATAATGTTGTTTTCCCACTTCCTGATGGGCCCATAATTCCTACAAATTCTCCTGTTTCAATGGTTAAATCTATATCTGTTAAAGCGCGGTATGCCATTTTTCCTTCATAAATTTTACTCACTTTTTTTACATTCAGCATGATAAAATCTCCTTTTCTCTATTCTTTACTCTGTAATTAGTATACCGCTGACCGACCTATCTTAACTATCGATTATTCTTTCATTTTCCTTACATCCTTGTAAGGTTTTGGGTGGAGGAAAATATAATACGGAAGCTTGTCCCTTTCCCAACCTCTGAATCAAATTCTATTCGATGTCCAAGATGATCCACAACCTCTTTGGCTAAATAAAGACCCATCCCTGTTGATTCCCTGAACTTTCGACCATTTTCTCCTGTATAAAAAGCATTGAACACCCTTCTTTTATCGGAATCTGGAATTCCAACGCCAAAATCAGTCACTTCCAAAACAGCTTCCCCATCTTTTTCATAGATTGAAATAATGATACTATTACTTTTTCCAGTAGAATACTTAACTCCATTATGAATCAATTGTGAAAGTATAAAAAATATCCATTTTTCATCTGTCTCAACAGTGATTTTGGACCTTTCCTCCTGTAGCTTTGGATAAACCTTGTTACGAATATAGAAGCGTTTATTTTCTTTATTTACTTCATTTATAATCTCAGATAAAACTACTGGTTGTACATAGAAATCCTGCTCAAAGGTTTGAAGACGTGCCATATAAAGAATGGTATTTAATCCAGTTTTTATTCCTTCAGTTTCTTCCCGTATATCAGAGGAATCCGGTTCATCCAGGTTTTGTGCTGTTAGCTCAATAACAGATAGGGGTGTTTTCATCTGATGTACCCATTGATTCATAAACTTAAGATGTTTCTCCTGTGTATTCTCTAATGTTTTAATTTGATTTTGATAATATTTGTACTGATCTCTCAATAATAGATCAAGAGCTTCAGATATAGCTGTTTTTTCAGTCTTTGAGATGGATTCATCAAGGGACTCAAGGGGATTGCTAAGTCGTTTATAAAACTTACGATGACTATAATATTGATAGAAAAGATAACAACTTAGAAAAAAGAGACCAAGAAAAACACTATAGAATGCAGGTTTAATATTACGATAGCCATCAAGCCAGTAAATAGAAAGAACCACTAAAAATTGTAGTATCTGTACTCCAACTAATAATAAATGCTCCTTTATAAATAACTTCATCTATCTTCCACCTTTGACCATGAGATATTCAAACGATAACCAGCGCCCCTTACAGTTTCTATGGCATCTTTAATCCCCACTGCCTGAAGCTTTTTTCTTACCCTTGTTATATTCACATTAAGTGTATTTTCATCTACATATGCTTGATCATCCCATAGTTTTTCCAATAAGTCTTCCCTGCCCGCAACACGGGGATACCGATTCATTAAGCTTTCAATAATATCTGCTTCCTTTTTTGATAGGGATACCTCGCCCCCCTCAAAGATTAACTCCAATCTTTCTGGGAAAAGCTTAAGTCCCTCTATATCCAATACTCGCTCTTTGTGTTCCTGGGCATATTCACCATAAGCACGCCGAAGCTGACTGCGTATTTTTGCCATTACGATCTCAGTATTAAAAGGTTTTGTAATAAAGTCATCTCCCCCATTTTCTAATGCTCTTACCTGGTCCATTTCACCGATTCGGGCAGAGATAAATATAACTGGACAAGTAGATTGCTTTCGAATTTGTCTACACCAATAAAATCCATCATAGCTGGGCAGATTTATATCTAGTAATACAATATTAGGTTTATTTTTATGAAACTCTTCCATTACATTTTCAAAATCAGTTACTTTACTTACTTGATATCCATATTTATTAATATAGGTTTCCAAATGTTTTGCAATTTTAGGATCATCCTCTATAATCATAATCTTTTCCATTTTTCTGCCTCCTCTTTATAAGACATTATGTCATAAAATGAAAAATTAACAAATATATACTACTACTCAAATATAAATACCGAAATCATAGTATCCAACTGGTAAAATTTGTATACAAAAGTCACCGTCCCCATTTTCTTTTTTTGAACTTTAAAGGAAAGACAAGAATTATGGCGAATCTTTAATATATAATTATGCTATAGTTAATCTTCTACTTAGAGGAGTGAATAATTTGAGTAAAATATATACAAAGCCTAAGGAGATTTTAAATAATGAAGAGGTTTTATATGCAGGTAATCATTACATAAGTCTACCTGAAATAGATCCTACAACAGCTATAGTTAGAAGCTTAAATATCGGTACCATATCTAATAAAGCACTATTAGAGTTAAAGGGTAAAAAGGGTTTATTCATCCCCTCCTTTTATATAGGTGGAAAAAAACTAGCTATAAAACATGCTTCCTATAGTAAAGAATACTTTTATAATCCATTGATAACATTTGATCTAGAAGGTGAAGTTCAGGTTAAAGTAAGAATTTATACGGACCTTTATGAAAAGGGCTTGATTTATGATTTCCAAAGTAATAAACCTGTAGATATTCAAATCCTGTGTGATATATCTTCTATGTCCTTCCTGCGCTTTAATTCCCATGATTTTGATTTCCAAAAGAATTATCAAGTAGATACATGGTTGTATAATCCAATCATTGAATTAGAGAGCCCAAAGTCTTCCCTCGCTATAGCCTTTGGTGGTGAAGAGTCTTTTAAATACAAATTTAATGAAGAAAAAGAAACTATGGAGCTTGAATGCAAAAAAAGAAACGCCCTATATATAGCCCTAAACTATGATGCCGATGGTGCTTCCACTACTCTTATTCATTTAAAAAGAAAGGGTTATAAAGTAATATATAAACAATGGGAGGATTGGCTGCAGGATAAAAAATTATCCTATGCCCAAGATTTCTCCCTGGAAAGAATCATGAATGAAAATCTATTCTTTAATTATTTCTTTTCCATAGGAAAGGACTGGGAAAGTGATCGATATTTTGCCTTAACCTCTAGAAGCCCCCGTTATTATGTCTCTGGTGCCTTTTGGGAAAGAGATAGTTTTTTATGGTCCTTTCCTGCCATAAAGCTTGTTAACCCAAGTCTTCATCAATTATTAATACGGGAAATGATTCTATTGCATAGCAAAAATCCAGGAGATCATGCCCACTATATCGATGGAACAACCCTTTATCCTGGCTTTGAATTAGATGAAGCAGCTAGTTATTTTATACTTCTTAGGGATTTGAAACAAGATAAAGTAGACCAAAGCCTTATTTGGGCATTGGAAAATGTATGGGATAGAATTGAACAAGAGTATGATAGGGATACAAAACTATATAAAACATTTTTACTGCCCTCTGATGATCCCGCATTATATCCCCTGGTTACTATTGATAATGTCATTTTATGGCGAGGACTACATTATTTAAGAGACCTTTATGAAAAATTAGGGTTGAAAGAAAAATCAAGAATTATTATTGAGCGAATAGGTGGAATTAAAGAGGGAATATATAAATACCTAGTTAAGGAAGTCAATGGAAAGAAAATGTTTGTATGGTCTGGCGATAAAAATGGTAATTTTAGACTGTATAATGATCCTCCCGGAAATCTAGGGTTACTTCATTTCTATGACTTTGTCCATGAGCAGGATGAAATATTTCAAAATACCATTGAATATTATTATTCACCACAATATAATTATTTTTTCCAAGATGTCTCTATTCAAGAATTAGCCTGTGACCATCATCCTAATACCCCATCTGGTCTAGGGCTATGCGGCAGTATTCTCAACCCATTAAAAAGAAAAATGGCTCTAGGATGGCTCCTCCAAGCAAATATGGACTTTGGACTATTGGCTGAAAGCTTTGATCCAAATACCGGAGAAGGAAAAACCGGTGTTGGATTTGCTACAGGAGCCGGTTATCTTGCTTCTGTGCTTAATCATGTTTTATTAGGCGGTGATTTCCATGAAGATAGCAGCTGTTGAATTCCCCAGTCATAAAATTAATGCCATTAAGGATACTAAGGAATTTGTAGAAATAATAGAGTTAAATTTTAGGAAAGCTGAAAAAAATGCAGCGGATATTTTAATTCTTCCGGGCTTTTCCGGCTGCTTTTATCAATGGTTACAATATGGAAAGCCTCCCCTTAAAGATCTATTGCCTAAAGTATCCCATAATAAGTTTTTAGAGGAAATGATACAGCTTTCTAATCGTTCAAATATTACTTTATGCCCAGGAAGCTATTGGAAAAGAAAAGGAGATTTGATCTATCATTCTTCCTGTCTTATACAAAGGAGTAGCCTCATATTAAAACAATCCCAGCTCTACTTGGCAAAATGGGAAAGAAAGCTCTCCCTTACTAGGGGAAGGGACATAGAACTAATAAGCCTTAATGGGTGGAACATTGCATTAATTATTTCCACCGATGTATTCTATCCCCAGGTAGCAAGACGGGCGGCTCTTTTAGGGGCTGATCTTATTATCTCCCCCATTGGCTTTGAGGGTGAAAAAAATCCATGGCTTCAGCTCTCTGGAACTTGGCAAACAACTCAACTTAATCATTATTTTGCAGTGGAAAGTGCTTTTAATGGAAAATTGGATAATAAAATACTTTGGGGTGAAAGTATTGTCCACGGTCCACTACCCATGACCCCTGACGAGGATGGTATATTAGCACGAACTAAGGGAGAGAGTGAATTAATAATTATAGAACTAGATAAGGAAAAACGAAAAATTGCCCGAAGAGAATTCGATGCCTTAACCCAATTAAATCCTGAGTTTTATACTGAAATAAAGGGCTTAGGAGGTAATAAAGATGATTGAGGGAATTTTAGAAAAAATATTTATAAAAAAGATTACCAGGGAAAGAATTGAAAGTCATATTGATAAACTTCCCACCTTCAATGCTCCACCTTATGATAATCTAAACAGAATTAAAATTAGTGCTGTACAAAGGGAAATCCATCCCCTAGGTTCAATAGAAGGATATATCGATATGCTTTACTCCTTTATTAAGAATGCAGTAGAAGAAGGAAGTCAGCTAGTCATCTTTCCTGAATATAATTTCTTTGATCTATTTGGTCTAATACCAGGTTTTTCTTTATTAAATAATTTTTTAAATGATAAGGCTCAAAAAAACATAAATAAACATAATGAAGGTGGGGATTCCTCCTCCCTTGCTCCTCTCTTTAAGGCGATTGCACCATCAATTGAAAGAGGAGTCTCAATCATATTTTCTTTACTAGCTAAAAAAGCTAATATATATATATACTCTGGAAGCTTTTTATTTACCAATGAAAAAGGACTCTATAATGCCGGTTCCCTATATGGTCCTAGTGGTGAGTTTATAGGAACCCAGGGGAAGCTCCATCTAACTGATTTTGAAGAACAGATAGGACTTACCCGGGAGAGGAACTTAGCAGTATTTGATTTAAAGATTGGAAGACTCGCCTTACCTATATGCATGGATGCAACTTATTTTGAAACCTTTTACCGTGCCAGGGAATTAGATGCTGATTTAGTTATTTTACCTATTGCTAATATGGAGGAATATAATAAGTGGAGAGCACTAAGGGGCATATGGCCGAGAATACAGGAATCCTTCTTATATGGTGCAAAGGCATCCCTGAATGGTTGGATTGCAGGTATGCATTTTACAGGAAGGGCTGGTGTTTTCGCACCCCTATCCCTTACTCCTAATAAGGATGGCATATTAGCAATATCCTCCCATTATGAAGGAAATGAGTTTATTACCACAACCATTGATTATGATAAACTTAAAAATGAAAGATTAAATGCCCAATACTTCGGAGACATAAACACAGATTTTGAAAAAAACTTTATAAATAAAACATACTATAATGGAGGTAAGAGAAATGAGAAAAAGTAGAAATTTAATGCTTTGGATGTATTCCCTAGGCTATTTTGGAATATCAATATTTACCCAAACCACTGTTAAATGGTATCAATATTTTTATAGTCCACCATCAGATAATACAGGGGGATTAAGGGTTTTAGTTCCCTTAACTATAATAGGTATTTCAATGATTATTGCAAGGGTATTTGATGGTATTGCAGATCCTTTGGTTGCATATCTATCGGATAATTCAAAGAATAAAAGAGGTAGAAGAATACCCTTTATACTCTATGGAACCATCCCCTTAACTATTACCTTTATCTTAATATGGTTTCCTCCCATTGCCGGAGAATCCATTTGGAATTTTGTATATCTAACCACAATGTTAATATTATTTTTTATTTTCTTTACCATTGTGGTAGGTCCATATCTTGCTTTAATTGGGGAAGTATCTAAAACTAAGGAGGAAAGAATAAAGCTAACTACACTACAGGGTATTACTCAAGTTTTAGGTGTAATGGTTGCAGAAGCAGGTTCCGGCATTATTATACAAAATAGCAATTATAAGGTTATGGGAATTACCCTAGGTCTAATTGCCCTGACAACTCTTATGTTAACACCCTTATTTGTAAAGGAAGAAAAGGTTGAAGTTACAAAAAATCAAGGTAATATGTTTTCTTCTATTGGAAAAACACTATCGGACAAGAACTTCATGTATTATTTAGGTTCTTATTTGATGATGTGGTTTGGCATTAACACCTTGACTATTGCTATGCCCTATATAACAGAAATATTATTACAACAAAGTGCTGAAGCCTCAGGATTTTTAATAGCAGGAGCCTTTATTATTGCAGTGGCTGTAAGTCCTATTGTCCCTAAAATTACATTGCGATATGGGAAGAAGACTGTTATGATGTTTTCCTCCATCTTTTTCGCTTTAATTCTTATGAGTATGTTTTTCTTCGGCTCTTATTTAACTGGATTTGCACCTACTTTTATCGTATTTCTAGCAGGCGTTCCTCTATCTACAGCATTTATAATACCTAATGCCATGGTAGCAGATATTGCAGAATTGGTTAGTCTTACTAATGGTGAACGGCGGGAGGGAATGTACTTTGGAGCCCAGGGACTTATTATAAAAATTGTAATTGGCTTTTCTTCCCTTCTAACACCTATGATATTTAATATATTTGGAAGTAGTCTTGAAAATCCCCTAGGATTAAAGTTAATTGGACCTATTTCTGGATTTGTTGTATTGATTGGTGTTGCATTTTTAAGACTTTATGACCTTTCAGAGGAGGATTTAGAAAAAATTCAAAGGGCTGAAAAATAGATTGACCTATTATATTAAGTAGTCTCTAAATGCTGTAGCTTTAGTGATATTGAAATTTAAATTCATAAGCATTTTCTCTTTTATTTTATAATATAAAAAATGCATATATTTTTGTAGCTAAATTAATAGTATGTTACACGAAATAAAAGATAATGGCGTCTATTTGACCGCCATTATCTATATATACATGTGGATTGTATAACTAAATAAACCTTAGCCCAAGAAACCCATTATATTCCACAGGGGTATGCTCGCAATGTATGCTATGATATTAAGCCCAAGCAGAGCATAAGCCATCGGAGCAACATCTCGATGCTCTACCATTCTGTTTTTGGTTATAGCATAAGCCGGTTTTATCAGAACACTGTTGTAGTTAGTTGCCCAAAGCTGGATAATCATATTTGCACAGAATACAACTATGAATGGATGGTATCCAATTTGGATAACAAGCCCTTGAAAGATTGCAATAAATATGGTTAGAGTTCCAATCTGGGACACAATTGCAAAGCGTGTCAAGAATACAAGTATGGTAAGCACCGGTATGAATATCCATACATTATTAACCAAAGGTGCTGCATACGGTCCGATAATATTTGCCAGATAGGTCGATATTCCAAGTGACGAAATAAATCCTGCAACACTCAGTATTCCACCAATAAGCACTATTAACTTCCAATCAATCTTGGTGCAGAACTCCTCAGGAGTAACCACACCTAGTGCAGCAAATGCACAGTATGCAACTAATGTTACCGCAAGTGCACTTATTCCATGAAAGGACTCAGTCATCCAGAACACCAGGCTAATTGCAATTATTACAGCTGCTTTCTTGTCATTCGCACTCATAGGAGGAAGATTATCAATCTGCTCTTGAATGTAATTTGCGCCCAGTGACATCGAAACTTTAGGACGGTAGAATGTGATTATGAAAAAGAATGTACCAACTGTCATAATAAGCGTCCAAAGCCAGGTTGCCTTAAGCCATTCTACAAAGCTAAAAGTTGTGTCAGCAAATGCCATCATAACCTGAACATTGCTGTTGCCAGTTGTAAAACCGTTACTCAGAATGAATGATGTAACGAATATTGCACAAAACAATCCTGCCGCAGGTTTACTTGACTTCTCAAAATTAGCTGAATCACACACATTAATTGCAAGAGGAGCAAGTATCATAATCTTAGCGTATACACTTGGTATCATCAGGCTCATTACCAGCGCACTTAGCATCAGAGCCGCCACCTGACCGGAATATGTAGACGGAAAGGGCTTCAATATTCGCATGGTCACACGAGTCAGCACCGTTGTCTTCTGAATGGCAGAAGCCAGGGCGAGTATTGTGATAATCTGCCAGAGTGTGGGACTGGCGAATTGTGAAAAAACTTCAGATGCTGTCCCAACCCCGAAAACCAGTAGCGCTGAAAGGGTAAACAAAACTGAGAGATATTCCGGAAAAACCCGAAAAGACATTAGGAGTATCAACCAGGCGAATATACCAACATACCTCATTGCCACCTGCTCCAGCCCTTTTGGAGCAGGTATGAAAGCTATCCCTATAGCAATTATTGTAACAATACAAAGCTGAAACAATGTCTTTTTTGACTTATCAGTCATAATATTTTTTCTTTTTCTATCCATAGCATCCATAGATCTACAGCTCCCTCTTAGCATCTGCTTCAATCTCTGCATGGCGTGCCTTGACAGCATCCATGTGCTTAGTATGAGTGATTATATACTTCTGTCCCTCTTCCATGGCCTTAAACAAACGCGCTCCTACGGGGTCAATGGGTGTACCAGTAACTATGTTGTTTTCGAGTCTTTCTAGCTCTTTTAAATAGGTCTCAGTCTGGAAGTGTGGATCCTCACCCTTTGCAAAGCGATCCGGACGGTAGTCATCAGACTTGTGAAGGTTTGTTTGTACAAAGCCGGGACAATAGATTGAGACTTTAACATTGGCTTCTAATTCCTTCAGCTTCGCCAATACAGATTCCGAAAGGGCTACAGCAGCGTGCTTTGTCGCCGAGTATGCCGGGTTCTTTCCTAAGCCGGGAAGAAGTCCCGCAATGGAAGCGGTTGTAATGACGTTTGCGGGTGTACCCTGTTTTATCATAATGGGCAGGACCTCATGGTAATAGTAAGCCTGACCAAGCATGTTTACACCAGCTACCCATTCAAAATCTCGTGGGTGCACAGCAGTAGCATTGCCAACAGGCGCAACTCCCGCATTGTTAAACAATACATCAATCTGTCCGTAGGTCTTCATAGTTGCATCTACGCTCGCCTTGACATCTTCATAGATCGAAGTGTCCCCTTCGTAGATCATGCACTCCACATTCTTACTATCGAAATAAGCCTTAACTTCCTTAAGCTTCTCACCGACAATATCAATCAAAGCAAGTTTCATTCCCCTAGATGCAGCTTCTTTGGCAAACTCAAATCCAAAACCATGTGCCGCACCTGTAATCAATGCTACCTGATCCTTAAAATTACGTTCACTATTGCCGGATCCACCTTCGGGCAATTCCGCATCTTTTTCTATTGCTCTGTGGCGTGACTCAATATAAGGCAGATATTGTGGGTGTGTGAGGATATACATCTGCTTGTCTTCAATTGCCTTAAACAGACGGGGTCCGACACTATCAATAGGGATGCCAGTGGAGATACTAACATTTACGCGGCCAAGACAACCTTTATAATACTCAGACTGATAGTAGGGATCCTCCTGGGCCTTGAACCTGTCCGGTCTATGTCGCTCGCAATGATGCAGATCGGTCTGCACATAGCCAGGACAATACACTGAAACGCCTATATTATCTATTTCATTCCACCTGAAGTAATTGCGGAGATCCTCAATAAGTGCAACTGCACCATGCTTGGTCGCTGAATATGTCGCATTGTTACCTATTCCATGCAGTATTCCTGCGATGGAAGAAACACCCATAATGTGGGCTGGTGTACCTTGCTTTACCATTATCGGCACAACCTCATGATAGAAATGACTATGGCTGGTTAGGTTTGCGGCCGCCGTCCATTCCCAGTCCCGTGCCGGAAGATTTAAAATATCCCCACAGGGAACCACACCTGCGTTACAAAACAGAAGGTCTATCTGACCAAAGGCTTTCATTGTTTTATCTACGGTCATTTTTACATTATCATACAGAGTAACATCCGCAACTATAGGAAGCACTTCTGCCCCTTGGTTCTTAAGAACAGCGACAGTACCGGTAAGATCAGCTTCATCAATATCAACTAATGCTAATTTCATTCCTCGTTCAGCTGCCTCAATTGCAAAAGCCTTTCCAAAACCATTTGCTCCGCCTGTAATTAACGCTACTTTATCTTTAAATTCTCTCATAATTTTTTTCTCCTCTCTTTTATAAAATTAATTAAAGCTTAAAATACCCATGCTGAACCGTTTGCATCTCTTATCGCTTCCAGCACGGTGGAGCTCAACAATGCATCTCCCAAAACAACCGAATTATCGGAAGCAGATGCCAATTCATTTGCGTATTTTTGTTGTGAACCAATGCCAAGTGCTAAAATAACAGAGTCAAATTCCATTTCAACTTCGGAGCCGTCCTCCATTTTCTCAAGCTTTACTCCGGTATCGTTTATAGCAGTCAGTTTATGCCCCGGCAAAAGACTTACGCCACTTTTTGTTAAGCGTGCAATAAGTACACCCAGAACCCTGTTAATAATGCCCGATCCGATTTTTGGCATCATCTCTATAACTGTAACTTCATGTCCGCGTGAAGCTAATGTTGCAGCCGTTTCAATTCCTGTCGCGCCCGAACCGATAACAGCAACTTTTTTCCCGGGCTGAGCTTTGCCTTCCAAATAGTCTTTGACACGAATTGTCTTCTCGGATTCGATTCCTGGAATTTTAGGTTCAATATGTTTTCCACCGCAGCATACAAAAACTCCATAGGGGTTTAGTTCTTTTATACTCTCCTCGGTAGCTCTTGTATTAAGGCGCACATCGACCCCAAGCTGCTCCAGCTCATAGTTCATTGTATCTATTAACCAAACCAGCTTTTCCTTACCGATATTTTTGCCCGCAAGATCCAGCGCCCCGCCAAGTTTTTCCTGGGCCTCAAACAATGTTACCTTAAAGTTTCTCTGAGCCAACACCTTTGCTGCCTGCATACCTGCCGGTCCACCGCCAACAACAACAATTTTCTTTCCCTCGCCGTTCTTCTCAAGCTGTAAAAATTCAAGTTCTCTTCCCAGACGGGGGTTAACCGAGCATTCAAAGTGCCTTCCATAGGAAATTGCTTCTATACAACGGCAACAGCCAATGCATTTTCTAATAGAAATATCCTCTCCCTTGCGTGCCTTATTCACCCACTCGGGATCGGCTAGCTGTCCGCGTCCAACTGCTACAAAATCGCAGACACCTTCCTCAAGAAGCTGCTCAGCTATCTTGGGCTCTTTAATGTTATTGATTGAGATAACCGGTATGCTCACCGCATCCTTTATAGCCTGCGAAAGATTTCTTCTGCAGGCCTGGGGATAAATGTGTATAGGGATAATGTTATGTCCCGACTCATAAATTCCGCAACTGACATGGATATGATTTATATTAAGCTTCTCCAAGTACTTCACTATCTCTACGCCCATTTCAAGAGTGATTCCCTTATCACCCATAAATTCATCTACAGATAGTCTGACCCCTATTGGAAAATCAGGACCGCACATTTTATGGATACCTAAAATAACTTCTTTTATAAAGCGCATACGCTTCTCAAAGCTACCGCCATATTTATCTGTTCGTTTGTTAGAGAATGGGGAAAGAAACTGATTAATAAAGTATCCATGGGCAGCATGAAGCTCAATGCCGTCCGCACCTGAAAACTTTGCAATTGTGGCACCAATAACATACTTTGACACCATTGCCTCTACTTCTTCTGTCGTTAACTCGTGTGGCATTTCGTTACAACGCTCAGTCACCATTGCAGTAGGTGCAACTATTTGATTTTTGTTAGGATTAATCCTGGCGTGACCCTCCCTGCCGGGATGGTGTAGCTGAACGAAAACTTTTGTGCCGTATTTATGCACTGTGTTAACAAGCCTCTGCAAGCCACTAATAAATCCTCCTTTTGTTACTGCAAGCTGTCTTGCAAGTCCCCAGCCATGCTCTTCATCGACTCGGGTGATTTCTGTGATGATTAGACCACATCCACCCTTGGCTCTTTCCTCATAGTAACGGATAATATCGGGGCTTGCCTCTCCCGAAAAAGAAGCAAGACCAGTCCCCATTGGGGGCAAGACCACTCGGTTTTTAACCGTCACTCTTCCTATTTTTCCGGGTTCAAACATTTTCGTGTACTTCATGTCATTGGATATCATTGTTTTTCTCCTTTCATAGATTATGTGATACTGCGCAAATTAATTGAGTTTATGCTACAGCATCCTTGACAACATATTAACAGTCTTGCTTTTTTAGTACAATCCACATATACTATCATTTATCTAATTGCAACTATTTGTTTTCTCCACATATATATTGACAAAAACTAAACCGCAGGATATTTATCATCCTGCGGTTTAGTTAAAATTCATTAAATTATATGAGTTTGATTATTAATCTCCATACTTTATATGAGAAAATTAGATTTTCGTGTCTTTTATCATCATAATCTTTGCCATGGTCTCCGAACGGTTATTAACACCTAATTTCCTGTATATATTGTTTATGTGCGTTCTGGCTGTGCTTTTAGCTACACAAATTTTTTCAGCTATTTCCGCTACTTTCAAACCGTTCATCATAAGCTTCAGAACCTCTGTTTCGCGCCTAGTGAGACAATAAGTCTCTGAAGTCTTCAGATAGAACGCCCCTTCTCTGATAGCATCAATTTCATTGAACATGCTTGGAGTATCATCCTTTTTCGCTTGTATCTTTATCATATATAAATACTGTGTCTTATAACTCTCATTTTTGTCCTTGCTGAAAATTGAGATGTTCATCACATAGTTTCCATTTTCCGTATTGTACTCTTTGCTAATTTCACTTTCGTTTGAATGTTCTACCTCACCCATTCGGGCAACAAGCGGCATTAATGTATGTCTGAAAAGCTCTCCATTGAAAATTTTGTCAGCAATTTCACTAAATGCGTTTGTCTGAAAAATAACATTAAGCTGACAGTTTAAGACACAAAAGCATCCATCCATATCGGTTATATGTTTATTTAATACACTCTTTAGCTGTTCATTTTCTATTTTATCCCTATAATTATTTTGCATAATAGAAAACAATGTCCCAATATAGTTAAATTTCTCCATCTCTTCATCGGAAAAATCCCCCTGCTTTTCCGGTTTATACAAACTGATGGTATGCTGCATATTATACCACGGCTGACCGCAGGTAATTAGGGCTTTGTACCCAAACCCTCCCTTACGTATTGCCTTACCCAGATCCAAATTCCAAAATTCTTCTATGGAACATCCCAAATCCTGGCATCGCCACGCATACTTTTTCAACGTCTTGCTACCGTTAACTATTACATCCAATTTATTAAAAAAAATATCATTCTTCGCCCATATCTCCTTATACAATACATGATCCCGTGAATATGTATCCTCTCCGTACAACTCAGTTATTGCGTAATCTTTTTCATTTAATTTCTGATAAATAGTATAAACAGCATTGTACCCAAAATACAACCGGATGCCATCAACTATTCTTTTTGGCAAATCATCATAGTCAACTGACACATATTGAAAGAAGTCAATCAGTTTACTTACAGCCACATGATTATTAATCATAAACTCAACCCCTTATCAAGCACATTTACATTTCATCATCTATTACTTTTATTTAATATTAATACTATTATTTAAAACTGGAAAAAGCAAGTTTTATTATCAATTCAGTGGTAGACCTCATTAATAGCTCTATTCTGGATTTGGGTACTTTTCTTTTGTATTTCCAAGTAATATTCTGCTAAAATAAAGTGCAGGGAATCCTGCCCATTGGTTGTTGAAGAAGTATTTTATGTGTCATTCAGAAAGATTCTTCACTAACGATTAGGATGACATTCTAACGAATATTTCTACAATCTCTGGATCAAATTTAATTCCTGATTGTTTTATAATTTCCTGTAGCGCTTCATCCTTGCTCATAGCATTCTTGTTTAGTTCATTTGTCATCTCATCATAATTTTCTGCTATAGCTATAATCCTGGATATAATAGGTATTTCTTCACCCTTTATACCCTTGGGATATCCTGAGCCATCCCAGTTTTCATGGTGGTTAAAAACTCCTTCTGCCAATTCTAAGGTATCTTCAAATAGATTTAAAATTCTATATCCTATCACGGTGTGTTGCTGCATTTCTTTTTTCTCTTCTTCAGTTAGATTAGATTTATCCTTTATAATATTATCATCTAATGCGATCTTTCCTATATCATGAAGAAATCCTGCTTCCTTTAATTTTCTTACTTGGGTTTCTGATAATTGCATTTCTTGTCCTATATTTTTGCATATTTCACTTACATTTATGGAATGACTCTTTTCCATTGAATTCTTGTCATGGAGGTTTTTGATAATTGACACTACTATATCAGAATTTATTTTTTTCTGATTTAGTGTTTTTTCTTTATACATCTCATCCTCTGCAATTTCCATTGTTCTCATTATATCCTGGTATAAATTTTTCTTTGTTCCATATCCCATTGACATGCTGCAGTTTATCCCATTAATTTTCTTCCTTGAAAGTATATTATTTACCCTATCTATGATTTTTTCTGCTTCAAAGTCCTCTGTATTTGGTAAGAGAATAGCAAATTCATCTCCCCCAACCCTGGAAATGATATCTTTGTCTCTACAGATATTTTTCAATATTTCTGCTGATTTTATTAAAAGTTCATCCCCAGCCTTGTGCCCAAATATATCATTTGTAAGCTTTAGACCATTTATATCTCCGAATATGATAGATAAGGGTAACTTTTCCTCTATATCATATTCTTTTAATTTCTCGTCGAAAAACTTTCTATTAAATAAACCAGTTAGCGAATCATGATAAATTAAGTATTTTAATGAATTATTAGTTTCCTCTAACTCCATAGTTCTCTCTTTCACCTTTGTTTCAAGGTTATTGACTAGCATATGTATGGTGTCAGCCATTTTATTGAATGATTTTGTTATCCTACCAATTTCATCATTCCTAGAAATAGTTGCCCTACGAGAAAAATCACCCTTGGAGAATCTTTCTGTGGTATCTATTAAATTATCTATAGGGTCTAAGAGTTTTTTGGTAATCATCAAATAAATACCTATAGATAATATAATTGCTATTATAGTCATTAATAATGTCAATTTCATATTGTCTATAATGTCTGCTAAAAACAAACTTTCAGGTATAGCTGTAATAATTAGCCAGCTCAACCCTTCTTTATTGTATTCTATTAAATTTATATACTGTTTATCATCTTCACTGTTTAACTTAAAATTACTATCCTGCGTAGTTTTATATTCTTCATATGCTTGTTCTATTGCTTTATTATCTATGTCATCAATGGTTAGTCTTTCATATTCTCCATCATCAATTCTTTTATAATTATTCACTCCCAGGGAGTTAGCCACCAATTCCCTTGAGTCCTTTTCCACAATCACTGCAAAGGCATTCTTATCCTCTACTGTTTCTTTTAAAAAGCTATCTACCCTTGAAAGGGTAATATGCGTCCCAAGTACACCCTCCAGTAGGTTTTCTCGATTATAAATAGGATAGGCTGCAGATACCGTTAAATCATCCATAACAAAGTGTTTATATATTGGTGAAAAAATTGGTTTTTTTGTTTCCTTTGCAGAAATATACCAATCCCTTGTTCGTGGGTCAAACTCTCCAGCCTTTACCACTAAATCCTTTGCCGTATCCTCCTCAGTTAGAGAATAATACCATGAATTTCCATTAGTTTCCTTATTGTTTTTCATAATCTCTATTTCATTATTTTTATTTCTCCGAGCACCATAATATTCTCCTGTTTCAGTTCCGTAGCTATAGCTGTAAACATTTACATCGCTATGTGCCTTTAGCACTCCTACAAAATATCTTTCCCGATCCTTCTCATCATTTATATCAACAATTCCCTGTTCTATTAATCCTCTATTAACCTCATTTATATGCTCGGGTACATGTATAAATCTATCAATCTGGTTTTGTATTTCTGTATTCATATCCTTTGCCATTTTTGTAATTATTTCATCTGTTGATGAAAGCCAATTGGAAAACACTATATATCCAATCAAACCCACTGTAATCAATATAGATAATACGAATAAAATTATCGTTATACTCCTGACTGATATGTTATTTCTACTCATATTTTTTTCCTCTATCCATTCTTGGAATTTATTTATGTGTGTTTAAGTACCACTCTATATCCACGCTTATGGGACAAGTATCAGCCAAATTTTCTATAGTTCATTGCTATACTTGCCAATATAATTAGCCGTCATATTATTTGCTATGAATAGAACAGTATAATTAACTAATTATTACCCTGAATAATTTACTATGAAACAATACTGTCGAAATGTTTAGAAATATACTATTTATTCTCATAAAATATTATATTGTGCTATTAATAATGTGTCAATAATATGAAAAGAGGCAAAACAAAAGCAGCTATCAAGTAGTTATGAACTTGATTGCTGCTTTATAATTAGACTTATACTGGATGAATATTATTTTTCTTATCTAATAATGTACTATCTATTTTATACATTTGTGCTTGTCGATATTTAAAGAACTCGATAGCAACTTGTGGGAATAAACCATAGCTTAGAATATCCTCATCCTGCTCTTGGTATTCACTCATTTCACTTTGAAGAATTTTCAGTTGAGGTTGAATTAAATCTGCCGGTCTACAGGTGATTACCTCTTCATCCCCAATAATTTTTTTCTTAATCTCATCAGAAATTGGTACAGTAGGTTTTCCATACTCTCCCTTTACATATGCCTTAACTTCCTTAGGAATCATCTTGTATCTTTCTCCTAGAACTACATTAAATACCGCTTGAGTTCCTACAATCTGACTCATTGGAGTTACTAAAGGTGGGTATCCAAGATCTTCTCGAACCTTAGGTACTTCCCTAAGCACTTCCTCAAATTTATCCTCTGCATTTTGAGTTTTAAGCTGGGATACTAAGTTTGATAACATGCCTCCTGGCACTTGATAGATTAAAGCGTTTACATCTACCCCTAATACCTTAGGATCTAATAAATTACTTTCAAGATAACTTTGTCGTAATGGTTTAAAGTGTTCTGCAACTTCATTTAATAATGCAATATCTAATCCTGTATCATATCCTGTACCTTCTAATGTAGCAACTAAAGGCTCAGTAGGTGGTTGAGATGTTCCTAATGCCATTGGTGAAATAGCACAGTCAACAACATCCGCTCCTGCCTCTATAGATTTTAGATAGGTCATAGATCCAACTCCGCTGGTGGAATGGGTATGAATTTGTATTGGAACTTTTACTGTTTCTTTAAGCTTAGATACTAATTCAAAGGCATAATAAGGAGTTAAAATTCCTGACATATCCTTTACACAGATTGAGTCAGCGCCCATATCCTCCATTTGTTTAGCTAAATTTAAGTAATACTTTGTATTATGGGCTGGACTTGTGGTGTATGAAATAGCTGGTTGGGCATGACCGCCCTCTTTCTTGGTTACCTCCATTGCCACCTTTAGATTTCTAACATCATTTAAGGCATCGAATATTCTAACAACATCAATACCATTGGCAATAGATTTTTTAACAAATTCTGTTACAACATCATCGGCATAATTTCTATATCCTAAAAGATTTTGCCCTCTTAATAACATTTGAAGCTTTGTATTCTTTACAGCTTTTCTTATGATTCTTAATCTTTCCCATGGATCTTCATTTAAGAATCTTAAACATGAGTCAAATGTTGCCCCGCCCCACATCTCAAGAGAAAAATATCCTACCTTATCTAGTGTTTCTAAGATAGGCAACATATCTTCAGTCTTCATTCTTGTGGCAATTAAAGATTGATGGGCATCCCGTAAAATCGTTTCAGTAATTTGTACTTTAGCCATTTTGTCCCTCCTAAATTCTTTCTGAGTTTAAACTATATAGTCTAACTTATTACGCATTTGAATTATACCCTGGTTAATTATACATAACCATTAGACTTATATTAACAGATTATTCATATAATATCATAATAAGGGGCATTCCTCAAGACTGTAATTATATTTCCCCTATAGTTTCCCCCTATAGCCTAAAGGAGCTCTTCAAGGGAACTATTCGATTAAATATCAGCTTATCTGTTGTGGTGTGTTTTGGATCTACATTAAAATATCCGTGTCGGAAGAATTGAAACTTATCTTGGACCTTAGCCTCAGACATATTTGGCTCCACGAAACCTTCTAAAATTTCTAAGGAATTAGGATTTATATTGTCTAAAAAGTCTTTACCCTCCTGCTGCTTATCATCTAAAATAAGTGGTTCATATAATCTCATCTCAGCTGGAAGAGCATGGCTAGCTTCAACCCAATGAAGGGTGCCCTTAACCTTTCTTCCCGTAAAACCTGATCCGCTTTTTGTTTCTGGATCATAGGTACAACGAAGCTCCACTACATTACCCTCTTCATCCTTTATTACCTCATTACATTTTATAAAATAGGCATGCTTTAGCCTAACTTCATTACCGGGAAATAATCTAAAATATTTCTTTGGTGGATTTTCCATAAAGTCCTCTTGCTCTATATAAATCTCCCTAGAAAATGGAATAGTTCTTACTCCCATTTCAGGATTATCTGGATTATTTTCTGCCTCTAAAAGCTCTACCTGTCCCTCTTGATAGTTAGTGATAACTACCTTTAAAGGCTTTAGTATTGCCATAGTTCTAGGTGTCTTTAGCTTTAAATCATCCCTTATAAAATGCTCTAACATTTGTTGGTCTACTAAGCTGTTGGTTTTAGATATTCCTATTTCCCGACAGAATCTTTTTATGGAATCAGGAGTATATCCCTTTCTTCTTAATCCAGATATTGTTGGCATTCTAGGGTCATCCCAGGAATCCACTATTCCTGCATCTACTAATGCCTTCAACTTTCTTTTGCTCATTACTGTATTTGTTATATTTAATCGTGCAAATTCTATTTGTCTAGGTATACTTTCCATTTCACATTCTCTAACTACCCAATCATATAGAGGACGATGGTCTTCAAATTCTAAGGTGCATAGGGAATGGGTTATTCCTTCTATTGCATCCTCTAGAGGATGTGCATAGTCATACATAGGATAAACGCACCACTTATCACCCGTGTTATGGTGGCTGGCATGGGCTATTCTATATATTACCGGATCCCTCATATTTATATTAGGCGAAGCCATATCAATTTTTGCCCTTAATACCTTGGATCCATCCTCGAACTCCCCTCTTTTCATTGCCTCAAACAATTCTAAATTCTCTTCTACTGGGCGATTTCTATAGGGGCTTTCCTTCCCAGGCTGGGTTAATGTGCCTCGATATTTTCTTATTTCCTCTGGAGTCAATTCATCCACATATGCCTTTCCTTTTTTTATCAATACTATTGCTCTTTTATACATTTCATCAAAATAATCTGAAGCATATAATAGATTTTCCCAATCAAAGCCAAGCCATTTTACATCCTCTTTAATAGATTCTACATATTCTGTATCTTCCTTTACGGGGTTTGTATCATCAAAGCGTAGATTTGTTTCACCCTTAAATTCATCTGCTAATTCAAAATTTAGGGTAATTGCCTTGGCGTGTCCTATATGTAAGTATCCATTTGGCTCCGGTGGAAACCTGGTAATAATTTTTTTGTGCTTTCCAGATTCAATATCTTCTATTACTATATTTCTTATAAAATTCGATTGTACAGATTTATTTTCCAATATATGCACCTTCTTTTTTCATATTTATTTACCTCTCCCCATTTGAAACAGCACAATTTTTCCCCTGTTCCTTTGCCCTTCCTAAAAACAGCTTTGCCTTAGCTATAAATTTATCCATAGGATCATTTACCTTTTGTTTGGTATATACACCTATACTTGTTGTTATAGAAATATGGTTTTTATTATCACAGAAAAAATCATATTTTTCAATAACGCTCCTTATTTCTTCTGCCCATTTACCTGCCTCTTCTGGCGAATAATTAGCCAATACTGCAATAAAGGTATCTGCTGTGTATCTAGCTGCCCATCCATTACTTTCTTTTACCTTTCCTTCTAGTACTTTAGCAAATTCCATCAATATGATATTTCCACAATTATGACTAAATTCTTTATTTATTTCTTTAAAATTATCAATATCAATCATAAAAATAGAAAGATATTCTTCATTTATATGGCTACTCATAATGTCATAGGGTAGACGCTCATTAATATATCTATTATTATATATATTTGTTAAACCATCCTTGATTATATTTATATTTCTATTTTTTAATAGACTATAGGCATCTCCTTTGGAAGTATCAACTGAATCAAATAGTATTCTTTCCTTAGTTATATCCCTCAATAGTTCTAATATAACCCTTTTTTCCTTTAAATGAACGGGCATAGCTAGAATCATATATACCTTATCCCTAATATATTCAATCTTTGCATATGTTTCATCCTGTTCCAGAGCATTTCTAGAAATACAATCTTCACAAATATCCTTTCTCTCCCAAACATCATAGCATTTTGACGGCAAGGGTATTAGTTTATTATCCTTATAATCTAATACCTGATTCTTAATTGGATCAACAATTCTTACTACTTCATATAATCTTTTTATAAAGTTTATATCCCTTAATAAGTCATCCATTGTCATTTGTTTTTCTATCATACTCTTCCTCCTAACCATCTATACTTGTTTCTAATTAAATGGCAAATATACTATCACCTTTGTACCTTCCTGCATTTTACTTTCTATTTCAATCCTACCCCTATGAATATCAGTAATCCATTTTGCAATTGAAAGCCCCAGTCCAGTTCCTCCTTGTTCTCTGGAACGCACTTTGTCAGAACGATAAAATCTGTCAAATACTCTTGTTAATTCTCCAGGCTTTATTCCAATTCCCTGATCAATCACCTCAATTACTACTCCATTTTTTATATTTCTGCCAGTAATCTTTATTATCTTATTTGGTGTACTATATTTAATAGCGTTATCAATTAAAATAACCATTAACTGCCTAATTTTATTAGAATCTCCATGTATAACAAGGTTCTCATCGACATTTGTAATTATCTGCAATTGTTTGTTTGCAGCTAAGGGTATTAGTTTCTCACTTACATCCTGCAATAGGAATGTCAAATCAACTTCCTGTTTGTCTAAGATGTTCTGTCCTGAATCTACCCTGGCTAAAAATAATAAATCCTGTATGATTTTATTCATTCTAAGGGTCTCATCATAGGCATTTTTTAACCAATAGCTCTGGCTTTTTACTGTTTCATTGGCACTACCCTTTATAACCTCTAAATTTGTCTGTACTACTGCCAGAGGAGTTCTTAATTCATGGGAAGCATCTGATACAAATTCCTGCTGTCTTTTCCATGATTTTATGATTGGAACCAATGATCTACCTGCTAATATATATCCTCCTATTAAGGAAAGACTTGTACCTATAATAATTGTAGCAATTAAGGTAAAGCCTAATCTGTTAAGCACATCCTTTTCGTTTCTTAAGGTCTTAATGGTTTGAATGGTTCTAACATTATTTTTTTGCATATCTGTTGAGTAATATGTTGTACAGATTCGAAAATTAATTCCCTCTGTATTTATAGTTTCAAAATAAAAAGTTCTATTTAAATCAGTAATTATTCTGTCACTGCCTTCAACATTGTTCATGGCATCTTTTCTAATGTCCATCAACAAATCGTAATCCAGCTCTATATAACTAGAATTAATATTAACTCTTTTTTCAGTATCTAATACCACATAAGAGATATTATTTTTTGTCATGTTATGAATGGTTCTTAAATGTTCATTTTTTTTCTCTTCATCCACTTGCTCAGAATTTTCATTATCCTCAATAAAATTGACATAGTTATCTACTTGATGAGAATTTGTAATTAGAATATCATCAATATCCTTGTGTAGATTAAAGTCCATTAATACATATACAAATATTGAGATAATAGATAATATTACAATTAACACCACAGTATTTAAAATAGTGAGGTTTATCCGTAGTTTATTAAGCATCTATCTTCTTCTCCTTTAATACATAGCCGATCCCACGAACTGTTTCTATAATAAGTTCAGATTTGCTGCCCAGCTTTTTTCGAAGATAGTGAATATATATCTCTACACTGTTTTCCATAGCATTACCATCTATTCCCCATACCCTATCCAAGATAAGTTCCTTTGATAAAACCATCTTTGGGTTCCGTAGAAAAAGCTCCAATAGCTGTATTTCCTTTGATGTTAATCTTTTTTTATTATTATCAACCTCTAATTCTCCACTATCAATATAAAGCTTTACATTTCCAAATTCCAAATAATTATCATTCATTAAGTCTTTAGGTCTTCTAACTAAAGCACGGATTCGTGCTAATAACTCCTCTGTGGCAAAGGGCTTTATAAGATAATCATCGGCTCCACTATCTAAGCCTACTACCCTATCCTCAATTGTATCACGGGCTGTAAGAAATAGTACAGGCGTCTTTTTATTAGCAGCTCTTAAGTCTCTTAATATTTCCAAACCACTTTTATTGGGAAGCATAATATCAAGGATAATAACATCATATATATCCTTTTGGGCTAAATAAAACCCTTCATCTCCGTCAAAGGATAGATCAACACTAATATTATTTTTACTTAATATTTTTGATAAGGCGGTAGCTAAAGCCTTCTCATCCTCTACTAAAAGTACCCTCATCTCACTTCACCCCTTTTCTACAAACACATGCACTTTTTGCACGCTTTCTTGTAATTATTCTTCTATTTTTCTTTACAAAATCCTTTTTATTCATTACCTTAGTTTAACATAAAAATAGTAGCTTTGCATCATAGTTAGGTATACTATGATTACCTTCTACGGCTCTCAGCCTAAGCATCCTCCTAAACCAGTAGAGGGCTTTGTCCCCAAAAATACTTTAATCAATTATATAAGAAAGTATCACTTGTAGAGTAAAACTTTGGCTTTAGGCTATAAAGCCTTCTGCCAAAGTCTCCT